>JAJCXO010000205.1 GCA_029263395.1 Acidobacteriota bacterium | reverse complement strand
AGGGCCCCCGCATCGACTCGCTCAGCCTACTGGTCGCTTTGCGTCGGAATGGGTGGTCGGAATCGCCGGAATACGCACTGTACCCGCTGGAGACGTGTTTGCTGGAGACGTACCGGCGGCAGAGGTGTCTACCGCAGACGTGCCGGCCACAGACGTCAACGTCCTGGTCGTCTACTATTCTGTCAAAGGCCACACGGAAGCGATGGCGCAGTCGGTTGCGGCAGGTGCCCGGGCGGTCGCCGGCGTTTCGGTCAGGCTGACGTCGATCGAGAACGCGGACCCCGCTTGGCTGCTGGCGGCGGACGCGGTGCTGGTCGGCAGCCCCGTCCACAACGCCAACGTGGCTCCCGAAGTCCAGCGTTACATCAATAGCTGGCCGTTTCGTGGGGCGCCGCTGCGCAACAAGATTGGTGCCGCATTCGTCACTGGCGGTGCGATCTCGGCGGGGGAAGAAACCGTCCAGATGAGCATTCTGCGATCGATGTTGGTGTTCGGTATGGTGGTGGCCGGGGGTCCACATTGGACCAGTGCTTTCGGTGCGGCCGCCATTACCGAGGAAGCACCGTTTCCCCAGGAGCTGGTTGAAGGTGACTTGATCGCCGAGCGGTTTGTGGCCAAGGGTCGAGGTTTGGGTCGTCGGGTGGCCGAGCTGGCGGTTGCGAGTCGCCGCGGCAACGATTGTTCAGAAACGGTCTCTGAGCCACCGTCCGGGTTATAGGAAGACTTTCGCTCTCGAGCAGTCGAGCTTGTTGGGTCGATCGTCGACTGGGCGGGGCGAGGTATTCTCGGGCAAGTCTGGCGGTTTCGTGTTCCGCATTGCGTAGTGTTTTTCGAGAGATCAGGAGGGAGATAGACAATCCACAGATTCTGAGGAGATAGAGACCGTGGCCCGTACCGATGAGCTCGCGATCCGTGCCGACCGTATATTTGCCACGGCCCTCGATCTAGCCGCATCCGAGCAGCGAGCCTGGGTTGCGGAGGAATGTGGTGACGAACCCGAACTGAGGGCGTTGGTCGAGCGCCTGCTAGACAACGTCGACGAAGACGATGAGTTGGTCACCGGCGGCGGTTTGACGGGGCCCTTGTGGAACAACTTCGCGGCCAGTCTCGACCAAGCCCCCGGTCTCGATGGCAAGCGTATCGATCGGTATCGCTTGTTGCGCGAGATTGGTCGCGGCGGTATGGCGGTGGTTTATCTGGCGGAACGGGCTGATCGTCAATTTGATCAGCAAGTGGCCCTCAAGCTGATCAAACGTGGCACCGATACCGATGAGGTGGTGACCCGGTTTCGACAGGAGCGCCAAATCATGGCGCTCACTCAGCATCCCAACATCGCACGTTTGCTCGACGGTGGCTCTACCGCGGAGGGGCGACCGTATTTTGTCATGGAGCACGTCGACGGCCGGCCGATCGATCGGTATTGTGATGACCAGCGCCTGGCAATTCGCGAGCGGCTGCGGGTGTTCCTGGACGTAGCTCGGGCAGTGGCTTATGCCCACCGCAATCTGGTGGTCCATCGCGACATCAAGCCGTCCAACATCCTGGTTTCGGACGACGGTGAGGTGAAACTGCTCGATTTTGGTATTGCCAAGTTTCTCGATCCAGAGACCCGAGTCGACCTGACGCGAACCAAAGTCCGCATGATGACTCCGGCCTACGCTAGCCCAGAGCAGGTACGGGGGGCGCCGGTAACCACGGCATCCGATATCTACCAGCTTGGGTTGTTGCTTTATCTGCTGATCACAGGTCGTTCGCCGTACAGCGTTGATCCGCTGTCCGACAGCATGGCGATGGCCATCACCGACGAGCCGCCGACACGGCCCAGCACGGTTGTCGGCGCCCGGGCACTCCAATCTGCAGCTGACCAGTCGGCGACCACCGAGCAGATTTGCGACCAGCGCCGAACCACCCTGGCGCGTTTGCGACGCGAGCTCAATGGAGATCTCGACAACATTGTTTTGATGGCTTTGCGCAAGGAGCCCGAGCGTCGTTACGCTTCCGCCCTGCAATTGATCGACGATATAGAACGATATTTGGTGGGGCGGCCGGTAGAGGCTCGGTCAAGCACCTGGAGCTATCGCACCGCCAAATTTATCCGTCGCAATTGGGTCGCAGTGGCAGCCGCTACGATCCTGGTGATGGTGACTTCCGCCTTGGTGGTGTTCTATACCGTCCAACTGACGCGTGAGCGCAACCGGGCGAACGAGGCAGCGGCGCGCGCCAGCCGTGAAGCCGTCGTGGCGACAGAAGTCTCTGACTTCTTGGTGGGTCTATTCGAAGTTTCAGATCCGAGTGAGGCTCGCGGCAACGCCATCACCGCCCGTGAGATTCTCGATCGTGGCGCTGACCGGATCGGCGACGAGCTTGGCGAAGAGCCCCTGACGCAAGCGCGGTTGATGAAGACGATGGGGAAGGTTTACCGTCAACTCGGCTTGTTCGAGTCCGCCACGTCGTTGTTGGAGCACAGTGTCGAGTTGCTGGGTGAACATCGCGGCCAAGAGCATCCGGATTGGGCGGACGGCGCGTCGGAGCTCGGTGATCTCTATTGGCAGCTCGGCCGGTACCCCGAGGCCGAGCAGCTTCTCCAGCAAGCGATGGCGGTGTTCGAAGCGACTGCGGATCGCGAGACGATGCTGGCTATAGTGCTCGATAGCTTGGGGGAACTCTACGCTGATCAGGGCAAGTTAGTAGAAGCCGAGACACTCTATCTGCGTAGTTTGAAGATCCTCGAGGCGCAGCATGGCGCCAATGATCCAGCGGTAGCCGATACGCTCAACAACCTAGCTTTGCTCTATCGCATCGATGGCAAGCCGGCGCAGGCCGAGCCGTTGTTTCAGCGCGCTTTAGGGATCATGGAAGCGAACCTGGACTCCGACCATCCCCACCTTGCGGCCGCTCTCAACAATCTGGCCTTGGTGTATTGGGACCGGGAGCAATACGACCAGGCCGAGCCATTGTTTCGGCGTTCCCTGGCGATCTTAGAGAAGGTTGTTGGCCCGGACCATCCCCAGGTAGCGATCGCGTTGCACAACCTTGCCGACTTGAAGCAGGATCAAGGAGATCTCGAGGCACCGGAGGCTCTCTATGAGCGTTCTCGTAACATCTTGGAAGCGAGTTTGGGGCCGGACCATCCCAATGTTGCAACCAGTCTGGACGGCTTGGCGGATCTCTACACCCTACGCCAGGACTACGAGCTGGCCGAGCCGCTTTTTATACGGGCGCTCGAAATCCGCGAGACAGCCCTCGGACCAGAGCACCCACGGGTTGGACACGTCTTGATCGGCTACGGCAAACTGCTGCGGGCGACCGGTCGTCAGGCACAAGCTGATGCGTTCGAAGCCCGTGCGTTGGCGATTCGAGCGAAATACGGACGTTGAAAGATGGGGCCGAGAGCCTCAACTTGGCCGAGGAGTTGGGTCTTCTGCTTTGGCTGAAGGGCTTCCCTGCTCAGCGTCCATCCTTGCCAACGAGCTGAACTTCGAACAGGTTTCGCGAAGATCCTGTCGCTGCTGAGGAAGCGGCGCAGCACACTGTAGGCGCTTGTTGCATTGCCAACTTTGTTGGCTATCCTGCCAACGAATCTGGCGTTGGATTGTATGGCGCGGTTAAGCTTAAAGATTTATATAGCAATCTTGCCTCGGCACATTGCAATAATTCTCCTATTCGTATGACAAAAATGACTATTTGTCAGTTTTGGGAGGTTTTGGCCAGGACTGTCTGTCGTTGGCACGCCCTGTGCTTATGTAAATAGAGCGATCACTTTAAGCAGGCGGTAGTTTTCAGATGATCGATCTTGGATTCGATGGAGGTCGAGTCAACGGAGCGAATTTTCTTAACGGGTTGATTCACCGTTGCTCCGTTCGATCACATTACATTCCTTTTCCTGGCTAGGGATAGCGAAAGAAAGGAGACGTGTGTCCAGCGCTAGCTAATGAGAGCACACAAAGATGGCCGAAGGAGAGCTAGCTTTCAGTGCTCGTCTATATTCCTTTGAGTGTAAGCCTACAAGAAATTTTACAAGTTCTTTTGGGAGATAGTGATGAGTCGAGTGACGATAATACAGAGGCATAGCTTTGCTTACCTGACAGCTTTGGTCCTATTGTGTGGTTTCCTAGCAACTTCTGCTGGTGCCATACCACCGGCCAACGGAGGGGTGAAGTTTCATGATATCGCGGCTCTGGAAGAGTCAGGTCTGACCTATCAGAGAACGCCGTCGTTGAGCTCAGCGGTTTGGGATCAAGTGACGCAACAAGGGATTTTGACCTTTCCTGGTCTGATCAATACACCGTCGAAGTGGCGCGGGGCTCCCGGCGTTGCGGTGTTTGATCACGACGGCGACGGCGACTTGGACCTCTACGTGACGAATGGCCCAGGCACCGCCAATAGCCTGTTCTCGAGTCAGCTCAACGAGACCGGTACGTTGAGCTACGTTGATGTCGGGCAGTCTTCTGGCGCCAGCGCCGCTGATCAAGACAGCTCGGGCGTCTGTTTTGGCGACATCGACAATGACGGTGACGAAGATCTTTTTGTGCTGAGTAACTTTGGCGCCAACCGGTTATTCGAATCCAACGGTGATGGTACCTATACCGATATCTCATCGGTCAGTGGATTGGGTGCCAGTGATCGGACCTCATTGTCGTGCTCGTTTGGCGATGTCAACGGTGACGGGCTACTCGACGTTGTGGTTGCTAATGGCATTGAAGATATGAGTAATCTACTTGGCCTCACTCCGATGGATCCATTTCTTTACAATCAACATAACGAGCTGTATGTCAATTCGCCTGGTAATGTTTTCTCCGATGTCAGTGTTAGCTCGGGGATTCTTGATCTGCAAGGATTCCCGCCAGGATTCGAGGGCTCGCCGACGGTAACCTGGGCGATTGTTATGGTTGATTATGATCTCGACGGTGACGTCGACATCGTGCAGGCCGACGATCAAGCTGGTTTTCCGAGAGTCCAGTTTGGCGGGATCGATCGTGGGTTCATCCACATCCTCGAGAATGATGGTCAGGGGAACTTTACTGATGTCACCGTCGAGGCAGGTATGAATCGTGCCGGCGAATGGATGGGATTGGCCTTCGGTGATCTCAATCAGGATGGCCATCTCGATGTGTTCGGTACCAACGCCGGTGACTGGGCTTTGACCACCGTGACACCCATCGATCCCTACTTTGCCGATTTTGGATTCTACGAGCTCGGTTTCTCCAGCTCACGATGGTTCTTGGGTTCGGCCGACGGATCGTTTAGCGATCCAGGGGTTGGTGGACTGGTAGGTACACCGTTTGGTTGGGGAGCCTCGATCACCGACTATGACAACGATGCGGACGCTGACATCGTGTACCACGGCGGCATGGCGTTTGGTCCAACAGTCCACAGTGACAACCTCGGCATGATGCTGCTCAACGACGGGCAGGCCAACTTCACCTACGATGCACCGGCTTTGTCTGAGTCCACGGACCACCGTCGCCGCACCGTCCATGGCATGGCAGCTGGTGATCTGGACGACGACGGCTTCACCGACATCGTCAGTGTCTCGAGCTTCGACAAACAAGAGTCGATTCCGCTCTCGACCTATAACGTGGCCTGGGGTTCGCCCTTCGATGGTCTATTTGTCTACCAGGCCACCTATCAACCGACCGATATCCCTGGTGTGTGGTCGTTTGCTCGGCTCGAGACGAATATCGATGGCTCGCTGGCGGTCGAGATGTCGAGTGGCGACAACGGCAACCGATGGTCGAAGGTGAAGCTCTTGGGTGGCCGCGGCCTGGTAACCGGAGGTGAGGTCAACCGCGACGGAATTGGTGCGGTGGTCAGCTTTCGGACCGCTCGCGGCCGCACAGCATTACAGCCGGTGTTGGGTGGCTCGAGTTATGCGTCCCAAGACAGCCTGGAGATGGTCTTTGGTCTCGGTCGCGCACGGCAAGGTCAAGTGGAGGTCCTGTGGCCGGGTGGCGTTCGCAATCGACTCTACGGGGTGCGGCATGGGCAGCGAGTGTTGATGCCCGAAATCCCCTGCAGCTACGATGGTGATTGGAGTGGCCTGCTCGAGTATGCGATCTGCGTCGGTAGCGCCCTCGACGAGTTGCGGGATGCCGAGCTCCTCGATAGACGGCAGAGTCGGCAGCTTTTCGGTAGCGCGATCCTGGCGTATCTGGTCGAACGATAGGCGATTCGCAGGGGGAGGAGCAGTGGGTCGAGCAGTGGGTCGCGGAGTAGATCGCGACCCGCTCTCTGGCCTCGGCCTTTCACCACCGGCATTGAACCGTTAAGGTAACGGCTCCATCAACCCCCCGGGAGCTAAACGATCAACGTCGTTGAGGAAGTGCTGGCAGCGGAGGCTCGGATCCGTCCGTATATCCGCGAAACACCCGTCGAAACATCCGCTGTCCTCGGGCGCAAGTCCGGGGCGCGGGTTTTTCTCAAGCTTGAGAACTTCCAGCTGACGGGGTCGTTCAAACTGCGCGGTGCGATGAGCAAGCTGCTGGCTCTGACCCCGGAGCAGCAGCAGCGTGGCGTGGTGGCGGCTTCGTCAGGAAACTTCGGCGTTGCGGTGGCTCATGGGGTCCAGACTCTGGGGACGCGTGGGGTTGTATTTGTGCCAGCGGACGCTTCGCCGGCCAAGATCGATGCGATTCGGGAACGCGGCGTCGAGGTTCGGCAAGAGGACGGCGATTGTGTGTTGTCCGAAGCCAAGGCCCGAAAGTACAGCGAGGACAATGGCCTAGCCTACTTGTCACCGTACAACGATCCACAGGTAGTAGGTGGCCAGGGGACTATAGGTGTTGAGCTCGCCCGTCAGCTGGACGGCATCGATGTTGTTTACATCGCCCTCGGCGGCGGTGGACTCATCTCTGGGGTTGCGGGCTATTTGAAGTCACTCGACGAACGCGTCGAGATTGTGGCCTGTTCATCGGAGCATTCGAAGGTGATGCACGAATCGGTCGCCGCCGGCCGCGTGCTGGAACTCGATTCACAGCCGACGTTGTCGGATGGTACGGCCGGTGGCGTCGAACAGGGGGCGATCACGCTCGAGCTGTGTCGACGGCTGGTCGATCGTTACCTATTGGTGTCGGAAGACGATATCCGAGACGCGATGCGGCTGATCATCGGTCATCACCACGTGTTGATCGAAGGGGCTGCTGGGGTGGCGGTTGCCGGATATTTGCAGGATGCCGAACATCGTGCCGAGCAGCTGGCCAATCGCCGGGTGGCGATTATCCTGTGTGGCGCCAACATTGCCATGCCGACCCTGAAAGGGGTGCTCTGACCATGCGCGTCATCAGGCTGGACGAGATTCGGCAGGTGCTTGGTGACATCGATGTCTTGCAAGAGATCGCGGCGGGTTTTGTCGCCTACTCTCGCGGCGAGGCGGTAGTGCCGCCGGTTGGTGAGTTGGTACTGGAGGATCCACCAGGAGACGTCCACATCAAATACGGCTTCCTAAAGCGCGGCGGTAGTTATGTGATCAAAATCGCTTCTGGCTTTTACGACAATCCCAAACGTGGTCTACCGTCGTCGAATGGCATGATGTTGGTTTTTGACCAGGAGACCGGAGCGCCACAAGCCGCGTTGCTTGACGAAGGACACCTCACCGATCTCAGGACCGCCGCCGCCGGTGCTGTCGCCGCACGTCATTTGGCGGCCCATCCGGTGCGGCGCATCGGCATCGTCGGTACCGGTATCCAAGCCCGGTTGCAGCTAGAACTGCTGCGCGATGTTACCGACTGTCGCTCCGTCATCGTCTGGGGGCGTCGGGCTGAGGCCTTGGAGCTTTATCGCAACGAGATGACCGCCAAGGGATTTGACATTGAAATGACCCATGACGCGGGACAGCTCGCATCGGTCAGTGATCTCATCGTGACCACCACGCCGTCGACCGAGCCGCTGCTGCATGTCACCGACATCCAGCCAGGGACTCATATCACCGCCGTTGGTTCGGACACCGCTGACAAACAAGAGCTCGATGCGGCCATTCTGAAGCGCGCCGGCCTGGTGGTAGCCGATAGCCTCTTGCAATGCCGTGAGCGCGGAGAGATTTCTCAGGCGCTGCGAGCCGGTCTGGTTGTCGAGGACGATGTTGTCGAGCTCGGTGCCGTGATTTCGGGCGACGTCCCTGGGCGGACTTCGAGTGAGGAGATCACCGTCGCCGACCTGACTGGGGTTGCGGTGCAGGATATCCAGATTGCTACAGCGGTTGTGCGGTCCTTGGGGCGCGACGCATCTCGCAGTGATGTGAGTCGCTAGCCAGCCTGTTGTGAATAGACCAACCGCCGAGCCGTATCAAAACCCCAATGCAACACTTCAGCACGAAGCCAGTGGGCGATGCCTACCCGATGCGGCTGCGTCTTGGCCGCTCGACCGCCTTGGCCGGCGGCCCAGAGAGTGAGCAACCAGGTTGAGCTTCTACGATATCCGCATCCTGTATTGGCGAGAGTTACGTTCGGCACTGCGCGAGCGCGGCATCTTGGTGAACAGCATTCTGATTCCGCTGTTCCTTTATCCGGTGATGTTCTGGCTGATGATCAGTGCCTTGTCCTTTGTGCAAGGCCAGCAGGAGCGCTTCGTGTCGCGCATCGCCCTGGTTGGCCTGTCGGAGGCACACGACGAACTACGCGTGACCCTGGCGGAGGACGAGTCGATCGAGCTTGTAGAGGCGCCGGAGGACTGGAACGCCGACATCCAAGCCGGTCGGCTCGACGTGGTGGCAGAATGGTTGCCAGCGTCGGAAGATGCCGCCGAGCTGCGGGACAACTTCTTGTTGCGCCTCAGTTTCGACGCGTCCAAAGATCGCAGCCAAACGGCTCGCTTTCGTCTGGCCTCCAAGGTGGACGATTACCGTGCCACCTGGCTTGAACGGGCCGGGGAAGACCTCGGCTTGACGCCGGAGGCATGGCAGCGTTTTCGCGTTGACCGCCACAACGTTGCGACCAGCGACGAGATGGGCGCCTTCCTGCTTGGTCTCATCGTGCCGATGATGATGGTCATCATGATTGCCCTCGGCTGTTTTTATCCCGCCGTGGATGCCACCGCGGGCGAGCGTGAGCGTTCGACGTGGGAAACCTTGATGACGGTTTCGGCTTCGCGCTCGAGTGTCATCATGGCCAAATACCTCTACGTTGCCACCCTTGGCGGGGTGGCGGGACTGCTCAATCTCTTCGCCTTGTCGCTCTCGATGCGGGCGATTCTGGCGCCGATGTTAGGAGCCGACTCGGGGGGACTCGATTTCCGGATCCCCTACGCCGCCTTGCCGCTGATGGCCCTGTCCGCGGTCCTGCTGGCGATGTTTGTGGCGGCTGGCATGATGATCTTGGCCGCCTTTGCCCGCACGTTCAAAGAAGGGCAGTCGATGGTTGGGCCACTCTACATGGTCTGCATTCTGCCGACGTTTCTGGTGCAATCGCCGGACCTCGAACTGACGGTGAAGTGGGCGCTGGTACCGATCGCCAACATCGCGTTGATGTTCCGGGAGGTGATTGCCGGCGTCTACCAATGGCCGTTGATCGGTCTCACGTTAGCGGTACAGGCGGCGACCGTAATGTTGTGTCTAGCGATCGCACGGTATGTGTTGAGCTTCGAAGATGTGCTCGTCGGCTCCTACAGCGGCAGCTTTGGAAAGTTCTTGAAGGGGCGGTGGTCACGTCGGAGTGGGTCGGCGAAGGAGACGTCATGAGTGAAGTGCGAGTTCGGGTTACAGGCTTGGCCAAGAGCTTTTTCGACGAAGGCCGGGGCGAGGTTTTGGCGGTACGTGGCATCCACTTCGATTGCCAGGAGGGAGAAATTTTTGGGTTGCTCGGGGCCAATGGTGCCGGCAAAACCACCACGCTACGCATGTTGTCGACGATCCTCGAACCGAGCGCTGGCCACGCTGTGTTGATGGGACACGACGTCCGAGAGGCGCCGGAGCTGGTGCGGCGGAGCCTGGGTTTCTACTCGGCGTCTACCGCCCTGTATCCCCGGTTGACGGCGCGCGAGACGATCGAGTTTTTCGCTCGTATCAATCGCTACCCGCGGGATCAGGTGGCCAACCGGGTCGAGACACTGATCGAACGGTTTGGTATCACCGAGTTTGCCGACGCCCGGGTCGACAAACTATCGAGCGGCATGAAACAGAAGGTATCGCTGGCCCGCACGATGGCCCACGATCCACCGATTCTAATCTTCGACGAACCGACGGTTGGGCTCGACGTGTTGAACGCCCTCGAGCTCCAGAAGATGATCCAGGAGCTGCGCGCCGAGGGCAAAACGATCATCTTCTCGACCCACATCATGAGTGAAGCCGAACGCCTGTGTGATCGCATCGCGATCATTCATCGCGGAGAGATCCTCACCTGCGACACCCTCGACGGATTGCGTGAGTCGACCGGCTGTCACTATCTGGAAGACATCTTCGTGCGTTATGTCCGGGCCGGGGAAGACGGCGAGCCGATGGTTGCAGCCGACGACCAAGCCGATGCGACAGAAGACCGCTCGATGAAAGATCAGTAACGCGATGTTTTTCGGATCCGTTTTAGGAACCCTGTTCCGCTTCGAGCTGAAGATGTTGTTGCGCGACAAGCGCACCATCATCGTGTCGATCGTGTTGCCGATTCTGGTGATGCCGCTGCTGTTGTTTTCGTCCAGCATGACCGAGAGGTCGCGTGAGGAGCGCCAGGAAGCGAAGGTTTTTCGTTATGCCGTCGTCGGTGCCGAAGCCGCTCTGGCGCGTCAGGTGATCGCCTCGTATGTGCCGGAGGCGGCGGCCGAAGACGATGCCGAAGATAGCGACGCCGTCGAGTTGAAGCTCGAGGAGGTCGAGTCCACCGATCCGCAAGCCGAGCTCGAAGCGCAGACGCTGCATTTCTTCGTCGAGGCGTTGGCGCCCGGTGTGTGGTTAGCGGAGCAGGCCGAAGAGGCCAAGGACGAGGCGCCGGTAGCGGTCACCGAGCGGCCCGACAAGGAAGAGATCCCGCTGCCTTTGCTGCGTCTGGTCTACCGTGCCAATTGGGACGATTCGGAAACCGCATCCAGCGAGATGCGGTACCGGCTGCGATCCGCTCGCAGTGACTTGCGGGAGCTTGCCCTCGAAGAGAGTGGCTTCCCGGTGGCGGCGGGTGATGTTGCGGTGATCGAACCCAACGACTTAGCGACAGCATCCCAGCGCACCGGCGCAACCGTCGGTCGCTTCGCGACGTTATTTGTGCTGCTGTTCTTGCTCACCGGCGGTTCGGTAGTGGCGGCGGACGCGATAGCTGGCGAAAAAGAGCGCGGCACCCTGGAGACGGTGCTGACCACCGCTGCCAGTCGACGCGACATTGTGGGAGCCAAGTTGCTGTTGATTTTGGCAGTCGGGATCGGCATTACGGTGATCCAGATCCTGAATCTACTGCTTTACGTTGGGCTCGATCTGATCCCGGTGCCGGACAGTTTTGCTGTCGATCTGTCGGCAGGCACCGTCTTTATGCTGCTCCTGCTGTTTTTACCGTTGGCCGCTATTGCCGGCAGTGTGTTGTTGTTGGTCTCGGGATATGCCAAAACGTACAAAGAGTTCCAGCTCTACTTCTTTCCGGTGTTCATACTGCTGTTGGCACCGGCGCTGGCGTCGATGTTACCGGCGGTCGAGCTGCGCTCTGCAATTGTGCTGGTACCAATCGCCAACTTGAGCGTTGCCGTACGGTCGATCCTGGTTGGCCAGTTCGATCTGCTATTTCTGGCGATTGCCTGGCTGGTGTCGATGGCGGCAGCAGTGTTTGCCGGGCGAGCTACGTTGCGTTCCCTCTCCACCGAGCGCCTGATCACTGCCAGTGAGCTCGATCGGGCCGACCTCGAAGGCGGCGCGGCCCTGTTCCCGCGGCACGCCTGGCGTTGGTTCCTCGGCATGTGGGTGATCATGTTGTTGGTGGCCACCAACCTGGAGTCGATGCAGGGGCTGCGTCCACAGATCTTCTTCAATCTGATCGGGCTGTTTCTCGGTGGCTCCTTGTTGATGATCTGGCGTTATGAGTTGCCGATCCGTGAGGTATTGGCGTTACGACCGGTGAAGCCGGTGGTGTGGTTGGCGGTGATCCTCGGAGCGCCCGCGTGTCATCTCGCCATGATCACAGTGGCGAAGATTTCAGCGATGCTTTTTCCGGTGCCTGAGCGCATGTTGGAGGGCTTCAGCAACCTCCTGATGCCGGCCGAACTGCCGTTCTGGGAAGTCCTACTGTTGGTTTCCGTGCTGCCCGGCATTTGTGAAGAGATTGCCTTTCGCGGGGTCTTGCTCCACGCCCTGCGTCAACGCTTCCGACCCCTGGCCTTGTGCCTGATCGTGGGGGTTGTGTTCGGGATGTTCCACATCAGCTTGATCCGCCTATTACCGACCGCGGTGCTCGGTGTGGTCATGGCCGCCTTGACCTTGGTCACCGGTTCGATCTTCCCGGCTATGGTGTGGCATGCCCTCAACAACGCCACCGCCATCGCCTCCGGCTACGCCGGCCTGCCGCTCACCGAGCTCGAACCGTGGGCTTACGCCGCCGCCTGGCTGGTCTTCGGCCTGGTGAGTTTTCTTCTGTGGCGTCATCGCTCGGTGTATCCAGGGCTGCGTCGACCCGCACCCTAGTTCTCGAGGTCTAGGCCAGCGCGTTGGCATCTCCGTGGCACAGGCGCTCGATCCTCCAGGACAACTTCCCGAACCAAGGACGGCGAAACTCAGGGCTGTGAGGTCTGTTTGGCATGTGAGTTTGCATCCGACCGGCGTTGTGTGTATTTTCTTTGCTCGGATTCAATGAGCAATGTCTTTGGGAGCATCGTTTGTCTAGTCAGAAGGGTCAACACATCCGTTCCTAGAGGAGATGTCATGATGAACACACCGTCCAAGAAGCTCTTCGCCGCCGCCCTGTCCGTCCTGTTTTTGGTTGTCGGCCTGATGTCAGGCTCGGCCTCCGCGGTCGACACGGTTTCGGTGAGCTCCGAGGTCACAGCGCCTGAAGCAACCCCAACACTAGAGATGTTGACCGTGACGCAGATGTTTCCCTTTCCCCCGGCCCTCTCGAGTGCGTGGTTTACCGGAACCTGGTGCTACATCAGCTGCTCCGACGGATCCTTCGCCACAGTCAGAGCCTTCAGCACCAGCAACTGCTGTAGCCAATGCACCGACGTTTGCGGCTTTGGTTGTATCGCCGAAGGCGGCGGCCCGTCCGTGCTTTGCGACGGTTATTAGGGGTTCGTTCAGAGCCGGGTTCCAAGTCAGCCCGGCGATGAGACGAGGGGGCGGCATTGCCGCCCCTTTTGCGTTGCGCCTCTGGCCTCTGGCCCGTGGATCAGGTCAAGTGTAAGGCAGACTCGACTGATCTCTTGCCTAAGCAGGTTAAGCGGTCAATCCGCTTAACCTACATGGCTGTGAAGATGGTTAAGCGGTTAAACGTACCTAACCTTCTTAGTGGTAAAAATGGTTAAGCGGTAGATTTGCTTAACCTTATTATCCGTTAGGGTGGTTAAGCGGATGACTCGCTTAACCTTCTTTTCCGTGAAGATGGTTAAGCGGATGACTCGCTTAACCTTCATGACCGTGAAGATGGTTAAGCGGATGACTCGCTTAACCTTCTTTTCCGTGAAGGTGGTTGAGCGATTGATTCGCTTAACCTGTTTGGTAGCAAAGGTGGTTGAGCGGCTGGCTCGCTTAACCGTCTTGGATGCGAAGATGGTTATCGGTGGATGCGAATCTGCTCCCCCGGACGACTCGTGGCTCGAGTCATTCGGGGTTCTTGGTTGCTGACTTGCTGTCGGTCTAGGTCGCTCGCTACAGCTAGGACACGGACCCGCCATGTGACATATTAGTGGTGCCTTGTTGCGTTGATTTCTGTTACTCCATACTTATTGAGGAGGGGCCAACGTGTCACAAACGAGCCAAGTTGTTTGGTGGGCTGGACGATCATTGATAGCGATGACCGCCAAGCTTTCCTCGCCGTCCGCTCAGCGAGCGTTTTCTTTGGCCGCGGTGGTTGGTATCGCC
This sequence comes from Acidobacteriota bacterium, assembly GCA_029263395.1. GTDB lineage: Bacteria > Acidobacteriota > Thermoanaerobaculia > Multivoradales > J023 > JAAELT01. The sequence continues at coordinate 2,246 of JAJCXO010000205.1, read as the reverse complement.
TTTGGCCTGTATGCCGTTGTCGTCGGTGTCCAGATGGGGGGTTGGGACGCAAAAGGCCTAAATGGGCTAAGCGTCCTGTTTGCGATGCCCTGGATTGTGGTCGGGGCAGCCACCGTGATCGTTTGCCTGGTAGGTGAGGTCAAGCGAGGGAAGTACTTGGCAAACGTGGCGGAGTATGAAGCGAGCATGGCCGAATGGCGTCAGGAGCGCCGAGAGGCGGCGGAGACTGCCGACTTTCGGATTCCGATTGCAGAGCTTGCCGCTGATAGGCCACGGCCGCCAACCATCCAAGTGGCAGAGAGCTGTTTGACCCTGGGCGCCATCGGACTGGTGAGTATTGTGCCTTCCTTCTCTTGGACCATGGTTGCCTGCTTCATCGGCATCGGCTTGGTGATTGCGTCTTGGGTGTTTGCGGGCTATCGAACCATGCGAGCGATCGATCGTAAGTGGCATGAGTCTCGTAGGGCTTGACGGGATGTGTGGTAGCAGTGCAGCCTAGGTCGAGTCCTGGGCGTTGATCGGCCCTCGACCGGTCACGGCACGGTGGACGACTAAACGGTGGTGTCGCCGGTTTCGAAGCTGTCGCTGAAGATCTCTGTGCAGAGATCAGGCTGAGCAACGTAGTTGGAGAGGAATGCTTCTTGGTCAACAAGGCTTCGACGCGGGGGTTGGGTTCGCCGCTGATGCGCGTCGTGAAGCTCTATGGCTTACCCGTTTTGTGGGCATGTTTCGCGGTACTGATTCTGGTCAATGGTGGGCGTCCCGACGGTTACTTCCTGCGCGATTTTCCGGCGGAGCAATGGCAATATCCGGTCAAGGGTGTTTTGATCGCCCTGGCATTCTCTGTCGGTGAACTTGCACTCATGACCCTCATCCTGCGGCCGATGTCTTACTCACGATCGTGGAAACGCGCCCTGATAGCCGCCATCATGTTCTGCGTTCTTTTTGTGATGTGTGCCCTGACCCTAATGCACATGCCCCATTACGTGGTTGCGCATGCACTGTGGGTGTTGTCGCTTTTTGTAACTTCTGTTGTCATCTTAGGCGTGTCGTTCGTTGCGGCGATGCGAGGGACGAGAAAGGCCTAGCACCTCGGTCTCGCTAGGGTGTCGGCGGTACTGGCAGATAAATTGTGTTGCGTTGTGCAGATGACGAGAAATCGTTGTCCGGATATCCTAAGAGCTGTGATTCTCGATCAGCTAAGCCGCTACGACCCCACCAAGCGATTGGGGGGGGCGCTGAGGTGCAGGCACTGATCGAGTACTTGCGAGCCAACGGATCGATGCGACGATCCTGAGCAAGGTCTGCGGAGTACCGCAGCACTGCATTATCGGCTAGCGGCCCGGGTTGGGCCGGTCAAAAACCGCCGAGCCGAGTCGATATCGAACTCAGGAAACTTGTGATCTCGAATCCGGGCGGCTCTGTAAGCGGCGCTGACGCCACTGTTGGTGACGCCAGCGTTGACTCATCGAACCGCAACCGAGAGGTACCCTTATGCGCACCACCGCTCCGCTCGCCGCGACGCTCACCCTCCTTATCTTGTTCGGCGGCTCGCCATCTCTGGTGACGGCCCAGGCCGGTGTCGACCCGTTTGGTAAGTATCCATGCTGCAACACCCAGAGCGGGGAATGGATCGGTGAGCTGCCGATGACCGAATGCCTGATGCGACCGGGGCATGCGGCGGACGTGCCAGGAGTGCCGCAGCTCGCCCAGATGGCGGATGCCTGCCGCGACCAGGGCGGGGAAGGGGGGGGCGGCGCCGCCGGTGGCGGGACCTATCAGGACACGCCGGTCTGGGGCTCGTTCCAGGACAATATCCCGAACGGAGACTTCGAGAGCTGGCAGGGGAAAAAACCCACCGACTTCGCCACCTACAGCAACGACGCCATGCAGGAGGAGCGTCACCGACTGGCCGACTGGGAAACGGTCTTCCGCTCCGATGACGCCTTGACCGGCGAGACCTCGATCCTGCTGCGCAACTACAAACCCGACCCCCACCAGCTCACCCAATCGGCGAACATCCCGGGCCTCGCTCTCGCCTACCTGAACAAGTTGGTGCTGTCGGCCGGTACCGTCAGCTGTCACGGCTGCGCCCTCGAGACGGGGGCTAACATCGACTCGGCCGAGGGTGAGCTCGAGCGGATGAGCTTCCCGATCGAGAAGGCTGGCAACCACTTGTGCGGCGGCTTCAAGCCGCGCCTGTTGGGAGGAGACAAGCTGATGGTGTCCCTCGTCATCATGGATGG
>JAJCXO010000204.1 GCA_029263395.1 Acidobacteriota bacterium | reverse complement strand
CGCGACTGAAAACGATGTCGCTTGCGACGGTGTAGGCTTCGGCCTGGAGTGCTTCCGCCGACTGCGCGGCATGTTCGCCAGTATGCAGCCGGACAGCGCTGAAATCGTGACCAAACTGTGATTCGAAGTGCTTGCGTGAGGCCTCGGGCAACGGCCGACCACCGGACACAGTCGACTTCGGGATCGAACGCTCGACCGCCACTGCGTTGCTCTTCGACCCAGACGACCCAGACGACCCAGACGAACCCGCCACTCGATCCGCAGTGAATTCCGCTTGTCTCTCGTCACGGTCGTTCGTGCCACCCATCAGCAAGCTAACCGCCGACGCACCGAGGATACCTCGAATTTCAGTCCGCTGAGATCTGACCGAGGGGCCGAAAACTGCGACCGCCCGCGAATGCTGGATCGTACGATCGGGCCTGGACGCCGTGGGGTATTTGCCTGGAATCTTCATGATTCGCCTCAATTCCGTGCGTTTAGGAGCGTCACGGTGCCACCGAAGCGTCACGCAACGCGGTCTCGATCGCCGCCACTGCTGCATCTCTGTCCGTACTCTCGAAAAGCATGTGCGGATGCTCCCAGTCTTGGCGATGAATCAGACGCACTCGGAATTGGCCCCCAGGATCACTGTCCGGATACCACCCCAAGTCGAGGGTGTACTCATGCTTGGCATGCGAGATCTGCAACATGTCCTCCACGAACAACTCCCAGGCGCTGCCGCCCAGGACACCCTCCACCTGCACGTCTTCACCTGGTGAAAGTTCGAAGAACTCGTGCTGTGAAACAGTCCATCCTGCCGGAATCCGCAATGGCTGCAGCGCGAGATCATCAACATGCAAGGTTTTCATCAGTAGATTGTCTCTTCAGAAAATGGGTGCTACTTTGCCGGCTTCGTCGAGGGCATCTTTGACCAGGTCCAAGGATCGAGGATGGCCATGGATGACACCCGGAGGCGTGAACTCGGCACGAATCCACCGGGTAGGCTCGCCGTTGGAGTACCCGACGACGTGATCGAACTCGTAAACGGCATGGACCGTGCCCTGGCGGTTGCGCGTGACGGTACCATGCTTCAAGGCTTGCCTCTCTAACGCCCCATTGTCCACATCCGGTAGATATTGGGCATCGCCGCCTTGACTCAACTTCTCAGCTTGTTCTTTGGTGCGAGCCTTCAAGTGTTTATTCTTGTGCCGAGATATCTCGGCGGTGTCGACTCTCTTGAACCACCCCTTGCGCAACGCATCACGGGCCTCTTTCTGTGCCCGGTCGAGAGACTCCCTGGCAATCCGTGCCTTCTCGGCGACGTCCATCCGAGCATCTTCGAGCCCCTCTTTGATCCGATTGTACGCCGCCATATTCTCTTCGACAATCTCGCGATTGTGATCGGCGTGCGGCCCGGGACGATCTTTCATTTTGTCGAGGATCTTCTTGTGGTCTTCGATCGCGTCGTCCGCCGCCTTTTGCATCTTGAGCAGGTAGTTGTCTTCCAGTGCCGCCTCGGCCAGCTCCTTGGTCGGACCGCGTTCAGTTTTAGGTAACTTGTCGAGACCGAGTTGGTCCTCCGCTTTGCGGAGTCCCGCTTTTGCGGCACGCTTCGCGCCGGACCGAACTTCCTTCTTGATGGTGGCCCGAGCGACACGTTTCAATGCTTTCTTGAACAGTGACCGACCGACTCCAAAAACATTGGCTTCAGACACCAGCATGCCAACTTCAATCGCTGGCGCGACCGATGCCGGGATGGCAATCAGGCCCCCGAAAAGCAAACCGCCGGCACCGACGATGCCACCCTCTTTGCCGCTCTTTTCGCCACCGGCTCGGCCGAAGGTTTCGCTACCCTTCTTTGCAACTCGAGCGCCGGATTGCCCAGGTTTGGCAATTGCCGCCCCGGCTTCCGCCGCCCAACTCGGATCTTCGCTGCCGTCCTTGCTACCGGTTACGGAACCTTGATCGCTGGTGCCACGACCACGCTTACTATCGGCCTTCTTGGCTGTACCGGTACCGTCTCCCTGGCCTTTTCCTTGGCCGCCACCGACCTCCGGATCGATCTCGGCGTCGGCGGGACCGCGGCTTTCCGTCCCCTGTCCGATGTCGACTGTAGGTTTAGCCTCCGACGGTGGGCTGGTGGTCGGGGGCTTGCGTTCCTCCATACTTTGGGGAGTCTTGACTTCGAGTTCGTCATCGAGACCGCTCAGCAGATCGAGCTCTTCCTCGCTGTCGTTGTCCTTTTTTTTGCCGCGATATGGAAGCAACATCACATGGAGTTGATCCGCGCCGTGTTCCTTGGCCCACTTCCTGATGTCGGTTCCACCCTTGCGTCGGGATGTGCTCTGGACCTTGAGCTGCCCTATCAACGGGTCGCTCATTTGCCACTTGCTTCCAGACCGCGTGGCGGAGAAGGCCACAGGTAGGTCATAGAACCAATCGATGGGCCCGATCCAGGTGGCGACGATACGGTTGCCACGTCGAGCCACCACTTGCAGAATGGCAGCGGGCGGAGGCCAGTCGAAACCTTCGCTCTCGCCCTTTCGGGCGATGCCGATCGGCATCGATCCCAGGTTGCCGACCGGCTTACCGAGCAAAACATTGTGCGCAGCCGTGTCCGCTCGGTCCTCCGCCGGCCGGTATACGCTAGAGTTGGTTGCTGGCACCGCCGGTACCTGCTGCACCGTGTGCCCTTGTTGCACCGTGTGCCCCTGCTGCACCGTGTGGGCCAACTCGTGGGCCAACAACATGCGACCCTGGCGGCTTTGCGGACGATAGCGTTGAGCACCGAAAACGACATGTTGGCCAATCGTGTAGGCCGCAGCACCGAGCTGACGAGCAGACTGCGCCGCCCGCTCGTCGGCATGTATCCGCACCTGTTGAAAGTTGCGAGCGAAGCCGGCTTCCATATCGCCACGGGTGTCGGAGTCAAGCGCTGTACCTGGCGACCGCAACACCTCGCGGACCGACCCTGGCAAACCGCCGCTCGGTGGCGCCTGGGCTTCGCCAGCCGCCTCGTTGTGCAACGGGCCAGAGGTCTCGAGGATCGAACGGATCTCGGCGCGTTGAGGCCCTGGCCCTTGATTGAGGTCACTCTGATGGGGCGTCGCACCGGATGCGGCCGGAGCTCGGCGGCGGGATTTAGTATCCTTCATCACTCACCTCTCGAAAGCTCGACGTCTGCTATCAACGTGTCCCCAGCCGGGTTGGCCGGATCGATCCGTACAGCGCGGAATGGACAAGCTCGGCCGGCGACCACCGCCAGCCGAGCGGGACGCTGTGTACCGTGATGGCGTGCGTCTTCACAGTGAATCCTCGACAGGATTAACTGCGTATGACCAAGTCCAAGTTTGCCGCCTGAGAATTCTCTAGAGTCAAGTCTTCGAGTGCATCTGTACTCGAACCGACACCTTGATTCCCTACATACACTGCGGTTCTACCGATGACCCAACCCAACCAGTTGCGCTGAGGCAAGAAGTCAACATCGTGGAAAGTATTGCCAGTCATCGAGTGGCGATAGGCCAGGAGCTGCAGGCGACCGTTGGCGATGGTGTTGGATTCCAAGTTTAGGTGCCCAAAGATGCCATCGATCGTCGGCACGGCTCCTGAGCTTAGAAGCGCCCTCAACTGCGCCACGATGCCACCATCTATCGCCAACGCGCCCAGCCGATTTCGGCTGATGTGCAACGTCTGGTTGCTAGAACCCAGACTGGCCAACATGCTGTTGGTCAAAGCTGTCCGTAGAGCGATGATCTCCGACTGGCTCAAGTCGGCCTCACGATCCGGTAACCCATAGAGGCTGACACGCCCACGAATCTCGCTGTCTTCGATACGGCAAGCCATCCAGCCATCAGGCAGCTCGAGAGCGATCGCGTTGGCTTCATGGATGCTGGCGGCCCGGAGACACTCCAAAGCGTTACGAAAAGCAGTCAATTGAGGCGCAGTAGCGCGCAACAGACTCTCCAGCTTGATTAGGGGCCGGTCGAGCAAATCGGTGAGCCCGCTGAAACGCCCCTGCCGTGTCTGCCGCAAGTCTTCCGCTATCGCCTGGCGCTCGGCCAGCGGTTTGCCGGCGAGATCGATCGCTTGCGACCGCGCCTCGATTTCGAAGGCCCAACGGTCGACGATGTCAAACAACGGTGCGAGCTGCCGGGTGCTGGGTGAGTTGTCGAAGATTTCCCGCAGCAGATTGAGCCCGCTGCGCTCGATACCTTCGATCTGGTTGGCACGCAGCAACACCTCGCCGCTGGAGCGGACACTGATCAACGCCTGCGAGGTCTGAGTCTCGAGCTCGCCAGAGATCGAGCAGTCTTCGACGGTGAGGCTTTCGAAGCCCTGCAGGCTGATCGTCGGCAGCGGGGCGGCCGTCCGTAGATCTAAGGCTGCCAGTCGCAGCGAGGACACATTGAGGTCGATCGCGCCATCTTCCACCAGAATTCGACTGCTGCCGTGGCCGCCAGCACCTTCGATGTCGAGCCGGACATCGGGATTGTCGAGTTGTAGACCGTTTGGCAGTTGTTGCAGGCCGGGAGTCAGACACAGGCAGAGGTCGGTATTGCCTTCGGCAAGTAACACGCTGATCGCCTGATCGATCGTCTCGAACGTTCCACCGGGGCCAACCGTCACTCGGCAACCACCAGCCTGAACCTGACACAACAGCTCGAGCGCTTGTTTGACGGTCTCTGCGGTCGACAACTGCGGGCACAGTTGCGAAGCCTCGAAACTGACATCGGAGGCACCGAGGTCGGTCAGCGGCGGAAACGCGAGGCGGCGGCGCGCCACATCCGAGGGCTCCACCAGTCCAGTGGTCTCGTCGATCTGAGCGAGGGCCATGTAATGATGCTCGATGCCGACGGGTAACGCCTGCGCCAACACCACATCCCCTTCCTGCTGGGCGGACTCCCGAACCGTTGCCAACCAATAGTCGCCGACAACAAAAGCCCGGCCCTCTAGCCCCAAACGTAGTGACAGACTCTGCAGGTTGATCGCCAGATCCTGCCCCAGAGAAACCCGTCCCGGGGCCGTACTGGCAGCATCTCCAATCGCCAGGGTCACCCCGCGATCGCTCCCCCGGACCAGACTCCAACTCTCCCCGTCCCGTTCGAGCTCGATGAAACCATCCCAGCGCCGCACCAGCTCGCGGGTCGGAACATCCGGGTAGGGTGTCAGCAACAGCCCACGCTCGTCGGGAATCGTCGGCTGGAGAAAAACGCCTTGCCGCAACTCGCTGCTGCGGTAAAACAACTCCCACACAAAATCGCCCTGACGGAACTCCGGTGGCTCCTCACGGATCAGATACACCTCGGCGCCGTTCTCGGACGACCATTTGAGGGTCAATCCGGTGGGATCCGACGGCGGACCTTCGATCTCGTGGACCTCGACCCGAAACAGATAGTTGCCGATGCCACCTTCGATCGTCACCTCTTCGGCGCAGGGATCACAGGGATCAGAGCCGGCCTGTCGCGAGCGCAGATCGAGGCTGAGCTCGGCATTGCCGCGCGGTGGATTCTGTGCCGGATCCTCCGGATCAACACCCACCGGACACCACTTGATCTGCGCCATGGTCTGGGTACGTGTACACGTATCAGCGCCGTGTAGTCCCGGATCGATCAACTCCGGATCTTCGAGGGCGGTCACGGTGCGCTCCCAAACATCGCCATACAAAACGTAGGAACCGCTCGGCCGCAGCCAATTCTGAGTCAGTGGGAAATCGGCCTGCTGGTCGAAGGCAAACAAGTCAGGGTCAGGAGCAGACACGGCGGCGGTGACCTCGCCAGCCAAACCACCGGCATAAAGCCGACCACCACGGATGCGAACAGCCCCGCCGTCTTCGACGATCGCAACCCCTCCGATACGCGGCGCACCAGAGCCAATCAAGTCCCCCACGCGACTGTCGAGCCGCGCTTTGGAGATCTCTGACATCTCGTTCCAGTCGGCATCGGTGATCATCCGTCCTTGCTGTTCGTAGACGCCGGAGTAGCGTTTCTCCGGCCGGTAACTATGTCGAGAAATCTGAGTTTTCATGGTCGTTCCTTCGCAGATTGAATCAACTGTCCAAGACGACGGGCGGCCGGCTCAGACGACGCGGGTCGTAGACGATTGCGGCTTCCATGCCGAGCGGCAGGAAATCGCGCAGCTTGTCGAGCACCGCGGAGATCGCTAGGGAGTAGCGTTGGCGGTGAGTGGCCCCGAGTTCGCCGCCGTCTTCGGCACCGAAGAGGACAGAATCGGGGGTTTCGGGATGGAGCACTTTGTAACCCGGCTCGGCAAACAGTCGCGACTCGCGTTGGTTGCCGTCGGCATCACAAAATACAAACTCGAAGAATGCCGGGCGGGCACTGGTTGTGCGATATAGCCGCGGACGTTGGGACTCCGGAATCCGTTGGAACTTGCTAGCGATCGGAATCCGCGAGTAGCGGATACAGCTCGCCTCGCCGGGGCCTCGCACATCGAGCAGGTCGGCCAACAGGCAGTCGCTGGCTTGGACTGCATGGCAGTCCAATTCGCCGGTAATGGTGGTCGACTCGAGACGGACCAAGCCTTCTTCGGCGATCACATGATGCAAGATACAGTCTTTGGCGTCGAGCACCGGATCCGCACCGGCAGAGCCTCGCACGACTACCCGCGCCGCGCTGACACCGCGCAACTCGATGCGATCGTCAGCCGATGTCACATCGAAGGTCAGGGTGTCGGCAAAATGTAGGTTCTCGATCCGCAGGCGACCACTTTGGTTAGGCGGACGACTAGTAAACACCAGGGTGCCAGCGCTCGATGCCGGATTGCGCCACCGCACCCATCCCGACTCGGGGGCATCCTGGACAAAAAAATCGCTCGCCGGGGGACGGTCCCGCTGGCTCCAGTTGACGCGATGGGTGTGGGTCGTGAACATGCCCAACGGCGGCGGCACGAAGAGCGTGAGGCGGCGCGGATGAGCATGGCCGCGGGAGGCCGTCGGCTGCCGCATATCCAATGTCCTGAGCGAAGCATCTTCATAGCTGTCTGGGAAACACGGCACGCCATGGAGGTTGGCCTGGCGCCAAGCCACGTCCTCGCCGATGAACTGGTCACGATGCAGCGCCGGGTCGTCCGCAACACTACGCACAGCGCGTGAGGGCCGCCGCAGATCGGGCGTGACCGCCGGCAATCCGGGATGCCTAGCGGCAGCGTCGAGATCTCCGGCTTGAGTCTCGGCGACACCGAGAGCTGCTGCAGGCAGTAACCGCACCCCGATCCGCGGAGTCACTGCCACCCGCTCGAAGCCTTCACGCACAATCGCTTCAGTCTGGCCAACCGCCTCGACCACCTCTTCGACCACCCGTAGGGTCCCCTTGCGCTGACGCCACGAAACCGCCCGGGCGACCTCCAAGCGCTGCCCCTCGACGTAGGGCGAAACCAATCGCACGTCGAGCAACTCGGCAAGATAGGGCAACATCCACTCCTGGGCGGCCCGACCCGATTCCGGAGGATCGGCGAAGTGGTCCGCCAGCCGCTGCTCGAGGGTGAAACGGACCGCGTCGAGCAAGCTGCCACAGGCGTCCAGATAGCGCGCCAGGTCGCCACGGTGGCCGTCGGGTGCATGATCGTCTTGGTCACGTCGACGATATACCGCTGGTAGCAGAGCATAAAGCTGCTGACCGCTGCTTGAAGTTGGACGGATCATAGGAAAAACTCCTCGCTGACAAGCTCGGCCAGAGCCGGCTCGAGGGTGAGAACGGCTTCGGGAGCGGCGGTGAGGCGCCGTGTGCCTGGCAACTCTGTGAATACGCATTGCGAGTTCTCGACGCCGGAAACGCTCTCGACAACCTGATAAATCTCACTCAGATACACCGGTTGTCCAAGACCACGCAGTTGAAGGGAAAACGTTTGCAGCAGCGTCGCACGGACCGTTTCGAGGACGGCTTCCGGGCGGTATTCCGCGGATCGCACCCGCACAGTGACTTGCACTCCAAAAAGTGTGGCGGTGTACGGCGACACGGTCACTGAGATACCCGGTGCTGCATGGCGCTGCAGGAATCCGGTCAAGCTGGTCGCCAGCGGCCCCAACGCGCCTCCCCCTGCCGGCACCACAACCACCTCGACCTGGGTTTGACCACGATAGCCTCCTGGGCGAGCGAAGGCACGGGCCTGCCAAACGCTACTCTGCCGACTAGCCAAATGGGTGAAGTCACTGAGCGAAACCGCCCTTTCGAGGGTCAGCACGCTGGCCGGACCACCACGTCGCATCGACTCTGCCGACTCCATATCGTTGCCGCCGGTAGCCGGCAACAGCTGGCGGACCGCGTCAACCAACACGTGCGGGCGTATCGGTCGGGTCAACAACCCGGCCTCGAGGTTGCCAGCCAGGCCGCTGCCCGTGCGATAGCGCACCCGCACGTTGTTGGACCCGGTGGGTAAACGCCGACCCCGTCGGCCATCGCCAAATGCCAGCCGAACGGTGCCATCTTCAGTCATCCGCACGGTGTAGTGGGCATCGGTTGGCCCCGAGTCGTTGAGTGTCGGCACCTGTTGCCAGATTCGATCGCCCACCGTGACCTCGAGGTCTGCTCGGACACCCGTCGGTTGGGTGGCATCGGCGACGAAGCTCAACTCCTCTTCTTCGATCACAAACGATTGGCCGGTGGTCGAGCTGTCGCCTGAGCCCAGAACCCGCGCTGGGCGCGCCTCGCCGTGACCGGATAGGACTACGTTGCCACGCACCACGGTATTGCCCACCGTCCAGTCGGCAGTAGCATCAAGTCCTGGCGAGATCACGATCTCGCCTTCAGTCGACGACCGGCCGACCAGAGTCGACACCTGCCCCAACCCGGCACTGCCATCACTATTCTGCTGTTCGATCACCAGTTCGCGCCCTGGCACCAGCAGCTCGGCCAGTCCGCCCTCCAGCTGCAGGTGGTCACCGGCCACCGGAGTATCGTTGCGATCCCACCCCGCGGGTTGCAGTGTCCGGCCGAAGGGGCCATAAATCCGCCGCAATGGAACGGTCTCCAAGGCTGGCCCCCAATCGTCGAGGGTCGAGCTCCGGAAGGTGTCCTCAGAAATTGCGGCCCGCAGGAGACGAAGGCTCGACAACAACCCCTCAACTTCCTCGATGGGCTGCTGGATCACCACGGCGATTGCTGGCGCGCCTTGGGCCAGCAGCACTTCGATCTCGCTGTCCAACAACATGGAAAAACGCTGGCGGTCAACATCGAAGCCGGCAACAATCTCGGCCTGGTTCTGCCACTCCCGAAATCGAAACGGGGTTACCTCCAAGGCGGCCAACACAGCAACATCGGGCTGATTCGCCACCAGATCACCGATCGTCCGAATCCCGAGCACCTCGAGGACACCGGTTGGCTGATCGCCGTTGCTGTGGAGGATACCAACCGGCTGACGTAGCCTTGCACTCACGGCCATCGGAGGCGAATCGAAGACCAAGGCGAAATGATCTTCGAAGGTTTCGACGCGCCGAATCTTCAGAGCGTGGAGACGCTCGCCATCATCACCGACCACCCATTGCCCCCCCGTCAGGGCGCCAGGCACGCCTGCGAAACGGTAGCCGTCGGAAATCGAAGAGGCCGCAACCGTGGCGACCCGCTGGGCACCATTCGCCACAACATAAATCTCCGACTCGGACGATGCGCTCAACTCCAACGCTGCTCCCTGCTCGACCGGGTTGCTCTCCGCCTCGCTCAGCACAGCAAAACCATCCGCCTCGCGCCGAGCTCCCACGAGCGAGTCGATGGGAAACAGCAACTGACCGCTAGGCTGCCGGACGATGGGCGCAGCTCGATAGACCTCCACCCCTGCTGGCGGCTGCGTCACAAAACGTAGGGTCGTGCCGTCAGCCTCGACCACATCGGTGAGGGTCCAACCGTCTGTCCCCGGCCAAGCAACAACGTCACCTCGAACCAAGCCGGTGGCAACGTCGAGCTCGGTGACTCCCTGGCCTTGCGCCAGCACACGGCGAATCTCTCTCGGGTCAGCCAACAGGCGAGAGGCCCCGCGGGGCCAATAACGCCACGCTGGGTCTTGGTACGGCTTGGATGTCAAGGTCACCGCGCCGGCTGGCGAAACGGCGGCCAGTTCGACGACCACCGCGGCCTCGAGCGGCCCCGCCTCGTTCGGCCGTATACCATTCAGAGGTATCTCGTTCAGACGAGCCCCGATCAGGCCGGCTCCGCTTGGTGTATCGCGCACCACAATCGCCAAGCTTCCGGCTGACAGCCCAGAGTCCGCCCCGGCATCCCAGGCTGGGTCCGAGGTTGTTGATGCCGTGGACTGACCTGAGTGTGTTAGCTCCTCCAGCCGAACAGCAGCAAAGGCGCTGTCGCTCACAGCCTCCCGAACCAGCCGGAGGTGGTCCCGCAGCTCAGCGAGCTCAGCATCTGTCGACGACGCCAGCTGGGCGAGACTCAAATGGCCGTAGGTCTCGACCAGTGACGCTGGAGGGGCGAGACCAAGCACGAGCCTGGTTCGGGTCTTGGTCGCCGCAACCAGCGCTTCTGCCAAACCCGCTGATACGGTGCTGGCCACACTCGATCCAGGGATCTCGACAACGGTGAACGGGATCGGAGGAACACCGCGTAGGTCGGTGGCTGAACGCTCGCAAAACCGGGTGCCTGGTACCGGTCCGATCGGCGCTGGCGAACGATTCCACTCGACCAGTCGCAGCGCGTCGAGCGCCGGAGAAACCTCGAGAGCGGTAAGCGTTTCGAACACCACCGGTGCTCCGCCATCAGCCGGCACATGTTGGACTTGAAAACCCTTCGCCAACACTCCATCCGCCGCCGCCTCAATCACCAAGCGTGTGCTGGCCGACGCCGGTGGCGCCACGTGGTAGCCCAACATCTCGACCAGGTGCCGGACGTTTTCCCATTCTGTGGCCGTGCCTAGGGTGCTCTCGTTGGCGTAGGCGTCCACATGTTCGGTCAGCACGTGAGTGGCTCGCGCTAGGCAGCGCGCCAGTTCCCAGCCCCAATCGCCGCGCTCGCCATGATATTGCTCAAGCAGACGGACAATCCGTTGGGCTTCGGTCTCACCCACCGGCGGCGGTGTGGCCATCGGTTGCCAGTTTGGAAATGCCGCGCCAAGGCTCCGGCGCAGGTCTTCTAGGTAGGTCGCGGCATTGCCGTCGACATATCGCAACCGGCCTAGGCCGGCTCGGTTCCAGCGAGTCAGGTCTGGCGTGCTCATCCCGCACGTCCTCCTTGCAGCGTCAGACGGTAGTAGCCGCGCTCGGGTCGCGCCGCGTCATTGTCACAGACCGCGATCTCCAAGTCCTGCAGCGGGATTCGCCCCAGGTCGGCACGATCGGGAAACTGGCTTCCAAGGCGTTTGAAACGACTGAAACAGACGTGTTCCACGCCATCGAGACCCATCAACACTTGCACCAGATCACCGAGGTGCAGATCCTCACCGAAGCTCAGACGGCCAGGCTCGAAGAAACCGCCGGGGCCGATGCCCAACGCCTGA
>JAJCXO010000203.1 GCA_029263395.1 Acidobacteriota bacterium | reverse complement strand
CCTACTACCCATCGGGCAGCTCGACGGTGGCCACATCCTCTACACTTTGCTACCACGCAAAGCGTATCGAGTATCGTCAGGGGTTCTTGTCGGCGCCATCGCCGCTGTTGTCATCGGGCAGATGTGGCAGTGGACACTCTTGATCCTGGTGCTACTCTGGCTCGGCATCCGTCATCCCCCTGTCGCCCAAGGAGAGCCCCTTGATCACAGACGCATGCTCCTTGGTTGGATGACGTTGCTGTTCATTGTACTCGGCTTCACTCCGACACCCATCGACTTCTAACACTCGAATAACTCCCCAAGCAACCGCCTTCTTTGGAAACTCAAGACATGAACCGATCTCGACTCTCACTGATCGCTGCGGGTGCCATGGTCGCGCTTTGGCTAGGTCCCATTAGCTCGGCACGAGACCTCTCGTACTACCTACCCCCTGACGTCGACTACGATCCGGCAATCCCGATACCAAGCTCAGTGTTGGGTTTCCAAGTCGGCGAGTGGCATGTCCGCCATGATCAGTTGGCTAGCTACATGCAGCGCCTGGCAGAGAGCTCCGATCGGATCCTGATCGAGGAAATCGGTCGTACACACGAGCAGCGCCCACTGCTGCACTTGACGATCTCCTCGCCGGAGAATTTGTCTCGACTCGAGACGATACGTCGCGCTCACCTCGAGCTCACAGATCCGACTTCCGACGCTGTTGACACTTCCCAGATGCCAGTTGTGGTCAATCTGGGTTACAGCGTCCATGGTAACGAAGCCAGTGGCTCGAACGCCTCTCTTCTCGCAGCCTACTACCTGGCAGCGGTGCTCGGTGACGATATCGAGAAACTGCTATCGGAAAGCATCATCATTCTGGATCCTTCGCTCAATCCTGATGGCCTTAGTCGCTTTGCCCAGTGGGCAAACATGCATCGTGGACAAGTGCTGGTTGCCGATCCCGACCATCGCGAGCACCGCGAAGGATGGCCCAATGGACGAACGAACCATTATTGGTTCGATCTCAACCGAGATTGGCTGCTCGCGCAGCACCCGGAGTCGAAAGCCAGGCTTGCCCAGTTTCATCGCTGGCGCCCCAACATCCTGATCGACGCCCACGAGATGGGATCGGACTCGACCTATTTTTTCCAACCTGGCGTCCCTAGTCGCAAGAACCCTCTAACGCCGGAACGCAACGTCGCACTCACCGCAGACATCGCTCGCTACCATGCCTCAGCTCTAGACGAAATTGGTTCGCTCTACTACACCGAAGAGACGTTTGATGACTTCTACTACGGCAAGGGCTCGACTTATCCCGACATTCACGGAGCCGTTGGTATCTTGTTTGAACAAGCCAGCGCTCGAGGGCATCTACACGAGACACCTCAAGGCGATCGGAGCTTTGCGTTCGCGATCCGAAATCAGCTCCTGACCACATTCTCCACTTTGCGTGCAGCGATCGACAAACGTTTGGAGCTTCTCGAGTTTCAGCAAAACTTCTACCGCTCGGCGATGCAATCAGCGGCAAAGGATGAGATCGCCGGCTACGTCATCGGCGATGCTGGCGACCCGGCCCGCTTTCGTCATCTGCAGGAACTCCTTCTTCGCCATCAGATCGCGGGCCATCCGCTCAAGGAAACGCTGGTCCTGAACGGTACTCGTTACGAACCCTCGAGAGCCTTCGTCGTGCCTACCCGCCAGGCCCAATACTTGTTGATTCGCAGCTTGTTCGAGAAACGAGTTGACTTTGCCGACTCTACGTTTTACGACGTATCGACCTGGAATCTCCCTCTAGCATTCAACCTACCCTATGCTGAGCTGAGTGCGCGGAATGCTCGCCCAGAATTGTTTGGACCTGAGCTCACGGAAGTTCAGCCATCGGTCGCAAGCCATCCTGCCACTGCTCCCGGAGCGGCCCTCGCGTTCGAGTGGGATGGTTATTACGCACCACGCGCACTCCATCGGTTCCTAGCCGCCGGTGTCAAAGCGCGGGTTGCAACCAAATCGTTTCGGAGCGGTTCGGAAGAGGGCGGGAAGACGTTCGCCATCGGCACGATCCTCGTTCCAATAGGCATCCAGGAACAAACCAGCGATGAGTTGTTGCAGCTGGCAGCCACTGTCGCTGAGCAAGACGAGATCCAGGTTCATGCGATCGATACCGGTCTTACCAGCGGAGGAGCCGATCTAGGCAGCCCGAGCCACAAGCCGCTGAGCCAGCCCAAGATTGCCTTGATGGTCGGCGGAGAAATTGGTGCTTATGCTGCGGGAGAAGTTTGGCACCTGCTCGATCATCGACACCGGATGCCGGTGACGCTGCTTGAACAGGAGCGCCTTTCGAACCTGAACATCTCCAACTACACCCACCTGATCCTGGTAGATGGTCGGTACCGTAAGCTACCGAACGGTCTAGGTGAAAAAATCTATCGCTGGGTCCGTCGTGGGGGTGTTTTGATCGCCTTGCAACGTGCGACTCGTTGGGTTGATCACCAAGTTGTTGACGGAGAGTCCTCGGCGACTCATTCTGACGCAGCGAACAACAAACTCGAAGACGAGCATGCTGCCCATGTTCGCTTACCATACGACCAATACGAAACCCGACGAGCCGCACAACTGATCAGCGGCGCAATCTTCGAGGTCGCCCTCGATACCTCCCACCCTCTAGCCTATGGCTACCGCAACCCCAAACTTCCGGTCTTCCGTAACCACGAGACTTTTCTATCCCCCGAAGATGACCCCTACGTGACGGTGGCGGCGTACTCCCCCGAGCCTCTCTTGTCCGGCTACATCTCGAGCGAGAACCTCAATCGACTTCGTGGAACCTCGGCCATTACCGCCAAACGGGAAGGCAAGGGCACCATCGTCCGGATGGCAGACAGCCCAACGTTTCGCGCCTACTGGTACGGCACTGAAAAACTTCTAATGAATGCCATCTTCTTCGGCAACATCATCCAGGATACGGACAGGCCGCCCCGCAGCCGAGACGTTGAGGATTAACGCCGCAGCCGATGTTCCACAAGGCCGAGCCAGCCACACCGAGGTCGGCTGTCATCGCGCTTCGGTCATTGAGAGGATCCGCTGGTAAGTCGGCGCCCTTTGGCACCGTCGTAAATAATGATGCCGACATCATCGCCGAGAATCTCGTACTTGCTGGACTCACGTCGCCGGTTGGGACCGAACGAGTAGATGAAAACGATTCGCCGGCTGCCATCAGACTTGCAACGATCACGGATCCAGTAAGGCGAGTTCCAAGGATCTAGGAAGAAGTTAGCCCGCTCTTCGGGAAGCCCCCGTGCCGTGAGGCCCGCAAAGTCACCCCTTAGCAGGTAATCTTGATCGTACTTCTCCTTAAACGTATAGAGCCGACGGTGGCGATTACATCGTGTTTTGACCTCGCCACTCAGGAAGTCTCGCTTCAGCGCCTCCAACTCGGCATGAGCTGCTTCTAGATAAGCTGGCTGGACACTCCGCGCTTGGCGCGAAATTGCTGCCTGGATGACGCCTAGTCCGATAACGAAAGCCGTTATCGTGACCACAAACAAAGTCGGCCTAGCGGCGAGGCCAGCAAACTTCGAGTTCCTTGCCAACGGCCGGCAAGCTGCCAAAGCCGCAAAAAGAAAGCCAAACCCCAGCATCAACTCGACCCACTCGCCGGTCAGACTCCAAGGATAGAGTTCATAGAATACGTAGGTGGCGACGAAACCTGGAGCTAGCGCCAACGGTGACGGTACGACTTGCAGCCGAGCCAGCACTCTGCGGACCGACGACCATTGGGCAAGCGCCGGCAAAACCAAGCCGTAGCCAAGGATGATTCCCTTGAGTACAAGCTTTCGAAAACCAGTCGACATCACATTGTGGACATTGAGTTCCTGCTGGAAATTCTTTTCCAAGAAGTAGGTCGGCGGTCGATAACCGAGCAAGCGTTGCCCCCAGGAGATCTCCTCCATAGCCACGAAGAAGCAGAACAACGACACACCACACAAGAACCACGGGAACCCGCCTTCAGCACGGCGACGCTGCCAAGCAGCAACCAAACCGATCACAGCCGCAATCAGAAA
This sequence comes from Acidobacteriota bacterium, assembly GCA_029263395.1. GTDB lineage: Bacteria > Acidobacteriota > Thermoanaerobaculia > Multivoradales > J023 > JAAELT01. The sequence continues at coordinate 21,742 of JAJCXO010000203.1, read as the reverse complement.
GGCCCAAACAGTGCCCCATTCAAGGTACTCGTCTTCCTGGGCGCTGAGGTAGTAGGCGTCTTCTGAGACCCGACGCAGAATCGCCGCATAAACCCAAACCCCAACCATCAAGAGGTTGGCGAAGATCGCGGCCCGCTTCAGATCGCGTCTTTGATCCAGCACGCCGAGGTCCACTCCTAAAGAATCTCGGGGATGCCGGACGAGGGCCCAAACTTGCTGACCAAGATCGAATCCATCTCGTCTGTCGCTTGATTGATCGCGTTCATGACGAGGCGTTCGAGACTTCTCAGATTCTCCGGATCGATAGCCAGAGCGTCGATCTCGATCGCTCTCAAGTGCCTGTGACCGTCCATCGTCGCTGTTACGGTTCCGCCTTCGGACTCACCGACAGCCAGCGTTGCGCTGAGCTCCCGCTGCTGTTTCTCCTTCATTTCCTGAGCTTGTTTGAGGAGGTTGTCCATGCTCATCTTGTTCTCCGATATCTATTCCATGGCAGCTCGAATGGTGAACTATAACAGGCGTTTAAGTCGTCCGTGCCCGTCGCAGCAAACAGCCTGATAATCCACTATAGTCAAGAATTACAATACACACAGACTCCTCCTTAGACTACTTAGAATCCACCATCTCGTTGCCCTGAACCCACCGTCAGACCCATTGAGTCTTGACGGACTATCTGCGCACTGCTAGTTTCTACTTACCCGGCGGCCGGCACGATATCGAGAGCACCCCCAACCTCTCGAGCGTCGGAACCAACCTCAAGAGTCAGCGACACCCCCCAAGAATTGCAGAACGAACGACGGTCCAGTTTGGCATTTGGCTAGATTTGGTTCGCTGATGTTGAGATGAAGAGGATGATGCCGGCAGACATAGATACGACTACAGATCTCGAGACAACCCAACGGCACCGCTCGGAATCCGATACGGCCAACAAGCCGCCTGCTGCAGTTCGAGTGGTTGATGCCTCCCCCTTCGAGCTCGAGTACGCAGATCCTCTTCCAAAACTCGAGATCTGCTACGAGTCTTGGGGAGACTTATCGCCCGAGCGAAACAATGCCATACTCGTGTGCCCGTCGTTTTCTGGGCATTCCCATGCCAACTCACATCCAGACGATCCGTCACCTGGTTGGTGGGAAGGACTGATCGGGCCCGGCCTAGCTCTTGATACCGACCGCTACTTCATGTTCTGTCCGTCTCTCCTCGGCGGCGCTTGCGGAACTACAGGCCCCCGCTCGATGGACCCCAAAACCGGCACGGCCTACGGCAGAACTTTTCCAACAATCGGGGTGCACGACATCGTTGGCGTCCACGTACGGCTCCTTGATTGTCTGAAAATCGAGAAGCTCTTCGCCGTGGTCGGGGGCTCTCTAGGTGCTATGCAGGCTCTCGATTTGGCCATCCGATTTCCAAACCGGGTTGCCAGAGTCTTAGCGTTTGCCGGGACGGACTGCACGCGACCCTACACCGCTGCGATCCATCATCTCGGCCGACGGATGATCCAACTAGGCCATCGCGTTGGCGACACGGCATCGGCCGACGAAGGCTTGCGCCTAGCACGCGAGCTCGGCACACTTTTCTACCGCTCTCGGACCGAGTTCAATCAACGGTTCGCTTGGCAACCGATCAAGCAGCCACAGCGCGATGGAATTACGTTCGAAGTCCAGTCTTATCTCGACTACCAGGGCTTGAAGGCAGTCGGTAAGTTCGACCCGAACGCATATTCGATACTCTCAATGGCTATGGATCTGCACGACGTCTGGAAGGGGGAAGCGAGTGTCGAAGAGAGCTTGGCAAAGGTTTCAGCAGAGTTCCTGACGGTCAGTGCCGAGGAGGATCATCTCATTCCTATGGACGAGCAAGAAGGTTTTCACCAACGCCTGCTGGCAGGTGGCAAACAAAGTGATTGGCGTATCCTGCCAAGTATTGTTGGACACGATTCATTCTTGGTAGAAATCGACAAGGTACATTCCTTGATCAGTGAGTTCCTCGACGGCTCCGTGCAGTTTCAACAGACAGGAGTGGACCAGTGAGCCGCGGTATTCTCGACGCGATCGGCAACACACCCCTCATTCGTCTTGACCGCCTATTCGATTGCTCGCACTTCACGGTTCATGCCAAACTTGAAGGCCTGAATCCTGGGGGAAGTGCCAAAGACAGACCGGCCTTCTTCATTCTCAAGGACGCCCTCGACAAAGGGGCGATCGGTCCGCATTCCCTGGTGGTCGAGGCCAGCTCAGGCAATACGGGTATCGGCTTGGCTCAAGCTTGTGCATATTATGGCTTGAGATTCCGCTGCCTAGTCGATCCGAAGACCACACAACAGAATGTCGACATCTTGCGCGCCTACGGTGCCGAGATCGAGGTCGTGGAAAAGCCGGATCCTGCCACAGGCGAGCTCCTGCCAGCCAAGCTCAAGCGAGTGCAAGAGATTCTCGATACCGTCGAGAACAGCTTCTGGGTCGACCAGTACAGCAACATGGAGAATGCCGGTGCACACTTCAACACCACAATCCGTGAGATCCTAACGGCTCTCGACGGTCCTCCAGACTTTCTTTTTGTTGCTACTGCCACCTGCGGTACATTGCGCGGCTGCGTTGACTATCTGAAGAAGATCGGTGCTTTGGCTGCCGCCAGCCCTCCGAAAGAGGTTGATTCGGCAGCCCCTGATTCGAGCGGTACAAGAGTGATTGCTGTCGATGCGATTGGCAGCCAGATCTTTTCCTCAAAAAAGGGCCACCGCTACGTACCTGGATTGGGTTCCGCTATTCGCCCAGATCTCTGTCCTGACGGCTCGATCGATCGATGCCTTCATGTGTCCGACACCGATTGTGTTATCGGCTGCCGCCGCTTGATACGGCGCGAGGGTGTCCTGGCTGGTGGATCTTCAGGAGGCGTAATCCAAGCGATTACACGTTTCGCACCGCAAATCCCGAAGGGTTCGCAAGTTGTCGCGATCCTTCCTGATCGAGGCGAGAGGTATCTCGACACTATCTACAATAACGCCTGGGTGCAGGAGCATCTCGGGCTCGAGGAGTCAGAGCTTTGTCAAACGATTTGTTGATGTTAGGGGCGCAAGACGTTGCATCGATTCTTGAGGGCCGCGAGGACATGGTTCTCGACGCAGTCAGAGAGGCTTATGAGATCCATGCTCGAGGCGAGAGTTCACTACCACACTCAAGCTTCCTGCGGTTTCCGGACAACGACCAGGATCGGATCATTTCGCTTCCTGCCTATCTCGGTGGCGAGGGTTACGGCGTCGCTAGTCTGAAGTGGATCGCTTCGGTTCCTGGCAACGTTGAACGCGGCTTGGAGAGAGCTTCAGCAGTGATGATCCTGAATCAGCGCGCCACCGGTCGACCCCAGGCTATCCTCGAGGGTTCGCTGATCAGCAAGCAACGAACCGCTGCCAGCGCCGCCCTTGCAGCCAAAGTCTTGAGACGGGGCGCACCACCGAGAGTAGTGGGTTTTGTCGGCTGTGGTCCGATCAACCTAGAGGTTGGCCATTTCCTCAACGCTGTTTGGCCCGAAACCAACGAGTTCCTGGTATTCGATCTCAGTCAGGACCGAGCTGCTCAGTTTGGCGACAGCCTCCGTGAAGAACGCCCAAATGCCCGCATCGAAAGCACCAAGAGCCTAGACGACTTGTTTAGCGGCTCCGACCTCGTCACCTTCGCGACCACGGCCACAGTGCCTCATGTCGAGAGCCTTGATGCCTGCCGGCCTGGGACCACAATCTTGCACGTTTCGCTTCGCGACTTGAAGCCTGCAATCATGCTGGCCAACCACAATATTGTTGACGACCTCAGCCATGTGAATCGCGCCGGCACCTCGATCCACTTGACCTCGGATCAGACTGGCAACTGCGATTTTGTCCATAGCTCCCTGGGGGAACTGCTCCTCGGAAAAGCCGAGATACCCGATGGCTCTGGTGATCGCCTGTCGATCTTCACTCCTTTTGGTTTGGGAGTCTTGGATCTAGCGGTAGCACAGCACGTCTGTAATGTAGCAAAGGCCGAAGGCCTCGGCACGTCGATCGAAGGCTTCCTTCCCTAGGCGCTTTGCTGCCCCCGGACTATGGGTGGGCGGCAAAAACGCAGGTAGCTCCTCTGCAACGACAACTCAAGAAGTCTAACCAACCCTGGGCGGAAGAGGCCAGGTGGCTTGGGCGTTGAACTTTTAAGACACTCGGCCACCTGGCGGCCGAGTGTTATTGCGTCGGCAACCAGCAAGCCACCAGTTCGTCAGATCACCGGCCGACCGGAACACCACTTGACGTCTGGTCCGCTTGCAGCCTGCGAGGTCCTACCAATTCGCAACACTCGGACGCGCCAAGAATCTCGTCAACACGGCCCGCCATCTCGGGACCAACCTTGACCTGGGTTCCGTTCAGTCCAACGGTAACGATCTCTTCCGGAGTATGGACTTCGATCGCAACCCCCACCGCCCTACCATTGGAGCCACCATTCGACTCCCACAACAAATCGCGCAGCCTGGTCAGGACCTGCCGGAGTTCTCCAGCACCGCCGTTTTCTGCGTTCGGTAGGTCTTGTGACCGCAAAACGATCCGCACGCCGCGTGTTAGTTGCTGGGCGTTGTCTAACGGAATCACCCGACTGACCAGAATACTGGGAACGGTATCCCGCTTTTGTAGCTTGCCGATAACGAAAACGATGCTGTCCTCTTCCAAGAGATGACCATAATGTGCATAAATTTCGGAGAACGCTACCACTTCGACGGTCCCGGTAGGATCCTCCATAGTGCAGATCGCCATTGTCTGGCCCGCTGAGCGGCCACGCTGTGTAATGCGCTTTCGGACCTGAGTCACCAGTCCTCCCAGAATGACTTCGACACCATCGGACAATTGTGCCAACTCTCCCGCGGAGGTGTTGCCAAAGCGCTCGAGGGGATCGAGATACTCTTCCAAAGGATGGCTAGAGACATAAAAACCCAGCACACCTTTCTCGAACTTCAGCTGCTCCTTCAAAGGCCATGGGTCCACCGACGGTAACGCGATCACCGGCGGCTCAGCCGGCTGCCCTTCGACACTCGGTATCTCGAATAAATTAGTCTGCCCAGAGGCACGATCTTCAGCTTTCTTGTGGCCTCGCCGAATCGCGCCGTCCAGCGCTTCAGCTAGCGCCGAGCGCGCTTCACCACCATGCACGGTGTCGAAGGCGCCACATTTGATCAGCGCATCGATCGTGGCACGATTCACTTGCCCGAGAGGGACTCGGGCACAGAAATCGTGCAAACTGGAGAATGGGCCGCCTTCGTCACGCTCACCGATAATCGCCCGTATCGCCTTCTCCCCAACCCCCTTGATCGCAGCGAGACCAAAACGAATGTGGCCGTTCGAAGGTGCACGCGCCTCGTCTTCCGCGAAGACGGGCGTGAATCCGACTTCCGAGGTGTTGATGTCAGGCGGACGGATATCAATCCCGCGGCTGCCGTCAGGGAGCAGCGCTCGTTTCGACTCTTCGATGTACTTGACCAACTTTTCAGTGTTGACCGACTCGAACGTCAACACCGAAGCCATGTACTGTACCGGGAAGTAGGTCTTCAGGTAGGCAGTCTGATAGGCGACAATAGCGTAGCCCGTCGAGTGGCTCTTATTGAACCCGTAGCCAGCAAACTTCTGAATCAGCTCGAAAAGATTAACCGCCTCCTTCTTCGCGACACCCTTCGACTGAGCTCCCTTCAAGAACTGAGCTCGCTGAGCCGCAATCGTCTTCACCTTCTTCTTACTGATCGCCTTGATCAACGAATAGGCAGCACGTAGTGGGATGTCTCCCAGCACGTTGACGATCTGCATGACCTGTTCTTGATAGATCATGATGCCGTAGGTTTCGGCAGTAAATTTCTCTACGATCTCGTGCGTCTTCGGCACTTCCTGCCGACCATGTTTTCGATCGTTGTAATCATCGATCAAAGCCATCGGGCCAGGGCGATATAGAGCGTTCGCAGCGATCAAGTCTTCGAGACGATCGGGTGCCATCGAGCACAACAGACGACGCATTCCGTCGGACTCGAACTGGAACACCGACACCGTTTCACCGCGGCGGAAGAGATCGAGCACTTTGGGATCGTCGAAGGTCAAGCGGTCTAGATCGAGAAAATCCCAGTTCTCTTGCTTCTCACCTTTTGGGTCCACCGTCGCCCGGATAGCATCCGAATCAAGCTTGGCGAGCACCAACTTACGCGCCTGCTCGATAATCGACAAGGTACGAAGACCGAGAAAGTCCATCTTCAGGAGGCCAACTTTCTCGCAAGTCGGACCGTCCCACTGAGTGATCAAAATGTCGTGGTCGCTCTGCCGATTCACCGCTAGCGGCAGGATGTTCGACAGCGCCTGATTGCCGATCACTACACCGGCAGCATGGACACCGGCATGGCGAGTCAGGCCTTCGAGCTTTCGCCCGGTGTCGATCCATCGCCGCTTCTCTTTATCCGTGTCATAAAGCGAACGCAAATCGGGGTTCTGTTCGAGAGCCTCGTCGAGCGTGATGTTGAGTTGGTCGCCAACCAGTTTGTTGAGGCGATCAACTTCCGATAGCGGCATGTTCATCACCCGTCCGACGTCACGGATTACCGCCTTCGCTTTGAGCATGTTGAAGGTGATGATCTGCGCTACCGTACCGCTGCCCGCAGCGTCATACTTCTCCCGCACATAATCGATAATCTCGCCGCGACCGTCCTGGCAGATGTCGATATCAATATCGGGATACTCTTTACGATCCGGATCGGTAAAGCGCTCGAACAGCAAGCCGTAATGCACTGGGCAAGCATTCGAAAGGCCGAGGCAGTAGCCCACCATGGTGCCGACTCCCGAACCACGAGCACTCGCCGGAATCCCTCGCCTGCGGGCTTCGTTGACGAAGTCCCAACAGATCAGGAAGTACGACGAGATACTCTTGGCCGCCAAAATGCCGAGCTCACGATCGAGGCGCTGGCGAATCACCTCAGTCACACCGTCCTCGCCATAACGCCAGATTAGGCCAGCCTCAGAGAGCTCTCGTAGCGTCGCATCACACTGTTTCTCGAGCTCTTCCGGTGAGTCAGAATCCCGTGACGCGTCGAATGACGTCAATTCGAAGCGTGCGCAGAATGCCAGCAACCAGGCTTTCGAACCGACTGTTGGAGGCTCAGAGTTCTCGTCGACGACGGCATCGTGGCGCACCACCTTGACCACCGGTGCATGGTTCTGGGTGAGGTCGAGTTCGACATTGCAGCGCTCGGCGATACGTACGGTATTGGCGAGCGCTTCGTCGCCAGCATCACCGGCATAACCACTGAATAGTTCGTACATCTCTGCCGGAGACTTGACATAGAGATCCGGCGGATAGCGCATCCGCTCAGGATCATCTTTGATCTTGCCCGTTGAAATGCAGACCAGTGAATCATGACTGTCCCAGTCGTCAGCCTCGAGGAAATGGGAATCGTTGTCGCAGACCAGAGGCAGCTCGAGCTCTCGCGCCAGACGAATAAGGTGTGGGTTGATCGCCTCCTGCTCGTCGATGTGCCGCTGCAGTTCGATGTAGAAACAAGGTTCCCCCTGCTCGTTCGGCGCAAAAACCTCGGCATGCCATCCCGCCTCGTCGACTGCCAGCTGCCAATCCTTCTCGCTCCCACTCTGTTCATAATTCGTAAGGTGGTATGCGATCGATGAGCCAAGGTGGCCATTGATGGCGATCAAGCCGCTGCCCCACTCCGCTAGAGTCGTCTTGTCCATCCTCGGCTTGTAGTAGAAGCCGTTCTGATAAGAATCAGAACTCAGCTGGATCAAATGCTTCCAGCCAACATCATTCTCAGCCAGCAGCACGAGATGAAATCCACCATCTGCCACACCGGTTCGGGTGCGATCGGTGCGATCTGAGGTCCGTCCATTGACGTCGGGGGCAACGTAAGCCTCGATACCGAGGATCGGCTTGATGCCTGCAGCCGTAGCCTTGCTGTAGAAGTCCACCGCCCCATGAAGGTTGCCATGGTCGGTGACTGCAACCGAGTCCATACCCAGTGCCTTGACACGCGCGATCAAATCCTTGATCCGATTGGCGCCATCCAGCAGGCTGTACTGGGTGTGGAGGTGCAGGTGAACGAAGCGTTGGGGCTGCGTCATGGTGGATCCTATGAAAGAAGACTCGTGAAACCAGATTCCGTGACGAAGACTACATCTCGGTGTCGAAGGCAGAGCACCCCCAACATCTTACATAGTTCGAGCGAACGAGGGGAAGTCCAGACTCGCTCCACCGCACCGCCGATACCGACGCGGACGGGCGCTGAATGCACTAGCAAACGAGGCCAAGGAGAACCGGAGTCTCAACTCCCAGGAACTAGGGATGAGAGCCTAGAAAATACTGGGCATCGACGTGAGGACCTTGCCCAGCTTCTCCCGTAGGGTTTGATCCATCCGCTGGCCGGCTGCGTTGACCGCAGCGACAATCAAATCTTGCAGCATCTGAGGATCGTCGGGATCAGCCGCCTCAGGCTCGATCAAGAGCTCCCGCAACTGGCGATGCCCGTCCATCTTGACGGTGACCATACCGCCGCCAACCGAGACCTCCGCGAAAGTCACTCCGAGCTCGCTCTTCATTTTGCGTTGGACTTCTTCGGCCTGCTTGAGAAGCTCGTGAGTATTCACGGTCTGTCTCCTTACTCGGTTGTCTTCGCCTGATCCCATCCCGTACCGGCAACCGCTTTCGGAAGCCGGCCGGTCGGATCATTCATCGAATGAAGCGAGAGCTTCTGGGACGGTATCGAAGACTTCGAAGACCGAGATCAACTGGGTGATCTGCAGAATATCCGTGACCTTGGGAGGCAGGTTGACCAGCTTGAGCTTGCCGCGCCGATTGCTGACGGACGTGTACGCACTGACCAACTCTCCAATGCCTGAAGAGTCGATTGTGGTAACCCCACCGAGATCTACCAAAATATTGCGGGCACCGGCTTCTAGAGCCTCTGCGACCGCCTCTCGCAAAGCAACATCGCCGACGCCAATCGTGATCTTTCCCCTCGGTTCGAGGATCGTCACACCTCGTTCGTGGCGCGCTTCTATCTTCATGGTCTCTCCTTGAGATGCTGTTGTTTCAAAGGTCGCTGGCGTCCGAAATCCGGAGCCTAGATTTTAAGTGCTGGAGTCGTTCTCGGCTCCAGGGCTACCAGTCGATTCTCCGCCAGCTGAACTCTCGGTCACTGTAATCTGCTTGCGGAGGGTCACCAACGTTCCGCCTTCCGGCCGTGAACTGTACTCGATCTCGTCCATGAAGTTCCTCATGTAGAAGATGCCACGCCCATTCGGCTTGAGAAGATTCTCCGGCTGCAACGGATCGCTGACAGCCTGGACATCGAAGCCTTCGCCTTCATCACCCACACGAATGATCGCCTGGTCTTTTGCAATAGCCAATTCAACCTCGACCTGTTTATCGGGGTTTTGCCGGTTGCCATGCTTGATCGCATTGGCGACCGCTTCACGGATGGCGATTCCCACCCAATGGCGAGAGTCATCATCGAGGCCGAGTCGCTCAAGCGCATCATCGACGACCACCTGGATGAGATCGATATGCTCGAATCGGCTTCCGATCGAGATCCGGACCTGGGGCTCTTCGACAGGCATGGCGCGGCGGAGTCTACCAGATCCTAGCTTCACTAGGCGACGGCAACCGCAACACTCCGAGCGTAAGCTTCGAGAACGGCAGGGATGACAATCAACAATTGCACCGCGTCAAACAAAAAGTGCGCGGTGGCAGCTGCCCAGACGCTGCCTCGCCACTGTGTCAGTCCAGCATAGAACAGAGACAACAGGGTCAGGCCAAAGAGCATTAAGGGCTGGCCGTAGCTCAGGTGCCCACCTACAAACAGAATCGACGAAGCTAGGATCCCGATCCTCTGCTGCAAGAATCCACGGAAGAAAACCTCTTCCACCACCCCAGCCACCAGACTGATCGCTAGGCGTATGGCAATCGGTAACCCCGCCATCCATATCACCAGCTCGGAAGGCTCCTGCGCCAAAGCTTTTTCACTCGACAGTCTTAGTAACACGAGCCCCAAAAAGAAGGCTGCAGCCAAGACCATCGCCCAAGCTACAATTCCCGTCCCTAAACCGACCAAAATTTCTCGCTCGATATTGCGCGCCCGTAAGCCGAGGGCGCGACGGACTTGCGCCAAACGCCGACGAAGAGACACTTCACTGACCGCCAGGAATCCGAGCGCCAACCAAGCCGCCAACGTACCAGCCAGCAAAACCTGTGAGAGAAAAGCCTGCGCATAGTGCAGTGAGTCGATGTCCACTGGCTGCTGACCGAACGTCATCGCCGGCCCAAAAATGCCGACAAAGAAGTAGAAGCTCAACACCAAACTGGCGAGCAGCCGGCGTGTCGGATCTTCGAATCCCGGCGGGTCGAAACCACGGCGAGATGCCAACCTATCGATCGACCAGGCTGATAGGAAGGCAAGAAGCGCAGCGATCCACGGCATCAAGAGGCTCAGACTCGGCGCCGCTGGCGAAACGTCCGCAACATCATCCGGCAGGTATTGAGCCGTTGAATTCGACGGTTACGTTTTTGAATCGCCTGGGTATCATCGAGCTGTGGTTGATTTCCTCGTATTTCACGCAGCAACTTCTCTATTTGCATGTTGAGCGTATCGAGCTCGCCTCGACTGAGACGGCGAAAGGTCCGCTCGGTCACCAAGGTGAAACCCTCCGCCACCTGCTGAACCATCGCATATGCACTGCCACCAATGAAGTTGCCCATCGCCGCATCATATATGGGCCGCGTGTTATCATGTCGATCTGATTCGCGTTGTATTCAGTTCCGGCGCGGAAAAGTCCCCAAAATCTCTAGCTAGCCTTCTTGCCAATCAATACGGCCGCTCCCTTGTGACGCTTGAGAGCCGACGCCATCATACTGATGCCAGAAATACCGGCGTCACAAGTTCGGCGCCTCCAGCACAAGACTCTGAGGTCTCGAGAACCAGCTCACCAGAGAGTTGCTCTCTCCTCTAGCCGACAGCATCAATCCAAAGGAGGATTTCCCTTGAAACGTTTTCCCGGTGTCGACTTCCTGGAACTCGACGCATTGTTGTCCGATGAAGAGAAATTGATCCGCGAAACTGTGCGCGATTTCGTAGACGACATGGTCAAACCGATCATCGAAGAGTGCCACCGCGATGCCCGTACGCCGCTTGAGCTAGTGCCGAAAATGGCCGAGCTCGGCCTCTTCGGCTCGACCATCGCTGAATACGGCTTACCAGGCCTGGGCAACGTCTCCTACGGCTTGATTCTTCAAGAACTGGAACGCGGAGATTCAGGCCTGCGTAGCTTCGTTTCGGTGCAGAGCTCTCTGGTGATGTACCCGATCTACGCCTTCGGCTCCCAGGCCCAGAGAGATCGATGGATCCCAGCTCTCGGCTCCGGCGAGGCGATCGGTTGCTTCGGATTGACCGAACCCAACTTCGGCTCCAACCCTGGCGGTATGAGCACGACTGCCCGCCTGGACGGCAACGAATGGGTCTTGAATGGCAGCAAACAGTGGATCACCAATGGGACCCTGGCTGACGTCGCCGTGGTCTGGGCCCGCACCGACGATGGGATCCGAGGGTTCCTGGTCGAAAAAGACACTCCTGGCTTTACTTCGTCCGACCAACACGGCAAGTTCTCGCTGCGAGCATCAACCACCTCGGAGCTCGGATTCGTCAACTGCCGAATCCCTGCCGACAATCTGCTGCCTAAGACCACTGGTCTGAAGAACGCGTTGATGTGCCTCAACCAGGCTCGCTACGGCATTGCTTGGGGTGGCCTCGGCGCCGCCATGGAGTGTTACACCACAGCTCTCGAGTACGCCAAAGAACGAATCCAGTGGAACGGCCAGCCGATCGCCAGTCATCAGCTGGTGCAGGACAAACTGGTCTGGATGGTCACCGAGATCACCAAGGGACAGCTTCTCGCCCACCAGCTCGGTAAGCTCAAAGATGCCAATCGCATCAAACACTTCCACATCTCGATGGGCAAAAAGAACAATGTCTGGGTGGCCCGCGAATGTGCCCGCCTGGCCCGTGAAGTCCTCGGAGCTAACGGCATCGTCGACGACTACCCGATCATTCGCCACATGTTGAACATCGAATCCGTGTTCACCTACGAAGGTACCCACGACATTCACACTCTGGTGGTCGGCGAAAAAATTACCGGTATTCCAGCCTTCAACGCGCCGGAACAAACCGTCAAGGCGAAACCGCCGACCAAAGCGACTGCTGCGTCTACTTAGTCGGCGATCTCCAGCCAGCTGAACCAGATGGGGTGGTGCTGCTTGTACCACCCCAACGCATCTCGAACCAACTGCTTCTTGCGATCCGACAGGACGGCGTCGTCGATCCAGTCGAGGTGAAGCCGAATGCGGTTATCGTCGAGATACTCCAGCCCGCCTGAGCACAGAGTCTGCAACTCGTTGCGGAGACGCCCCGAGTCGGAGACCTTGACCGCTCGCGACCGAAAATCTTGCCCAGCGTAAAACCGATCGAGCAACGGTGAAAAAACAAGCCGACTTTCGGCCAGCGGTTCCTCGAGACGCAACGTGAGCGTGACAACCTGCAGCCCGTCACTGTGCGAGGCGCGCACCGCGACCCGATAAGTACCCTCTCCCATGTCCTCGACTCCGATGGCACCCGAGTAGGGATCCGGCTGAATAAAACCGTCCAACGTCAAACCACGCCAGCGCTTGCGGGGGAAAAAATCATCTACTCGCAAAAACGGCTTGTCGACCGGTAAACCTGCATCCCGCGCAACCTGGATCGAGTCGCGGTAAAGCTCCACAGTCTCGGCATCGAGCTCACCTCCCGCCAGGGCGGTCAAATCACCTGCGAAACTCGACGACTCAGGATCGAGACGCATCGCCGACCGTTCTTGCTCACACGGTAGGCGGAAGACCGAAGAAAACAGACAGAGAGAGGTGTGGACGTCGAGCACCGGGTCGAGGCCAGCCGCTTGAATCGCCTCAGCTGAAGCTGCATAACCGTCACACAACAACAAGTGCCGTTGCCCAGCATCATCCTCGTGAAGTCCAACACTAAACATCGGGGCATAGGTTCCTGAATCATTGAAGATCTCGCCACCACCTGGTAGGCGCCATCCGTCCTCGACGACATGGGCACCCAAACCCTGCCATTGGGCCCACAACTTGCCGAGCCGCGCCCGGCGCGAGCTGCCCCCCAGAGTCCAAACATGAATCCGCTCTGGGGGGATATCTGGGTAGGTCGCCCGGATGACATCCATCACGATCTCACGGGGAGTGTGGTAGTTGAGCAAAACCGATGTTTCGACCGCGTGATCGACCACCTCGCGGGGCAGAATCAGATTTCCGAAGTACCCCTCGTAGGGCGTCGAAACCACCAAGGGTTGATCGTAGAGATGCAACACGGTCATCGGACCGGTAGTGGCGCCCTTGGCGAATCGGGACGTGTTCTCGAGCGTGTCGATTGCCGCTCCCCAGATCGAGATTCCGGCAGTCTGTGACTCCTGCCAGAAATCGTCCCAGGCATACTCCGGATCGTTGATCAGACGATGGACTCGCTGTTCCAAAAACTTCGCCACCTCAGGACGGGCATAAACCCGCCCGAATCCGAGCAAGGGGTTTGACCCCATCTCCGGCGTTTCTCCGCCTTTGGGCATCAACCCTTCACCGAGACAAACCATGACCGCATGATTCTCAGGCAACCGGCGGGTGAGGTACCACAGGGCCTCGCTCATCACGTAGGCTGACACCGCATCCGCATCTTTCTTGACCCGGTTGAGACTGCTCTTGTCCGCTCCCTGCCCCTCCCCGAACCGTCCGAAAAGCTTGGTCCCGAGGGCAGTGACGGCAGCAGCCATCACAAACGAGCGACTCAGCGACTTGCCGACGAAGGCCTCTTCGCCGGCATCTCCCGTAGACCGAGTCTCCTCTACATCTTCCAACCAGAGGTGAAACCGCCCCAGGATGGGTCGGGTATCGAAGACCCATTGCGCAATGCGATTCAAACGCTCCTGCTCCATAGCAACTCCATCGCTCCCACGAACTTTGTCTGGACGCCGGGGAGAGCATACCGGCGATGCCTACATGAGGACGGACCTTGCCAACGTTAGGCGCTTCTCTATCGTAGTCTCGAAGATCGGAGCGCCACCACAGAAGCAATCCAAAGGCCTCTCTCATCAGGCTGCAAACGTGCTGGCGTGAGGATGCTCAGTATACCTGCCCACGCTGATCACGACGAGAATATGCATGTGCTGCGGCGGCTAACCAAAGCCTCGACGTGATATCATTCCCAAGGGAACACCTGCCGCGAAGGCGATCCATCTCCCGAACAGACTTCCTAGCCACGCGCTCGAAGGACATAGCTCATGCCCCTAGATCAGGTTGCCGAAGGGGACCTCCTCGCCGTCACCGAAACAGCAGCGATCGCTGCGGCGCAGACGATGGGCTTCGGCGATGAACAACGTTCGGATCAGGTCGCGGCTGAAGCGATGCGTCGAACGCTCAACGACATCGACATCGCGGGGCGAGTGGTGATCGGTGAGAGTCAGCGTGACCAAGGTTCGATGCTTTCGGTCGGCGAAACAGTAGGCGCCCTCAAAGGCAAAAAGGGTGCGCCACTGCTCGACATCGCTGCTCATCCGTTGGAAGGCAACCATCAGTGTGCGATGGGCGCCCCTGGTGCAGTCACAGTGCTCGCTAGCGCGGAACGTGGCGGCCTACTCCAAGCCCCAGACACGTTCATGGAAAAGATCATCGTCGGCCCAACGGCCCGCGGAGTTGTGCATCTCGACGCCCCAGTACCCGAGAACCTGCGCAACATCGCAACCGCCTTCCGCCGCGAAGTGACGGACCTAACAGTGGTGGTGCTCGATCGCGAACGTCATCGACGCCTCATCTCGGATATTCGAGGAGCGGGCGCGCGTATCCGATTGATACCCGACGGCGATCTGGCGGCCGGTATCTCGGCTGCGATCCGAGGCACCAGTGTCCATGCGGTCATGGGTACGGGTGGAGCCTCTGAAGGAGTGATCGCGGCAGCTGCCCTACGCTGTCTCGGCGGCGAAATCCAGGGACGCCTGCGGGCGTTCGATGACGATCAGGCCGAACATCTGGCCAAGCTCGGGTACCAAGACCTCGACAAGATCTACAGTACCGAAGAGCTTGCTCGTGGTGAGAACATCGTCTTCAGCTGCACCGGCGTCACCGAAGGCGAGTTGCTGCGCGGTGTTCGATTCTTTGGCGGCGGTGTCCGCACTTCAACCCTGTTCATGTCCTTGAAGAGCGGTATTATCCGCTTCGTAGATACGATTCGCCGAGAAGAAACCGGCAGCCCTGTCCGCTTTCGTTAGCTCTTGGTGTGTTCTCTTCAACCATGACCAAAGGCTGAACCGAATTTGATCAAAGCCGATACTTGGATTCGTCAGTGGGGCCGTGATGGAGGCGTTGATCCGTTCGTCGATGAACACGTCAACGCAGCGAGTTATGACATTCGAGTCAGCGATCACTGGATATGCCCAACCCGTGATCCAGAGGAATTCCAAGCTCCCCACATCAAGCTTTTCCCTGGCGAAGTTGTCCTGGCGTCCACTTTGGAGTTCGTACGCATTCCCCGCGACGTGGCTTGCGACCTCAAACTCAAGTCGACGCTAGGACGTCTCTGGATCAACCATTCCTTGGCCGGCTGGTGCGATCCGGGCTTCGAGGGTGATATCACACTAGAATTGCAGAATCTCGGCCCCGCACCGTTTGTTCTCGAAGCCGGCCGGCGTATCGCACAGCTGATCTTCATCCGGATGGAAACCGAGCCAGAGATCGCTTATGGCGATCCAGGCGCGTCGAGCCACTACCAAGGTCAACGAGGCACTACCCGAGCGTGGAGTTGAGTTTTCAGCTCGGGCATCTCATAGTGCCTCGTGAGATCTTCGCCCATGTCGACTCGACTATAATTGCGGGCTGACATTCAGATTCGCTGCCATGGGTATCTCAGGCAACCTCAAAACGATGGTGCTCCCCGAGCTCCTGCAATGGCTGTCCATGGGGACGAAGTCGGGGACGCTCGTGATCGACAATAGCACCGTCGAGAAGAAGATCTTCTTCCAAGACGGCGCGATTCTGTCTTCGGCCTCGACCGACCCCAAGGAATACTTGGGCTGCTTTCTGACCAGCCACGGTTATCTTCCCGAAGAGCAAGTGGCGGAAGCCTTGGCGCGGCAGCAGACCGAGCACAAACTGCTTGGCCAGATCTTGGTCAATATGAACGCAATCGCCGAGGAAGACTTGCACCAGATGCTGCGGCTAAAAACCGAGGAGAGCATCTACGACATTTTCACTTGGGAAGAAGCCGACTTCAAATTCCTCGACAACGAGCTGCCAGACCAAGGCATGATTCGTATGGCCCTAGATGTTCAGGGACTGGTCCTCGAGGGCTCGCGCCGACTCGATGAGTGGAGCCGCATCCGCGAGCTACTGCCATCGGTCCACTGCGTTCCCGTTTCGATGATGGATCTTCAAAGCCTTGAGCTGGAAGAGATGGACCTCCGTATCCTCGAATGGATCGACGATGATCGGACGGTCGACGAAATCAGCCAAGGCTCTCAAACCAGCTTGTTTTTTGTTGCCACCATCATCGCCAATCAAGTCCGCGAAGGCACAGTCAAAGCAGTGCGACCCCGCACCATCGAAATCGAAGTGCCGGTTGCTATGCCGGCTCCTAATCAAGCTCCGGCCAACACAGAGCCAACACAACCCATAACCACCGACTCCTCCACCCTGGCGGCAGGGACGTTGCCGGCCTCCCCCGTCGAGCTCAGCTCGGGCCGCAGCCTGCGGTTTGCGGGCAATAGGTCTTCAGCACCCGATGCGGCGACCACAGGCGTCTTCCCCGCCGTGACCCAAACCGCCGGGTCCTTTGCGACAGCTCCAGCCCCAGTCTCCGGTGCCGCGGGATTGGTTCAAGAAGCGGAGGGGCTATTGGATTCTGGAGATCTAGAAGGTGCGTTAGCGGCTTTTCGCAAGGCTCAGACGGCTCCAGGCAGTGACAAGACCGTAGCCACGGCGGTTGCCAAAGGCGAACGAAGAATCCAGGCAGCCCTCGAGCTCCAGGGCATCAAATTGACGATTGTGCCGAAACTCGAATGCAGCATGGACCAGCTCACGCAGCTCAGCATTTCTCCTCAAGAAGGCTTCATGTTGACTCGGGTCGACGGTAGCTACGACCTCAAGTCAATTCTCAAGATGAGCCCAATGCCGCCGGTGGATGCCCAGATGCTGGTTTGGCGACTCAAGAAGCTCGGCCACGTTTCTGTCTAGGCTTGGCTGGCGATGGACATCAACTCCGGGCGCGACGACGACCCTGCCCGCCATCCGCCCAAGCCACCAGCCGCTGACGCAGCGCACCGGGGAGTTGTTTGGCGATCGCGACTCCACGAAGTTATTTTCGAGGCTGAAACGCCAGCAGGACGGACGTTCGACCTTCTCCTGCTGGTCGCAATCCTACTCAGCGTCACGGCTGCAGTCCTCGAGAGCGTCGACTCCATTCGAGAGCCGTACGGTCAACTTCTGCGAGCAATCGAGTGGATCTTCACCCTGCTGTTTACCATCGAGTACGGGTTGCGACTGCTCAGTGTTGGCCAACCGCTACGTTATGTCCGAAGTTTCTTCGGCCTCGTCGATCTGCTGGCCATCCTCCCCACCTACCTCAGTCTTGTCATCGCCGGCACCCACTCTCTGATTGTCATCCGCGCCCTCAGGCTGCTGCGCATCTTTCGAGTGCTCAAGTTGGTACAGTTTGTCGGCGCCGAGCGGCTGCTCCAAACCGCGATCCGTGCCAGCGCCCGCAAGATCATCGTGTTCCTGGGAACGGTGATGACGCTGGTCCTAATCGTCGGTGCCTCGATGTATTTGATCGAAGGTCAAGAGAATGGCTTCACCAACATTCCACAAAGTGTCTACTGGGCGATCGTCACCATGACCACTGTCGGCTATGGCGACATCGCGCCCCAGACCGTCCCAGGCAAGTTTCTCGCTTCGATCGTCATGATCCTAGGCTACGGCATTATCGCAGTGCCGACAGGAATCGTCACGGTCGAGTTGAGCAATGCTGGCCGAAAAGGTGTTTCAACCAAGGTCTGTCCGCAATGCGCAGCCGAAGGCCACGACTCAAACGCTAGCTACTGCAAATTCTGCGGCTCGCGGCTGTGACCGCAGAACAGCTAGATCCAACGACACGCGAGAGACGTTGAACCATGTCTATTCTGCTTATTCTGGCCGCTGTAGTTCTCCTCCTCGTCATCATCTACGATCTGACGCAGCGCAAACACGCGATTTTGCGCAACTTCCCGATCATCGGGCACTTCCGTTACCTATTGGAAGCGATCGGACCAGAACTGCGCCAGTACATCGTCACCAACAATGACGAAGAACGCCCGTTCAGTCGCGATCAGCGCACCTGGGTCTACGCTTCCGCCAAGCGCCAGAACAACTACTTCGGCTTCGGCACCGACAACAAGATCGAGTTGGCACCAAGCTACTTGATCATCAAGCACAACACGTTTCCACTCAACGATCCCTATAAGGGCGAACCGGGGTACGATCCCGAGTACAAGATCCCTTGCGCCAAAGTTTTGGGCGGTTGGCGCTCTCGCCCCAAGGCCTTCAGGCCCTCCTCAGTCGTCAATGTGTCGGCGATGAGCTTCGGATCGTTATCAGCACCGGCAGTCCGTGCGTTGAACGAGGGCTGTGCACTTGCTGGCTGCCTTCACAACACAGGCGAAGGCGGCGTTGCCTCCCACCATCGACAGGGAGGTGAACTCATCTGGCAGCTCGGCACCGGCTACTTCGGTTGCCGTGACGCCAACGGTCACTTCGACATGCAGTCCTTTCTCGCGACCGTCGAATCCAACCCGATCCGGGCGATCGAAATCAAACTCAGTCAAGGTGCCAAACCTGGTCTGGGCGGGGTGCTTCCCAGTGCCAAAATCACACCCGAGATCGCGGCGATTCGACGGATCGAGCGCGGCCGTGACTGTATCAGTCCATCACGACACACCGCCTTCTCGGACGTCGACAGCCTGATCGATTTCGTCGAAGAGCTCGCCGGACGAACCGGGCTACCGATCGGCATCAAGTCGGCCATTGGGGAACTCGATTTCTGGGAAAGTCTCGCCGAACGGATGGCCAGCACTGGACGTGGGGTCGACTACATCGCTATCGACGGCGGCGAAGGGGGAACCGGTGCTGCGCCATTGGTCTTCGCGGATCACGTCGCTCTACCTTTCAAATTGGGCTTTACCCGGGTCTATCGCATCTTCGCCGAAGCCGGGATGGACGAGAAAGTCGTCTTCGTCGGCGCTGGCAAGCTCGGCTTTCCCGAGGCCGCCCTGCTCGCCTTCGGTCTCGGTGCCGACATGATCGCGGTTGCCAGAGAAGCGATGCTGGCGATCGGTTGCATCCAAGCACAACGTTGCCACACGGGCCACTGCCCAACTGGCGTGGCAACCCAGAACCGCTGGCTGATGCGCGGTCTGGATCCGACCTCGAAGGCCGCTCGCTTCGCCAACTACATTCGCACCTTACGCAAGGAACTGTTGCGGCTTTCAAGAGCCTGCGGTGTAGCCCATCCGGCCCTTGTCGGCAGTCACCACCTCGAGATCCTGAATGATCACTTCGGCTCGACCCCGGTACGAGACCTTTTCGACTATCGGCCGGAATGGGGCCATCCTTCGGCCACCGATCAGGAGGTCATTCCCGAGCTGATGGCAAACCTATGAAGCCCAACTCGGGGGCCCTCAATTCGACTTGGCGGCAGCTCGCACCAGAATCGAGCGATGCGGCTTGAAGATGGGGTCCCGAGAGTCCTTGACGTTGATCCAAACCGGGGCACGATCTTCCATCGAAAAAACGTCCACCCACGTAGTCTCCTCGCTGCGATCCGTGCAGACGAAGAAGAAGGTACTGGCGGACGGGTCCCAGCGTGCTCCGATATAAGATGTCCCGGTGGGTAACGTGACACCACTGACGTCGACTTCAAAAAAACGCCCGGCAGCGTCCACTCCTTTGGGGACTCCGTTAGCGGTTGCAGGCACTGTCGCGTAGGGTTGCGCCGCTGGACGTCCCCCAGCATCCCCAAAAAACACGACTTCAAAATCGATCGTGTCATCATCGCGTGTCCTCAGCAGGCAGACACAGACCTTGCTCAATTGGGGTGACGCAAACTCGTCCGAGGAAAACTTCTGGACATACTGTCCCATTTTTGCGCTCGGCACATAACCATAGCCGCTCTCGACCGTGCCGTCATCCTTGATCACGCCACCCGCACAGTTTGACGATTCGACCGCCGACGATTCATCGGCTAGTGCCTCTTCCGCTTCCGCCAGCGGCGGAACTTCAGCTGACGGCGGCGCCTCAGATTCGCTAGCCACAGCTTGCTCTGCGGATGGCGGCTTCGTCACTGGCGAATGTCCACAGGCGGCGACAAGCCAGGCGGAAGAAACCACAAGGCAAGTTGTCACGACAGACCGGAAACTCGAAATGTACATTTTGCTCCTCGCTCGAGAAACCAGAATATTAATCGATTCAGCAACAGCGGGGAAAGTGACGGCAGCAAAAGGCCGACCTTGCTGATCCCATCCGCTGCACGCGACCGTTTGCAATAAGATGACCTCATCTATGCCGACAGCCCCGCTCTCCAGGATCGAATATCTATGATGAAGCGACGCCTCCTCTATTTGCTATATCAGCCTTACAAGTGGCTGGTGCTGGTTCCGGTTTTCGCCATTTCTACGCCGTTCTTCGGGCTGCTAGCGGCGGTTCTTGCTGTCACCGTCAGCCCAAAGTTCGGCAGCTTCGTGAGTGGCACTGGGTGGTCTCGTCTGAACGCCTTTCTGACTCCGATGCAGGTCACCGTGGTAGGGCGGGAACATCATGATCCAAAACAATCTTACGTAATTGTCGCCAACCACCAGAGTGGCTACGACATCTATGTGATTTACGGTTGGCTACGCCAGGATTTCAAGTGGGTCCTGAAACAAGAGCTCAGAAGGGTCCCGGGGCTCGGCATCGGCTGCGAGAAGATGGGCCACATTTATGTCGATCGGTCCAATACCGACGCCGCGCTGCGTTCAATCGAACAAGCTAAACGTCGGATCGTCGACGGCACGTCAGTCCTATTCTTCCCGGAAGGCACCCGCAGCGAGGACGGCAAGCTCCTACCCTTCAAGAAAGGGGCATTCCGGATGGCCCTAGATCTCAGGCTGCCCATCCTACCGGTAACCATCGTTGGTACCCGGGAGATTCTGCCTCCCAACACCATGCGAGCGTTCCCTGGCAGGGCCAAGCTGATTTTCCATCCACCGATCGACATCGCCAACTATGAGCGACGCAATATGAGGAAGCTGATCGACCGGGTGAGGACCGCGATCGAATCCGGCTTCGACGACTAGCAGCGCCCGGCGCGATGGATCATTTTCGTGCGGCCGGGCGCTCTTGCCCATCAAGACCTTGCCCATCAAGACCTGCTCCCCAAAAACAAGCTTACCGCTAAGGACCTGAGATGCGGATCGTTACGTGGAACGTCAATTCCCTCAAGGCTCGCGAAGAGTTCGTTGGCCTGTACCTGGATCAAGAATCCCCCGACGTCCTGTGCTTGCAAGAGCTCAAACTCGAGACTTCGAAGGTGCCGGTGGCATTGTTCGAAGAGCGTGGATATCACCTCGCGGTACATGGCCAGAAGAGCTGGAACGGTGTGC
>JAJCXO010000202.1 GCA_029263395.1 Acidobacteriota bacterium | reverse complement strand
TGGCAGGTAGTGCGCCGCCCCACCCAACCCCGGGTGGGAAACCTTCGCAGGATAGGATAATTTCTCAGTATCGTGAAAACTGGGCTGTCGATACATCCTTCATGATGTCCTATCCGTGACGTGCCACCCATGAAGACCTCCAACTTTGAGCGCTTGCGTCCCTTCGCCTATGTGGGCGCCGACCAGGCCACGGACTACCGCGCCATCATGGGCGTCTTCACCGCCGCCAAGGAGCGGTTCTCGTTGCATCTTCGCCCTGCTGACGTGACCCGAGGCCTGCACCAGATTGCGCCCGAGCTCAGCCTGGCCGACGAAGTGATCGAGCTTCGGCTGTCTCAGTTGTGCACCTGGGGCAACCTCGAGGCACATCCCGATACCGCTGCCGTTGCCACTGTTGAGGACTTCTACCGCCGCCGTTTACTCTTTCAATTGACCCCGGCTGGGGAAGCGGCGGAACGTGCGCTCACCGTCTACTACCAGGTGCTCAACCAACAAGGGGAGCTCAAGACCGCAGCGCTCGCCGATATCCGTAGTCTGCTCACCGACCTGTTGCAGCTCGCCACCGCCGATGGCCCCGACGCCGGCAAAGTATTTCTCGCCTTGCAAAGTCTGGTCAGCCGTTTTGAAGATCTCACCGACCGCGCTCAGGCGTTCATCGGCGGCCTGCAACGACGCATCGACCTGCAAGGTGTTGAGCTCGACGAGCTGCTGAGCTACAAAGAACAATTGGTCGACTACCTGGAACGTTTCATCGGCGAACTGGTGATCTCCACCAGCGAGATCAGTCGGTTGCTCGGCGAGATCGAAATCGCCGGTCCCGATCGGCTGCTGCGTCTCGCCGCCGAGCGCGACATCGCCGACGCCGTGGTGGTGGACGAAGCGCTCTACACCGAGGCTCTGCAGGCCTGGCAGCAGCGCTGGCACGGCCTGGTTGCTTGGTTTTTTGGTCGTGACGGCAAGTCGCAAGCAGAGATCCTGCGCTCGCGCGCCCGGTCCGCGATCCCGGCCCTGTTGTCGGCGGTGGAAACCCTGCATGGCCAACGGGTCACCCGCAGTGATCGTTCGACGGATTTTCGCACGCTCGCCCGTTGGTTTGCCGAGGCGGACAGCAACCACGACGCCCACCGCCTGTGGCGGGCAGCGTTCGGCCTGACCTCGTGCCGCCACCTGCGGATCGATGCCGCCAGCTTGGAGCGCGAAGACCAAGAGCCGGTGCCGCCGACCACCAGTTGGCTGGTTGCACCACCCCTCAGGCTTTCCGCCCGACTGCGCAAGACCGGTCGATTTGCACGACCAGGCCGGCCCTCGCGGGTCATCGACCGCACCAAGGCCAAAAGTTTGCTCGCTGAGCTGGCGGCCGAAGAAGCTCAGCAAATCGCCGCCGCCCGCCGCCAGCTGAGTACTGGCGATCGCATCCGGTTATCGGCGGTGGGTCGTCTCGACGTCAACGCCTTCGAGCTTTTTCTCGACTTGCTCGGCGAGGCGCTGGCGCGCCGCGGGCACCCGTCCGAGCCGGTCGCCGCAACCTCCAGCGACGGCGCTATGGAGATTGTGCTCGAGCCGATGGCCGACGGCACGGCCTGTATCGAGACACCCCAGGGCTTGTTCTCGGGGCGCGACCATTGGATCACCATCCATCAGCTTCACCAACCCGCCGAAGCTACCCAGCCGATGACGCCAGATGTACTGACCGAGGCGCCACTGACCGAGGCGCCACTGGCCGAGGCGCCACTGACCGAGGCGCCACTGACCGAGGCGCCACTGACCGAGGCGCCACTGACCGAGGCATCAACGTGAGACCCCGCCCCGACTTGGCCGGCGAGCTCGACCAAACGACTTTACTCGAGCGGCGACGCGCCCTGCGCGCTTTGCTGCGCAAGCCGCTGCGCACGTCAGATGGTGACGCCGAGGAATTCGTTTATATCCGTCGCCATGGCGACCACCTTGCGACTTGGCTGTGGCGATATCCCGGTTGGCGGCTAGAGCTGAATAGCGAGTTGGCACGCCTGCACAAGATTCCGCCGTCGCTCGACGACGGCACTCGTCCGGCACGCCCGCCAAAGGCTGAACCCTTCTCGCGCCGACGTTACGTGCTGCTGTGCCTGGCGCTTGCCGTCCTCGAACGTTCGGATCGCCAAACGGTACTCGGCGCCCTGGCCGATGGAGTGCTCGACCTGGCGGCCAGCGATCCACACCTGGCTGCCGCCGGCGTCGAGTTTCACCTCGAGAACCGCGACCAACGTCGCGACCTGGTAGCGGTGGTGCGTTTCCTACTCGACCTGCAGGTGCTGGTGAAGGTCGACGGCGACGAGCATCAGTATGTCGATGGCAAAGGGGATGTGCTCTACGACATCCATCGTTCGGTGCTGGCGTCGCTGCTCGACATCCGACGCGCACCGTCGACGATCGAAGACAGTGATCTGGCCACCCGTCTGCGGTTGCTGACCGAAGAACCGTTGCCCGATTCCACAGAAGGCCGCAATCGCCGTCGACGCACTCACCTCTACCGCCAGCTGCTCGATGATCCGGTGCTGTATTTCGACACCTTGGACGAGGACTCCCGCAACTATCTGCGCAGCCAACGCGTCGCCATCATCCGCCAAATCGAAAACGCTACCGGACTGCGTGCCGAGGTGCGCCGCGAAGGCATCGCGATGGTCGACGAGCGCGGTCAGTTCAGTGATATCGGGCTGCCAGAAGAAGGCACAGACGGCCATCTCACCTTGTTGCTCGCCGAGTATCTGGCGGATCGGTTACGCGCCGCCGCCGACCGACCGCAGGATGATTCGTCGACCGGCTTGCAGACCGGCTTGCAGACCGCACCGCCGGTGGCCATCGGCCTGGCGGCACTCGAGCAGACCATCGCCGAGCTGATCCGCGTCAATCGTCGCCGGTGGGCTAAACGTGTCCGCGAGCCGGGGGCTCCGGCAGTCCTGTTACGACAGACCCTCGACCGTCTCGAGGCCCTGCGGTTGGTGCGTCGGATCGCGGGCGGAGTGGTGCCGCTACCCGCGGTCTGTCGTTACGCCCTCGATCAGGAGGACAGCCTGTGACTGCGGCCGCCGACAACGCTCTGCCGCGTCCCCAGCAGTCACGCTGGCAACCGCTACGCAGCGGTCTGCTCAACCTCTTCCGCTACGACTACGA
>JAJCXO010000201.1 GCA_029263395.1 Acidobacteriota bacterium | reverse complement strand
TCTGCGATGAATCCGCCGTGGGCTGGTTGACCACCCGTCGCGCCCACTCATAGCTACTAGGGCATGGACAACGCGGACGGGCAATGACGCCACACCGCACCTCTCAAGGAGATCCATCATGAGCAACGGTTTCAACTTCTACGAAGGCAACGCGAGCGAAAACACCACCCCGAAGATCACTGTCCGCAAGGGCGGGCAGCTGGTGCTCACCAGTGGCGCAGTCGACATGCTGGGCGACGGTATCGAGTTCGTCCAGCTGGCCTACAACCAGGCGAAGGGGATCGTTGGCATCCGGGGTGCAGATGAGGATGCCAAGGGCCGCTACCGGCTACGCACTCAAAAGAACGGCGGGTCGCGGTTGGTCACCGGCAAGCGATTCTTCACCCACAACGGCCTGACGATCGACAAGGCGCAGACGTTTGACGCCGAGG
Source organism: Acidobacteriota bacterium (assembly GCA_029263395.1). Classification (GTDB taxonomy): domain Bacteria; phylum Acidobacteriota; class Thermoanaerobaculia; order Multivoradales; family J023; genus JAAELT01. The sequence continues at coordinate 7,586 of JAJCXO010000201.1, read as the reverse complement.
CGTATGACGGTGGGATCGTCGGCTTCAAGCTGACCGAGGAGTCGGCCGAAGCTGATGCCGACGCACCGGCACCGGTCGAGACGGCACCGGCCAAGACTGCACCGGCGAAGAAGACTGGTGGACGGCGCAAGGCCAAGGCTGCGTGATCGCTGGCACATCGACGGTTGAACGGGGGCGGCTCAAGACGAGTCGCCCTTTGTTTGTCGGCCAGTTCCCACTAGCTAGCTAGGCCCCTCACTTGGATTCCGGCCTGGTCGTACCTGCCTTCCCCGAGTCGATCACGCTCCAGAGGGCTCTCAGAGCTTCCCAAGGCCGTGCAATTAGATAGCCTGATGCTCGGAATGCGTCCGGTAGAAAGCAGTTCTGGTAGCTCTTCCTGTACCCCAAAGATTCCCATCGAAGAACGCCGGAATCCCGGAATCATCCTAGTTGTCGAATAAGGGACTGCAGAGGCGCGGGTACGCTTAGTCCTACACTGGACCGGTAACATCGCTGCCGGGAATATTGGCCAGCAGTACTTCGAACCTACCATTAACAGTACTCTTGGCGTCTTCAAGCTGTTTCTCGATCTCTTGAAGATGCTCCAGTGTCTTATCAATTAGATGCCCAGCCTCTTGAAGGTCAGTCTTTCTTGAAAGAATCCCTGAGGCCGACGAATAGCCCCATTTCTTAGCCACATCAAGTGCCATCAGCGCATGACGCCTCCAGAAATCCAAGACCTCCCGTAACCATCTCACCTCGCCATCAAGATCACGTAGTACGGGAACTTGTTTTGGGACTTTCTCTACAACATCCTCAATTTCCCAAAACCCGTCGATCTCGAAGAACTTCGAAGCAGAAGGGTCTCCGTACGAGACATAAGACGACGTGCCAAGCTCAGGCCCAAGCTCGGAGCCCTCTGCCATTAGCTGCTTGTATCGCCGAACCACCCGTGCGGCACTCCGTGTCATACCGTAATTCAGAAGCAAAGACGTGATCCCGGCTGCTACGGGACCGGTAACCGGAAGGGTTGGCGCTACTACTTGGAAGGCTCCGCGGCTAATCAACTCTACACTGAACCCATTGTTGATCCGCGCGTTGTAGTCGAATGCAGTGCGCGCCGACGAACAAGAGTTCAGTAGCACAATTGGGTGCCCGCTCAACTCCGGAATCTCGGATCCCATCAGCTCTTCTCCGGAGAGACTTAAGTACGAAACTCCTGATGAAAGGCCGCCGTGGGCGGAAATGCTCATTAGTGAATACGACCTGCTTCTGCACACGGCGAGGAACTTGTCTTTGGATGCTATGTCTCGAATTTCCCAATTGGTAGAGGCGCCATGATTCTTCAAAAGACGCTCAAGCCGCGACGCTGGAACTAGCGTGTCAACTCGCAATCCAAGGCCTAGTACTTCCGCGACTAGCTTTTCCAGATAGTCTCCTAGAATGCCATCAGCTCCAGTATCCCAAACGATGAGGACAGTGTTTGAAACAGAAACTGGCTCGTAGGACTCTAGAATGGCTCTATAGACGATGGCCGAAGAGTGCTTGCTATGCGTGGCTGTCATTCTTCCAATGTCGTATTCTTGAGCGACAAGACGATCCGCTCTTCCCTCAACAGCCCAAGAGCTAAACTCCCATGGGATCTCCGTATTGGGAGTAAAGAGCGTAATTGAATTTTTTGCGACAAGCATCAGTTTCCTGACAGTCGAAGCCGGAAGCCAGGAAAGCTGGAGATTCTTTCTCGCTTCCCGGATTGACTGCCCGTCTACTTCTCCATGCCTGTGAAGCAATCTGGAAAAAGCCAGCGCCTGCGATCGCTCCTTCTCTTCTAAACGAAAAAAGGTGGCCGGCAGCTTCTTAGCCTTCGCATAGCTCGCAGCCAGCACCGCATCTTGCCAGCGATCGGAATCTAGACTCGCCAGGACCAAGGATGCAGGACCTGAAGATGGGTAAGTCGAGCTCCGTATTACTAAGTTTGGCTGTGCCTGTGCGATCTTGTGGAGAAAGCCAATATCTAACCCTTCTTCCAAGTGTGCAGGTACTTCCAGCCCACTTATCCTGCAGCTTATAATGAATTGCTCCTGAAGGCACCGCAGTGGCACTGCGTCATTAATGACGAACAAAGAAATAGCGGCATTTGCAACGCAGCGGCGCGCTGCGAACATCCACTCATCTTCCAGGTGACCCTCGCCAATGGCTGCCTCGATATTTCTAAAACGGATGATACTAACGGGGGAAACGTCGACGCCTCGCTCTTTGGCAGCAAATCTAACAGCCTTCTCGAATTCTTCCGAATGCCCTAAGAGAGTCACGCTGCTAAACTCACCAGTTTCGATTAGAACAGCCACCTCGATTGGACTTGCATCTGGTATTACGACGCGATCGTGCGCCAGGGCCGCGCTCAAGAGAACGGGCGTGAGCCCGCCCTGGGTTACTATACAGTGCCTTCGCACCGATTTATCTCTGCCTTTGTTCAGAGGAGATTGGAGAAGTTCCTCGACGCCCCTCCAGAGATGGATAGGAACAAAAGCGTCAGGGCCGGGCGGAATAATAAGTACGCGCAAGTCATTTGACTGGGAAACCTGCTCGTGCAAAGACACGATCTGTTCTCTCGTCACGTCTTCTGGAGGAACGATATAAGACACCTGTGAAGGGGTGTGTCTTGAAATCCTACTGAGTGCAGCTTGAATTGAAGTTTCTTCGAAGTTGTCGTAGAATTCTATAGGGCTTAAAAGGCCGAGCACCGAGTCTATAGTCGGGTTTCCGGAACCAAGATGAGTAGGTGCATTTACGCAGCTAATAGCGTTGGCCCAAGAATCGCTGGGCACTAAATATGAAATACCTGAGAAGCCAGCTGAATCTTTCAGTGTCCTTAAAAACCAATAGGGGGCCATCACGCCGAAAAACTCGCCGACTCGCAATCTGTCGCACGCTAGATGATAGGAAGGTGAGCCGTCCACGAGCGCGTGCCCATCGCGAGGGGCAGAAAGATGGTACTTTCCCAGGGATCCCCAATCAGGAGAATTTGCCAAGGGCTGTTCGATTTTGTGAACGATAACAGAGTTAACCTGCTCGATTCCACCGCTCTCGATCTCGAGAATTTTCGGCGTCGTTGAGACTAGTGCGAGTTCTTCAGGGACTTCATCCATCGACGCTATGGAGATCTGATCTGTCGATGATACGACTGCGTATGCCGTCTGCTTCGACATAGGGAACCACACCTCGACTTCGACGTCTAGAGGCCTGGTGCTTATGTTTTGTATCAAGATTGTTCGAATTGGCACATTGTGAATCGGATGATACCCTAGTCCTATTCGGAGCGCTAGGTCATCTAATTTCATGTCCGCTGAGATAGAAAACATCTCACTAGGGCCTGGGTTTATCTCAATCACTCCCCCCTCTTCATGCCTGCGCCCATCAATATGCACGAAGATTCTGGGCGCACGAAAGAGGATGGGCCGAGTGTCGCCGAACGCAGCGTAAGTAATTGAACTGTCGCCATTGTCATACATTTTTATTTCATAAGGCACTGAGCGCCTCGAGAAGACTACATTGGCCATCGGGCTCCCTCCAGTTTCCGCTCAACATTGCCGGCTAAGCAAGCAGGCCGAACAGCTCAAGTACCGGGACTTTTTGTGCCACTCTAGATAACTTCTTGCGGCGGTCAAACCAGTTCATAGACGAAATGAAATTGTCTTCGTTTATGGTCTCCGCTATTCGACGGAGATAGTCGACGACGAGATCGCGGTCTTCAATTGCAGCAAATGAGATCTTGAGTCCTCGATCTCCATGTTGTTGGGGGTCGTACTCTGCTGGGAAAAGATCGGTGATCACTAGAGTCGGCTCTGCTCTAGACTCCACAGAGTATTTCTCGCGAAGAGGTTTGAGAAGTTGGGGCCCAGGGACTATGGCTACATGCTCGTTCAGGCTCTCCCCAAAGAGTTCGAGGCATTCGCGCAGCACAACGCTTGCGGTCGTTGGCCACCCTTCGTCTACTACTAATACATAGAACCCTGTAGCAAGACGTGGAAGCTGGCTAAGTTCGGGCACGTCGCTCGTGATAATTCCTAGCTGCTCGTTGTCCACCTATCCTCCTTGCACATCGAAGTCAGAGTTGTGATTCGCAGGCGGCCCTAAATCCGTATTGCATCTTGGACCAGATCGCAGACGCGGAACTAGGTTTCAGCATTGCGGTCGCTCGATGATCTTGTGAGCCGACGTCGGAATGGTAGCAGACGAGCTGCCGGCACTCGTGAGGGCCGCAGTCCAGGGGTGGGCGCGGACGTTTTTGTCTGCCACCCTTGAGATCGAGTCGGCCTCCGATTGCGCGAACTGGCCTTAAGCCCCTCGGTTCCACCTGGATGGCGCCGGCACCGAAGACCGGCCGCCGCAGGCTAAGGCTGCGTGATCCCACGCCAACATCGACAATTGACGGGGGCGGCTCAAGTGGGCCGTCCCTTTGTTCGTTGGTGTCGATTCCACCGACCCATTGTTGATCCCCCAACTTGGCCGGGTTGGGCAACTGCCGCCAGCCATGTCCACGCCCCACAGGCCCGCCCAGAGCCTCCCAGACCCCTGCCACAAGCCTGCCCGTCCTTGCATTCTGACACCTGGCCTGTCGCTCTCCTGATCACCTGTCCGGCAGCTCTACTGATCACCCAGCCGGCGCGCGAAACTTTCCGTCGATAAACGCCGAAATCCGTCGCTTGCTGGTTGACCATCGCCGTCGCCACCTCATCTAGTAACAAGAGACCGAGACGTGATGACCCACAACAAACGGAGAGCACCATGGCCACCCAAGACGCACACACCCTGACGACACCCGCCGTCACAGACACCGCCAACGCTGCCACCGACGCGATCAACCAGCTCAAGGCGCTGGCGAGCGAAACCCTCAACCGGGAATTCCAGGCTATCGCCGAAGCCGCCAAGAGCGATGACGCCAGGGCAGTCAGTCTCCGGCTTGAGCAGCACAACACGAAGTCCGATCTCGTGGGAACTGTTGCTTGGTTGGCCCGCGACCTGGTTGACGTGCTGCTGAAGGTGTAAGCGTACGGCGAACCACACGTCCTGTGCCCGTGCGGATCTGGGCCTGGCCGCTGCAGACTCAGGCTGTGGTGTGAATTCGACTACGATGCCGCTCAGGCAGCTTCAGCGAGCTGGATCTCGGAGTCGGCCTGGCGTTGGGCCTCGGCCCAAGCCTTGGGTGTCAGCTCGGCGAGCTCGTCGGCAGGATGGGAAGGGATGCGACTCAGGATGTCCCTGAGATAGAGGAACGGGTCGATGCGGTGTTGGTGGCAGCTGGCAATGATGCTGTAGAGGATCGCAGTCCGACGAGCCCCTTCATCGTTGCCGGCGAAGAGCCAGTTTTTGCGACCGACTGCAATCCGACGCAAGGCGCGCTCAGCCGCGTTGTTATCGATGTTGAGAGCCCCATCCTCGGTATAACGCACCAAGGCTTCCCACTGCCGCAGTGCGTAGCCGATGGCCTTGGCCAGCAAGCTTTTTGGCCGCACAGTTCTGGCCTGCTCGTCCAGCCACTTTTTAAAAGCGTTCAACACAGGACGGGCGTGTTCTTGCCGAAAGTCTCGGCGTTTAGCCGAGCTCATATCCTTAGCTTTGCGCTCGATCTGATAGAGCTGGCCGATAAACGCTAGAGCGGTGAATGGAGCGCCACTATCGACGGAATTGATCTCGATAAACTTTCGGCGCGCATGAGCCCAGCAGGCGACTTCCATCACCTTGCCGCCAGAATATATCCCGTCGTAACCGGAGTACGCATCGGCTTGTAAGTAGCCGGAGAAATCCTTGAGGAAAGCCGCTGGACCATCACGCTCCCGACTCGGCGTATAGTCGAAGACGGTGTGGTCGTGGGGTTCGTGCCCCAGGTATACCCACAACCGACCTCGTCGAGTCTGCCCCAGGCTACTATCCAGTATCGGCACCGAAGTGTCATCCGTGTGAATTTTCTTCGACGCCAGAACAGAATCTTTCATCAAGTCGACCAAAGGGCTCACCAAGTCCGCAGCAGCTCCCACCCAATCGCACATGGTTGAGCGTGAGAGCGAAACTCTCAAGCGCTCAAACATCCCTTCTAAACGGTAGAGGGGAAGGTGATCGCCAAACTTACTGGTCACTACCTGGGCGAGAAGACCTGGACCCGGTAAACCCTTGTCGATCGGCTGTGGTGGCTTACGGGCTAGCTTTACCGTCTCTTCGCATCGTCGGCAAGCGTAACGAATCCGAGCGTGCTCGATAACAAACATCTCAGCAGGTTGATACTCCAACTGCTCACTGACGTCTTCGCCACATTCACTGAGGCAAGCGCCACAGGAGCACTTCAGCTCGGCTTCTGACAACCGATATTCCCGCCGCTCTCGCCGCAAGTGTTTCGGAAGACGGCGACGACCATGGCCCCCGCGACGCTGTCGCCGCGAGGGCTCTGAAGGTGGCTCGTCATCCTCCTCTTCAGAGTCTTCCTTGCTCAGACCGAGGCTCTGAAGCTCCGCAAAGAGCAATGTCAGCTGGTTGGGATCCAGTTTCTCCGACTGACGCCCAAAAAGCTTACGCATCAGCTGCTCCAACTGATGCTGCAACTGCTCCTGAAGACGACGGCTAGACTTGATCTCTTCGCGCAGCTCGACGATCAATTGCTTCAAAAAAGCAGGATTGTCAGGAAGCTCGGAGGTCGGCGGCAAGGTGGTCATCGGCACGCATAATTTTAGAATAACCACTGATCATTGTGAAGACCTCCAACTACCTTTTGAACAATCAAGATGGAAGCTTGTAACGCAGATGACGACGGGCACCTGCCAGGTCAATTCCCTCCAAAAGCAAGGCCAACTCTGCCGAACTCATCTCAACGTACTGATCGTTCCCGGCCGGCAAATGAAACGTGCCCTGCTCCAGCATTTTGTACCAAATACAGAAACCGGAGCGATCCCAGTAGAGGATCTTCACCCGATCCCCTCGACGGTTACGGAAGACGAATAAGTGACCCGACAGAGGGTCCTGCTCGAGCAACTCGTCAACCAAGATCGTCAGGCCGTTGAAAGACTTGCGCATGTCTGCGGGCTCCGACGCCACATAGATCTGCACCGAAGGCGGCAGGCTCAGCATCTCACCGCCTCCAGCGTCCGCAGTAGTCGGCCAAGGGCATCAGCGTCAAAGTCTCCAGGCACCCGGATGCAGGTGCCACTGTCCAAGACGACCTCGAAGACGGATGCAAGATCGTCGGGCGAGGCAGGCATGAGGGGTCGCCTTTCGACCTCTGAATCGACGACACGGACTGGGACCAGCCGCAAGCTCGAGTCGCTGCTCTCTACCGGCGCCGCACGGGCCGCGACTGGCTCGCCCTCCTTCTTTAGCTTCCATCGCCACCAACAGAATGAAGGCAGCGATAGATCATGCTCCAGGCAAAACTCTGCCTGCGTTAACCCGCTTCCCAGCCAGGATTGGTGCTGCCGTCGCCAGTACGGTGCGAGCGCCTGCGGCTCTTTGCATCTGGATGATCGTCGACTCTTCCGTTGCGCCATAGCTCACCTCCTATCGCGCAATCCTGGCGAATCACCTGCCGCCACGGAAGGTGTAGTTCACCGAACGCTTAC
>JAJCXO010000200.1 GCA_029263395.1 Acidobacteriota bacterium | reverse complement strand
AGGCGGACCTGCAGCTGCGCCTGCCGGTCGGCGATCAGCCCCCCGAGCCGGATCGCGCGTGGGCGGCCAGCTTTGCCCAGGCGCGTGCGCAGTTGCCGCAGCCGGTCCCGGCGGGCACGGCGCGCTATGCCGCCGAAGCCGGAGATTTTTCACTGTCGGTCGAGGGACTGGCGCTGGCAGACCCGGCCGAGGCGCGCTTCTATGCCTATGCCAATGATCTGGTCAATCACGCCGCCCCGCAGCGCGCGCAGATCGATCCCTCGGGAGCGCTACGCCTGAGCCAGACGTTGTCGAGCTACTTCGTCGAAGCCCCGGATCCGCTGGCCGGTGTGCTGGTGGTGCGACAGGACGGCGCCGAACCACGCGCATTCGAGCTGACCGCCACGCCCGGTGCAGTGCCCGCGCTGCCTGCGGCGGCAGTGGCGCCACTGCGGGCCGAATCCGATGTGCCCGCAACGGCAGACGTAACGGCAGGCGCAACGGACGCCGCGGCGGTCGAAGTTGATCGATCGCTGATCGCGATGCTCGGATTCGCCCTGCTCGGCGGCCTGATTCTCAACCTCATGCCCTGCGTGTTTCCGGTCCTGGCAATCAAGGCGCTGTCGGTGCTGCAGGCTCGCGGTGAAGACCGGTCCCGTCAGCGCGGCCACGCTCTGGCCTACACCGCCGGAGTGCTGGCCAGCTTCGTGGCGGTGGCCGCGGTCCTGATCGGCCTGCGGGCCGGAGGCGCCGCACTGGGCTGGGGGTTCCAGCTGCAATCGCCGCTGTTCGTGTTGATTCTGGCCGGCGTGATCTTCGCCATGGGCCTGTCGCTGTCAGGCGTGGCCCAGTTCGGAACCGGGTGGATGGGTGCGGGCCAGAAGCTGACGCAGCGACCCGGTCTGTCCGGTTCCTTCTACACCGGCGTCCTGGCGGTGGTGGTGGCCAGCCCCTGCACCGCGCCCTTCATGGCGCCGGCACTGGGTTTTGCGCTGTCGCAGCCGGCGTGGGCGTCGCTGCTGGTGTTCCTTGCGTTGGGCCTGGGCCTGGCGCTGCCCTTCCTGCTCATCGGCCTGGTGCCGCGACTGGCCGCACTGCTGCCCCGGCCCGGCGCGTGGATGGAAGCCTTCAGGCAGTTCCTGGCCTTTCCCATGTACCTGACCGCGGTCTGGCTGCTGTGGGTGCTGGGCGGGCTGACCGACCGGCATGGCATGGCACTGGGCCTGGTCGGCCTGGTGCTGGTGGCCCTCGCGCTGTGGTGGAGCGGGCGCAGCCCTGGCTGGACCGGGCGGGCGGGCATCCTGGCGGTATGGGCCGTGGTGGCGGTGGTCGCGGCGCAGACCGCGATGCTGGGCGGCAGCACGAAAGGCTCGCCAACGTCCCTGGCCGGGTGGGAGCCCTATTCCGATGCGCGCTTCGATGCGCTTCGCGCCCAGGGCCGTTCGGTGTTCGTGGACTTCACCGCCGACTGGTGCCTGACCTGTAAGGCCACCGAACGGGCGGTGATCGAGACCACCGACGTCGCTCAGGCATTCGAGAAGCACGACGTGGTGCCGATGAAAGCCGACTGGACGAATCGTGACGACCGCATCACCAAAATCATGGCGCGGTATGGACGCGCCGCGGTGCCCTTCTACCTGCTCTACCGTCCCGGGCAAGAACCCCATGTCTTCGGGGATCTGCTCACCAAAGGTAGCCTGATCTCAGCCCTCGACGAGGCCGGTGGACGTATCGCCGAGGCGCATTGACACGAGACGCTGGTTCATCGAGGCAAGGCGCTGAATCGGCGCGGCGCGGCACAATCCTGTTGCGGATCGCCCGCCAGCATCTTGAAACGACACTGCTCGAAACGGCACTGCTCGAAACAGCACTGCTTGAAACGACGCCACGTCAGCGTCCGCCCGAGTTCGAAGACCCCAAACGGCTCGACGAACCCTGGCTGTTCGACGACGGCGCGGTGTTCGTCACCTTACGCAAGCATACAGATGGTGCGCTGCGAGGTTGCATCGGCAGCCTGGTCGCCAACCGTCCGCTGATCGACGACTTGCGCGACCACGTCATCGGCGCTGCCCTGCGGGATCCTCGCTTCCCCGCCGTCGAAGCCAACGAGCTCGCCGAGGTCCATCTCGAGATTACGCTCCTGTCACCGCTCGAGGCGATGACAGTCACCGACGAAGCCGACGCGCAGGCACAGCTCCGCCCGGGGGAGGACGGCATCGTGCTGCGGTTTGGACAACGCCGTGCGACGTTCTTGCCGCAAGTGTGGGACAGCCTGCCAACCCCCGAATCTTTCCTCCGCGAGCTCAAGCGTAAGGCGGGCTTGGCGCTAGACTTCTGGCACGAGGACGTCGAACTCGAACGGTACGGTGTCCGCAAATGGTGTGAGGTTGATCCCATAGAAGGTTGAGCTTTCGCGGCACCCTGGCTTTCGCGTCACCCTGGCTTTCGCGCCACCCTGGCTTTCGTAGCAACAGCTTTCGTGGCAAGATCGCGGGGATGATCCAACTCGACGAACGCTTCTCCAGCCAACGCCTCACCTTGCGACTGGTCACCGAAGCCGACTGTGGCCCAGTTTACGTTGGCTGGCTGGCGGATCCGGAGGTCAACCGCTACTTGGAAACGCGCTTCACGACCCATTCGGAGACAGACATCCGTGCGTTTGTCCGTGATCAACTCGCCCATTCTCACAGCTGGCTGTTCGCCATGGTTCTCACCGCGGGCAAACAACATGTCGGCAACATCAAGATCGGACCGATCAACCCTCATCACAAGTATGCAGACGTCTCGTATTTCATCGGCGACCGCTCGTGCTGGGGCCAGGGTCTGGCCACCGAAGCCATCGGCTTGGTGACACGAATCGGATTCGAACGCCTCGAGCTGAACCGTCTTCAAGCTGGGGTCTACTCAGGCAACGTCGCTTCGGCCAAGGCGTTAATAAAAAACGGCTTCCAAAAAGAGGGTCGATTCAGGAAACAGCTGCAAGGATCAGCGGGCTGGGAGGATCATCTGTGGTTTGGTCTCCTGGCCGAGGAGTGGCGAGTGCAACCCAATGCAGTGCCTGCAACCGGAACATCTTCAACAACAAAAATACGCCTGGCCGAACCACCGGAAACGCCGGGGTTGGACTCGGCGGTTACCCGCCGATAAACATGAATACAGTCGCGATCGTCCTGGCACGGATGTCCTCGGCCCGCTTCCCTGGCAAGATCCTCCGTCCGCTACTTGGCAAGCCGCTGATACGGCACGTCCTCGACCGTGCCGCAGCGGCGACCAGGGTCGACACCATTGTGGTTGCCACCAGCACCGAAGCTTTGGACGACGAGCTGGTCCAAGTTGTCGAAGACGCCGGGTTCCCCTGTTATCGAGGCGATCTGTTCAATGTGCTCGATCGTTTCCACGGTGCAGCGGCCGAGCACAATGCCGAGACCATCGTGCGGATCACCGGCGACTGCCCACTGCTCGATCCGGAGCTGTTGGATGCGATGCTGGCGGAGTTCGAAAAAGGCACCTTCGACTTCCTGACCAACGCATCACCGCCTACCTATCCCGACGGCTACGATCTCGAAATCATGAACCGCGCAACCCTCGACGCGGCAAGAAAGGGCGCCCACACTCCGCATCAGAAGGAACACGTAACACCCTACATCCTCGAGCATCAAGAGCAATTCCGGGTCGGCAATCATCTGAATCCAGCCGGTGATATGAGTGATTGGCTGTGGTCGGTCGATCGGCCGGAGCACTTGGAGATGGTCGAAGCACTTCTGAGCGAGGCTAGCGGAGTGATGCCTGGCTTGGCCGACATCGCAGCTGTTGCACAACGGCAACCCAATCTTGCCGCCATTCCTGGCCGCAGACGCAACGAGGGAGCGATCTTGACGCTACATCGAGATCTCGAGCAACGCACACCGGACGCGGTGATCGACCCTTCGTACGCGTTGAGCGAGTCCGAAGCCGAGGTGTTGACCAGACGAACGGCAGCGCTGATTCCAGCCGGTACCCAAACCTTATCCAAGGGCACGGATCAGTTCTGCCAAGGCTTCGGTCCTACCCACCTGGTGAGAGGCCAGGGTTGCCGGGTTTGGGACACCAGTGGCAAACGATACCTGGACTATCCTATGGGTTTGGGCCCCATCACCCTCGGCCACGGCCACCCCGCGGTGGTCGAAGCGGTCACCCGTGCGCTGCGCGAGGGTAACGCCCTCAGCCTCTGCCACCCGCTGGAAGCAGAGCTTGCCCAACGGATTGTCGACCTGGTGCCCTGTGCCGAGCAGGTTCGGTTCGGGAAAAATGGCTCCGACGCCACAACGGCCTGTATTCGTGCGGCACGCGCCTACACCGGACGCGATCTGATTGCTCGCCATGGATACCATGGCTGGCAAGATTGGTCGATCGATCGCGACTATGGCATCCGCTCGAAGGGCGTGCCGGAAGCCGTGATGGCGATGACTCGCTCGTTTCCCTATAACGATCTGCCGGCTCTTGATGCCTTGCTCGAGTCAGGTTCGTTTGCCGCCATCATCATGGAGCCGGTCAATCTCCATCTGCCCGAAGACGGCTTCCTACAGGGTGTGCGCGAATTAGCCGACAGTCACGGTGCGGTGCTGATTTTCGACGAAATTATCACCGGCTTCCGCTATCACCTGGGCGGCGCCCAAGCGTACTTTGGCGTCGAACCGGATCTCTGCGCGATGGGTAAAGGCGTCGCCAATGGGGTCCCGTTGTCGATCGTGTGTGGCAAGCAGAAGTACATGGCACCTTTCGAAGAGGTCTTCTTCAGCTTCACCTTCGGTGGCGAGACCATGGGTTTGGCCGCCGCGCTCGCTACCTTGGATGTCATGGAGCAAGAGGACTACCCAGCCCACTGCTGGGCATACGGGAGTCGACTGCAAAAGACCTACGACCGTCTTGCAAAAGATTATGGTTTCTCAGACTGTACGCACGCCGCCGGTCTCGCGCCCTGGACAGTGATCTTGTTCGAGGACGCCTACGGCTGGCGCGGAATGCAACTCAAGACCCTCTTCCAGCAAGAGATGTTGCGACGCGGCGTGCTGTTCTCCGGCTCACAATTCATCTCGTTGGCTCACGATGACGCAGCTCTGGAAGAAACTGAGGCGGCTTATCGAGGCGCCTTCCAGGTGCTGCGCGCTGCGATCGACAACAAAGCGGTGGATGAGATGACACTCGGCCAAGAGAACCGAGTCGTCTTTCGCCGTGGCTGATTCAGCCGGCAGGTTGATCCTGGGTGCAGCCGGGTTGGGTATGGCATACGGCCGGCCCGATTCGGCTGGCAACAGCCCAACAGTCCCCGACCCTGGCCGCGTCGAGGCGACTTGCCAAGCGGCCTGGGACTCAGGTCTCCGCATCGCCGATACTGCCCCCGCCTACGGTGTCAGCGAGACCATGCTGGGGCGCTTCTGGCCGGGCCAAATCTGGACCAAAAACGGCCCCGACGGCTTGGCAGCATCCCTCGCCCGCCTGGGTCGCGACCGCGTCGAGTTGTATCAATGGCACAACTGGCACGCTGAGTTGGTCGACGATCGAGAGTTCGAGGCATGGCTTGCGACCCACCGGGACGATGCTCGAGTTGATCACCTCGGAGCCACGATCTACGGCCGCAACGATGCCTTGGCCGCGATCGAAACCAACGCGTTTTCGGTTGTTCAGTGTGCCTGGAACGTCTGTGATCAGGGCACTGCGAGGGTGGCCGCCAGACACAACACTCAGAGGCGCCGCGTTCGGGTTGCGGGTCGCAGTGTTTACCTGCAAGGACTGCTTCTGGGTCGCCAACTACCGGCGGCGGCGGCAGCCGGGCGCGACACCCTGGAGAGCTTTGCTCGGCTAGCAGCCGACGCCGAATGTTCGCCTGCCGCACTGGCCCTAAGAGCCGCGCTGGCCTGTGAAGACCTCGATTACATCCTGATCGGACTCGACCAACCGGAACAACTCGTGCCGGTGTCGGAAGCACTCTCAGCACCCGCTCTGGATGATGAGCTGCGCACAGCGCTTGCAAGTCTCGACGCTGACGGCGCGTCATGGACCGACCCAAGAGGCTGGTGATCACAACTCCGCCATGGTGTTGTAGTGGAGGATCTCGGCTTCGGTCAAGAATTGTGGGTTGGAGCCGGAGTTGTATTCGAACCCGCTAGCCACGGGCTGGCCGCGCTCGCCAATGGCGTTCTCCTTGTAGTCCCCAACATCTTCCTGGAAGGTGATTGCAGGCGAGATCACGAAGTGATCCTCGAACTCGATGGTCAGGTGCGAATCGTCGGATGGGCACATGACTTCGTGGATCTTCTCCCCTGGCCGGATGCCGATGTCCTTGAGCGGCAGGCCCGGCCCCATGGCGCTGGCCAAATCCGCAATCCGAACCGACGGGATTCGCGGCACGAAGATTTCGCCGCCGCGCATCCGAGTAAAACCCTTCAACACAAAATCGACGCCTTCTTGAAGGGTGATCCAGAAACGCGTCATCCGCTTATCGGTGAGCGGCATATGATCCGTGCCTTCGTTCAGAATCATATTGAAATAGGGCACAACGGAGCCCCGCGAGCCCACCACGTTGCCATACCGCACAACAGCAAACCGGGTCTTGGCCCGGCCCGTCATGTTGTTCGCCGCCACAAACAGCTTATCCGACGCCAGCTTGGTTGCGCCGTAAAGATTGATCGGATTGGCGGCCTTGTCGGTCGACAACGCGATCACCTTTTCGACTTTGTTCTCGATGGCAGCGAGGATGACGCTTTCAGCCCCGTGAATGTTGGTCTTGATGCACTCCATCGGATTGTATTCGGCCGCGGGCACCTGCTTCAGTGCTGCCGCGTGGATGACAAAATCGATGCCGCGCATCGCTTGCCGCACCCGCTCCTTGTCCCGCACATCGCCGATGAAATAACGCATGCACGGTTCACTGAACTGCCGCTGCATTTCGGACTGCTTCAACTCATCACGGGAGAAGATCACCAAGCGGGACGGCTTGTAAGCCTCCAGCAGGGTCTTCACGTACTTCTTACCGAAGGAGCCGGTGCCGCCAGTAATCAGAATCGCCTTGTTATCGAACATATCTGTGTGTCCTGACCGCTACCGGTCCTTGTGATGAGGGCTCATGCGCCTCTGTCCTTGCGGCCAGTTCGGGAAGCAAGTGCTACGGCGAGGGTGTCATACCACCTGCCGGGACTCAGGGGTTTTGTAGGCGTCTGATGCTGAAGCAACACATGATACTAATCTTCAGCGCTTCCCGGCTATGGTCGAGGTCGACGCACCCCGGGCTGGCTTTGAAATTTTTCGAGGAGCGTTCCGTGCCGCCTCAGCAGGCTTTGAAAACTTCCAAGACCACCGCAAACCGCCCAGAGCCTTCCTGGTTTTTTTCAAGACCGCTGCAAGCGGCCAAGAAGCCCAATGGCATTTGCCCAGGAGCGTTCTGGGCGGCCAAGAGCCTTCTTGAACTTTTCCCAAGAGCCCTGCGAACGGCTCAGAGCCCTCTGAATTTTTCCCAAAGCCGTTCCAAGCGGTCAAAAAGCTCAATGGCATTTTGCCAAGGCCGCTTTTGGCGGTCAAAAAGCTCAATGGCAATTTGACTCCCTCGTTTTTAGCGGTCAAAAAGCTCAATGGCATTTTGCCAAAGCCGTTTTTAGCGGTCAAAAAGCTCAATGGCATTTTGACCAGGCCGTTTTTGGCGGTCCAGAACGCTCTTGGGGAAACTTATTTGGCGCTCGATTTTTCGGCAGCGGCAGCAGCGTTCGAGCAGGCGGATCGTGAATGGGCCGAACAAAGAATACAGCGTGACCCACTGGTGTTGGCCAATATCTGCCATCTCAAGGGGATATTGCGGATGATGCGGCGGGAGTACGTCGAGGCTACCCAGGACCTGGACCGCGCTTGTTCGCTGTTTCGGGAGTCGGATGAAGTGCTCAGTGAGGCGCGGGTACTCATCTATCGGTCGATGATAAACGGCTACACTGGCAAGCTCATCGAATCGGCCGAAGACCTTCTGGAGGCCGTGAGCTTGATTGACGAAGATGAAGAGAAGGAGCTGGCCTTCGCGCTGCGAGGCAACTTGGCAAACACCATGGCGCGAACTGGTGATACGGAGAGCGCCGCGAAGGAGTTGGACCGCGCACGGCAGTTGCATTGCGTCGTCGGCGACCCCCTGGGGACACCCCTGCTCGACTGGATCGGCGGCTACATTGACGAGCAACGCGGCGACCTTGAGACGGCCAAGAGTCTCTACCTGAGCGCCCGCGAGGGATTCTGTGACGTAGACGAACGGAGAGAATTCGGCCTTATCTCCGTCGACCTCATGGTCATCTACTCGATGCAGAACGATTGGAAGAGAGTTGGCGAGTGCGCTGCCGAGACCCTTCCGATTCTTGGTTCCTTCAGTCTCCATGACGAAACGCTCGTGACCGTGAAAGCCCTCGTGCAGGCTTTCGAGAGCGGAAGCCTCTCACATCGCATCCTGAACGAGCTTCGAGACGCCCTGCGCCAGGATCCTCTGGTCATGTGACCCGAGGTGACGGCAGAGGGTTTTCGCCTCTCCCGCCCTCACCTCGGGGTAGCTAGCCTCATCTAGCCCATAGGTTCGATGTAAGACGGCGCACCAGCCAAGAAGCCGGGAACCACTATCTGCTGCACTTGGCGCGCCGCCGTGAAGACGCCTATATCAACGGCACCGACGACCAGGCAGCAGCCCTCGACGAGGCGATCCGCGAGCATGCCATCCATCAGCAGATCCCGCAGCGCTGGCAGCTGGATGTGCTCTTCAGCTGGGATGCCTACTACAACACGTATAACAGAAACAAAAAAGCTCTGAAGGCGACCGGTTTCAGTCCCGCCTTGGACACTCTTCCAAAAAGTCGGCCGCCTTCAGGCAATTATTTCCCCTAACGAGACAACCATTATGAACACTAATCTAAAGCTCCGCGCCGAGCTGGCGGACATCGCTATCATGTGGGTTGAAGTCGATCCCGGGCCCTGTACTATCTGCGAGCACGAGGTTGGAGTGGGGCCGACGGACCTATTGAGGCGGATTCTGGGGGACCAAAGGCCACAAAGTTAACGTTGCAATTTCTGCTTTTATTAAGTTGGGGGAACGAAGACTACGGCGTTGTGACGTGTTACGCCCCGAGGCTACCGCTAAGAATTTTCTATTCAGCGGCTTAGCTTTACCGGCTAGCCTGTTACTCGTCAGTCGTGTGACACAGAAGTCCCCAAACGCTCCGCCTTTCCTCTCGCTGTACTACACGTCCGGCCAGTTGACATGTTTGACATGCTAAGACAATTCGTTGTAGGCTCATAAAGTCATGAAAATAGGGGGGTTGCAATCCAATGCCAGGCCTCGGTTGAGGCGCTACACGTCCGGACGTGACGTTCACTCAAGAGTTCTGCGTTGTACTGCTCGTGAGGACTGAGTAGCTGTGGATATCACGTATCATTACCCGCCGGAGCTCTTCCAACTGTTAGTGGACGCCATCCCGCGCCTTTGCCGCGCGAAGAAGGACGTACTGCTTTTCTTCCGTGGGGCTGGTGTAGAGACGCGCATCTACTCGGACCTCGAAAGGAAGCTAGCCGTAGATCCGAATGAGGTGAACAAGTTCGGTATGACGCGAGCTGTACTTTCGCGGCTGAATGAAGCCGGCGAAGCCACGTTACGGGAGCGCCGTGAGGTCCTCAAGAGGGTCGTCGAGTTCGAAGATTTCTCGACATGCTGGCCGGACGATCAGCTTGAGGCTAAAGGTCTCGTTGCTCAGATACATAAAGTCATTAACGTTAAGGATTCTTTCACGCGAATGCGGCAGGAAAGGGAGGCTGAACTTGCCAAGCATCGTAAGGCTAGAGAGGAAGAGGCGAGGGTAAAGGAAAAGAGGCGAGACAGGCTGCGAGGTATCCGGCAGGAGTTCTTTCGACTTTTCGGCCATGACGATGCCCAAGAGCGAGGGAAACTGCTTGAGGTTGTGCTGAATCGGCTCTTCAAGGAGTATGGCATCTCCGTTCGTGAGGCTTTCTCTAGGGTTGCGAACTTAGGAGAAGGGATAGTCGAGCAGATTGACGGCGTCATAGAGCTTGATGGGGAGATCTACCTCGTTGAGATGAAGTGGCTCAAGGTGAAGTCCGACGTAAATGACGTGTCACGCCACCTTGTACGTGTTTTTACTCGGGATGCTACTCGGGGGATATTCATCTCCTACTCTGACTACACGCCAGCGGCGATTCAGACCTGTAGAGAGGCCCTAGCAAAAGCGGTGATTGTCCTCTGTAAGCTGGACGAAATAGTTGCACTTCTAAATGAGGAAAGGGATCTCCGAGAATTCCTCAAAGCGAAGGTGCGAAGGGCAGTTCTTGATAAGGAGCCGATGGCAAACATCGAAGTGTAGGAATGCAGAACCTGCGGAGGATTAAAGAGAAATGCTTGGCGAAACAGCAGATCGCGAAACGCGCAGAACACGGCGCTTGAGACGGACCCGCACAGCCGTCATTCATGGATCTCGACCTGCATGGAGCCTTGCCCTCATTGACCACCTGGCCCTTGGATGGTGCGGGCCGCTCACTTCGATCGTTCGACGCCAGATCACAATAAGCCGCAGGAGGAGAAGGGAAAACTATGCTGGGTACTCTTGATCCAAGCCTAGTCGGTGCGCTTGTTTCTTCCGTTTCATTGGTTGTACTCGTCTTGGCGATTGTGATTGAGATGAAAATGAAACGAAGACTCTATGCGAGAGAGCTCGAACAGAAAGATCAGCTGATGGAGCTCGAGCGAGATCGAATCGAGATTCTGGACCGCGATCGCGAAGTTACAGTAGGTAGCCTTGCGGAGTTGGTAGGGCCTCTTTCCAGGCAGGTAGCGGTCGAACTAAAGAACGATGTCGAGTGGGCTCAGGAGGCGCTTCGCAAGGCAAAGCTTGTTCCTCACCAAGCAGTGGCGAACTCATCGACGCAGTTTTAAGCGGAGAACCGGACATCCTCTCGATTGAAGAGTGGACTAACGAACGGCTTGCGGCCGCTGCCACCTCCTTAGAGCGCCTTAGGCTTCTGTTTCATGCTGTGGATGTCGTGCTGACTGAACCAGAGCAGGCATTTATAGATCTCACTAGTGAAGTGATTTCGCGATGGAGGAAAGACACCTCTCGAGAATGGCAGCGGATGCTGAAGAAAATGGGTCCCATCGGGAGCGCTCAGCAGTGACGATGAATCCGACAACAACAGCTAACAATCAGATGTAGGGGTCGCTCCGCGCTCTGGCCCGCCGCAGGTGGCAGTTGGTGCACCGTCTCTTTGTGAGAGAGCCAGCTCGCCGAAGAGCGCCCCTGATCTTGGTCGTTCTACACCAGCAGTTGGCGCGAGGGTGCCTACTCGTGCGGTCAGAGGTTTGCCTGCTTGCACGGATTCCGGGATAGCGGTATAGTGCGGCTGAGGTGGCCCAGAAGTGATTGTCTCTTTTGGCGACAAGGCGACGGAAGATCTCTTCCACAACAGGGAAGACTCGCAGGGTTCGGCGGTACCCACCCGAGATAGTCCGGCCTGCACTGCAGCAGCTGGACATGATCAACTCCTCTCGGGATTTGAGGGACCTTCGATCGCCGCCCGGTAATCGCCTCGAGCGCCTCAAAGGAGACCTCAAGGGCTTCTACAGCGTTCGAATCAACGACCAGTGGCGTCTCATCTTTCGGTGGGAGGCCGCGGATGCCCATGAAGTCCGAATAGTCGACTATCATCGTGGTTGAAAGGCAGGAATCATGCTACCCGAGAACCGGATTCCCACTCATCCTGGAGAGATCCTTCAGGAGCAATTCCTCGAGCCTCTGGGACTTACACAGGTTGGCCTCGCAGAGCATCTAGGTGTCCCGGTACAGCGGATCAATGAGATCGTTCGCGGCAAGCGGGGTGTAACTCCTCAGACCGCGTGGCTTCTGGCCCAGGCTCTTGACACCACGCCGCAGTTCTGGATCAGCCTGCAGACCAATCACGATCTGGTAGTTAATCGCCCCAGCGAGGCGATTCCTCGCTTGCGGAAAGCTGGCTAAATGTAGTGAAGGGAGAGTGGTGTAGAACCAGTGGCTCAAGCACACAGCTGGTGCTGGTGCTTAGCCATGGGCGATATGCGGCCTGGGGACCGAACGTGACATCGATATGATCCGACATTACCGGGAACCACATCAACCAACGAGCTGCCGAAGTGGGTGGTACCAGGCTGAGGCTGAGGCTGGAAATGGATCGCGGCACGTCGTCCTCCTTGACGTGGGAACCCTCTTGAGGCATGCCCAGGGCGGCGCCGTGGCTCGCCACCGGGACGATCCCGTCGGTTTACGCGGCTTCACCTATATAGAGACGTAAAAAGGGCCGCGGTTCTCACGACGAATTTGTGTGGAATCCTTCACAGTCCACGTAAGCTGTTGAAAACAGGAGGCTTGTGAAACGGGTGGCAGCTCTATCCCGGAGGCGGGTGATACCTCAGCCTGGAGTTCAACCATTCCCTGAGGCCTTGCCGGGCAGGCTCTCGAGAGTCGGCGATCGCGGGGCTTGCCGTGGTTCTGTCAGATTTTTAAGTCAGAAGATGGGCGCATGGACGAGCTGAAACCAACGAGCTATCGAGAGCATCGATTCCTGCCAGAGATCATCAGCCACGCTATTTGGCTGTACTTCCAGTTCGGCCTCAGCTTCCGTGACGTGGAGGACCTTCTTGCAGAGCGAGGGATCACTGGCTCCTACGAGACGATTCGCCAGTGGAGCCAGAAATTCGGTAGCGAGTACGCCCGAAAGCTGAAGCGAAAAGGAGGACGTCTTGGTCAGAAAATCAAGGCCGAAAGTTATCGCTTTCTTAGACAACGGTCGTTTGAAGTTTGGCAGCAGGTCGCTGGCGTATGCTGAGGTCGACCAAGCCTAGTCCTAAAGGCCTGCACCCGAGGAATCTCCACAGGCAAGGCTACGACTTTCCATCTCTGGTAAAAAGTTACCCGCCACTAGCTTCACATGTGAAGACAAACGCTCATGGCGACCTTTCCATAAAATTTGCAGACCCGTTGGCCGTAAAATCTCTAAATGTCGCGCTATTAAAACGCCATTATGACATTGTCGATTGGAATATTCCAGAAGGTGCTCTTTGTCCGCCCATCCCAGGCAGGGTCGACTACATCCATTACATAGCTGAATTGCTTGGGTGTGGCGAGCCGACTACGGATCCGGCTAACACGCAGCCCAAAACCACCTTGCTTGATATAGGTACGGGTGCAAATGGAATATATCCGCTGTTGGCTTGCCAAATATACGGTTGGCATTGTGTGGGCAGTGATATTAATACGCAATCGCTTCAGAGCGTAGCCTCGACTATCGCTAACAATCCCAATCTAAAAGACTACTTCGCGCTGCGTAGGCAACACGACAAGAATCTTATTTTTGAAGGAATCATTCAAGCGGGAGAATACTTTGATGTCAGCGTATGCAATCCCCCCTTCCATGCTTCGCGAGATGAAGCACTCAAGAGTAGCAAACGTAAATTCAACAACCTTGCTCGTCATCGCGGAGAGCAAACAACCACGCGCTTTAATCGAAATGACGCCGTCCACAAGCCAATACCCACTTCTCCCACTCAAAATTTTGGCGGTCTAGAAGCAGAGCTTTGGTGTAAGGGTGGCGAACGACTGTTTCTTAAAAAAATGATCAAGGAAAGTCGGCTTTTTTCAGACCAATGTCGCTGGTTTACCAGCTTGGTTTCGAAAATTGATAATGTAAATCCTGCAAAAAAATTGCTTCACAAGCTGGGTGCGATTGAGATACGTGAAATAGAAATGACGCAGGGAAATAAAATTACGCGAATATTGGCTTGGACATTCATTACTTCGCGTTAGGCGATCGAACGAGCGGCTGAAGCTTACCGTACGGTACCCCTTGGACCCCTTGGAGTACCACCTAACCCGACAGGAACGCACGTCGCACACGTAAACCTCGGTAATTGCAGCTGCCGTGTTGGGTGCCAGCGACCTCGGAGAGAGCGAGAGCGAAGCGTTGTTGATGGCCGGTGGCGGTGCTTTAACTATGCACTCGATATAGTCTGAAGCCCTCTGATGGCCATCAAGAATAGCGCTAGAACGCGAAGGAGTTACGAGTCGATTCCGATTGCCCTGGCCGTTTGAATTCTCCAGTTTTTCGGTAGAGCTCAAACACACCTACCCCAGCAATCTCAGATATCGAGATTCGATGAACGGTTGTCTACCTTATCGGGGTCGAAAATCGACCCGGCAGCAGCCTCAGCTGGGCGCTGGTGCCCACGCCACCCAACGCGCCGCTCCGCCTGCGTCGGCAAGCGGATCGATGGCGTCGCCGAAGCGGACGAAGGGCAGGCTTGGTGGGAAGCTGTGTTTAGGAAAGATCGCTTCGGTGACCCGACCGAGTTTCACTTTGAGTGATGCCTCGCGAAACATTTCGACGAAGGCTCGGTAGGCGAGTTTCATGAGATCACGCATTTCTTTTGATGCTGCGTGACACAGCGGTTTGGGTGAGCGTTTGTTGCGGGCGGAGCGAGCGAAGGGATCCTGGTTGCGGATGGCATCCATACCCAGAGGTTCGATACCGAGTTCGGCGCGCTGCGCCGCAGCTTCCGCCTCGATCTCGACGACCATCTCGGTCACGAGCTTGCGACGGGTGGCGAGGGGTAGATCTTGCCAACAGGGCAGCGGTGCAAGCTGGACGTTATAGTGTTGCATGAAGGCGCCGCGATCAATGGCTTCGACGATGGTGCCGCGGCGGGCCGCTCGGCGTTGAGCTTGACGTTGTGCTTCGTACTCTTTGGAACGGGCGTACCAGACGCCTTGCATCGGCCTGCCATCCATCAAGGCCTCGGCGCAGTGAAGGCCTTCCCAGTCGCGCACGCTGGCGACCAGGAACTCTTTGACGGTGTTGCTGAGGACGTAGCGCAGGCGGTCGATCAGGGCCTCGTCTTCGGGGCTGATTGGGATGAGATGATACCGCTCACGCCAGAAGGATCCGCGCCAACCGATGATACGACCGGCTTCCCTGGCCAGGTTGCTGTTGACGAACTCCATGAACTTGGCAAGCTGTTCAGCGTCCTCTGGGGTCAGAATCATGTGGTAATGCGGGGAAGTCGCAACGACCGCATGAATTTTGACGGGATGCTTTTCCTGCGCCCGACCAAGAACGCCGACGAAAATACCGCGAAACTTGCTGGTGACGGGCAGCATGTAGAAGCCACAGATTGTGGAGGTGGAGACTTCGACGCTCCATCCGGGTGGGATGTATCTCGGTCCTCGTGACATAGGGTGTTCTCCCGAAATTCAGCGCCTTGGAGTGTGAGAGGAGCCTCTGCGGCCACGCGCCGCGTACGGCCTCTCGCCTTTTGGAGCTGGTTTCTCGAGGCATCGAAGGCTGGCGACGGTTGGTCGCGAGCGCACTCGGTGCCTACACCCCTATAAAGACGGAAAGGACCTCTCCGATCTTTTGGGCTAGGCGAAAATTGCTATCGCGGATGGAAACGGCTGGCGCCCTGCGATCGCACTCTGTTATCGACACCGTGACCGACACGACCGACACGACCGACACGACCGACACGACGTGGATCTGCTCAAGCACGCGCATGGCTTCGGTGTATTGGGCACCGAGGCGATCAGCTCGCTCTTGGGATGCGGCGAGTTCGGCGCGGGTCACAGCCACGGTTTGCGTGAGGTTATCGAAGATGGTGGTGAACTGTTGTGGTGAGTTGGCCAGTGCTGCCTTGAGATTACCCCTTGAGGCCACGATGGCGGTACGTGGTCGTCTACTTTTGCGATGCTAAACATTTGGATAAACCACCGTCGATCGAACATTTACGCAGTGTGCCCTGGAGATGAATTGGAAGCCGGTGTTGCCTCTAGAGAGCAGTGATTGTCGCCCTTCCAAGGTCCAACACTGCGTCTGCTATCATTGGGGCGTCGGCACCGGGCGCCTGCGACAGGTTGGTGACGAGAGTACGAGCCGGTAGCCTCTGCGAGAAGCCCCGCGAGGCCGGTGCAAGTCAGAGCTGTAGCAGGGTCGAACCGATGTCTGGCGTGTTGCAGGTCTGGAGATGGTGTGGCGAGCGCGTACAGAGGCTGGATCATCCGAGACCTGGAGGTTCGAGGGTCTATACAGATTCAAATGGCGGCCAGCGGGCGGCGCCTATAGATGTAGATGCTTCGCAGACTATACGCATCTATGGGCTTCCATATAGGTCTAGAGATCGCGATATTGCACCATATGGAAGTCGTCGCAGACGATTCTGTTGGACGGTCGAGGCGCACCGGCAATCCTGCTGCGGGAGGAACCCCGTCGAACGGAAACGCGCGGGCGGATTCTGCGCGCAGCCTCCTGTGGCAGGAGCCGCCGCGGGCGGCCCGACAGTAGTCTCCGGCTCGGCCCCCTGGTTCATGGTTGTTGAAGGGTTAGACCGTCGTGAAAAGATTTTATTTAGCCCCTCGGGCAGCCTTCGTCGAGCCTTCGTGGTCGAAGAGCCGGCGCCTGACAGGCCGACACTTGACAAGTCGACACTTGCTAGAATGTCGGCGAACGAGTCATTCGAATCGGAAAGGTGATTAGTGGCTGCCTCGATCGAGAGAAATATGGCGCGGTGGACCCTGGTCGCGGCTCTCGCTCTTTGGGCCGGCGCCCTGTGGACCGGTACTGTTATCGGCCAGGTCAAGTCATGGGCTTGACCTGGGTGATGGTGGGCCAGCCCCAGGCGTCGTCCCGGGCTACGGGGGCTCGCAGGGGCGGCAGGCGAGGAGATCGACGATGAGCAGATCTCTTCTGACGGCGGCGAGCCTCCTAGGCCTTCTCGGCTTCTGGACGAGTTCTTCTGTACGAAGCCGGGGACTTCCCGAACTCATCGTTCAAAAGGGGCATTACGGAGAGGTCCACTCCGTGGCGTTTTCTCTTGATGGCCGGTTCGTGGCCTCCGCTAGTGAAGATCGAACGGTCAAGATCTGGGACGTGGCGGCGGACAAGCTCTATCGGACTCTCGTCGGGCACGACGACGAAGTCCGTTCCGTGGCTTTCTCGCCCGACGGCAAGTCCGTGGCTTCCGGGAGCCTGGATCAGACCGTCAAGGTGTGGGACGTGACGACAGGCAACCTTCTTCATACCTTTAAGGGATTTCGCCGGACGGCTGGATGGGTCCGAAGGAGGCTCGACAGCGGGTTCCGTTCCGTGGCGTTCTCACCTGACAGTACGGTGTTGGCTGCCGCCAGCTCGGACGGGACGGTCAGGACTTGGAACGTGACGACAGGGAAGAGGGTTCGCTCCTTTATAGGATATGCCGAGGAAGTTCACGAAGTTCACTCGGTCGCCTTCTCCCCCGATGGCGAGACCCTGGCGTCCGCCAGCTCGGATCAGACTGTGAGGGTCTGGGATCTGAAGACGGGGAAAGCCCTCCTCACCCTGTCGGGCCATCGCGGGGCCGTCGAAGCCGTCGCCTACTCACCCGATGGCGCGACGCTGGCCTCCGGGGGCCAAGACAAGACGGTGAGGCTATGGAACGCAGCGACGGGGGAGCCGGTCGGTGTTTTCGAAGCGAGCCCCAATGCGGTTAGCTCCGTAGCTTTCTCTCCCGATGGGCAGGTGCTCGCCACCGGCAGCGGATCGTGGGCGGTCCGGCTTTGGGGGACGGCATCCGGCGAGCTTCTCGGCAGTCTCGAGGGACATGAATACTCAGTCCACTCGGTGACCTTCTCGCCAGACAGCCGGTTTCTCGTCTCCGGAAGCCGGGACCAGACGGTGAAGGTCTGGGACGTGGCGACCAGTGAGCTCGTCCGCGATTTCGGAAGTTATTCGAACGAGACCCATTCCATGGCTTTCTCGCCCGATGGCCGATTCCTGGCCACCGGTGGGGAGGACAGATTGGTGAGGATCTGGGAGGCAGCGACAGGTAGGCTCCTGGCCTCCTTCAGAGGGCACCGCCGCACTCCCGGTGCCTTGAGCTTCTCTCCCGATGGAAGCCTCCTGGCGTCGGGAGGCAGCGTCATGGTCTGGGAGATGCCGACGGGGAAGCTCGTCCATTCCCTGGGTAATGCCTGGAGAAGCGGCACTGTGGGGTATTTGAGCGCCTTGAGCTTCTCGCCCGATGGACGAACAATAGCCGCTGCAGGTGTTTCATTCGACTCTGCCATCGTCAAGCTATGGGACGTGGCGACGGGGAGGCAACTCCACATCCTGTCCGGCCACGACAAGAAGATCAGCTCGCTCGCCTTTTCTCGAGATAGCCAGGTTCTGGCGACCGGCAGCCTGGACGAGACGGTGAAGATCTGGGACGTGGAGTCGGGGCAGCTCCTCGACAGCTTCGGTCTCGACGAGGACGATCAAGAGCATAGTGTGAGGTTCGTCGCGTTGTCCCCCGATGGTCAGACGCTGGCCGTCGTCCACGAAGAATTGTTGAGCTCTTTGCCAGCAGGAGCGCTGAAGATCTGGGACGTGCCTTCGAAAAAGATCGTTCGGGCACACTCGTGGCACGCCCGCGACAGCAAGTTCGCGTCGATGACTTTTTCTCATGATGGCCGGGTCCTGGTCGCCGCTTTCGGCTCGACGTCGCACGTCTGGAACGTGACGAAAGCGGAGGTGGTGAGCCCGGACGACGAGGAGATGGGGAAGCCCGAATACCTCCGTTCCCTGGAGGGGCACACCGCTGCCGTCAACGCCCTGGCGATTTCCCCCGACGATCGCTTCCTGGTTTCCGCGAGCTCGGATTCCAGCCTCCGGACCTGGCGGCTCGCTGACGGGGAATGGCTGGCGACGAGTCATGTTTTCGATGAAGGCTACCTCACCTATACGCCCGAGGGGATCTATGAGACGTCGGACCCCGCTGCGCGGCGCGTGGCATGGCGCCTGGGCGATCAGATCCACGAACCGGAGAAATACCGGAGACGCTTTCAACGGCCGGATCTTGTCGCTCGGAGCCTGGCGGGGCAGGCCGTGGAGGTGCCGGAAGACAGGGCGCCCGGCGACTCGGTCGAGTTGGTCTTCGCCGAAGGTCCGCCGCCGGCGCTGCTGACCGCACAGCAAGTCCAAATCAACGACTTCCAGGTCCGGGTCTCGGTAGGGGAAGACAAGTCGCTCCGCTTCCTCGGACCTTCCGACTATCTGAAGCAGGGCCTCAATTGGTTCGAGGCGCGAGGGCAGCAGATGCGCTTCTGGTATGAAGAACAGAAGCTCCTCCGGGTGCCGGAGCCCTACCCGAACCGTTACGCGATCCTCGTGGCGATCGACGACTATGAACGAAAGAAAGATCCTCGACGCGGTCCTACGGGCTTCGATGGACTGACTGACATGGTAGCTCGCTCCGAAGAGCTCAAGTCGGCGCTCCTCGAGATCGGATTTCGCGAAGAGAATATCCGGACGCTCTACGATCAGGAGGCGACTTCGAGCAACGTCAACCAGGAGCTCTATCGATTCTGGCAAGGCGAAACACGATCAAAGACGGATCTCCTGTTCTTCTATTTTGGTGGCCACGGTCGGGGTGCCGAGGGGCTCGGCTATCTGGTCACCTACGACTACGATCCGGAGCGCCCCGCCAGGACCAGCTTCCTGATGAGCGACATCATCAACCGTCATTTTTCTTATGTGGACGTGAAGCACATGCTGGTCGCCGTCGACGCCTGCTCTTCGGGACTGGCGATTCCGGGAATTCGTTCCCTGAGCGCCGGGGAAGAGCGGCGGCTCAAGCAGTTTCGGAAGCTCTCCGTGGTGATGGGTGACACCGAAGACGATGCTCGAAACCTTCTCGTCGCAGGTACGGGTGAAGAAAGAGCACTCTATGAGAACGGTGGCATCTTCACGCAAGCGTTGATCGAAGGCCTGAGAGGCAGCGCCGATTGGAATTCCGACGGTGTGATCCAGTTCGAAGAGCTGGCGCTTCAACTGCGCAACGAGGTGCGGGCGAAAGCCCTGCAAACCGGTGTCCGGCAAGTCCCTTCTTATTACATCGCGAGCCGTTACGGTCAGGGGAAAGTCCTCTTCATGACGCCGCCGTGACTGAGCCATGAAAAGGCCTGACACATGACCCGCTGTAAACACCAACCACTGTGAACAGCACCTGTGAGGTGAGGAGATCGATGTGACCGTGCTTTTGATATTGGCCGCCCCGGTGGCTCTGATCCTCTGGAGCCTGGAAAAACCGAGGCTCGGACGAGGGTTCCGGCTCCTGCTGATCTCAGTTGGAGCAGTGCTTCTGGGCGTCGCGGGCTATTCTTCCGTCGGCCCGCAGTTCCTTGGTGACGGGTCCTGGTACGACCGCTCACCCTGGAAAGAAGGGATGTTGCTTCTCGCGATGCTCGTCGGCATGGCAGTCCGCTCGCTCGACGAAGCGATCGAAATTCGTAGCCAGCGCATCGCCGAGCTCGAGAAGAAAGGCGAGCTGAAAGAGAAGCCCAAGCTCGACATCGATGCCTGGGATTTTTTCCGCCCGTTCCTCGTCTCCGTGCCGACGTTCGGAGGGCTGCTCTCCCAGGTCTCCGAAGAAGACTTCAGCTTCGTCGTGATGGCTCTGGCGTTTCAGACCGGTTTCTTCTGGCGGACGATCCTCGAGAAGAACGAGACGAGGATCTCCGAAAGCGGTTAGTTCCGGCGTCGGGTGATGCTAAATCCCAAAGCGATGAGAACCGACATTTGCGGAGGGGCCCCGAGATCGGGCCGGCCTCCGATTGCGCGCACTGGCCCTTGACCCCGACACCAGAGGCGGCGAATGCCAGGCGACTACTCATTCCGACCGAGGATGTCAGTACGCGAGCCATGCCTACCGGGATGCCTTGGCCACTCACGGTAACCTTCGCGCGGAAGTCCCAGGCCGACGCAGCAGCATTCGCTTCTGCTGATTAGAAAGACCAGGAGGAAGAGTCGATGAAAGGACACACCATGGACAGCCAGATCAAAGCCGCAAAGGCTGGCGGTCTATTTCTCCTTGGCATCGGTGCCATCGTGGTGCCCCTGTGGAACTCCACCACAGCCTCTGACGAGGGCATTCGAGATGCGCTTCGACTGACAGTTGGGAAGGAGCTGCTGGCCGCCAATGGGCGTGTCCAGTATGACGTGGTGTTTTGCAAGGTTGACGAGCAAGCCGCCTCCGAGGCTGGGACGATAATTCACCGTGTAGACGCGCTCAAAATCGCGCCGGCCGATTGCCGGATGAAAGGCGAGTTCCACCATCCGGGGATGGGTCTTTCAACGTGGTTTGCCTACCGCATGGACGACGCCAACAGAGACAAGGGTGCACCTTCGAAAGTGTGGGCACTGAGGGACGCTCTGGCGCAACGCGACCGTGAAGCGATGGCAGACAAGGCTTTTAATCGAAGTACACCGCCTCGGTACTACTACTTCGAGGTTAACGAGGGCGCCCTAAGAGAACAGGTACAACTAATAGCGGCGACAGCCCGTCTCGCTGAAACCGATGATGAAGAACCCATCTTCTCCAGGGAGCCTGTTATACATACGGTCGACGATCTGAACCCCCTCCGGGGGAGGGGTCTTCGGGAGATTGCCATACAGTCCGACGGAGTTGCGCGACGTCTAGGTTTGTCTGCAGAAGGCCCGCACGAAGTCTTTGTGGAGGCAGTCCGACAGCATCAGGCTACTTTCGTGACGGTGCCTGTCCTCCAGGTAAAGCTTAGGACTACGTCGGCGTCGTTGGTTCTGGCGATCCTGGCCCTCGGGCAACTTCTGGCAATTACAAACGCCTTGTCTGATGCCTTGGGCTCAATCGAAAGTCGCTCTGAGAGCTGGATGGTACTTGGGCCTATTTCAGGTCGGTGGGACTGGGTGTCGAGACGGAGCGCTTGGTTGAGCACGCTCACTTACTCAATCGCGCTCCTGATACCTGTGTCGGTATCGACGATTGCCTGCTTGATAGCCCTCCGCGCAGACCTAGGTTGGACTGTACCGCTTGCTGCCGGGATTCTCGTTTTGGCGTCAATTCCGCCAACGGTCTCCGCGTTCAGGAAACTGGCCGAACTTTCACCTCTGATTGGAGGCCGTCGATAGCAGTGACGCTGGGCGCGCTGTCGATGGCTCGCTCCAAGAAGTAGCGATCCGAGCGCATCAAACGCGATGCAGCTGATCAACGGGAGAGACATGCGCAGGAAGCTCGCCAGCTCCGCTGGCTAGCCTGGTACGGAGTCCAGAAGAGATACCATCCGCTCTACAACGATTGGGTGGCGGCGGTCGTTGGTGTCGACCGCCCCTTTATCCTGACCCCGCACGGACCCGCCGAATCCGCATACGTGTTGGCGACGGTTGGCGAGCGTGGGGCACGGTGGCAGAGTGCTGCCCCCTTGACATCGCGGTGCTCCCGGATGGTAAGCTAACTCCATCATGGGTAATAAGGAAATAAACAACGGCGCGCCAAGGACTTAAGCGGTGGAGATCCGTCTGAATCTAGCGCAAAATCCGAGCTTTGAGACTCGTTGATTGCCGCCCTTTCAGGGCGAGATCTAGGCGTTTTGAGGCCTTGGACCTTATCGGTTTGAGACCGGCCCCCGGTAGCTCCAATAGGCGTTCTAAAACCCGGATAGAACTTTGGGGGCGCTGTACTAGTGCTAGCGAAGCTGGCGCCTCAGACCATCGAGCATGTACGGAGGGTGGCTTCGGTGGTCCGAGCACCACCCGGCCGATCGCGTCATCTGCAACGTCTAGCAACCACTCTTTCCCTTCGTCGGCCAGCTCTTGAGTGCGGGCAACACCTCGATCTGATCCTTGCCCTTGAGGTTGATAGCCAGTCGAATCCTGGAGGCCTCAGCCTCGGGCTCCTCGAGAAGAGTCCAACCGTCTCGGCGATCGCTGACCACGTCGTTCTGCGCGGCGAGGGCTGTCTCGAGCCAAGCGAAGCCACAGGTACTTTATTGATCAACCCGTCGCTGCTCGCCGCGGGGCACGGCTCAAGCCATCACCTCAGACTCTTCCCGCTTCCGGTCCCAGGCCGCCTTGCCGTAGAACATCCCTAGCCCCAGCAGCAGCAGGACGGAAAGCCACACACCGGGCGCGGCGCTGAGCTGGTAGCGACCGATCAACACACTGAGCAGGATGGTTCCGGCAGCAACCAGGCCGCCACCCAGGCGAAGATAACCGCGCACCAACAAGCCGAAACCGATCCAACAGACGGCGGCGGCGGCGAAACTCAGTAAACGCCCGAACGTGCGGCCGATCCCTGAGGCGTAAGGGATGGCAAAACCTGTGTCCCGGTCACCTTGATTGGCATAAAGCTTTTCGAACGCGAAGTGCATGCCGGCGGTGGGGATCACCAGCTTGAGAGGTTCGATCACTTGTGCGCCCGCGCCGGATTGGAGTCTCGCCATCTCGGCTTCGAGGGCGGCGGCGACAATTGGCTTGGGTACGGTGACAAGCTTCATCTCATCCGATGGTTTGCCGTATTCCACCCCCTCGGGCACGTAGACGTCCCAGTGGGTGCGGGTGACCAGGATTTCGGGTCGTGGAAGCAATCCCTTCACTGTCCCCAGGCCCGTGATGGCACTTGCCGGAGTCTCGAATACCAGTTCGACGGGGAATCCCTCGGTGGAGTGGATGATCTTGATCAGATGCCATTCTTCGCCGTCTTCGCTCACTGTACGGGCCGGCTTTTCGGGACGACCGTCGACAAACACGGACCAGATCTGGGACTCTGGTGGCAGCTTGACCCGCAAGAACTGGCGGCGGCTGTTGCGCACCGTGAAGTGTGCGGTGGTGACGGACAGACCGTCACGGGTAAAGAGAGTGCGGTAGTTGGCGGTGTCGATTGCCGCTTCGTGTACCTGGACCACTTCGTGGCGGTCGACGGCCAGCGCCAGGCGATACGGCTGACTGACGTATTTGTAGGCGTGGAGGATCGGATTGGTCGTACGCAAGATGAGTTGTTGCGGCAGCTCACCAGCGTCGAGGGAGGTCAACCGGTCAACCGCCGCCGGCCGCACTTCGACCGCTGACAACGCTTCGACGGCAACCCGGCCTTGTTCCACCTCGGCCCCTGGCACCCGCAGGGTCGGTACTTCGAACTCGGCCTCGGCAGCCAGCAGAATCCGTTCATACGCCACCTCGAGCCGGAATTGCCCCTCCATCTCCTGAGTGAATTCGACCGCGATATGCTGCTCTTCCGTACCTTCGCTGGCGTCTTCCACCGTGCCCTCGTCTTCGGCTTCGGCCGCAGCCCCGGCAGTGCTCCCATCCGCATTCGAACCGAGATCCGCCGACACGATCCGATGCTGACGCACCGACGGACCCGTCAGGCTGAGCAGGTTGACCCCGGCCGGCAGGATCAACTCGAGCTCCATGATGCGACCAGATTTGACGTCGAACTCGACGCTGGCAGAACCTTTCATCGTCACTTCGCCCAACGAGATCAAGGTGTCGACCTCAGCGTCGAACCGGCCCTGTTTTCGCTCCGGTGGCACCGCGGCAACAGTCAACGCTGGCGGCGTTTCGACATATTTGTAGGTGTGGGCCACCACCATCTCGACGGCTTGACGCACGAACGCCGGTAGCTGGTTCTCACCCACCCGGGTGGCGCCGTCGTCCACGATCGGCTTCAACGACAGATCTTGACTCGACAACAGGGCCACCATACCTCGTTGGCGTTGGGCGTCGAGGGAACGCATCAGCGGTACCACAATCCCCGCATCGGCCGCCGCGACGGCCGGGTCGCCCACAATCGAGAGGTCATAGTCGACCTCGACCATCAGCTGCCCCTGCAGTTGACGATCGAGGAACACCGTCACCTCACGGCTGCCACCGTCAGCCGCCCCGAGGCGCCAGTCAGCCACCGCCCCCGACGCCTTGACGCTGCCGACTTGAACCCCTGAAGGCACCGCAAACCGCAGCACATTGGTTTCACCGCGGGTGACCTCGTAGTCGGCCAACGCCCGCACGTAGAGCACCCCTTCCTCGGCATACACCGCGTGGTAAACGCCGGCGTTGGCGCGCACTTCGGTGCGGATCTCCTCCGGCACCGCTTCCGCCCAGCTGAGCGCCACTTTCGACGTCAACGGTACATGGGCAGTGGCGATGGTGTTGGCACCGCGGACCCGCGACTCGACGTTGGATGCCGGGCTCACGGTGACGTCTTTTTTGCCCGGCAAGGTGAGCTCGAAGCGCGACACCGGCACTTCCGGCACCTCGAGATCCACCCGCGGCGGGCCGTCACCGCGCCGTACCGGTACCTCGAATCCCGCCGTCAAGGTATGTCGGCCGAGCCCTTTGACGAGCACGGCAAACCGTCCGTTTTCGATCAGGATGGGCGCGTCGTTGCCGTCGACCGCCAGGTTGCGCAACGTCACGGTGCGCGGCAACAGCGGTAGGATCACCGTCTCGTCACTCAACAGTTCAACCGACAGCTCACCACTCCAGGTGACGGCGTCGCCGGTCAATTGGCCACGGTAGATCGCACGGCTGAGAATGTGCCCGTCGCCGGCTGGCAGTCGCCAGGAGATCTGGATGCCGGAGGTTGCGGGGATGGTGGCGTTGACCGACGTCAACTCTCCACGGGTGGAGAGTCGAGTGCCAGCGGATGGAATCACCGCCACATCGAGACCGGTGCCAGGCAGCGTTGCCGTCAAAGTTGTGGCAGCGGCGAGCGGTACCGGCACCCCGAGGGAGAGGCCGGCCTCTGAACGTAAAGCATCCACCCGGTAGATCAGGCGCATGGCGAAGGAGCCCTTCGCTCGGGCTGCCCAACTCAAGCCTTGCGGCGCGTTGATCAGCTGGATCTTGCTGCCGTCGACCGTCGCTGAGGAGACCGGCGTCCCCGCCGCCAGCACTGGGATCAACACCCACTCGTCTTCCAACACGTCAACGGTGAGGTCAGCCCGGACCTCGGCGCTCAACCTCGGCTGCTGAGCATCCACCGTAACCGTGACTTGGGCATTACCCAAGGCGTAACCGGCGGGTGCGGGCCGCGGTGGGACGGTCGGGTCCCGAGCGGTCTCGATCAAGCGGTTGTAGACCTCGAGCGGCAGTTCGACCAGGCCGTTGGTGTTGGCCTGAGCCACTAGGGGTGAGCCAGAGCTGAACATCAGAAGCACCGCGAGTATCCAGCCGTTCACCATTGAGTTGATCTGCATTCTCGAGCCAGTCCGTTTCATTTTAGCCTCCCATCGGTTGCGGTGCCGGCAGCACCTTGAGCCGTGCGGCGTAGCGCAAGGACTCGGCGAGATGTAACCGTTGTTCTTCGGTGGGTGCCGCCGATGCACCGAGCAGCCCGAGGTATTCGTCGAGCATGGCGATGTCGCGCATCAAGTCACGGTCCTTGTGGAAGCCTCGCAGCTCCTGGCCAAGGCCAACCAACAACTGACGATGCTCTGCTAGGCGATCGTGGGCCGCCTGGCGTTGACCCGACGCGACTTCCTGGCCGGCTTCGTCCAGGACGCCCCGCAGGCGTTGCGCCAAGTGGTTTTCGAGCACATTTAGCTCGAGCGGACCACGACTCGCCGTGCGGCGCGGCAAGTCCAACGACGCCTGAGCGACGCCGTTGCCGA
The DNA here is from genome assembly GCA_029263395.1 of Acidobacteriota bacterium. GTDB lineage: Bacteria > Acidobacteriota > Thermoanaerobaculia > Multivoradales > J023 > JAAELT01. Next base: position 53,839 of record JAJCXO010000200.1, on the reverse strand, counting down.
GGTAGGCAAGATCCTTGAACCGTGCGGTAACCTCGGCCACCGGCCCAGGGCCCGGCACCACAAGATCGAGCAGAATGACGTGGCGATCACCGGCGTAGAATGTCGGCAGCACAATCTGGATGCCGGGCTCGTCGTCCCCACGGTCGGCTTCGATGCCGAGATTGCGGGCCAGGCGCTGATCGATGCTGCGTTCCGCCCGCCGCACTTTCTCGGCATCCGCTTCGCCGAAGCGTCGGGAACCGATGATGTCTACGAGACGTACCCCAGGCGCCAATCCGATCCGCAGACGGACGGCCCGTGCGACCACCCGGGCCACCGCCGACAGCTCTCGATCGACCAACGCACGCGCCTCCGTCGGCTGACGCATCAGACGCCGGTTGCCCTGGCCAGCCAAGGCCAAACGATCGAGCTCGGTGATCCGCACCGCATCTCCAACGCCGACCACGCTCAACGGTATCCCGGCAACCGCCCCGGCGTGCGCCATTTCGACTAGGGTCGACAGATCGGTTGACCGCGGCCCAGGTGTCGCCACGAGGACGGTGCTCGAGCCCAACGGTGCTGACGGATCGTCGTGGCGGCCAACCCGTTCGAAGGCCATCCGCACCGCGTCGACCAGCTCCATGGATTGCCCCGAAGATTCGACGCCCGCCGCCAGGAAGAGCTGCTGTATCGCCACCGTCAGCGGCCCGTGTTTGAAGTCTCCCGGGCCGAGGATCTCGCCGCCAGTGGGTCCGGCCACGATCAGTCGGAAACGATCGCCGAGGTCCCGCGCCTCACCGAGGGCGAGGATCAATGCTCGTAGGTTGGCGGCAGCTTCAGCAGACACGGTTCCGCGCAGATCAACCACCAAGGCAACGTTCATCCCAGGCCGGCGGCCACCTTGCCGTTCGGTGCCCACCAGCCCAACTTGCAAAAGCAGGCGGGAAGACGCTCGCACGCCTCGACGGTCGGCATTGAGCACCACCGCCAAGGCGGCATCGGTGGGTGGATCAAACGGCTGAGTGGTGCGACGCGAGGCGTCGTGCAACAGTAGCGGCACATCACCGACGGCATCAAAAGCCGAACGATCCCGCCCGGCGAGCTGGGCTTGGAGATACCTCAGAACGGGATCACCCGGCACATAGGTGTTGCTCCAATAGCCGGTGGCCGGCTGGAAGCTTAGACCTTCGATACGCTCACGCTCAGCAAGGAACGCCTGGGCTTGCAATCGAGCCGTCTTCTCGGCCCGCTGTTTTGCGACCAGCTTGCTGCGCGGCTTGGCGATCTCGGCCGGTGCTTCCTCCACCTCAAAGACCTGGGATGAGACCTTTTTGTCCCAGGTCTCTTTCTCCTCGACCTGGGTCTTGGCCTCTTTACGGAGCCTGCGGACAGTCTCTTCCTTGTCTTGATCCAAGTCCTGGTTTTGTCGTCCATCAGCTGCCTGATCTTTGCCACTGCTGCGCTGCAAGTGGTCCAGGCGCTTACGGACGTGCTCTCGAGTCTTGCTATCGAACGCGCCTTGCTGCTCGGACTCGGTCCGTGGGGCACCGCCGCGATAGCTGATATCTGCTGCGGATCCGCCCCAAGTTGAGAGACTGTCTTCGTCACCAAACTCAACCGGTGACGAGGATGCGGCGCTGGACTGGTCCACGACCATGGATTCCGCAATCACTGTCACTTCGTCGTGAACCCTCGGCGCACTATCGGCAGACTCTGACCGCGGCCCATCCGCCATCGGTGTCTCAGCGATCCGTTGAGACACCGATGGCGGAGTCGGTAGGGGTGGAGGCGGTGGCGGAGGCGGCCCGAACTGAAGCGAATACGATGCTGTCGGCCGACTGCCGGACGGTGCATCGGTCTTTTCCCCCAACTCCTCGCTGGCTTGACCCTCGGCTGCTCCGCCGCCACGGTATCCCAGGGCTCTCAGCTCTGACTGCACCTCTGGTTGCACTCCGCCAGTGAATTCGCCTGACAAAGCCGAACCTGGCAGACTATCCACCTGCACCTCAACAACCTCGACATTCACAAGTCTCTGATCCAACGCCGCCTCATAGGTCGACCGATGTAGCGTAAAGAACGACACGCTTATCAAGGTCACCACAGCGAGTGCCATCGACGCCTTGAGGCGCAGATGACTCGGCCCGATGATTCGGCCCAATCCGTCTTTCAGTACCGCGCCCCATGACATTGGACTGATCGGCGAGGTCGACGGCTGACTTGACGAAGGAGCGGCTGGCAGTGTGGTCTGTGTTACCGGTATCTGCAGCTCGTCCCGCGCCAACAACTGTTCTACCAGCTCGTCAGACGCGTCCAGCGCCGGCATCACATCAAAGGCTTCATCGAGCCGAACCATCGATTCGAGCACGCCGAAACACTCATCACAGCCTTCGAGATGCAGTTGGGCCGCCTGATCATCCTGCAAGGCGGGTGGCCCTAGTTCGCCTAGAGTCTGCTGCACACGTCGACAGAGTTGCTTCATGATGTCGCCACCTCCCCGTGCTGTCTGCGTAGGGCACCAGCCAAGGCCAACCGGGCGCGGCGCAAGTGGGTCTTGACCGTGTTGACCGGCAGCCCGAGGGCCTCCGCCACATCTTTGAGAGCCAGCTTTTCGACACAGACCAACAGCACCACCTCGCGTTGCACTCGCCGCAACCGGCCGATCTCGCGCTCCACCAAAGCCACCGTCTCCCGCGCCGCGGTCTGGCGTTCGCCGTCGGGGGTCGGATCGGTCGTGTCTTCGGAGCCCGGTTTTTCAGTCTTGTCCGCAAACACCAGCTGACGAATCCGTCGCTTACGTAGGTGAGTGCGGACGGTGTTGGCGACGATGGTGAAGATCCAGGGATGAGCCGGCCGGTTGGCCTGATAACTTGCCGCGGCCCGATGGATCTTGATGAACACTTCCTGAAAGAGATCATCCCGGTCCGACGGCTCCACCCCGCAACGCGACAGATACGAGTACACCGGCGCTCGATACTCAGCGACCAATGCGGAGAACGCCTCGCGATCCCCTTCACGATGCCGCAACAGCAGGTGCCGCTCGTTCGTGTCTGTTGAGGGAACCGTCTCTGTTGAGGGGACCGGGTCTGTTGAGGGAACCGGGTCTGTTGTGGGGACCGGGTCGACCGCGGAGTCTTCTGGCCGGACACTCGGTGCTGGAGTGGTGGTCACTCCCGCGTCAACGGTCTGTGCGTCTGCCCTCATGTTGTCCCCTTACTCGCGAGGTCGCGGTCGGTTTCAACTAAGTTGGACGACACGTCCGATCGTTGGGTTCCCAGGTCTGCAGCACGGTCGGTTGCGGTACGGTCGGTTGCGGTCATGCCTGTTAGACACGCGGGCGGTGGGATTTGCAACCAACAATCCCACCGCTCCGAAGCACGAAGTGCTCTACCTCCCTCGAAACGATGTCATTGATGCCAACATCCTGCTGGAAGGAGTCGGAGCAAGGGTCCGGCGAGCATGCTGAACCCTCGAATGGGCTTTCAGACGGTCCATTGCCCGTCGGAGCGAAGGAGGCGTTGGTCGTCAGCACAACCTTGTCGACAATCAAACCATCTTCGCGCATCACTAGGCTGAGCTTATGCTCACCCGTCGACGGAATGTTGACGGTCGCGTCGGTGCAGTCCATGGTCCCCTTGGTCTAAGCCCAGCCACCCGCTGGTGAAACCTGAATGCGATCTGAGGTGCCGAGTACTGCTCCATCCAAGCCAAAATGAACGGAGTCGTCGCCGCCACCTAGCGCCCAGGCGCGGACCCACACGTAATGGGTGCCGGTTTGCTCGAAGTTCGCACCCACCTATCGAGTCCTGCTGCGACAGCGGGTCGTATTGGATGTCGGACTTTCGTCAATCGAAAGTCGCAGTTCGGATCTGCGCCGGGGCAAAAGAGGGTCTGATTGAGGTAGTGACCTGCCGAGCTATCCACCATTTGACCCAAGGATAGGTCGACATCAAATGATTGTGGACGACGACCCATCACCCTAGAAGCTCGCTAGATATACCCCAAGGCTCTCAAACGTTCGAGCGTCTCCTCAACCTCTTGGGCCTCTTGTGCTGGTCGCCCTTCATCGAGCCAGACCACGAGACCATCCTCGGCGAGACGGATCGGCACAGCGCCCGTCAGCTGAATTGACTGCTGCTTCAGCTCAACCACAGGATCCTGCTCCGCCACCGCAGGCAGGAAGATCAGCACAAACGGCGCCGGAGCTTCGACCTCGACCCTCATTCGGCCATCGTCCGCTGGCGTGACCTCGACCCGGTCACCGTCACCCCAGATCAGACCATCCCGCTCGACGTGTCCGACCTCGACACGGATCGACGCACCGTCTTGGAACAACAAATAAAGCCCCCTCCGCCAGCCCGCAAATTGATCGACTAGGGCACGGATCGACCGATCGACTAGGGGGCGGCCCGGATCGTCCACAGGATCACCTGCCAGGGTCGAAAAATCCACCGGCGGTTGATGTTCGAGCAGCCACCGTTCGATCGGATGCTCGACAGGCTCCGGGCCGAACCGACGGGCGAAGTAAATCACCTGCTGTTCATCCTCGACCAACGACCAACGGGGCGGCCCAAAGCTGAAGGTCTCGGCAGTGACCGGCCGCTCCGCTGTCAAGGCGGCCGTCAACCGGTCGCCGACATCTGCGTCCGTGCGTAAGGCATCAGCAGCGGCCACGATGGCGTCTTTGAGACCGACCAGGGAAACCGGCTGTTCAACGGTGCGGGCAGCAACCTCCTTGCCCCGAATCCACAGCGGTACGTGGACCGACTCCGGATAAAGCGCCGGACCGTGACGAAAACCACCATGGTCGAGAAACTCCTCGCCGTGGTCGGCGGTCAAGATCTCGAGATCGAACGAGCCGAGCTCACTGCGCAGCTGACTCAGCTCACGGCTGAGGTACCCGGCCTCGCTGGCGTAGGCGCGACGCAGGGCATCGAGCTTTTGGTCGCTGACGGTGTCGCCGGTTTCGGGCGCCGGCAACACTTCACCGGTTTCATGGTTGCGGTAGGGATCGTGGACCTCCATCGGCTGCAGATAGAGGAAGAGGTCCTCGTCGTCGAGCCACCCCGCAGCCTCCAGAGCCAGCTGACGTAACCAGCTGGCGTCAGCAAACTGACCCGACTTGGGATCGGGGACCAAAAAGAGATCAAAGCCGGTGGAATAGCGGTTCTCGTGGTGCACCGTGAAGTTGGCGGTGATAGCAACGGTGGCATAACCGCGATCCGACAGCTCAGCAGCGAGCGTCGGGGCATTCGCCGGCAACGAGATCAAGGTACCATCTGGCCCGCGCAGCTTGGCTGGCATCTGTCCGGTGAAAATTGACGCCACCGACGGCAACGTCCATGCAGCCGGGCTGAAGGCCCGAAGGAAACGGGTGCCGTCGGCAAAATCGCGAAAAATCTCGGGCATACGTTCTTCGGTGGCGTGGTCGAAACGCAGAGTGTCCGCCATCAGGAAGAGTATCCGGCGTCGCGGCCGCTCAGGATCAACCAGTCGTGGACGCAGCAGGTGCACACCCTCTGAAGCCGACAGCTCAACCGACTCGGCCGCCCCAAAATCGAAGTCGATCGCAAACGGTTGGTCGATCAAATGGACCGTCTCGCGATCTCCAGCCTTCAGCCGCAGCGTTGCGGCCGCCGCCTTCGGTATCGCGATGGCCCGCAGTCTGGTGTCACGGCCGCGGGTGGCGACCGTCCGAGGTCCCTCGAGAGGGACCGCTCGCGCCCAACCCTGCGGCCACTGGACCCACACCGCCTCATCACGCCACAACTCGACCTTGTCGACTCTGGACGGCCGATCGCAACCGGCAGCCAGCAGCAGGCAAACTGCGACGAGGCTCGGGCGCCACCACCGAGCCCCTGAAACACCAGTGGAACTCACGCGATCGGCGTCGCCCGCATGAAGCGGATCACCACGTCCGCCAACGCTTCCCCTTGATCTTCCTGCAAGAAGTGACCACCACCTTCGATGGTGGTGTGGGGCTGGCCAGCAGTGCCTGGTACCAGTTTCTGGAACACCTTGTCGCCACCGCGCATGATCGGATCGCTGTCGCTGAAGGCGGTCAACATCGGCTTGGCCCACCCGCGCAGAACACCCCAGGCTTCACGGTTGGGCTGCGCCGCGGGATCGTCCGGCGTCACCGGCACCAGGGCCGGGAACTGGCGGGCACCGGCTTTGTAACTGTCGTCCGGGTAGGGCGCATCGTAAGCCGCAACCACTTCGTCACTGAGCTCGTTCACGGTAGCCCGTTGGATAATCTGGCCACAGTTGAACTCGGGAGTCTCCTGACTGTATTTCTTCCACGCTTCGAAGGCGTCAGGCATCGGCTGGTCGCCGGTTGGCAGGGCGGTATTGGCCACCACCACGCGGGCGAAACGATCGGGATTCGCCGCCACCAGCCGCAACCCGAGTAGGCCACCCCAATCCTGGCTCACCAAGGTGATGTTGGTGAGCCCCACGGCGTCGAGCCAGGCCTGCAGCCAGTCGAGGTGGTGCTGGTAGCTGTAGTCGCTGCGATCGGTAGGTTTGTCAGAGCGGCCGAAGCCGACCAGATCAGGGGCTACGGCACGGAAGCCGGCAGCAGCAAACGGCGGCAGCATCTTACGATAGAGGAACGACCACGAAGGCTCACCGTGCAGGCAGAGCACCACCTCGCCATCAGACGGCCCAGCTTCGACATGGTGCATCCGCAGGGTGCCGCCGTCGCCATCCGGAACGTCGACATAGTTGGGCTCGAAAGGATAGTCGGGCAAATCCACGAAGCGATCATCAGGGGTCCTGAGTACTTTCATCCATGGCTCCAAGGCTGGGGATTTTCGGCTCGGGTGACGCCCGCTGTGGTAAGCGCCGCGCCTTTCATGAAGAAGGGATTGTATCCCTCGAGAAAGCCTATCCCCTAAAAACCCCCGCCCCCCGGCACTAGCCGGAAGACGAACGTGCTTTTCTTGCATCCCGGCCCAGTCGCATCACTTCGATGCATGAGATTCTGCTGGGCTCTGCGATCGATCAGTGCTCAGCCCGTTGCTCAGAGACAGGTGCGGTTGGACGGCTTACCACCGGAGCAGTTGCCCACACCCGAGCAACACAGGGTCGTTGCCGTGCAGGGAGCACCGGCACCTGGCGGGAGACACGAGCTGACACAGGCACCCGTGTCGAAACTACAACCACCTCCGCAGCCCAGGGCGCCACTATCGAAACCGAGACTCGCACAGGTTGTCCCTCCCAAGGAGGAACCGTCACACTCCTCCGCGCACTGGATTGTGTTGTCGCCGCAGGAGCCTGCGACACAACTCGCCGTGTTCAGCGTGCAGCTGACACTGCAAGAAAGGCTGCCGCAATAGAAGCCCTCCGACCCGCAGCTGGCGCCACCAAGATCGCTGCCATCACATGCCTCGCCGGTCTCCTTGACCCCATTGCCGCACTCCGGCCCCGTAGTGCCAATCGTATGACTGTCGAAGTTGTCGAAGAGGTAGACATCGCCAGTTAGCGAGTTGGGGGCCAAGAGCAGCACGATGTTGTCGACATTGCCGTCACCGGTACCCGGATCCGGTGCGTCGACAAAGTTGAGCTCCAGGCGCTCCCACTGATTCTGAACGCCGGTCACAGCCTGGTACCGACTGTGACGCCCGGTTGGATAGTTGGCGGCCGTGGCCAAAGACGAATCTTCAAGTTGCAGCAGGACCACCGTTCCCACCGGTGCTGAAGAATAGACATCGATCTTGAACTTACGCTGAGCTGTCTCGTATTCCGAGGCATCGGCCACCGACGAGGTGTTGTAGAACAGCACGTCATATTGTTTGGTGGAAGCGCGAGTGTACTCACCCGAAAGTGCGGATGTATTGATTCCCGAAGCGTCAGGATTCGACACCTCGTTGAGCGCTCCGGTGGTGCGTGCAGAATTGACCGTCACGTTGGCTGAGTCGTCGAAGTTCTCGAATGAGAAGTCGAAGAACAACTGAGCCTCCACTTGCACGGCGATCGTCAGCCGGTCACTGCCACAGGCACTCGCGACATCCACCGCGACGTCACCGCCGCTGCCTCCCCAATCGACCGTGACCGAGCTCGTGCCCTGGCCCGACGTGATGGTGGCATCGGCTGGCACTGTCCAGCTGAAGCTGCTCCCACTCGGCGCGTTCGCGACCGAATAGACCATTCCAGACGCTTGGTGAGGTACCAGAAGGTCGCCACTGATCGATGGCATGAAACCGTCATAGACCCGAACGTAGTCAACTTCCAAAGTCTGCGGAAAAACCGTCGTCCCATCTGGGTTTCCGGGCCAATTACCACCGACCGCAACGTTGAGAATGAAGTGGAACCGTTCATCGAAAGGCCAAAATAGAGGTGCGATGTCCGCTGGCTTCCTGGTCAGGAACAACACATCGTCAACGTACCAGCGGATTTCACCAGCTTCTTTCTCGACCGCAAATTCGTGAAACCCATCGGCAAAAACCTCACCACCGCCAAGTGTGAAGCTGGCTCCGGAAGAACTGTTGTCGGGCCACAGAGCACCATAGTGAATCGTACCGTGGGTCCTCGTAGGCTCTGAGCCTATGTTCTCCATAATGTCGATCTCACCGCTTTGTGGCCAGCCGCCGTAGACCTCATCGGTCGGCATCATCCAGAAAGCCGGCCAAATACCCTGGCCGGTCGTCATCTTGATCCGTGCCTCGAAGCGGCCGAAGTCAAAGTCCCCCTGGTTGATCGTTTGCATCCGCGTCGAGGTGTACTGGGAGCCACGGTAACGCTCGGCGCGAGCTTCGATTTCGAGCATGCCCCCACTGACCGTGGCGTTCTCGGGCCGGTAGTACTGGAGCTCGTTGTTACCCCAGCCGCCGGCACCGGTTTGAAAACTCCACTTCGACAAATCGACGGAGCTACCTGCGAACTCATCGGCCCAGACCAGAGACGGACACTGCTGTGCCTGCCCGTTAGTCGATATCAGACAGAGGGCAAGGCAGAGAACCCAACACACAGAACGGCGAGTTTGGGAATGGATTGGGCGCATGGGGTCAACTCCTTTGGCAGTTCACTTCGAATACAGGCTTCAGTTAAATCGTTTTAGTCATCTAAGACAAAAAGCGACCTCATTTATCAAGGGTGCCGGAAAGGACCAAAAAATATACCCCCCGGCAAAAAACCAGCCACTTGCAAAAAACCCACCACCAGAGGTTGCGAAAACCAGCCCAAGCGTCAGTCCAGCTCTGCGGTGGTAAATGGACCTCGAGCGGGTCAGGGAACACAACCCAATTTGACACGACTGATCGGTCCCTGGACTAAAGCGGTACCATAGCGTTATGCCCGGAACCGAGCACAGCCGTGCGCCACGCGCCTCCACCATCACCCTGCCGAAGTTGGCGGATCCGCCGGCCACCTTGATCGATTATCTGGTGGAGCGTTTCCCCCGGGTCGATCGGGAAATCTGGCAGCGGCGATTGGCCGACGGCAAAGTCACCGACGGTAACAAGCCGCTCGAACTGACCGCTCCATACCGCGCCGGACTTCGGGTGCACTACTTCCGCGAGGTCGAACAGGAGCCTGAGATTCCTTTCACGGAAACCATCCTGTTTCGTAACGAGCATCTGCTGGTGGTGCACAAGCCCCACTTTTTGCCGGTGGTTCCTTCCGGTCCATGGGTCAACGAATGCCTGCTCTACCGTCTGCAACGCAAAACCGGGCTGACGGATCTGACACCGGTACATCGCCTCGACCGACTTACCGCCGGCTTGGTGATGTTCTCGATCGATCCGGCCAGCCGAGCTGCCTACCATTTGCTCTTCGACCAACAGACCATCGATAAGGAATATTCGGCGATCTCGCATGCGCCGGCTCGACCGGCCCAACACCAGTGGCGGGTCGAAAACCGTCTCGATCGCGGGGAGCCTTGGTTTCGTATGGCCTCGGTCCCGGGAGCGCCGAATACCGTGACCGATATCGAGCTGGCCAAATGGCACGACGGGTACGCCCACTTCCGCCTGCGGCCCAAAACCGGCAAGCAGCATCAACTGAGAGTTCACCTCTGCGATCTCGGCTACCCGATCGTCGGTGATACGTTTTATCCGACACTTCAGCCCAAAGGGCCACCCGATTTCGAGCGTCCGCTGCGACTGCTCGCTCGGCGCCTACGATTCCGCGACCCGGTAACTGGTGAGGATATGGATTTCAGTAGCCCCGCTGAGCTCTCGCCACCGAATCCCGACGCTACATCGTATCCCGACGCTACATCGCCTACCGACCCTGGCGAGTCTTGACGATCTCAGAATTTTAGCCGCACCCCAAAACGACGCAGACATCCGCGGTTTTTGCCACGTCCATAGTCTCTCACCTCCAAGGTCCAGATCCCCTCCGGGATGCAGCCCTTCAGGGCGGTTAGCGCGGGAGTATCGAGTGCATCGAAGACACGATCGAGATCAGCCAGGGTGCGGCTCTTGCGACCGTGGAGCTGGATTTTGCCACCATCTATTTCAGCAGGAGGCACCAGGGAGACAACCAGGTCGTCAACTTCTGGATGCTCCAGGTCAACCTCGATCTCGACGCTGCGCACCGGCTGGTGATCCCCCACCGCGACGCTCAGCTTCGCGGTCTCGCCGGCCCGCCAGTCAACATCTTGACGTGCGCTGTGCATCGCCTCATACGATGGACTCACCGGTGCTGCGAGCTCAACCGCTCTGGCAGTGTCGACTCGACCGTAGCCGTAGAGCTTGCTGTGCCCGTTGTCGTCATAGGCACCACCGTTGGGATCAATTTGCACACAGCTCTGCTTGAGCAACTCCTTGACCTGATGCCAACGCAAGTCCGGGTTGCGGGCCAACATCAGGGCCACAACACCGGCTACGCCGGGACAGGAGCTCGAGGTCCCGCTAAAGGCGTTGGTATAGTTGCCGCACAGGCCACCGAGGGATTCCTGCCCCGGATTGTAGCCCTCAGCACCGGAGCGATCGGTACTCCAGATACCCGGAGTGCGAGTTGATTCCCGGTAGTCGTTGGAAGGGAAAGCGCACCAGACAGCATCGCCAAAGTCGCTGTACTCACTGCGCTTACCCTCGTCGTTACTGGCCGCCACTGCGATGACCTCGTCGAGACTGGCGTAACCGTCGTTGTCGACGCTCTCATTACCATTCCCTGCCGCCCACACGATCACACAGCCTTTGCCACCCCGACCATGCTCGATCGCATACTCGATCGCCAACCGGGTGGAATCGGGCAGCGGATGTTTGGCGTGATGCCGCGGATCATCGGGATCGCGGAATCGCCCGTCCGGTGGTCCCCAACTGCACGAGATGACGTCTGCGCCGTGTTGGGTCGACCAACAGAAGGCATCAGCCTCGGCCTGCGAACCGAGGCCAGAAACCAACCGAATCGGCATCAACCGCGCCCGCGGCGCCACACCGGAGGCGCCATAAAGACCGTCAGCACAGGCGACGCCAGCACAGGCGGTACCGTGATGGTCTCCACCGCTGGGGCGTGGATTGTCGATGTTGAGAGAGACGTTGCGCGGCGCCACAATCTTGCCGGGAGTCTGGAATTCCTCGTGATCAATATCGACCCCGTCGTCGATGATGGCGATCACAATGCCTTCGCCTTCGCTGTGCTCCCACGCCGGAACCACATTGGCGTGTTCGTCGATGACCCGTCGGCCGATCTTGGTCTTGGCGAGGTGCCACTGCTCCGGGAAAGCTCCCCAACGACGGGCCTCACGCACCAACTCCGGATGTACACATTCGACCGCGTCCTCGTACAGCAAGCTCTCGGCGGCGGCGAACACTTCAGTCCCACAACCCCTAGGAGCTGCGACGAAAAATGCGTTGTGCGCGTAGTGGAGTTTTCGCTTGAGTTGCAACCCATCCTTGCGCAGGATCTTCTTGCAGGCGGTTAATGAATAGTGGTTGTGGAACTTGACAAATAGATTCTCGGTGTAGAGCACCGGCTCGCCGGAACGTCGGTCGTAGAGTACACAGCCAGCGAAGCGAACTTCTCTCTCCTCAGTCAACGCCTGCCGGACTCGGTCTCTGACCGCCGCTCGCCGACGCGAAGTGCGCACTTTGAACACCTCGATACCGACCGCCGGCAGCTGAAACACTGGTTCGACAAGATCTAATGCTTGGCGACCGCTCCGAGAATGGACACAGGACGCGACCGGACGATGGCTGTGGGTCCGGACAGCAACATATTGATTGCTGAGGTGCAGGCGATGCACCGTCCCCTCACGGCCGCCATAGTTGAACGTAAACATCCGCTGCTCTCCTCCCCGGGCTCGAGTCGTGGGTGAGTGACGTCCTGGGATCACCAGTCTCGATACGTCACTAGATGCTAGCATCCTCCCCGAAACCACACCTCGACCCCGCACGAGTACTCCGAACGTACACCATCAAACCGGCAACCCCACCCAAAATGAAACACGCTGAAACGATGGCCGCCGATGAGACGGTTTCCCCAGGCGACGACGATCCAAGTGTTTGTCTACAACCCGCCCGGTTCGTCGACAGCGATTCGCCGGACGTCGTGGCCTTTGCCCGTCAGGCTGTAGGGGACGCAACGGACACCATCGACAAAGCGCGACGACTGTATTTGGCGGTGCGCGACGGCCTGCGGTACAACCCGTTCGTGATTGACCACGACCCGCGATCCTTCACCGCCAGCCACACCCTGAAGTCTGGATTCGGATTCTGCGTCACCAAGGCGGCGGTGCTGGCAGCGGCGTCCCGAGCAGAGGGTATCCCGGCACGCCTCGGTTTCGCCGATGTCCGCAACCACTTGACCACTCCCAAGCTGCAACGTTTGATGGGGACCGATGTTTTCGCGTACCACGGTTACGTCGAGCTCTGGCTCCGCGGTCGATGGGTCAAAGCAACGCCAGCCTTCAACGCCAGCCTATGTGTCCGGGCTAGGATCCAACCCCTCGAGTTCGACGGCGAGAACGATTCGATCTACCATCCGTTCGATCTCGAGGGCCGCAGACACATGGAGTATCTGCGCCACCGCGGTGTTTTCTTGGATATCCCCTTCGACGCCATGATGACGTGCTTCGCCGAGCTCTACGGCAACATCGGACCGACCCGATCGAAGAACCACAACGCCGACAGTGCCCGTCAGTTTGAGCGCGATGTCACCGCCTGATCCGGCGCAGCAAGAAAGCTACCGGCCGCAGAAGAGCTACCGGCCGCAGACGAACTACCGGCCGCAGACGAACTACCGTGCGGCGGCAAAAAAATCGCGGAAACGTGGCGAAAAAGCATCGACGCTCGGCGCCAAATCCGGATCATCACGTCGGCACGCGACGATATCCTCCGCAGCTAGCCCCCGCAACGCGTAATCGGTCTCGCCACCGAGCAGAAACAGCGCGTAACGTGCGGCACCCCGAAACAGAAGCCCATGGGCGCGCGGCGCAGGGTCCAGAAAATCCGCTGCCGTCACCAGCTTGATTGTCGCTTCGTAATCGCCGGTAAAAAAGGCATTTGCCACCTGCCGAAGTTTCAGGGGTGGACGGCCACGAGAGGCGCGGCGCTGCGGCGCAGACTGGGTTGGCGATGCAGACCGGGTTCGCGGTGCAGCCTGTGTTGGCGGTGCGACAGTCGACGCTGTGCCAGCAGGCGGAGCAGCGGCAGCGGGTGTAGTCTGCGTCGACTCGCCACCCTGGGTTGATGGTGACGATTCGCCAGCTTCAGCAGAGGGCGAAGGCGTTACGGTTAGAGGTGCCGCCGGATCTTGTTCGGTGGTCGCGACTTCGGCCGCACCTGCCGGATCAACCGCGCCCGGCGTCGAGTTCTGGGGCTCCAAAACCGGCGGTGGGTTGTCCGTCACCTCGGGTTTCGGCGGAGGCGGCGGTGGTGGCGGTGGTGGCGGTGGATTACGCTCGGTTTCAATCTCGTCCCACAACTCACGCAGGCGGGTTTCGTAAGACTCGAACTGTCGTGTCACCCGTTTCGCCAACACCGCAGCATCGGTAAAGCCGGTCGCCGACTGCCGCTGTTCGGCCTGCTCCAACCCACTCTTGGCAGCCCGTAGTAGACGCTGGGCGCGCTCGACTAATGGGTCAAGATTGCCGTCCCGCGCATTCGCTTCGGCGAAGTCGGGATGCCTGCGAAGTTGCTGAGCTTGCTGCCAAGCGGCCTCGGCCAGGGCAACTTCGCGCACTGCGGTCTGGCCTGGATTGTCCTGGGCCTGGCTCCCAATCGGCACCAGCGTCCAGACGATGAATGATGCCATCCACACCCACCAACTTCGGCGTAATCGCAGTTGCCGCATACCCCAGGGCAGTCCGCTACCAGCCGATCTGCTCAAAATAGTTATCCCCGTCAAAGTCTGTAAACCTGATCCGTTCCTCTATCTGAGCATCGCTCGTCACTTCGACGACCCGCTCTTCCGTCTGACCGGTCGGAGGATAACGCACTGTGATTCGGTACTCGCCCGGCGGCACACGCAGAGTGACCGGAGTAAATCGCGAAGGATGCAAGGGAGGCGCTTCCTCGAGCACAGGGTTCTCCAAACTCACAACCTCACCCCAAGGCAAGGCATCGATGACCAACACTCCTGGACTCAGGTCTGCGGCCACGACGTCCTGTACCTCCAGTGCTTTGTTCGCTATCGAACCTTGTCGAGAGAGGAAGGCGACCGTCAAGGCAAGAACCGCGGCCAAGATCCATCCCACCACGATCAACGTGCGATTGGAGTGTGCAACCGGCGGCCCTGCCCGTTCAGTGGCTGGCAATGCGACGCTCGAGGCCGAGCGCATCGTCATTTCCGACAACCCGGGAGGCGATGATGACGGTTGCGGCAGGTCTGGAACAACCGGTGATACCGGAACGGGCGGCGCTGCGACAACAGCCGCCCGCGGAACTGCCCCCTGCGTCTGCAGGGTATCCACCGCGGTCGGCAAGTCCACCGCATCGAACATCTGACTGGCGGTTTCCTCCTCCTCGGCATCTCTTGCCAGCAGTGCTTCCCCCAGCTCGTGCCGCAGCGTCTGCAACAGTGGCAAATTCCCGTAGTCGCGAACCGCTTGCTGGAGTTGCTCGAGTGCATCGCCCGCTCGACCAGCATCCCGCAAGCTACGGATGCGCTCTACTGCCTGCGCAATCGCCGTCTCCCGATCTATCGCTGGCGCGGCGCCAGAACCGGGTCGCAACAGCACGGTGCTCTCTTCCCCAGGTCTGCTCTCATCAACCGTCTTCTCTGCGACCGTGCTACTGAGCTGCTGTCGGCGGGTCTCCAATCGCTCACGTAACATCGGCCAACGTGGGTCAGTTCCCAGGCTCTCGCCAGCTTCCAGTAGTTCCATTTCGGCTTCGTCGAGCTGCCCAGTTTCCAACAGCGCCGTTATCGACTCAGCGCTTTTGGCAATCGCCAACTCGCGCTCGGTAGCCGCTTGCTGTCGATGCGCCGCACGGCGCGCTTCCTCCAGCATCGGCTGAATCTGCGGCTCGTCAGGTGCCAGCGCCAAAGCTTTCTCCAAGGCTTCCACAGCCTCGGGAAAAGCCTGCCTTTGGTTAGCTTGCCGCGCCACTGCGAGCTGGAGCTGGAAGGTCGACATCATCTGCGTAGCATGGGTATCGGTGTCGGTCGATGGTTCCTCGATCGGCTGCACGGCTACTGGCTTAGCGGTTGGTTGCCTTGGCAACGTTACCGTCGCAGAAGGTGGCTCGGTGTACTCCGACGCTGAGCTGGTGACCTGGTCCCTCCGCCCATGGCTTCTCGAAGCCGGCAAAATCCGAGTAACTTCGGTGTCAGTGTTCGCCCTGGATGTCACGCCTCGTGGAGCAGCGTGATCGGCCTCGGAATCTGCTGGCGGGAATGCTGGTGGGACGTCACGCGGTGGTGGCGTCGTCACTCCGGACAAAAACTGACGATTCAACCGACTCTGAGTGCTTCCCGGCGGACGCATGACCCTGGTGATCGTTCCTGGTGAAGATGACTGCAACAACGCTTCGACTTCCTGCGGCAAAATCTCCGCTAACCCTTGCCTGCTCAGAGCTGCAGCGAAACTGCCAGCGTCTTGAAAGCGATCATCCGGGTTCTTGGCTAGTGCCTTCAACACCGCATGACGGACCGGGACAGGCACTTGCTCCTTGGGATCGGAGGTATCGAAGTCGAGCGGTGGCCTGAAGAGGTGACCAGCGATCAATGATGATGGCGTATCGCCGGAGATCGGGAATTGGCCAGTCAGCAACTCGTACAGCACCAAGCCAAAAGCATAGAGATCACATCGCCGACGATCGACCCCGGCCCCCTCGTCAAAGGTCTCCGGGGCGGCATACCGCAACTTGCCGAGGAACATACCGGTGCCGGTAGCGGGGCCACTACCATCGATTTCTTTGGCAACACCGAGGTCGATCACCTTGACCAACAACCGTCCGTCGATGTCCCGGGTCAACATCAAGTTGTCCGGCGAGATATCGCGATGCGCCACACTCTGGGTGTGAATATGGCCGAGAGCCCGCAAGCTCTGGCGTGATATCTCGAGGGCAATCGGCAACCGTACCGGCTGGCCATCGGCCAGCACTTCGTCGAGAGATCTGCCGCGAATGAGCTCCATGACAATGTAAGCAAAACCATCCTCATCGACAGTGCAGTCGAAGATCTGCGCAATGTTGGGGTGCAACAATTGCGTCGCCGCCCGCGCCTCAGCCAAGAAGCGGTCTTGAAGCTCGGGATCGCGCTGCAAGTGGGGTCGCATCACCTTGACGACACGCTCTTCACCTAGCAGACGGTGGCGTACCCGGTAGATCGCCCCCATGCCACCTTCCTGGAGTTTCTCCAGGATTTCGTACTTGCCCTCGAGCTTCTGAATAGGTATCGCCAATGGATCGCTCAAATGTCGCAAACCGTCTCAATCATGCAGCCGTACCGTCGTCGAATCGTTGCCCACGTTCAAACCATCGTTGAACTAAACGATCATCTCTCCCGAGCGGTTTCGAACGAACCCATCAAGCTACGCGAACCTTGAGAAGGTGTCAACCGGAACCCGACTGCCACCACCCAAGTCATCGAGCCCCAGCTTTCGATTCGGGGCTGAGGTCACCCGGTCACGATGCCCCGACATGGTCTAGCCCACAACTAGTGGATACCCACTATTCACAAGAACGTCCGATCATCATCTCTGCCTCGAGGCTACAGCACCGTTCTGAGGCTACAGTACTATCTTGAGACTGTACTTCTGCAGCTGTAGTACTGTCTCGAGCTGTAGTACTGTCTCCAGACTAAGTACCTCTCGAGACTGGCCCTGGGGCTTCACATCTCGAGACTGTGGCAATCATTACGGGCCTACGTCTCAACGAGTCCACGTCAAGGAGAATTTTGTCCATGCGCTCAACGACGATGCGTCGAACTCAAACTCTCAGCTATGTCCGTGCAAGCTGGCTCGGGCTCATCCTGGCAGCTCTGTTGCCGCTGAGCAGCTTTGCCGAAGAACGTGACGCCAAAGCCGTCAAACTGGCTCACAATGTACTCGAAACCATGGGCGGTGAAGAAGCCTGGCAAGGTACCAGATTCCTACGCTTCAATTTTTTTGGTTTCCGACTCCACCATTGGGATCGTTACACCGGCCGTCATCGGCTAGAAGGCAAAAGTCGTGAAGGCGACAGCTACGTCGTCTTGCACAACATCAATACCCGACAGGGCAGCGTCGTGGTCAACGGCGAGACCGTCGAAGGCGAGGACAAGGCGCAATGGCTGGAGCGGGCGTATGGCGCCTGGATCAACGATACCTACTGGCTGATCATGCCCTATAAGCTGTTAGATCCAGGGGTCAATCTCGCCTACGACGGCGAAGAGGCCATCGACGGTGCCACGTTCGACAAACTGAAACTCACCTTCAACCAGGTTGGTCTCACCCCGGGCGATACCTATTGGGCCTACATCAACCGCGAGACTGGCTTGATGGAGCGTTGGGCCTACTCTCTAGAAGGCTGGGAAGACGACCGCGAGCCGACGATCTGGCAGTGGTTGGACTGGCAGCGCCATGGCAACATCATGTTGTCGTCGAAGCGGGTCAACATCAGTGACGACAGCGAACGACCGCTCGGTGACATCGGCGTCTTCGACAGACTGCCGGACTCGATCTTCGAATCCGCAGAACCGGTCAAGGCCGACTGAACAAGCTGCTGCCCGACGATGCACCTCGCCACGCATACGGTCCTGGTCGTCGATGACAACCAGGACAATCGGGATCTGATCAGCCGCCGTTTGCAGCGCGCCGGCTATACGGTATTGATTGCAGAAAACGGCCCGGAGGGGCTCGATTTAGTGCAACAGGGAGGGGTCGATCTGGTGATCCTCGACGTCATGATGCCAGGGCTCTCGGGTATTGACGTATTGCAGATTGTGCGCAAGAACTACTCAACCGCCGAGCTTCCGATCATCATGGCAACCGCCAAAAATCAAAGCGAAGATATGGTGGAGGCCTTGAGCCACGGTGCCAACGACTACGTCACCAAACCTCTCGACTTCCCGGTTGTCCTGGCTCGGATCGAGGCTCTGCTACGCACTCGTGAGGCCTCACGAAAAAGGAAGGCGAACACAGCTGAGGAAACAGTGACGTTCGGCGGTATCGGCCCCAACACGGTGCTGGCAGGCAAATACCGCCTCGAGGAAGTGCTCGGCGCAGGTAACTTCGGCTCGGTCTATCGAGCAACGCATCTCGATTTCCAACAGTCGGTTGCCGTCAAGGTCCTGCAGGCGCCGGTTGACGAATCCTCCGAGACGTTGGCACGTTTTCGCCAGGAAGGCGCGTCGGCCTTCCGGCTGCAACACCCCAACGTCGTGTCGGTACTCGACTTCAGCTTTACCGGCTCTGGAGTCGCTTTTCTGGTCATGGAGCTGCTCGAAGGACACTCCCTGGAACAGGAGTTCAAGCGTCGCGGCAGCCTCTCTCCCGGCCGCTGCGCAAGCATCGTACGCTCGATCGGTTCCGCGCTGGCAGAAGCCCACGCCCTCGGTATCATCCATCGCGATATCAAGCCGGCCAACATCTTCCTCCACCAGTCACGACGTGGTGAGGTGGTGAAAGTCCTCGACTTCGGCATCGCCAAGTTGGTGGACGAGGCAACGATGGGCAAACACCTGACCCTCGACGAAGGCATCCTCGGAACCCCCGCCTACATGGCTCCAGAACGCTTGAGCGGCACCCACTACGACGGACGCTCCGACGTCTACTCCCTGGGAGTGTTGCTCTATCAGCTGCTGGCCGGTTGCCTACCGTTCGAGTCCGAAAGAAACAATGCAATGGCGGTGGCGATGATGCACCTGACAACGCCACCTCGCCCTCTCGCCGAGCTGCGGCCAGACCTTCCGGACGCCGTCATCACACAGGTCATGGGTATGCTGAACAAAGATCCTTCACTACGGCCTACGGTTGCGGACCTCACACCGCGCCTGAGTAACGCCCTCGAACTAGCCCAGGAAAAGAACGATGCCATCGATCGTTCGGGGGCAACAATCGTTCTCGACACTGCCAAAATCGACGACAACCTGACGGATAGATCGTCGGTCACGCAATACGTAGCACCGCTGCCGGCTGAGGACTTCGAACTCGCTCACCTGCTCGATCCGCCGCCGAGTTTCGGTCGAATCCCGAGAATCGCGGCACCGGTCGTGGCGCCGCGTGAGTTGGGAGAGGTCTGGAGTCTAAGTTGAGTCAGAGAGTCGCTTCTGGCTCGACGCGCTGCACGCGGTACACCGTGACCGCACTGTCATCTTTGAGCTTCACTTCACCCAACCGCTGCCCCTGGCTCTGACCGGCAATCTGTCGCCAGACTGTTTCGGAAACCTGGAGGCCACCCGGCGGGCCAGAGCTCTTGACTCGCGCAGCGGTTTGGACTGTATTTCCCCACAGATCAAACTGGCATTTGCGATGGCCGACCACCCCGGCAACCACCGAGCCTTGATGGATCCCGATCCGCAGCGGCCAGGAAGCCTCGATCGTACTTGCAACTTCGATCATCTCGAGACCGCAACGCACTGCCGCCAGGGCTGCCGCGGGGCTCGCAAGACTCTCGAACAGACCCGCTGCAGCCACGAACGAATCCCCATTAGTCTTGACCTTCTCCACCCTGTGGCGGGCTACCACATCCTCAAACGCCACGATCAACCGCTGAAGTCGGCGGATCGAATCTTCGGGATCGAGACTGTCACTGACTTTGCGAAAACCAGCCACGTCGCAGAACAACAACGCCACGTCTGGGCAACGCCGCGGGACAACCTTACGCGTCTCCCGCAGCTCGGTCACGATCCCGGCAGGCAAGAGGGTACCCAGGAGGTGCTCGGAGCGGCGCTTCTCGGCACTCAACGCCTCTTCTAGCGTCTGCAAACTCTGATGTGTCCGGGCCCGTTCGAGACAGACATTGAGACGTGTTGCCAGGACCTCGGCATGGAAGGGCTGCGCGATAAAATCCGACGCGCCACGGGACAAGGCTGCAATCGCGTCGGAGACCGCGTCGATCGTCGAGAGCATGATCACTGGCATGTCTTGGTATCGGGGATCCGCTCGGATGAGCTCGAGCAAAGGCTGGCCCTCTACCGGCGGTAACGTAACATCGAGCAACACCGCATCGAAGGTCGCATGCTCCAACCGCTGGCGGGCAGCCTCGACTCCAGCAACCAAATCGAACGTGTGTCCCAAAAGAGTCAGGCGCTCCGACAACATTTGGCGGTGCATAGCGCTGTCGTCAACCACCAAGAGATGGGCTGCGTCCGGATTGGCCGCCGTTGCGGAGGCTGCTGGCGTCGAGAGCTCGACGTTGGCTGCGTCTTCTTTGGCGCGGGTCAAAAGGGTATCGATCTTGCCCAGCATCCGTGCCCACTCCACCGGCTTGGTGTCGTAGTCGTCGCAGCCAGCAGCCAACGCCTTGCGAGCGTCTCCCGACATGGCGTGCGCTGACAGGCCGATGATCGGAATACGCTTCGTTGCGTCGGCATCTTTGAGCATCCGCGTGGCTTCATAGCCATCTAGCACCGGCAACCCCATATCCATGACAATGATATCCGGCTGATCGGCGGTCGCCTTCTCGACACCTTCAGCACCATCCACTGCGATGCTGACGTCGAAGCCGCGGCGCTTGAGCCTCCGGGAGATCAGATCCCGGTTCATTTCGTTATCTTCGACTAAAAGAATTCGCTGCATGACGGGCTCCGTGTTGAACGGAGGCATATCCTAGCAGTTGGGGCAAACCTTCGACGGGCCTAGCGCGATCCGCCTTGGCCATCGACCGGCAACGGAATCTCTGGAAGCTCCACCGCCACTGCAAACGTCAATTCGCTCGCCGCCGGCAACGACGGCATTACAAGGTCGAGCTCATCGCCGGCCGGCACAGCAATCGCCAAGGTTTTAGACGGTCGTGCGGTTGCTGTCGCCAGCGGGTATCCACCGTCCACCGGGGCAAAACCGTCGATCCCGAGATCGGCGAGCAGAGTGCGCCCTGTCGGATCGTCGCCGAGAGTCCGAAGGGTTTCCGCCAACAACTGTCGAGCTTCAGGGGTGAAGGCGGACTCACGAATCCACAGCACCGGCAAGGACAGTTCAGGGCTCTCGAACACCGTTCGCAAATCCTTGCCGAGATGGCTGGCAAGCAGTGGATTGTATTCGGCGACGAGCGCAGCATCGCTTTGGCCGTACAACACGCTGGCGGTGGCCGAAAAATCATCGGACGACGGCTTCAACGTAGCAAACCAGGTGAGCGGATCGAGCTCGTCCTCGAATACCTGATCTCGTAGGAAGCCAGCGTCACCAGCTCCGTCGCCAAACCCAGCGGCCTCGACTACTGCCAAAGACTTGTCACGCAAGTCGACCAATCTGTTGAGCTCGCCGCGGTCGCTTCGTACCACCAACAACCGCCGATAGGTCCCACTGCCAGCGTGTACAAAGCGGTAGGCTGGTCGATGGCCAGTCGAAGCATCAACGACAAACGAGGCATCGGTCAGTAGTAGGTTGACGTTCTCCGGGTTGCCGCTGAGGACTTGGCTGGCATCCCGCCAACGGCGATAGATCTTGGCTTCGATCGTGCGATCTGGGAGCCGTGCGGAGAGCACCTCAGCCAAGGCGTTGACTGCCTCAGCCTGTCGATTGGCAGCCTCGGCCGGAGCACTCGGCAGATGGACGAGCAGGGTATCCTGCGCAACAATCGAGCTGGCCATCAAGCTAACGAGCAGTAGCCACCCACAGCGCGACCTGCCCATTAGTAGATCCTCTCCAGCCGCTCGACCCAGGCTGCAACATCGGACTGACGTGCACCACCGAGGCTCAAGTACTGACGATACAGCTCGATAGCCTGTTGCGGCTGGTCCGTGTGATCGTCGAACAGAATCCCCAGATTCAACGTTGACTCAGGTGATGGGCGCTGTTCACGGCGGGCAGTCTCAAAAGCCTCTTGGGCTGCCGTTACGTTGCCGAGGCGGGAGTGTGCGACGCCCAAGTTGTTGTAAGCCAGCGAGCGAAGTGCCCTTGGCAATGGCCCCTGCAACGCAACGGTAAAGTCTTGACGCGCCGGCTCGTCGGCGCCGTCAGCGATGCGTGCTGTGCCGCGCACATAGTGTGCAACCGCCCGGGAGACCTGATCGAGCTCACCACCCAGTGCAGCATCCACTAAACGCAGGATAGTGGCCAGCCGACCGGTAGCTAGCCGACCATTGCCCAGCTGACCATCGCCCAGCGCCGGCCGAAGCCCTTCGAAGGCGACGCCAAGCCGAGCCGACGCCAACCCTCTGTTGGCACGGGCGCAAAACGATGGGTCACCGTTCAGGCCGAGAGTGGTTTGAAAAACTCCTTCGACCGCGGGAGCATCCGCAAAGGTTGAAGCGCCCTCCGTGCCACACAACCCAACCGCCGCTTGAAAGTCGCTGACGGCTTCGGCATACCGCTTGGCGGCAACAGCGATCTCGGCTCGGGCAACCCTGAGACTCAGCCACTGCGGATAAGCCTCGATGGCCGCATCGAGATGCGGACGTGCCGCATCACTGCGCCCACTGAGCCATAGGATTTGCCCCAGATTGGCCCGGGTCAAGGCTTCGAGAGCACTTCCCTGCTGACGCTCCCAACTCGCCGTCATGGCTTGCCCCGCTTCGAGCTCGCCAGCGGCAGCTTCGAGCACCGCAGCGATGTCCAACGCTGCGATAAAACCAGCATCCTCCGCCAGCACAGCTTGAACTCGCTGACGCCCTGCCGGTACATCGCCATCCAGGGCCAACAACAACCCGTGGATCGTCGCAATTAGCTGGCGCTCTTCGACACCGGGAGCGCGCTCACCACGGAACGTTTTGCGCCCCACTAACGATTCGAGGTGTGGCTTGGCCTGCTTAACGTCCCCCTGCTGCAGGTGAACGAGCGCCAAATTCAACCGGATCGGCCACATCCCGGGGCGGGAACCGGCACGCCGCAGCATGTCTTGATAGAGCGCCTTCTCCTCCCCAGTTTTACCCTCAGCCTTTGCCAGGGATGCCAGCTCCATCATCGCCTCGAGAGGGTCGGGGGCGGCAGAACGCACCTTTTCCAACTCCTGCCGCGCTGCCACCAATTCCCCAGCTCTTCGCAGCAAACGTCCCAAGTCGAGCCGAGCTGAAAGATCCTCTGGGGCGAGTTCGAGCAGTGACCGAAATGCCGTCTCGGCTTCCGCTGATCGCCCGAGCTCGTCCTGAGATTCAGCAAGTGCGCAGTAGGCCATCTGACGCGACGAACCATCGAGCAGCAAAAGCCCATCGGTCAGCCACCGAACCGCTGCTTCGTGCTCACCGCGCCCCTGCTCGATCAGCCCGAGGTGGAGATAAGCGATCGGCAACTCACGATCGAGCTTCAACGCTTCGCGATAGGTGCTCTCTGCAGCCTCGAACTGGCCCAAGGTGTAGTAGATAAAACCTTGGTTGTAGAGCGCAGCGGTCAGCTGTGGATCGAGACGCAACGCCTTGCTGTAAGCATCTAGAGCCGATTGCCATGCTTTCTTTTGGAAGTAGATCGCCCCTAAGTTCTGGAATGCCTGAGCATGGATCACTTCCACGGTTTGGCCGTTGGTGAAGGCGGCCTCGAGAGGTTCCAGAGCGACCTTGTACGCATCGAGGGCGGCGTCGAATTGTCCGGACTCCAACAACACAGCACCCAGGTTGTAATAAGCACGAAGCATCGTGCGATCTTTCTTGATCGCCTTGCGGTAGGTATCGATCGCCGATTGGGGTTGACCAACCTGATGTTGAAGATTGCCGAGGCGAAACAGAATCTGCGAGTCTCCCGGCTTGCGTTTGGCTGCCATCTCGAGGGCGGCCAGAGCCTCGTCCGGTCGATCGAGGCGGCTGAGTATCGCGCCGTGTAACGAATATAGGTCGGCGTCCCCACGATGTTTGGCCACCGCGTGCTCGACCGCACTCAAAGCCTGTTCCAAGAGATCGAGCCGGAGCGCAATCACCGCCACGTTGTAGAGCAGCTGGCGATCGTCGGGCATCCTCTCTAGCCCACTCGAGAAGGCCTCGAGCGCCTTTTCGAGCTCATCCTGCCCGGTGTAAAGCGCCCCCAAAGACGTGTAAGTTTCGAGCACTGACGGGCCGAGCCGCCGAGCCTCGAGATAACTCTCGATCGCCTCGTCGAGCCGGCCCGCCGCACGATGACGGTCGCCTTCGTCCAAGCGCTCCCGCACCACTTCCGGCACGTCTGGCTGGGCACTCGAGTCGGTACCGACCCACAGCATCAGCAGTCCGCCCACAATCAGGCCAACACACTGCACGATAGCGTGATGCACGCCATGTCTCATCTCGGGTTCACTCGGAATTTCAGAGCAGAGAGACATCGTCAGGTTACGAAACAAGGCTCGGAACGGATCTGGCTGTAGCCCCTGAGATCGAGCGGTGGCTGACCACCCCTCGCTGTCGCAGTTGTTCAGTATCGAAGCTCGATTGCGCCGGAGTAGGTGGCACCGGGCAACTCGGTATCGATCGGCAAGAAGGTCTCCTCAATGTCCTCGTCCAACAGATTCTTGCCGTAAATCGAGAACCTCAGCCCTTCGTCGGAAGAGCCGATACGCACCGGAGCATCCCAACTGAGACGAGCGTTGACCAGGGTGTAGGCATCGAGAATCGCAGTCGATCGATTTCCGGCGGCGAAGTTCCAAGCACTTGGCCCCTCACGCTCATCTCGCCACTCGGCTTCGATCGTTCCCCGGAATCCTCTGAAAGGTCCCAGGTAGGTTGCCATATTGAGCTTGTTTTCCGGTGAATAGACGAATTCAAAAAGCTTGCCACTAGAGTCGACTCGGGTGTCGTCTTGCTCGTTCTCCTGGTAGGACCAGTTGAACAGCGTGGAGAACTTCCGACTCGGCTGCCATCGCAGCTCGAGCTCACCGCCTCGGATTGTTGCGTCACCGGGGTGATTCTCTGACAAAATCTGAGTGGGTCCTACCGGCGGGCTGATGAAGGACAACACGACGAAGTCCTTGACTTCAGACTGAAAGAGATCGATTTTCAGGCTCGCCTGCGGACTCAGCCGAAACTCCGCCCCGACATCGAAGGTGCGGATCTCCTCGGGTTGGAGGTCGGGGTTAGGCCTGAAGACGCTCAGTGGGAACGCAAAGAAGCCACTGTCGGCGTTCAAAAACCAAGAGTCCTGATAAAGCTCGTTGAAGTTGGGGAAACGGAACGCCGTCGACCACCCACCGCGTAATACCACCGAGTCAGACGGCGTGTACACCGCCGCGATACGCGGTGACAGTGCACTGTCGAAGAGGTCGTTCGAGCCATCGAGACGCGCACCGAGAGTGAGTCGGAAACGATCCTGGGCAAGCGAGATCTGATCCTGCACGTAAGCAGCGACCTTGGTATAAGCCAACACCGGCTGAACGTCGGTCGTGGGTTGCAGCAACTGATCCTCGTGTTCTCCAGCGTCGACCCGTCGCGCTTCGATCCCGACCAAAATATCGTGGGACGGGATCATTTTAACTCCCAGACGGAAGTCACCGATGAGCTGAAACCCGTGATCAACGGTTTCTGAAAAAGCCTCATTCTGCGGTGCAGCATGGCATGAGCTGCAGCGTGAGCCCTCGCGCTGCGCGTAGGAGATATCACTGCTGAACGTCAGATCCTGACGCAGATCGTGCGAGGTCTTGAATGCCAGAATATCGACCGTTTGTTTGATCTTGTCAGCACTGCGAAAGGATCCCGGCACAAATCCCAGGGGATTCGAAAAACCATCGAGTTCGTCCTGATGACGGTAATACGACGCCTCGAACCCACCACGTTTGGCCTTGATGAAAATATCCGAGCCTTCGATCTCCGAATCGTTGTCCTCGATCCAGAAGCCGAGCGGCAGCTGACCACGCTGCACGCGGCCGGAGACCAGAAAGGACCCGTTGTCGGTCGAGCGGCCGTAGACCGTGCTGACAGATTGGTCCAACAGGTCACCTCCGGACACTTCGACCTTACCGCCCTGAAGATCTTCTCCCGACAGCGTAACGATGTTGACGACGCCCCAATAGGCGTTCTCGCCATACAGCGACGAGCCGGGACCCCGAACGATCTCCAGACGCTTGATGTTCTGCATCATGAAGAAGTCGAAACCGGGGTGTTGAGGAAAGCCACCTTTATTCCACGAATTGTAGGGCACACCATCGATCAACAGGAGCACTCGGCTGGTGAATGGGTTCTGACCAAAGCTGCGGATATCGAGGGATTGCACCATCGGATTCCAACGCACATTGACACCACCCACCGTCCGTAACAACTCGGGGATCGTGCGAGAGCCTGATTCCCGGATCTGCTGCGCACTGATGACGGTCACTGAACCGGGGGCCTTGGAGATCGGCAACTCGGTCTTGGTCGCCGCCTGGATGGTGAACTCTTCCTCGCCGAAAAGGGTGACCTCACCCAGCTGACTGGACGTTTGCGCCAGAATCCTTGTCGCTGGCAGGATCACCATCATCACAATTGGCAACCACGCGGCTGAACCGCGGCACAACGGCGACAACTTTCGGGACATCATCTCTGTGGCCTCCTGCTGAGGGTCTCGACGCACGAAGTTCGTCCATACACAAAGTTCGTCCGTAAGCGACTAGGCATGCACGCTACCCCGCGCCAAGGACCGGATCTCAGCCTTCAGCTCGTCCAGGTTGAAGGCCCCCTTCTGCAAGATCTGCTCGACCCCACCATTGAGACGAGCGGTTTCCTCTGGACCGATATCCATTGCAGTCAAAACCACCACCGGGATCGAGCTCAGCGCCGGATTCTTTCGCAACTGACTCATGAAGCCGAAGCCATCGAGCTGCGGCATGATCAAGTCGAGAAGGATCAGGGACGGCGGCGACTCGGCAACCATCCGCAATGCCGCCAGCCCGTTCTCGGCCTCGACCACTGAACATCCCTGTTCTTCGAGCAGGACGCGCACCATCGCACGTATATCCGGGTCGTCATCAACCACCAGGACTTCGGGAGTTGTACCGCGGTGACTGTATTTCTCGAGCAGCACCAGCAGCTTCTGGCGATCGATCGGCTTGGTCAGGTACTCAGCACCCAAAGCGTAGCCTTTTTGCCGCTGATCGGACACCGAAATCATGATCACCGGAATGTGTGACAGCTGGGCGTCGGACTTGATGGTGTTGAGTACCGTCCAACCATCCAGATCCGGCATGTAGACATCGAGCGTAATAATCGCCGGCTTCAGGGTGTAGGCCAACTTCAAACCCTCTTCACCGCTGGCGGCCGTGACGATGTTGAAGCCTTCCTTCTCCAACAGATCGCGCAACAGATCGTGGACCGCCAAGTCGTCGTCGATCACCAGCACCAGCCGTTCATCAGCCGGGGCCAATGAACTCAGCTCCCGATGGTTCCACTCACCCGACTCGAGCAGCTGATGCATCGAACCCATCGAAGTTTGATCCGGATCCATATCGCTCGGCAACCGCACGGTGAACGTTGTCCCCTTGCCGAGCTCACTATCGACATCGATACGCCCGCCCATCACCTGACAGAATCGTTTGCACAACGCTAGACCGAGCCCCGTTCCACCATAGTTGCGAGCGGTGGACGCGTCAGCCTGCGAAAACGGCTTGAACAACCGAGTGAGCTGCTCAGGCGACATGCCGATACCCGAATCGCTGATCTCGAAGACCACCATGTTGGCCGGACTAGCGCGTCGGACCGCCAATCGCACCTGGCCTTGCTCTGTGAACTTGGACGCGTTCGACAACAGATTGAACAAAATCTGCCGCATCTTGGTGAGGTCACTGCGTACCTCGCCAAGATCGTCTGCCGTCTCGACCGTCAACTTGTTGCCGTTCTTGTCCATCAACGGATTGACGGTGCTCGCCACCTCAGACACCAGACTGGTGAGATCGAAGCTCTCGATGTAAAGCTCCATCTTTCCCGATTCGACCTTCGACAAGTCGAGAATGCTGTTGATCAGGCCGAGCAAGTGTTTACCCGCGGATTTGATCTTTCGCAAATCGGGTAGGAAGTCATCGAGCCCCATTTCGCCCGCGTCATCTTCCAGGATCTCGCTGTAGCCGATGATGGCCGTCAACGGTGTGCGCAGTTCGTGGCTCATATTGGCCAGGAATACGCTCTTGGTGCGGTTGGCCTCTTCGGCTTTGTCCTTTGCCACCCGCAACTCTTCATCCCGCACCTGGATCTGCCCCAACATCTCGTTGAAGCTATTGACCAAACGACCGATCTCGTCTTCGCTTTGGGCCTTGGCACGGACGGTGAAGTCTTTCTTCTCCGAGACATTGCGAGCAACATCGACCAGCGCCAAGATGGGTCTTGTCACTACCCGCTGCATGGCCGAAGAAAACAGAAATGCCAACACCGAAACGCCGAGAATGACTGCGGCCAGAATTCCCTGGTAGTCCGTTCGGCGACTGTCGAACTCCCCCAGATCCGTCACGATCATGAAGGTCCCGACCCGTTGACTGCCGAATTGCATGCCGCGGGAGATCACCAAGTTGCGAGTGCCAAACGTATGGCCATCGGTCGACGGCACGGTTGGCTCGGGATTGGGCTCACCCGGAACGTTGCGAGCGAAGTCCGCAAACAACTTCCCATCGCGATCAAAGATGGCTGCCGAAACGATATGCGGCTGACCTTCCAGGCCGGCAAGGATGCCCTGCGCAGTCTCTGGATCGTGATAAACCAGGGCATCAGCGGTGTTGGCCTCGAGGGTCGCGGCCAGCGCGCTCAGGTCGCGCACCATCTTGTCGCGAAAGGTCATCCGGTCGTAGGTGTAGAACGCAAACGACGCGAGCAGCAACGCCAAGACGGTCGTCAACATCGTGAGCGCCGTCAGCTTCCGCTGGATGGAGAGATTTCGCAGTCGACCCATGATGTCAGCCCTTGGCCAGATGCGTAGACCGCTGATCTAGCAAGTGCCACTCTCGACGCGGACAGAAGTTCTTATTGGTCTTGGTGCGGAACACCAGCAGTATTATATAGATCGACAAGATTCCAAACACGGGGAGCCTGATGTCGAGATATTTAGCTAGGAAAGATCCGAGGCGACAACAATGAGCCTGCTGTGCCTGGTCCGCCATGGCCAGGCGTCAGTCCATGCCGACAACTACGATCAGCTCTCGAGCCATGGTGAGGTCCAGGGCCGCGCCTTGGGCGAGTATTGGAGCGCCAACCCACAGCGATTTGATCGCGTCTACGTCGGGCCGCTACGTCGCCATCAGCAGACTTACGATGCGGTTGCTGGCGTCTTCCAAGACCGGGGCCTAGCTTGGCCTGCGCCGACACCACTACCCGAGCTCGACGAACATCAAGGGCCGGAAGTGATCAGTCACCATCGTGCCAACCTTTATCAACAAGCCGGCATCGACGACCCGAGCTATCAGGATGTGGACAAGCAGGAGTCGTTGCGGCGCTACCTGAAGATTTACCAGATTGGCACCACGCGATGGATCCGGGACGATCTAGAGACACCTTCGGGACTCGAATCCTGGGCTGCCTTCCGGGCTCGTATCCAACGCGGCATCCGCACCATTATGTCTCAGGCCGCCAGCGGGCAACGGATCGCGGCGTTCACCTCCGGCGGCGCCACCGCCGCTGCCGTCGGCTTGGCTCTCGACCTCGAGGACGCCAGGATCCTGGAGCTTAGTTGGCGGGTCCGCAATGCCGCACTTTCAGAGCTTCTCTTTTCGGGCGGGCGCCTGTCGCTGGAAACATTCAATACCACCGCCCACCTGACAGAGGACCAACTCACGTACGTCTGAAGGAACCCGGCCAGCCTGCGAAGGCTCGACCGGCAACGCTTCGTATGGCGCCACGTCCTGCGACATGCCTCAACGCTCGAGGTGCTCCCGCAGGCGATCGAAGCGACCAGACCAGATGCCACCGACAGCTGAGGTATCATCACGCTAGGAGGTCTCAAAATGCCGGACATTACTTTCCAGCTCAACGGACAACAGACGACCGTCTCCTACGAGACCGGGATGCACTTTCTCGAGCTTCTGCGCGAGCAATGCGGTATCACCTCCGCCAAGGACGGCTGCGCACCGCAAGGCTATTGTGGCTGCTGCAAAATCATGGTCGATGGCCGACCGACCCTGTCCTGCCTGCGCCGACCCGAACAGATGGAAGGGCGCGAGGTCGTCACGCTAGAAGGTGTACCGGAAGACAAGATCAAAGTATTGTCCGACGCCTTTGTCCAAGACGGCGGCGTGCAATGTGGCTTCTGCACCCCCGGTATTGTGATGCGCGCCGCCTCGCTCCTCGACGGCGAGCCTAGCCGCGAGAAAATTGCCAAAGGCCTGGCCGGTCACCTCTGTCGTTGCACCGGCTACGCTCGGATCGTCGACGCGGTCCAGTCGGCAGCGGAAGCTTGGCAAAGCGGCCAATCCGTCGCTCACCGTCCACGGCGTCCAGATTTCTTCGGTGAGGAACACGGCCTCACCCGCACGTCTCAGAACGGCAATCGCCACGGCGTCGGCGGCTCCAGTCCACGCTACCGGGGCCACGAGCATGCGGTTGGGCAGAAACCCTATGTCGCGGATATGCAACTCGACGAAATGTTGCACGCCGCGGTGGTCCTCAGCGAGCACCCTCGCGCCAAGGTGCTGACGATCGACCCGACGCCTGCGCTGGCGATGTCCGGTGTCGAGCGTGTCCTCACCGCCGAAGATGTGCCCGGCGAGCGTATGGTTGGGCTGATTGTCCGCGACTGGCCAATTTTTGTGGCACCAGGCGAGATCACCCACTGCGTGGGTGACGTCCTGGCCTTGGTGGTCGCCGATACTCAATTCCACGCCCGCCAGGCGGCAGCAGCAGTGGCGGTCCAGTACGAGGTCCTCGAACCGGTCAGCGATCCGGTCGCCGCCCTCGCTCCCGACGCCCCATCGGTGCACGCCAACAGAAATCAGGGGAATTTGCTCGACACTTGCAGCTTCGCCCGTGGCGACGTTGATGCAGCGTTGTCCAAAGCCGCCCATGTGATTGAGGAGACCTTCTCCACCCAACGGATCGAGCATGCTTTTCTCGAGCCGGAAGCGTGCCTCGCCAAGCCGGACGACGACGGGATCACGCTCTATTCACAAACCCAAGGCGTCCACGACGACCAGCAGCAAATAGCGCCGGTGCTCGGTATCGCCGCCGAGAAGGTGCGGGTCGAGTTGGTGACCAACGGCGGCGCCTTTGGCGGCAAGGAAGATCTCTCCGTGCAAGCCCAGACCGCGGTTGCTGCCCACGTCCTCGGACGCCCGGTGCGAACCGTTCTGAGTCGCGATGAGTCGATCCGCATGCACCCCAAGCGCCACCCGATCACCATGACTTACACCGTCGGTGCCGATGCGGAAGGGCGGCTGACCGCAATCCGGGCACGCATGATCGGCGATACAGGCGCCTACGCCTCGGTCGGCATGAAAGTGCTGGAACGCGCCGCTGGCCACTCCTGTGGCCCTTACCGGGTCCCCAACGTCGAC
The DNA here is from genome assembly GCA_029263395.1 of Acidobacteriota bacterium. Classification (GTDB taxonomy): domain Bacteria; phylum Acidobacteriota; class Thermoanaerobaculia; order Multivoradales; family J023; genus JAAELT01. Next base: position 21,998 of record JAJCXO010000200.1, on the reverse strand, counting down.
GTTGAAGCCAAAACCGTTTACACCAACAATCCGCCCTGCGGGGCGATGCGCGGCTTCGGCGCCAACCAAGCCTCGTTTGCGATCGAGGGTATCCTCGACATGCTCGCCGACCGCATCGGCATCGACGGCTACGACATCCGCGAACGTAACATCCTGGCCCCTGGTGATGCCTTTGCCACCGGCCAACGGATGACCAACAGCTGCGGTATTCGCCAATCCCTCGAGGCGGTGCGGGACGTTTACAAACAGGCCCGAGCAGCGTCCAACCAACACGTCGGCATCGGCTGCGGGATCAAAAACACCGGCATCGGCAACGGCATGGACGACTCGGGACGCCTGTTGATCCGGGTGCTCAACGGTGGCCAGCTCGAGATTCTCACCGGCTACACCGAAATGGGCCAAGGCCTGTTCACCATCCTGCCGCAAGTGGTGTTCGAGGAAACCGGTCTCGAACCCGACATCATGACCTGCCGTACCGCGGCAGATCCCCGGGTACTGTGTGGGATGACCACCGCGTCCCGTGCCACCGCTCTGTTGACCGCTGCTGGCCAGCGCGCCGCGGTACAACTGGCCGCCGACCTCGAAAACAGTTCGTTGCAAGCTCTCGTCGGCCGGGAGTATCTCGGCGAATACATCTGTGACTTCACCACCAAACCAGGCGCCGACACGGACGAACCCAAAACCCACATGACCTTTAGCTACGCGACTCAGGTGGCGATCGTCGGCGACAACGGCAAACTCACCCGAGTTGTGGCGGCCCATGACGTCGGCCGCGCCATCAATCCCTTGAGCTGCGCCGGACAGATCGAAGGCTCATTGCACATGGGTATCGGTTACGCCCTCTCCGAGGACTTACCCTGCACCGGCGGCCACCCCGACTCTCTGTTGCTGCGGGACCTCGGCATCCTCAAAGCCAAAGACACCCCCGAGCTCGACGTCATCCTGGTCGAAGTGCCCGACGAGGTTGGCGGTTACGGCTCTAAGGGAGTTGGAGAGATTGGCCTGGTCCCCACCGCTGGCGCCGTCGCCGGCGCCCTCTACGCCTACGACGGTATCCGTCGAACTCGTCTGCCGATGACCGACGCCCCCGCTGCCGCCGCGTCGGTACCTAAGTCACGACGCTAACAGGAGCTAGGCTGCTTATCGACTATAGCAACCGTCGACGCCGGACGACCTTGCGTTTCGGCAATTCGACGTAAGCGTCGACGCCTTCCACCGCACACCGTGGCATGGTGAGATCGAGATCGAGCTCAATCTCACGCACGGTCAGCTTGTCCTGCCAAGTGCCGATAGTCGACACGATACCAACCGAGGAGCCGCGAGCTGTGCGACCGGCACGATGGACGTAGTCTTCGGTCTGCTCCGGCAAGCCGTAGTTGATGACGTGCTGGATGAGCGGCACGTCGATGCCGCGGGCGGCAACGTCGGTGGCCACCAAAATCCGAACCTTGCCTTCCCGGAAAGACTTCAGGGCTTCGACGCGTTGCGACTGTGTCCGGTCGGAATGGATCCGAGCCACTCTGAATCCCGCAAGCTCGATCTGACGTGCCAGCCACTCGGTGTAAAGCTTACGACGCACGAAGATCAGCGTGCTGCCCTTGACTTCGCGCAGCAACGCAAACAGACAGTTTTTGCGATCTTCGTCTTTCACAAGGTATAGGCGATGCTCGATACCAGCCGCAATCTGACCGCTGGGACGAATGTCGCAACGCTTCGGATCGCGCATAAAGATCTGCGCCAAGCGCTCGATCGGCGGCGGCATGGTGGCCGAGAACATCAACGTCTGCCTGCCGTCCGGCACTTGCTCGAGAATCTCCTTGATTTGAGGCAAGAACCCCAGGTCGAGCATGTGATCAGCTTCGTCCAGTACCAACTTCTCGATCTTGTCGAGGCGAACATTACGCCGCCGCATGTGATCGGCGAGACGCCCCGGAGTGGCGACCAGAATATCGGCATCCCGACGGAAGCCGTCGATCTGAGGCCCCATTCGCACACCACCGATCACCGCCACGGTTTCGAGCTGATGGTCGCGGCCAAAAATGTCGAGAAATGCTTTCGTCTGCAAAGCGATTTCGCGGGTCGGGCAGAGGATCAGGCCGCGGGTACCGCGTCCATGGGTTAGACGTTCCGCCATCGGCAAGCTGAAGGCCGCCGTTTTGCCCGAGCCGGTTTCAGCAAGGCCGACCACATCGTGACCTTCGAGGGCCAAGGGAATGACCTGCACCTGGATTGGCGTCGGGTTTTCGAATCCCACCTCACGCACGGTTTCCAGAATCGCCGGGCTGAGGCCAAGATCCGCAAAGCTGAGGTCTGTGAGCTCAACCGGGTGCTGCGGAATAGCACCGGTAAACAAACCTTCGGCCTCGGAGCCATCTGTAGCCGCCGCAGGTTTTGCCTTTGGCTCCACACTGAACTCTTTGGGCACCTCACCGTTTACTTCTGGTAGCTCTCGTTCTGCAACCGGCGACGCGCCCACCGGCTGTAGTTCAGCCACCTCAGGTTCAGAAACTGGGCTGGCTTGGGTTGGCTGCCAAGAGTGGCGGGGTTTGGGAGCAGCTACCTCGGGCTCAGAAACCTCGCTGGCTTGGGCAGGCTGCCAAGTGTGGCGGGGTTTTGGAGCAGCTGCCTCGGGCTCAGAAACCTCGCTGGCTTGGGCAGGCTGCCAAGTGTGGCGGGGTTTCGGAGCAGGCCGGCCAAGCGGCGACGGCTCACGACGCTCACCCAGGACGCGCCCAAACGCCCCACCCTGAGTATGCCGTGCAGGCTTCTCAGCCTCGTCGCTGGCTTCGACAGGATCGGCTGCAACAGGATCGGCAACAACAGGATCGGCAACAACAGGATCGGCTTCGATGGCACTCGGGCTATCGCACGCTTGTTGATCGGCGGATGCCGGAGCTGAGAACGAGGACCGTGCTGCTAGCGAAGACGGTGCTGAGAGCGAGGACCGATCGGAGAGCGAAGACGGTGCCGCGGTTTCTTGCGGGAACGTGTCTTGATCGGTCTTCTGCTCGGTGACCTCGGCAGCTGCGGGTTCAGGCGCTGCCGACTCAGTGACCGGTGACGCCTCAGGCTCGGGATCGGCAGCAATCGCTTCGGGAGTCTCGAGGAGTCGAAGATCAAAGGTGTGGCCAGCTTTCTCGAGCACCACTGTCGCGTCGGCGAGTCGTTTCTCACGCACCAACAGATAATCCGTGTCATACGTCGAGACTGTGAACAGCCCGATGCGGGCCTCTGCCAAAGGTCCCGCCAACGACGCCAGGACACCGATCAGAGAAAGATCGAGGGTTCCAGCAATCTTGATCGCACTCCAGCCCGGATCACATTTGACCTTTGCTGGTATGACTCGCTCCTCGCACAAGATCGAGAGCTCGTTTGGGCTGCGGCTGATGGTGTAGAAAATACTGCGGTGAACCCAGCGTGGGATTCGGGCTGACGGACTCAGCCGGCAAATGCCGAACGTGCCGGGGATGCGGTCTAAGACCAGCCCGGCAGGCTTGTCGGAAGACGAACCACCATCTGTAGGCGAGGCGCCGTCTGAAGGTGTAGTGCTGTCTGAAGCAAAGCTCTCGGGAGACGAATTCATAACGAAAATTTTATACAGAGCTGACGTGAGCAGTGGGCCCGGGAGCGCGGTAAAGAAAATGTCCCGCGATCGAGCATGGGAAGGGCGACCACCATACTACCATCTCTTCGCTTTGGTGTAGAATCCGCCCCAAGCTCGAAGACCAGCGTCTCTAGGATTCCCCTCTCCATTCTCGACCGCCCCGATGTCGGTCAGATCTCCGCCCGAGGGATCCGAGCGTTCCAACGCCACGGAGGAAGCCATAGTGAGTGTCAATCGCGGAAAGTGGAGCTCGGACTTTGGATTCATTCTCGCCGCCGCCGGGTCGGCGATCGGGCTGGGAAACATCTGGCGCTTTCCCTACACCGTAGGGCAGTACGGAGGCGGCGCCTTCATCCTCGTCTATCTTGCCTTCGTGGCACTCATCGGTATCCCGGTGTTACTCGCCGAGCTGTCGGTGGGTCGATCCACCGAACGTAGCGCCGTCGGCGCCTTCAAGAAGCTGGTACCAAACTCCTGGTGGCCAGCGGTGGGTGGGCTCGGAGTATTGTGCGGCTTCGGTATCTTGTCGTTCTACAGCGTCATTGCTGGTTGGACTCTGCGGTACTTCTACATGGCACTCGGCGGCCGCTTCGGCGACGCCATGACCAGCGACGAGAGTACTCAGATATTCACTGAACTGACCGCCAACCCAACTGCGGCGATCCTGCTGGCAGCGGCTTTCCTGGTATTGACGGCCTTGGTGGTCCGCGGCGGTATCTCCGGTGGGATCGAACGCGCAGCCCGGGTGCTGATGCCGGTTTTCCTGGTCATCTTGCTGCTTCTCGTCGGCCGTTCCGTGACGCTCGACGGTGCCAGCGAGGGGTTTGCGTTTCTCTTCGCCTTCGACTTTTCGAAGCTGTCAGCTGCCGCCGTGGTCAGCGCGTTGGGGCAGGCGCTGTTCAGTATGAGTCTTGGCATGGGAGCCATGATCACTTACGGCTCGTATTTGAATCGTGACGACAATGTCCCCAAGGCTGCGGTTACGGTTGCTTTTTTCGATACAGGCCTGGCGATGATCGCCGGTTTGATGATCTTCCCGGCACTTTTCCACGCCGGTGCTTCGCCGACCGGGGGGCCCTCCCTGATCTTCATCGTGATGGCCACCATTTTCAATACGATGCCGTTCGGCTCCATGTTCGCCATCGCATTTTACGGTCTGTTGGCGATCGCAGCCTTGACCTCCACTATCAGCTTGCTCGAGGTGATCGTCGCTTACTTCGTCGACGAACGTGAATGGAGCCGGGAGCGCGCCACATGGGTGGTCACGGCCGCATGTTTCGCCCTGGCCGTGCCCAGCGCCCTATCGTTCGGCGGTAGCGCCTTCTTTACCAACATGTTCGGCGGCACCGGCTTCCTGGGCATGGCCAATATCGTGTTTGGCAACTACTTCCTGAGTATCGGCGCAGTACTCATCTGCGTTTTTGTCGGCTGGAAGTGGGGCATAGGTAATGCAGTTGCCGAACTGAATCGGGGCGGCAACCTTCGGGCCGCCGCAGTGTGGGGCGCCTTGGTACGTTACGTTTGCCCAGTGGCAGTCGCGATTGTACTGATCTACGCCGCGTTCACCGGTAACTACCTATAAATGACCGATCACCGCTTCCTTCCAAGGAACAATATTGCTACCAGCCTCTTTCTTCTTCGTCCCGTCAGGCGGAGGCGGAGCCGGAGGAACGTTGTCACTGAGCGAGGGGTTTCAACCCTCGTGTGAGTTCGGTTTCGGCACCAGGGCGCACAGCCGTGCGCCCCTACCCAGGTCTTGCCAAACTCAGGTCTCACCGTTCCGGCTGTTCCTTGGCGAGGAAGCGCCAACTGGCGTTATCGCTGGATGGTAACTAGTCTAGTTCTCATCCAAGAACGCTGGTTGTCCGGTTCGCCTCTGTGGACTGCGGTCGCTATTGGGCGAGATCTGGTCTCGGTGGCCTTGGGGAGGGGCGAGACAACAAGCCCTCACCCCCCGGTTCCTTGGTTGGGAGGAGGCGTCGAAGGAGGGACGCACAGGAACCAGGGGGCGAGAGATCTTTTTGAACCCGAAGGTTCCAAAGAGTTCCAGTCGCTGCCACCTATCGCCGCTGACAAGGTCGACATTGTTCGGCGGACATGAAATGCCTGACGGCACCCCACCGCAATTCCGCCGCTCTGACGTTTCACCACAAACGGCGACTGGAACTCTTTGGCTCCTCCGAGGGACCCAATAGGTTTACTATATAGACAGATAACGATAAGCACAACCCCCTATCGTAAGATGTCCTCGCTATAGATGAACGACCTACTCCCACCAGAGCCCCTGCAGGCCACAGAGCCCCTGCGGGCAACAGAGTCTCCTTTCGAGGAAGAAGCTGCCACCTATGACGCCAGCTTCACCCACAGCCTCATCGGCTCGCTGATGCGACAGGCCGTATGGCATCGTCTCGATGTCTTGTTCCCCACCGGTAGCCGAATCCTCGAACTCGGCTGCGGTACCGGCGAGGATGCCGCCTACTTGGCCCGACGCGGCAACTTTGTTCTTGCCACCGACCCCACTCTCGCAATGGTTGAAGCCACACGGAAAAAAGCAGAGGACGCCAACCTGGCCGATCACATCTCGACTCGTCAGCTACGGTTCGAAGACCTCCAAGCCCGCGAGTGGACAGCCGAACCGACGACGACAGCTCAGCCAACCAACCTCAATCCGCGCCCCTTCGAGCCACCCTTCGATGGCGCCCTCTCGAACTTTGGAGGCCTCAACTGCGTGGCAGATCTACCTGCAACGGCACATGGGCTAGCACAATGGCTACGGCCCGGAGCCCAGGTGGGCCTCTGTGTGATGGGGCCCTGCGTGCCCTGGGAATGGCTATGGCATCTCCTGCACGGCCATCCTCGGACCGCCTTCAGGCGTTGGCGACGGGGCGGCGTCAAGTGGCGCGGACTCACCGTGCACTATCCTTCGATCCGAACGTTACGCCGGGCCTTTGAACCGAGTTTTCGAACCTGCCGCGTCAGCGCCATCGGCGCCCTGTTGCCACCAAGCTACGTCGAACCATGGGCGGCACACCACCCCGCCCTCATTCGCCAACTCGATCGTTGGGAACGCCGAATGGAGACCTGGTTTCCGTTGCCATGGCTGGCGGACCACTATCTAATCGAGCTCGAACGTCGATGAGCAGCTTTTGGGAAGCCAGCTAGGATCTGCTTCAACTCTCGCATCTGTCGAAACTCAGCTCCGCTGAACTTTATCTCGATGTCGAATCTGCCTGGAGTCCTCATGAAGCCACTTGTTCGTCTGCTCTGCAGCCTGTTCTTGCTCCTGGTCGCCGCGGTGACGGCTGCAGCCGACGACCAACGGCCGATGGTGCCTGAGGACTACTACCGCCTCACCTTCATCAGCTCGCCTCGGATCGCGCCGGACGGCTCCGAAGTGGTGTATGTGGCAGCAAACGTGAGCGAGGATCGAAGATCTCGGCCATCGAGCCTGTGGCTGGTTTCAACTCGAGGCGACTCCGAACCGATCCAGTTGACCGCCGGTGACGAGGATTCAGCCCCTCAATGGTCGCCGGACGGCAAATGGATCGCCTTTCTGCGGCCGGCGGCTGCGAAGTCCTCGTCGGACCCAAAACCGAAAACCGAGACCCAAGTTTTCCGCATCCGGCGAGCCGGCGGCGAAGCCCAGGCGATGACTGCAATCGAAGGCGGCATCTCCTCCTTTTTTTGGTCTCCAGATGGGCAACACCTACTGCTGACCCGTCGGACCGCTGAAGACGGTGACTCGGAAGACGGTGACTCGGAAGACGGTCAATCAGGCGATGAGGCTGAAGACGGTGACCCTGAAGACGGTGACCAAGTAGCCGAATCAGACCGAGACGAGCCCAAGCCTGACATCAAGGTGTTTCGGCAGACGCGCTACAAACGCAACGGTGCCGGTTTTCTCAACGACAAACGAGCCCACTTCTGGCTGTTCGACACCGAGACGCAGGAGCAACGACAGCTGACCTCGGGCGCCGACTGGAACGACGACAACCCAGCATTTTCGCCGGACGGCAAGTTTCTCGTGTTTGATGCGGACCATAGCGGTGACGAGTACGACGGCGGATCGAATGACGACCTGTGGGTCCTAGAGATCAGCGAGTCAGCCACCGGTGAGGAGCCAGACCTCCGACAGCTCACCGTCCATCCTCACACTGACAGCTCCCCCATCTGGTCACCGGATGGCCACTCGATCGCCTACCTACACACCGATGGCTCTTTCGAGCAAACAGAAATCCTGCTCCAGGACGCTGCCGGTCAAGATCCACCACGCCGGCTCACCGAAACGTTCGATCGCCATCCGTCGAACCTGCACTGGTCACCGGACAGCCGAGCCCTCTTCTTCACCGCCGCCGATCGCGGTGCCCGTCGCTTGTTTCGTCTCGACCTCGACGACGGCAAGGTCACAACTCTCTTGGAGCAGGAGGCCTCGATCGGTGACCTCGACGTATCCCCCGCCGGAGGCCTGCTGACCTTCACCCTGCAAGACGAAACCCGCCCCCCTGAGGTGTGGGTTTGCAAGACCGACGGTAGCGAAGCCAAACCCCTGACCCAGGCCAACACCAAGCTCCTCGCCGAGCTCACGCTCGGCTCCCTCGAAGCCATAACGTTCAACCACGACGCAGGCTCCGCGCAAGGCTTCGTGCTGAAACCGGTCGGATGGCAGGTCGGTGAAAGTTACCCGTTGGTCTTAGAGATCAAAGGCGGCCCCGGCGGTATGTGGGGCCACTCTTGGATGCAAGAATTCCAGATGCTCGCCGGTAAGGGCTGGGGCGTCGCCTTCGTCAACTATCGCGGTAGCACCGGCTACGGCATCAACCACCAACAAGCCGTCCGTCTCGACTACGGCGGCGTCGACTACCGGGACAACATCCAATTCCTCGACACCGTACTGGAGCGATTCGACTGGATCGATCGCCAGCGCCTCTTCCTGACCGGTGGCAGCCACGGCGGCTTCCTCACCAACTGGATCCTCACCCGCACCGATCGGTTCCGCGCCGCCGTCACCCAACGTAGCGTGGCCAACTGGCTGTCCGAAGCTGGCACCCAGCAGTTCACGCCGCGCCAGATGCGCGAAGAATTCGGCGGTTCGTTGTGGGAGAACTTTGATCTCTACTGGGACCGTTCACCGATCAAATATGCCAACCAGATCAAAACCCCAACCCTGATCATCCACGGCGACCAGGATCACATCTGCCCGATCGGTCAAGCTCAGGAACTCTTCTACGCCCTCAAAGCCCACAACGTCGAAACCGAGTTGGTCATCTTCGAAGGCGAGAACCACAGCTTGTCGCGCTCCGGCACACCGGTCAATCTGGTCGAGCGCTTGCGTCGCATCATCGCCTGGTTCGAGGATCACTCTTGACGAGCTGACCACTCGATCAGTGAGCGCTGAGGGACTCAGCAGGCCGAAGATGCCGGCCGTGTCGGTCACAGCCCTGGGCTTCCTAGTGGAAGCCACCGTCAGCCGAAGACCTGTCGTCGGCCTCAACGCCACCGAAAGCGGCGCTAGCTAGGTCATCCCCTAGCCCCAACTCGCGTCCTGCCGTCGGCACAAGACCTCTCCAGCCTTTCAACTCTCGCTCCGAGCCCACCAGGAGACGTGTTATGACGACGGAAAGGTCTTCTCCCGCCGTTGGACCCCCTGACCCCACGTTCGACAAGCGTTCTCCCGCCGTTGGACGTGATGCATGACGATCGAATGGCGTCCTCCCGGTGGGAGAGTCCTTGTTTCGACGACCGAAAGGTCTTCTCCCGGGTGTGGTTTTCTGGGCTTCTCCGGCGAATCACCCAGAACGGGCCAAAATTCGCCCGATATGGACGAATTACGCCTCGAACACAGGGTGACGGTGACGCTAACCGTCACCGTCACCGTCACCGGCGTCACCGTCACCGTCACCAAGCGTCACCGTCACCAAGCGTCACCGTCACCAAGCGTCACCGTCACCAGCGTCACCGTCACCAGCGTCACCGTGCGCACGATACCCCGGTGCAATGCCACGGAATGCCACGGTGCCGGATATCATCCTGCGGGTGCCTACTGATTCTTGCCCGAGGAAGTCAACCCTACGTCTATTCGGAGACAGGCTCCGAAATCCGACGACTCGGTTCAGGCTCCCGACCGCTGAATCGCCAGCACACACACCACCCCGATGACGGGCCCGACGAAGCTACAGATAGCCACCGAAAGTCCCCACACCAACCCAGGAATGCGCATCGCGGGTAACAACGATGAGCCGGCAACCAGCACGAGCAGGACAAAATAATGAACCACCATGCTGAGCAGCACCGCGGCCACAAATAACCAGGTCGACTGCAAGCGAGAGGCGACCGTACCAACCAGCTCACTCGCCAGCGGCACGGACAGGACGGTGTGCAGAACGTGCAACATCAGCACTGCCCCCAGAGCCGACCATGTCGCCTTGATTCGGGTCGCGGCATACAGCGGGTCGAGAATGCTCAACCCACTGATCACCGTGGCAACCAGGGCCCCCAATATCGCCGGCAGGGCAATATGCAATAACGCCCCTGCCACCATGGCACTCGAGGTGCTCGACACAAAAAGTTTGTCTAGACCCATGGGGGACTCTACATCCCGAAGAAGTCCTCGATACCGGTCAAAAACATCTGGATTGAGATGGCCGCTAGAATTATACCCATCAGCCACGTTGCCCGCCCGTAGTGACCTCTCCTACCGTTCGCTATCGATCTCCGGATCGTCGAAGGTGATTTCGCCATTGGGAAGCTCCCAGTAGAGCCGACCATCTAGAGTAGCCGCAACGTTAGGGATGCCAAGTCTTCGATTTTCGGCCCGTGCGGCGGCTACCCCCCTCTGGCCGATCTCGAAGAACTTGAGAGTGTTCTGGTAAACCTGTGGGGACAAGACATCTTTAGGCTTCACGTCTTCGGAATTCATCGAGCTGACCTCCGCACCTCTGAGAACAACCTGAACCGGGTCTGATTGAGAACAATGCTCACGGCCCCTTCGCCGGCTGCCAGCATCTCGAGCCCGTCACGGCCGTTAAAGTACAAGTGCCACTCATCAGCGAGTTACCGATATAGATCCGAGAAATTTTCTCACGCTCCGGGCATACCTTCTCAGAATATCAGATTCTGGCACATGATGTCCGCCTTGCCGAACACGACTGCGGACGCGGCCCACGCAGACATCGGCTTGGTGGACGAAGATGAAGACCAGGGCGATACGATAACCGTGTTGGCGCGCTAGCTCGAGGTATCGAACCATGCTCTTCCCCGAGAGCGTCGTTTCGACGGTCAAGTTGTCACCGCTCTCTATGCTAGCTCGAAGACGTCGCAGGAACTCACGTCCCGCTGGGATGGCGACTGCCTCGGGCTTCTCTGGCCGAAGCTCCGCCGCGGGACAGATGACCTGGCGGACTCAGGCCCTCAGTTCGGACGCACCAAAGGTCCCACGACGTCCGTTTGGACGCGAGTGGGGCTCACTGCACAAGCCAACCCGTGGCAACGAACCGGCACCTCGGGCCCCGGAAGGACCCGAGATGGCCGGCCAGCTGAATCCGATTACAGGGAGGCGACGACGTCGAGCGTCGCTTGCGGCTCGGGTCGGACGGTGTAGTCGGGATCGACATCCACCGAACGGATGACGCCGGTCGCATCGACGACGAACCGTGCGGGCATCGGCAACGTCCAGCTGTCTTCGCCGTTGGCGGCGGTCAGATCGAGACCAAAGGAGATGTAAATCTCCCGCACATCGTCTGGCAGCTTGAATTTCAGGCCAAACTTGGCGGCCAGCTCGTTTTCCGGATCCTGCAGCAAATCGTAACTCAGGCGGTGCTTTTCGAGCATCGCCTGACCATGCTCCGGTAGCTGTGGGGAAATCACTACTAGCTTGGCACCGTGCTCACCCAATTTGCCGGTGATCTTGCGCAGAGCATCCAGCTCCGCATTGCAGTACGGTCACCAATGGCCACGATAGAAGCTGACCACTAACGGGCCTTCGGCCAGCAGCGCGGCGGAGCTCACCATTTCGCCGTGGGTGTTGACGAGGGTGAACTCGGGCATCGTATCGCCGACGGCGGCAACACTGTCTAGGATGCCCGAAGTCCTGAGCTCTTCGGTCGCACGATGCATAATCGCACGGGTGTCTTCTGGGATGCGCTGCTTCGAGCCTTCTCGAATCGCATCTAAGCGTTCTTTTAAACCCATCACATCCTCCGCGGGTCGATCGCTCCTGATCGGGAGGGATCGTCACCCTAGGTTGATCGTTTGTCTAGTACTCGTGGCTTTATTCGGATGCCGAGGGATCTAGGATTCAATCCTCTGGCCCTCCGGTCGGCAGCACGTGGTGCTTGAAGGCCTTCTTGCCAGGGCCGTAGTCGTCAGCAATCTGGCCTTCGCCTTCGAGCAGCCAGCGGGTGGTCAACAGCCCCTCGACTCCCACCGGTCCGCGGGCGTGGATCCGTGAGGTACTGATCCCAACCTCGGCCCCGAGACCGTAACGGTAGCCATCGGCAAACCGGGTGCTGGCATTGACAAAAACCGACGCAGCGTCGACCCCGCGCAAGAAGCGCGCACGGGATTCAGAATCTTGGGTGACGAGGGCTTCGGTGTGCGCACTGCCGTATTGATGGATATGCGCGATTGCCTGATCGAGAGTGTCGACGGTACGGATCGCCAGCACCAAGTCGCCGTATTCGGTGGCCCAATCCTCGTCGCTCGCCGGGGCTGCTGCTGGTAGACAGGCCCGCGAGCGCTCGTCTGCCCGCAGCTCGACATTGCGGTCGATTAGCGCCTGGCCGACGGTTGCGAGCTGCGGTAAGAACTCATGGTGGACAAGTAAGGTTTCGACGGCATTACAGGCGGTCGGATAACCACACTTGCCGTCCACTGCCAGCCGGGTGGCAACCTCGACGTCCGCGCTGGCATCGAGCACCAAGTGACAAATCCCTTCGGCGTGGCCCAGCACCGGAATGCGGGTTGAGGCCTGGATCGAACGCACCAAAGCACTGGAGCCGCGGGGAATGACCAAGTTGATGAGCTCGTCGAGCTCGAGCAACTCGCGTACCGCGTCTCGCCCCTCGATACCACAGACCGCATCGGCGGGTAATCCTTCGGCGACCAGGGCGTCCCGCAGGCAGGCGACCAAGACACGGTTCGAATGGCCGGCCTCGGAGCCGCCTTTGAGGATCACCGCGTTGCCCGAACGTAAGGCCAAGGAACCAATCTGCACCACCGCGTCGGGACGGCTCTCGAAGATGATCAACAACACGCCAATCGGGCTGCTGACCTGGCGCAGGATCAGTCCGTCGTCGAGTTCGGTCGCTCGCACGACGCGACCGATCGGATCAGCCTGTGCCGCCACGATATCGACCCCTTCACGCAGGGTCGCCAGTTTGCTCGGCGACAACGCCAGGCGGCCGAGCAGTGGTGCCGACAGCTGCGACTCGCGAGCAGCGTCGAGGTCCAGTTGGTTGGCGGCCAGAATTTCTTCTTGGCGCTCACCGAGCAGGGCCGACAACCTACCGAGCACAGCGGTACGGACGTCAGCTGCCGCGGTGCCCAAACCACGTTGACCAGCGCGAGCGGCACGAGCCAAGCGGACCAAGCTTGCCAAGTCCCGAGCGTTGGTAGTCGAGGTGCTCATGACACGGGCTCCGATCGGGGTTCGTTTTCCAGCGCCAAGTGATCTCGATGCACCAGGGCGTGATGATTGCGCACACCTGCCGGTGGCTGTCCAGTGGACCAGGCGCGGGCGGTGGCAGCATCACAACAGACGATACCGCGGCCGACTAACCCCTGCGGACCGCGCAGTTGCACCACGTCACCGGCCTCGAACTCTCCTTCGACGTTCCGTACGCCAACCGCCAGCAGCGAAGCGCCACGTTCTTGCAGCGCGTCGACCGCCCCGGCGTCGAGCTCCAAGACACCCCGTGGCGCTACCGCAAACGCGATCCAACGGCGGCGAGCCGCGAGACCCGGGCCAGCCGGAAACCAGGTACCAACGTCGTCACCCATCAACACTTGCGACAAAACTCCGGGGCGAACTCCACTGGCGACCACAGCGTGACAACCCCCGCGAGCCGCCACTGCCGCGGAGTCGACTTTGCTGCGCATCCCGCCTCGGCTCGCTGCTGAACCGGGCCCGCCCGCGGCCTGAACCAGGCATTCTGGATCGTCGACCCGGGATCGCAACCGGGCGTCAGGATGATGCCGTGGATCACAATCGTAAACGCCATCCACATCCGTAAGCAGCACCAATAACTCGGCGTCGAGTTTAGTGGCCACCAATGCTGATAGCTGGTCGTTATCTCCAAACACCGGCTGCTTGGCACCGTCGAGGAACGCCAGTTCGTCGGTCGACACCACGTCGTTTTCGTTGAGGATCGGAATCACTCCGCGCCGCAGCAGGGCATTCAAGGCACTGCGCAAGTTGAGATAACGCGTCCGGTCGTCAAAGTCCCCTTGCGACAACAGTACCTGAGCGCACACCAAGCCGAGGCGTGAGAAGCCACTGTCGTAGAGGCCCATCAGCTTGCTCTGTCCCACCGCAGCACAGGCCTGGCGCACATGGAGCTCCATCGGCATGTGGTCGAGCTGTAGCGATTCTTTGCCGAGTCCAACAGCGCCGGAGCTCACCACCAGGACCTCACGCCCAGCACCTTGTAACTCGGCCGCAGCTTCGACGATCGCAAAAAGGCGAGCCAGGGCCAAACGTCCATTGGTGTGGGTCAACACCCGGGTGCCAACTTTGAGCACCACGCGACGAGCCGCGGCAACCGCCGGGCGGTGCGGGGTGCCAGACGGCCGCGGTATGAGCTGAGGGGTAGGCTGTGAGGTTTTCATCACCGTTCGAGTTTATCCCGACGGGTCATCCCGACGGGTCATCCCGACGAGTCATCCCGACGAGTCAACCCAGGACTGGTCGTGCCTTCTCGGGATACAGGCTCACCTATGCAGATATACTGGCACGCATGAACACCACATTGAGCGCCGCCCTCGCCAAGGTCACCTTGCCAGATACCGAAGGGCAGCAAGTTGAGCTCGGATCGTTATGGCACGAAAAGCCGACGATCCTGGTCTTCTTGCGCCACTACGGCTGAATCTTCTGCCGCGAGCATGTTGCGCAGTTGCGTGACCACGAAGACGACATTCAGCAGGCGGGCGCCAACCTCGCCGCGATTGGTCTCGGAGATCGCCACTACGGTTCGATCTTCAAGCGGCAGACCGAGATTTCGTTCCCGCTATTGATCGACGAAGAGCGCCAAGCCTACAAGGTTGCCGGGCTCAAGATGGGCTCGATGCTCCACCTGATGCGACGCGACAACCTGGCTGCCCGCAAACGAGCCCAGGCTGGCGGCCATCGCCAACGTCGACTCGGCAAAAATCCTTTCCAGCTCGGCGGCAGCTTCGTCTTCGGTCCCGGCAACGTTGATCTTTTCGGCCACTTAAGCCAAACCTTCGGTGACAACGCCGAGCCGGTCGATTTGATTGCAGCTTTGGGTTAGACCGCGTCCAGCCAGCACCAGGGATTGAATGAAATCCCTCGCTCAGTAATGAAGTCCCTAATGGGACTTGGAAGCTTCGTTCCTCTCGGTCACTCGCCAGCACCGGCCAACAACGCTTCGAGAGCAGCGGTGAACGCTTGGCCAAAACGATCGTGGGCGGCAAAGCGCAGAGGATCCTGACGATCCTTGGGGATCAGGATCATCGGGTTAGTGTTGATCTCCCATACCTGGATTTTGCCGTCCGCAACGCTGTAATCCACTCGCCCGTAGTCGATTCGAGCACACTCGAAAATCTCCATGATTTCCTTCTGGTGCGGATTGGCCTCAACGTATTCGAGCTCTTCGTGGCCGGTCCAAGGTTGTTGCAGATCCGGTACCCGCACCACCCAATGGCGGCTGAAGTGGATCTGGCGAGCGATGATCCGCTCACGGATGCGAAAAGCACCGTACTTACGAATGGTGCCCTCGGCGTCCGACGTATCGCAGTGCTCCACAACCACCTTGTCCGCCAGCTCAGCGGCACTCAATTTGGCGAGGTGTTGTTCGAGCTCACGAGGTGAGTGCAGCAGGTCCGAAAAGCTGCCACCGTGCTCGTTTTCGTCGCGTAGGAACACCGGCCAGCGCTCTGGCTGCGGGTGCTCCCCGGCGGGATAAACCCCAAAACTGTTGAGGCCGCGAGCCTTCAACAATTGGAGCAACTCGAGCCGACGGAGCGAACGGGTCGGGTGGTTGACGATCAACCTGGTGTCGGGATGGTCCGCCAGCCGTTGGTAAAGAGCTTCGGCAACCGCGGTTTCGGAAGCACTCAAACGTTCGATATCGGTGAAGATGTAGATCCGCGGCTCTCCGGTCGGCGGCCCCGGATCGCGCAGGGTACCGATCCGGCGGGCACGAACGTCCTGACTCAGTCGCTTGAGCCAAGTATGCCCGGTGCTGCGCAACTCTGGATAATGCTTGATGTCCACTCGGCCAACCAGTTCTTGCCCCCAACTGGCCAGATACTTCTGGACCGTGTACTCCTTACCTTTGTGCACCAAGAAGGTGAGTCTCGCCATGGTGAGTCTCTCTCGAAATTCCAGTCGTCAAAGCTCGTCGGGTCGGTCCAGATCATACCGATGGAGACAGCACACCAAAATCCACCCATCTACGTTGATCAACAGAGCCTTCTCAGGCAGGCCGGGATGCTAGCATCTGCCGTCCTGATGACCTGGAGCCCCAAACGCCTGATCCACATCGAATCGCTCGCAGATTCACCGCGACGACCTGGCTACTGGTTGTTCGCTGGCCACTTGTTGTCGATCTGGGCGATTGCACAATCCAACACCTGGCTCGGGCTGTCGATCTTGTGGAGTGCCCGCCGTCACCGCCATTTGACATGGTGTTGGCGTAGAAATTCCCCACTGCTGCTGCCTCTGGGCCTGTACGTCGTCTTTTTTCTGGTCTCGGTGATCACCTCGCTCGAGGTGTCGGTCAGCGCTCGAGAGCTCAAGAGCCTGCTCGGACTCTCGACGTTACCCCTGGCGATTCTGCTGGTGCGCGGTACCGCTGAGGTACGGCGCCTGATCGACGGGCTACTGATCATGACCGTACTGATTGCAGTCTACGGCATCGGCCAGTACATCTTCACCGATTATGGCCCCCTCGACAATCGGATCCCGGGACCCTTCTCGCACTACATGACCTTCTCAGGAGCGCTCCTCCTCGGCACCTTCTTGCTGATCGGCCGGATGATCTCCGGCACCGGCTGGAAGAATCCATGGCACTGGTTGGCGCTGCTACTGGTCAGTGCAACGCTCTTGCTGACGCTGACTCGCGGTGCCTGGGTTGCGGCTAGCATCACCTGCACCTTGGTTTTGGTATGGCGTGGTCGACGCTACTTGGCGGTTTATCTGGCGGCTGTTGCGGTGGCTGGCACACTGTTCTTATCGTTTGCCCCTGCTCCGTGGAAGGCACGCATTACATCGATTGCCGACCCACGCAACGAGTCCAACTACGACCGCCTCAGCATGTTACAAGCTGGCCTCTACATGATCTCTGAGAGGCCGTTGTTCGGCATCGGCCCGGGCGTCGTGAAACATCGATATCCGATCTATCGTCATCCGACTGCCCCACGGTTCAAAGCCTCCCATCTCCACAACAGCTTCCTCCAGACCGCTTCCGAACGCGGTCTGTTGTCCCTCGCCGCCTACCTCTGGTTGATGATCGCCAGTCTCCAGCTCGCCTATCGTGGATACCAACAAGAAGGCGGGCCGGACGGCGAACGAGCCGACCTCTATCTGGGCACCATGCTGGTCATTGTCGGCTTCAATCTGGCGGGGCTATTCGAAGCCAACTGGCGCGACACCGAAATCCAACGGTTGATGCTGTTCTTGCTGGCCCTACCACTTTGTCTGCAAAACGAGGCCACCACTGACCGTGACGGGACTCCCTCTTGAGGGTCACCTCGAACCGAACGAGGCCACCACCGACCGCGACGATACTCCCCTCTGAGAGTCCCCTCGAGCCGTCGAAAGAACATCCAGTCTGCCCGTCGTTCACGTCCCTTCGGGTGCCCATGAAAACTTGATCAGTTTTGGGGCTTGACGGACCTCCACCCCGGGTGTAGGCTGTTTATCGAACTACCAAGGAGGCCTAAATCATGTCTCCACCGGATCAGCCAGAGCCCTCGCGCCGTCAAGAAATATGATGCATTCGTATCACGTTTCTTCGCCGCCGAGGGCGCCAGGTCAAGAGGTCTGAGTGGTACCTGCGCCGCGGCTGAAGCGTTGCGAGCGTCGCCAGTGACCGCTCCACCTGAGCACTGAAACCATGTTTCCTTGCAGGTGCCACCAGGCCGTTGGTTCTTATGAGCGCCCAGGATTATTATGAGTACCCAGGGCGCTCTTCGAATGCCCATTCGAAACACCCAGGGAAACTAAAGGTTTTTTAGCCCTCGTGTTTCGATGGATCTATCTGTTGGATGATCACACTCGAGGAGGCCATCAACGCAGTGGTTGCTTACGGTCCCCAACCGCTGAGGTCGCCCGACTCGAACCCATCCGAGAAAATCAAAACGTCGAAACTGATCGTTAGCCTGGGTGCGGTAGCAGGGGCGCTGTTCTCACGGCTATTGAATCGCTTGGCAGTACCCAAGGTCGACTCGTCGCCGATCACAATCCAACCGAAGTTCGAGGCCGGATTGTTCAGCCAGTCCTGGACGTCACTGACCATCTGCGGGGTTGTGCTCCAAGTATAGGAACCCTCAGCCCCAATGGTTTTGGTGCCACTGACGACGCCCGAAAAATCTCCGCCAGGATTGGTCCAGGAACTCCCCGGGAAAAATGTATTGACCCAGGTTGCGTCACCAGCAGTGGCGGCAATACCCATCCCTTCTTCATCCTCGGCATCCGACGTTCCTTCTCCCCAATCCACCAGCAGCCGCCGAAGCTCGAAAATCCAGCTGTCAGTGTTGCGAATCTTGGTGACGTCTATCGCCAGCTCAACCTCGTTGATAGTCGCATCGGCCGGCAGAGCTGACGCCACGTCGAACGCCAGGACGGCTCGTCGAGCAAGATCGGTGGCTGCTTTACCAGCGAACAGGTACTCCCCTGCTCCGTTGCTCAGGCCACCGTTGTCTTCAAACAGACTATTGTCTTTCACTGGATTCAGAACGATCGTCTCCGCAGCAAGCGGAGCTGCCGAGGCAACGCCCAAAACAGCAGCTATGATGATCCATGACCAGACGGATGCGAGTGTGGCGGTGCCGAATCTTACGGAGTGATGAGACTGGACCATGACTACCGGACTCCTAGTCAACTTATATCTTTGGGATGTAGAGGGAATGGCCTGACACCGTGCGGCCTGCCAAGTACCGTGCGGCCTGCCAAGTATAGACATTGGGACATAGCTACCGAAACCATCAATCTCACGCAGTGCTCATCCCTCGCCTGGTAGTCCCCCGTCAGACAGCCTATCTGCAAGCCAGTCACTCGTCAGGCTGTCCCTCGTCAAGCAGTAGGATCGAGCCCAACGGCTTCTGGGGCCGTTCGAGCCCCAACTCGTCACAGGCCTTCCGAGTTGCCCGCGCGACCAACTCGACCAGCTCAGACTCGCGACCGATGGCATTGATCGAAATGGTCTCGCCACCCGTAGTCGGCTGCAAATGAAAGCTCAGCCTCAGTTGGCCCGCAGCCCCGAGCACCAAATAGGAGCCAACGAGGACGTAATCTGTTCCGATATTCTGCCGAACCTCGCGCAATGTATCTTCGGCCAGGGTTTCGGCCACGGGGAGAGACAACTCCGTTTTCATCTGCACGACCCGTTCGTCAGGGATCACACTCAGACCGTCTACCGCTCCCAATTCGGTCGCTAGGAGCTCGGCGAGACGGCTGCCCAAACTCTGCGTCTCGGGACGCCCAGACAAGTTCTTGAATCCGAGGACGGCGATGGCCAGACCACTCTGGCCATCGCGCAAGGGTGCGGTGGCAATCAGCCCCATGGATTGCAGGAGCCACCACAGGCCGCCGCCTGCAACGGTGGTGGCCGCCGTCGTCAAAACCATGCGACGGCTCAGCCATCCCCCATTCGAGGCTGTGGCGGATTCGCCGCGCTGGGCTATGCGTCTGGCCGTCTCGGTATCCCGCGGCGGTTCAGCAACGGTAACTCCCTGCGCCCCGACCTCGAAAATTTCGTATGGCTCATCCAAACCGGCCAGGCCATAACTCCCTCGAGGTACCCACTCCAACAGGTACTCAGGTGACTCGATCCCGACCATCGCCCGCTGCGCCAATTCATAGGCCATCCGAGTCATCAACGTCTGTCCAACGTCAGCCAACCGGGCCACGTGACGGGTCACCAACTTGGCGAAGCCTGCGATGTTCGAGCCCTCAGTTCCTTGGCTGATTCCTCCCGGGTAGGTCTCAGCCAAGGTGATCTCCCCCAGGTGAATACCGACCCCGGCAGCAACAGAGATGGTTTCCTCAGCGCCAAGCAGCAACAACTCGCGGTGATAGGCCAGGGCATACAGGACCGCCTCGGCGGGCCGCTCGAAGAGCAGCAAGAACCCTTGATCGAGCTGCTCGACCGACTCGGGCCTGCCGATCTCGAAACCACTGGTCTCTGCCAGCAAGCTCTTGACCAATTCGTCATGACGGCGCATCCATCCCGTTATCTGCGCAGGAGCGAGACCTGCCAGCTCAGCCGAGGACTTCAGGTGGATCTGGAGTAAGGCTCGGATGTGGACCGTGGTTGTGGCTTCCGGATCGCGTGAATGCTCGCCGGAACGGGTCACATCAGCCTCCAGCCCTCCGTCGTTTTCGGATGGCTGGAGGCTTCTCTCGATGTCGTGTTTTGCCACGGCACCAGTCTAATTCACCAATCGGCTTGTGGGTCGCCTTCTAGACAGCCTCCACCAGAAACCGCTCGTTCTCGAACGCTTTCATTTGATCCACGGTGCCCGCTTCCGGCACGGTTCCCAACGCCACATCGTCGGGCCAACGCATCAAGGACAGGGCCAGACTCGCTTCGCTACCGACGCTACAGCAGAGTACGAGGTCGCCTGGCTGGAAGTCGCGCAGAATCGCATTGTAGAACAGTGACACACCGATCAATGCCGGGCCGATATTGCCCACTAGGCGATTGGTGTTGACGCCGTCTCTAGCGTCGGCACCCATCGTCTCGAGCGCCCGATCGACAAATCGCGGCGTCGGAGCGTTGCACACCCAATGATCTACATCCCCGGCGGTTAGCCCAGCGCGTTCGAACAGTGTTTGGGACAGCTCCGGTAGTTGTTTCAGCGCCCAATTCTCGAGCTGCCCGGCAGTTTTTCCGCTGACTGCCAAACGGATCCCCGAAGGCACCGCTAGATCGACACTCCAAGAGACCAAGGGACAAGTCGGACCGGAATTCCGGATCACACTGCTGACCAACCCCCGCCCTGGAGCGGTGGGCCCGATGATCATTGCAAACGCCGCATCACCGATGACGTCCGAAGCAGGATGGCCGGCTTCGATGGTGTGGGAATAGGGGCATCCGACAACCAACAGTACCGTGTCGTATTCGCCCAGCATGACTTCGTGGCAGGCACTGCGCAATGCCACCAAACCACCGGCACAGGCGGACTCGATGTTCCAGGCTGCCGCGGACTCCATCCCCATGTTCCAAGCCATTGGCGTGGAGTTACCGATGCACGGCTCAGGCAAAGCCGGGAAGCTGGCGCTGAGGACCAGGTCGATATCCTGAGGTTCGAGCTTGGCAGCCCGCATCACCTCAGCGGCCACCGCCTGGTCGAGATCCAACCCTGTGACTCCCTCTGGAAGGGTATGACGAAGGGCACTCTGTCCTGTCGGCAGGGTGATGGTCCTCACTTGATTGGGCAACTCGACGGCTAGAGCCCGCACACCGGCAGGCCTCAGCAACTGATCCATGGACATCTCCTTTTTCTCCGGCCTGGAATCAGGTCGGTGATGCCTTCACAACGAAAGCTCGCACCGCGAACGCGGCACGAAGTGGGGTAGCTTTAATCCTCTGACGACGATGCTTCGCGGGCGAGGAACTTATCCAACTGTCGGGCAGCTTTGCTGCGGACCTTCCCTTGCAGGAATCCACTCCAACCCAACAACACGCCGGCCGGACCGAGTGCCATTCGAGTCCAGCGGTAGAAATCGAAGCGATCGGTATGCTTGCGAATTCCACCGTCCTCGAACTCGAAGGTAGCGGATATCCGATTGTGCACCTGGCGTCCAGTAGCACCGAACGTATATCTCGCTTCCCATTCAGCCTTACCGACCGCATCGTCCGCTGTCACCTGGCTGAACGTGAGTTCTAGATCCTTGCCGCGGAGACACAACATCCGCCACATTGCATTGATCCTGTCACCCTCTAGATGCGGGAACGCGGGGTCACTGAACGTTGCGTCCGGCCGATAACAG
>JAJCXO010000199.1 GCA_029263395.1 Acidobacteriota bacterium | reverse complement strand
CTCCGGGAACGACTGGGCATGACGGTTCAGTCCTGCTTGGTGACCCGGAAACTTCTTGGGGTACATTCGGCACCGGCGGCGCTAAGCACGACGATTTTACGATCGGATCGTAAGATCGTCGCACCCAGGGGACTCAAGCAGCTTGACCAATTGTCGATCGGATCGTAAATTGGTCGCATGTATACGACCCGTTACCTCGAACGTCACTTGCTGGAACTGTCGCGCAGCTTTCCCGTGGTACTGCTCACGGGACCTCGGCAGGTCGGTAAAACCACGTTGTTGCGACACTTGGCAGAGGCTGAGGAGCCGGCGCGACGTTACGTCTCGTTGGACGAGCTCGGCCCCGGAGAGATGGCTCGCCAAGATCCGGACTTGTTTCTGCAGCGCTACCCACCCCCGGTAATCATCGACGAGGTGCAGTTGGTGCCGGAGTTGCTCGCCCGCCTCAAACCGGTGGTCGACCGGCGCACCGAGATGGGTGGCTATTGGCTGTCGGGATCACAGCACTTCCCGCTGATGCGAGGCGTGTCGGAATCGCTTGCTGGACGGGTGGGTATCGTCGAAATGCTCGGCCTGTCTCAGGCCGAGGAATATCGAGTGGCGCGCTCCTCGGAGCCGTTCCGACCCGATCGTGCGCTCACCGCAGCGATTGAGGCACCTGGCTATCCGAGGCTCGACTTACTCGGATTGTTCGAGCGTATCGTCCGTGGAAGTTTTCCACGCTTCGTACATCCTGACGCACCACCAGTCAATGCGTTCTACGGCTCTTATCTCCAGACCTACGTCGAACGCGATGTTCGCGCCCTGCTCAATATTGTCGATCTTGCAGCGTTTCGGCGATTTCTGCGCCTCGCCGCAGCCCGCGTCGGGCAGCTGCTGAGTTTTTCCGATCTGGCGCGGGATACTGGTATCGCGGTCTCTACCGCCCGCGAGTGGTTGCATCTACTCGAGGCCACGTACCAGATTTATTTGCTCCGTCCCTACTATCGCAATCTGAACAAGCGCCAGATCAAAACTCCCAAACTATATTTCCGCGATACTGGACTCGCCTGTTACCTCACCGGCTGGAAAACCGCCGAAACCGCAGCCTCTGGAGCGATGGCCGGCCATCTGTTGGAGTGTTACGTGGTCTCCGAGTTGCTGAAGAGCTATCAACACCGCGGTGCCGAGGCACCCATTTGGTTCTATCGCACCAAGGAGAAGCACGAGGTCGATGTCGTCATCGAAGAAGATGGACGTCTCTTTCCGATCGAGATCAAACTGATAGCCTCTCCCAGCCGCCGTGATCTGCGAGGCATCGAAGCTTTGAAGCGAGCTGGAGCGGAGCTTGGTCACGGTGCGCTGATGTGTCTGGTCGATCAACCCTTCGCATTGAGCCGAGAGGTGGAAGCGTTGCCGGTGCGAAGCCTGGCCTGAGCAACCACCGAAGGCTCCTGCCCTCTTACCTGAGTTTCGGCTCTACCAACAACTGGTTAATCGCCTGGCTGATGCCGAACAAGGGTGAACGCGAGCTCACATTCGCATCAGGGTCTCTAGCGCAGGTTGGTCCCAATTCCAAATTTGATCCACTGATGACCGGCTCTCTGTTGTGGACTTGCTCTCTTTTTAGAACCGGGTGTCCTGGCGTGGGTCGCTATAATGCGGAGCTTCCTCCCACCCCTCGCGTCGCGATCGTGCTCCGGTAACGGGAGCTGTCCTCCGAGGAGCCTTCAAGAGCGGCTGCCGGACACTATCGAACGAGCTAAAACCCTCTGAAGCGTCGGCTAATGCTGTTCAACTCGCTCGAGTTCATGTTGTTCCTGCCGATCGTCTTCGTGACGTATTGGTATGGAGCACATCGCAGCCTGCGGTTGCAGAACGGGCTGATTGTTGCCGCCAGCTATGTGTTCTACGGCTGGTGGGACTGGCGCTTTCTTTCGTTGATCATCATCAGTTCAGTGATCGACTTCGGTGTCGGCTTGGGGCTCGCCGCCACCGACGAACCGGCACGGCGCAAGGCGCTGCTCGGCACCAGTGTGATGGTGAATCTGGGATTTCTGGGTTTCTTCAAGTACTACAACTTCTTCGTCGACAGCCTGGTGCGAGCGGGGGAAAACCTGGGGCTGAATCTGCACCCCTCGACGTTGCAGATCGTGTTACCGGTAGGTATCAGCTTCTACACCTTCCAGACGTTGAGCTACACGATCGACGTTTACCATCGCAAGTGTGCGCCAACGCGTGACGTCTTCGCCTTTTTTGCGTTCGTCAGCTTCTTTCCGCAACTGGTGGCCGGGCCGATCGAGCGGGCGAAGGATCTGCTGCCTCAGTTCTTGCATCGTCGACGGTTCGACTTGGAGCTTGCCAAGGATGGCACTCGGCAGATCTTGTGGGGTCTCACCAAGAAGATCCTGATCGCCGACAATCTGGCGGCGAGCGTCGACACAATCTTCGCCAACTACGAATCACTGAGTAGCCTGGAGCTTCTGATCGGTGCGCTGCTGTTCTCGTTTCAGATCTACGGCGATTTCTCCGGCTACTCAGATATCGCCCTCGGCACGGCTCGATTATTCGGATTCGAGCTCCGGAAGAACTTCGACACCCCCTATTTTTCACGCAACATCAGCGAGTTTTGGCGGCGCTGGCACATCTCGCTGTCGAGCTGGTTTCGGGACTACTTGTGGATCCCACTGGGCGGCAATGTCGGCTCGACGTTCACTCGTATCAAGAACATCGTGATTACCTTCACTGTCAGCGGCCTGTGGCATGGCGCCAGTTGGAACTTTGTGGCCTGGGGTTTGTTACACGCGGTCTACTATGTGCCGTCGATCCTGCTTGGATCATCCAAGGGGAGACGCGAACGCCAGGCAAGTGCCGAGAGTATCTTGGTGTCGACGGTTCGGGAGCTGATGCAGATCGGCACAACTTTCCTGATGACGATGCTCGCTTGGATCTTCTTCAGAGCCCCGACGTTGTCGGATGCGGTGGAGTATCTGACGCGGATTGCCTCGTTGCATCGCGACACGATGACGTCCTATTACCGGGAGCCGCTGGCCTTGATCGCGTTTGTAGTGACCGTCGAGTGGATTCAGCGGTCCAAAGATCATCCGTTGCAGATTGACCACCTGCCAAATCCGGTGCGGTGGCTGATTTACCTCGCCTTGATCTTTCTGGTGTTGTTGTTGGGCCGATTCGGCAACCGTGAATTCATTTACTTCCAGTTCTGATGGCGATGAAACCCCACGCGTATCTCGGTCGCTGTCTGGCGTTCTTCGTCGTCTTTCTCTTGTGTAGCACCATGCTCCAGCAGATCTACGTTCGTCTCGTGGTCTCGCGGGGGACCAACGCGACGACCGATGCTCAGTTCTACAGCGAGGCTTCACCACTGACGTTCCTGGTGATGGGGGATTCTCACGCCAAGGATGGCGTCGATCCGTCCGAGCTCGGGGCATCGGCGTTCAACTTCGCTTCCTACGGTGAGGGTTACTTTCAGACCTACTGGAAGCTGAAAAGGATCGTCGAAGAACAACCGCGTCAGATCGAGACCATCATTTTGCCCCTCGATGATCATTCGTTTGCATCTTACCGACGGTACCGAATCGCCGACACGGTTTACTGGCAGCGGTACATCGACTATTTGGCCGTCTCGAGAGACCATCCGGAACTCGAGGGCATGACCAAGTTTCTGACCGCTAACCTCTTTGGATATTTTGCCGATGGCAGGTCCATGGCCAAAGCGCTGCGCAAGCCCGAGCCGCTCAGGTCGGGCTTCAAGCCTCGACCCGAGGCGTTTTGGAAGCTGTCTGAGTCTCGCCGCAACCTCGACGCGACCGCACGAGCCCGCATTCACTTGGGCCGAGGGGGTTTCGCTGATCCGGTGCTACTCGAGGCATTCAGAGGCTGCCTGGAGTTGGGCAAGGCCCACGGTATTCGAATTGTAGTGGTCGCGTTCCCGGTGTCTCGCGAGTACGGCGACGCCCTCGCGACATACTCCGCCAGGTCCGTCTATCGGGACGAGGTTGATCGGATCTTACGATCGAGTCCATTAACCCTGTTCCTCGACTTCCAGCAGGTCTATTTCGACCGCGGCGAGATGTTCGCCGATCCCGATCATCTGAGTGCCCAGGGATCGACAGAGTTCTCGCACCTGTTGGGGAACACGATCCGGCAGTCCGAGGCAGCCAACGTGAAGTGACCGTGCTCCGGTCACCGTCGACGCGGTCACCGTCGACGCGCTAACGGTCGCCGGTCTTCCGCATCGTGTTCTTCGGTCCCGCCCCTTGGCTGGAAACATGAACAGCAGACCCAACTCCTGCCGATGCGGCAGCCTGGGCGCCTTCTTCGACGATTTCAATCTTGCCTGCTTCGACGAGTTTCTTGAACGGCGGGTGTTCGGCTGCGGGATCGTTGATCTGGCCGGTCTTGTGTGGCCCCAAATGCAGCACCTTGCCGCGAGGCAGTGGAACCCGGAGTGGCCCGGTGGTTTTGTTTTGGATCGATTTCATGACGGACTCTCCTGCGTCGTTGACGTTGCTTCCATTGTATGCAGCCATCCGTCCCGGTGCCGGAAGTCGTCTACGAATCGCTGGTCAGCAGGCTGAGGCAAGAAGGGACAGAACCCAGGACTGTGCGTCGTCTAAGGTTGAAAAGTGGCCAAATTTTAAGTCGGACTTGAAATTCGGCCACTTTGGCGCCGATCGCGTGGGTGCGCGCTATCGACGTTCAGGAGTCAGCTTGAGCTGCTCCTGGGCGCGACGGATCGCTGCTTGCCGCTCAGCATGGCCGCCGCCTTCGACGGACATGGCTCTAGCTTCTTCGAGCTCCTTGAGTACGCTGTCGCGGTCGAGCTCGGTCTCGGCTCGGGCCTGCTCGGTGAGCAAGGTGAGCTTGTTGTCGACCATTTGGGCAAACCCACCGTCGATGAAAAAACGGTGGGTGGCGTCGGCGGTCTTGACCCTTAGGACACCGGATCCAAGTCGGCATAACAGCGGCGCACGCTGCGGCATGATGCCAACTTCCCCATCGTGGGCAGGAAAGGCCACAAATTGCACGGGTCCAATCGTTTCACTGTCGAGAATCGCTCGCTCGGGAGTGACGACGCTGCAATGGAATGCTTCGGCGCTGGCCATGGCTGTTACTCGTTTCTTCTAGCAGTAGTGAGATCTGTCGACAGAAGGGCCAAGCGATCCGCAGCCTACGCTGCGGACGCTAGTTTCTCGGCCTTCTCGGCAGCTTCTTCGATCTTGCCGACGTACATGAACGCCGATTCCGACAGATGGTCCCACTTACCAGCACACAGCTCATCGAACGAGCGGATGGTGTCGGCGAGACTGCAGTTGATGCCGGGGAAGCCGGTGAACTGCTCGGCGACGAAGAAGGGCTGCGACAGGAAGCGCTCGATCTTACGGGCGCGGCCAACGATGATCTTGTCTTCTTCGGACAGTTCATCAACACCGAGAATAGCGATGATGTCCTGCAGATCTTTGTAACGTTGGAGCGTTTGCTGCACTTGGCGCGCCACCCGGTAGTGATCTGCACCGATGAGCTCCGGTGCCAACACACGGCTGGAGGAGGCCAACGGATCGACCGCGGGGTAGATGCCTTTGTCGGCGATCGACCGCTCGAGGTTGACGGTGGAGTCGAGGTGAGCAAAAGCGGTCGCAGGGGCAGGATCGGTGTAGTCATCAGCCGGAACGTAAATCGCCTGGATCGAGGTCACAGCACCCGCTGAGGTCGAGGTGATGCGCTCTTGAAGCTCACCCATCTCGGTACCGAGGGTGGGCTGATAACCCACCGCTGAAGGCATACGGCCGAGGAGTGCAGACACCTCAGACCCGGCCTGCGAGAAGCGGAAGATGTTGTCGACGAACAGCAGGGTGTCCGCACCGGTCTGATCGCGGAAATACTCCGCCATGGTGAGTGCCGAGAGGGCAACCCGCAGACGGGCACCAGGCGGCTCGTTCATCTGACCGAAGACCATGACGGTCTGGTCGAGCACGCTCTTGCCGGTATCGCCAATCTTGGCGTCCTGCATTTCGAGCCACAGGTCGTTGCCCTCGCGGGTGCGCTCGCCGACTCCGGCAAAACACGAGTAGCCACTGTGGAAGCGGGCTAGGCGAGCAATCAACTCCTGAATAATGACGGTCTTGCCGACACCGGCGCCACCGAACAGACCCGCCTTACCACCACGGACCAGTGGGCAGAGCAGATCGATGACTTTGATACCGGTCTCGAAAACTTCCGTTTTCGACGACAAGGTGTCGAAGGCCGGGGGTGCACTGTGAATCGGGCGGCGCTCTTTGGTCTCTACCGGACCACGGCCATCCACCGTTTCACCAACCAGGTTGAAGACGCGACCGAGGACTTCCTCGCCGACCGGTACCTGCACCGCTTTACCGGTATCAAGAATCTTCGCACCGCGTTGAAGACCATCGGTGGAGCCGAGGGAGACAGCGCGTAGGCGACCGCCTCCGAGATGTTGGGCAACTTCACACCACAGGGTCTCGGAGACAACTTCGCCGAGTACGGTGCGGCTGACTTCGACCTTGAGGGCATTGTAGATCGACGGCAGTTTGTCTTCCGGAAACTGCGCGTCGAGGGTGGAGCCAATGACTTGCGTGACGGTTCCGTAGCTAGCGTTGTCCATCGCGAGATACCTGCTTTATGTGAGTCGCTCGAGCACTACTCGATGGCGGCGGCGCCGCCGATGATGTCGAGAAGCTCCATCGTAATGTGGGATTGTCGAGCTCGGTTGTATTGCTGAGTAAGGGCAGTGATCATCTCTCCGGCAGCGTCGGTGGCAGCTTTCATCGCTACCATGCGCGAAACCTGCTCGCTGACGACGGCGTCGTTGAAACACTGGAACAAGCGCATCCGGACGCTGGCGGGCAGCAGATCTCCGAGCAGCTGTTCGGGCTCGGGCGAGAACTCGTATTCCGCTTGGCGCCCGACGCCTTCGGTGCTCGTCTCACCGTCATCGTTGCTCTCGCTCGATAGCGGCAGCAGCTGAATGACCCCCGCCCGCTGGCGACTGGTGGAAATGAACTGCATGAAGGCGACGTTGACTGAGCTGATCTCGCCCTTTTCGAAGCGCTCGATCAAACGATTAGCGATCGGCTCGATGGCGTCGAAGCGCGGCGTGTCCCCGAGATCGAGAATCTGGTCGGCCATTTCCCGCTTGAGGAAGCGGAAGTAGTTACGACCCTTGGTACCGACCATGGTGACGTCGACGCTTTTACCGCCGCCGGTGTCGGTCTGACGGTCGATATGCTCGATCGCCGTCCGCAACACATTGGAGTTGTAACCACCACACAGACCACGGGTACTGGTGATCACTATCAACGCCGAGCGATCGGCGTCGTCATGGGTCTGCATCAACGGATGGTCGGTGGATCCAGCTGCCCGCGAAAGATCATTGACCAACTCCCCGAGCTTCTCGCTGTAGGGTTTGCTGTCCACGGCACGTTTGAATGCCTTCTGGAACCGCGACGTAGCAATCAGCTGCATCGTTTTGGTGATCTTTCTGATGTTGCGGACCGCTTTGCGCCGCTTGACCAGGACTCTTCGATTAGCCATTGTGCTCGGCTCTGAAGGTCGCCTTGAAGTCGGTGATGACCTTGGTCATCGCCTCGTTCAGTTTGTCGGAGATGACGCCAGTTTTTTCCATTTCGTCGAGCTGTTCCGGAAACTCGTCTTCGAAATGGCGCAACAAAGCGGCTTCGAATTCGAGCACCTGATTGACCGGCAAGTCGTCGAGCAGACCGCGGGTACCGGCGAAGATGCTGACCAACTGGTGATTGAAAGCAAACGGACTGTACTGTGGCTGCTTGAGCAGCTCCACCATCCGCTGGCCACGATCGAGCTGGCGTTGGGTGGCGGCGTCGAGTTCAGTACCGAGTTGGGCGAAGGCTTCGAGCTCGCGGTAGGCCGCAAGATCGAGACGCAGCGAACCAGAGATCTTTTTCATGCCCTTGCGCTGGGCATTACCGCCCACACGAGAGACACTGATACCGACGTTGACGGCGGGCCGCACACCGGCGAAGAAGAGATCGGGCTCGAGGTAGATCTGACCGTCGGTGATCGAAATCACGTTGGTCGGGATATACGCCGAGACCTCACCTTCGAGGGTTTCGATGATCGGCAAGGCGGTCATCGAGCCACCACTGTCCGGGAAACGGTGGATCTTGTACTTATCCTTGTCGTCGAGGCTTTCGAGCCAGGTTTCGGCACGCTCCAGGCCTTCGGGACGATGGTAGATTCCATCGAGACCGTCGGGGCGCTGGTCTGCCGGAGCTTTCAAACCGTCTGGGTGCTGACGCGCCACCGACCGATCGAGGCTGTCTGCCGGCGTATCTTTGGGCACGATGCCGTATTCATCACGCAGTTTGACAGCACGCTCGAGCAGACGAGAGTGCAGGTAGAAAACGTCACCCGGGTAGGCTTCACGGCCCGGCGGCCGCCGCAGTAGTAGTGACAACTGGCGATAGGCCTGAGCCTGCTTGGAGAGATCGTCGTATATCACCAGCGTGGCACGGCCTTCCTTGTACATGAAGTACTCGGCCATGGCGGCACCGGCATAAGGTGCAATGTATTGCGCTGGCGAGGGATCTGACGCCGAGGCCGAGACCACGATGGTGTAGTCCATGGCGCCATACTCTTTGAGCTTGTCGACCACGCCGACCACCGTCGACTCTTTTTGGCCAACTGCGACATAGACGCAGATGACGTCCTGGCCCTTTTGATTGATGATCGCGTCGATCGCAATCGCGGTTTTACCGGTCTTACGATCACCGATGATCAACTCGCGCTGTCCGCGGCCCACCGGGATCATGCTGTCGATTGCCTTGAGGCCGGTCATCATCGGTTCGGTCACCGGTTGGCGCTCGACGATGCCGGGCGCTTTGAATTCGAGCGGCCGGCGATGCGGCGTCTCGATGACCCCTAGGCCATCGAGCGGACGACCGAGAGGATCAACCACACGGCCCACCATCTGTTCGCCGCACGGCACGCTCAACAGCTCACCGGTCCGGCGTACTTCATCACCCTCACGAATCTCGAGGTAGTCGCCCAAAATGACGACACCCACCGAAGTTTCCTCGAGATTCAACACCTGACCACTCTGACCGTTTGTGAACTCTACGAGCTCGCCGGCCATAACGTTGGACAGGCCGTAGACGCGTGCGATGCCATCACCGACTTCGAGCACCTTGCCCACTTCGGCGATATCGATCTCGCTGCGATATTGCTGGATCTCCTCCGCGATGACGGAAGAGATTTCGTCGACTCTGAAACTCATCGATTTCCCTTTCTCTTCGAGCGGCGCCGGTCAGCCCGCGGCCTCTCCAGCTTGCTCTCGTCGGCTGCGGTGGATTTCCTTCGCAGCTCGCTCGTGCAGGGTATGACGCATTGTTGCGATCTTACGGACGACACTGCTATCGACCTTCTCATCGTCTACTTGCAGGACCATGCCACCGATCAGCGACGTGTCGACCTCTTCGTGTAGCTCCGGCTCTCTGCCATAACGCTGGGTGATCGCTCGTCGCAAATCGACGCGCAAACGAGCCGTGAGCGCCACTGCTGTCCGGATACGAACATCGACCCGGCCGAGCTGCTTTTGATGCTCCAGACGATAAGCCTCAGCGATCGTCGGCAAGAGCGCCAGACGTTCTTTGCGGTGAATGACCTGCAAGGAATTCACCAGCAGATCGCTCGCTTTGCCACGGAATAGCTTCTCGAGTGATTGCGCACGCTCGCCAGCATCCACCAACGGGCTCGAAACGAAGGTGCTGAACGCTTCGTCGCGAGCAATCAAATCGGCGATTTGCTGCAGCTCGCCGAGCAACTGCTCGGCTTCACCGCGAGACTTGGCCAGATCGTACATAGCCCGGCTGTAGACCCTGGCCACGGCGATCTGTTTGTCATCGACCTTCGACATCACGGATTTTTCCTACGGAACGGATTTCCTACGGTTGTTTCTACTGAAACGGTCTTTCCGGCAAGGCGCCTGGGATCGGCTGTGACCCCGGGCGCAACTAGTTGGCGGATCCGGTGAGATCGGTGATTGAGTCGCTGATCAACCGTTCGTGATCCTCTGCTTTGAGCTCCCGGCCCACGATACGACCGGCGAGATCTGTCGCCAGGTTACCGCTCACCACATAAAGCTCCTTGACCGCGGTTTCACGAGCGATATCGATCTCACGTTTGGCTCGCACCAGGGCCTTGTCGGCTTCCTCATGAGCCTCCTGTTCGATCCGAGCCCGCACCACGTCGGCGTCACGCCGGCCTTCCTCGACGATCGAGGTCGCCTCGGCACGCGCATCGTTCAGCCGCGCCTCGTATTCCTGGAGTCGCTGTTCCGCCGCATCACGATCTTGACGGGCTTTCTCCAGGGAGTCGTGGATGAAATTCTCGCGCTGTTGCAGCCCGTCGAGGATCGGACCCCAAGCGAACTTGCCGAGCACCAACACCACCAGACCGAAGACCACCAGGGTCCAGATCATGTTGCCGAGATCACCGGAGAAGATGTTGCCACCTCCACCATTCTCGTCACCCGCGGCGAACGCCGGGACGACGACACAGGCCATCACCACCATTGCAGCCAGGGCTCGCTGTATTCTTCGGTTCATTACTGCCTCCGTCGGTTGCTTCGAAGCGGCGCCGCGGCGCGGCGCCAGGCCGAAAATCGCAGCCTTAGAGGGCCATGAAGCCGATGACGACGGCGAACAGGAAGCCAACCTCGATCATGGCGGCGGTGATCAACATAGCGGTAGAGATCTGATTGGCCATCTCGGGTTGACGGGCAATTGCCTCGACCGCGCTGCTACCGATACGTCCGATACCCATGGCGCCGCCAATCACTGCCAGGCCGGCACCGATCGGACCGAGGGATCCATATCCACCGCCACCGTCCTGGGCGAAGGCCGCCGGAGCGACCAGCAGGGTCAGACCGACCATCACCATCCAGAGAGACAACTTCGCCTTGTCCTTGCTCATTTTCTCGCGTCCTTTCTGACTCTTGGAGGCCTGCTCCCGCAGCTCCAAGGGTTTGCGGTTTTACGCTGAGTCTCGACTCTTGGATTGTGGACGCTACCCGAGCGGGCGACACCCACAGTACGTGTCTTTCGAGCTGAGATTCGTTTCGATTGAAAGTTCGTTGGGATTGACTTGAATTCTAAACTGGTGCATCTAGCTCGGGCTAGTCTCAAAGCTAGTCGGCCGCCGTCTTAGCAAAGCCACTGCCCTAGCAAAATCGCGGCTAGCGGGGTTCTGAACTTAGTGGGCTCCTGCCTCCGCATGATCGTCATGGTGCAGGTTCACCGACATGCCGATGAACAACGACGACAAGTAAGTGAAGATAAACGCCTGCAAGAAGGCGACGAAAATCTCCACCATGCTGATGACGACGCTACCGGCAACCACCAGTAGAGCCACCGGCATACCGAAGACCATACCGAGTGACTTGAGCGACATCACCACCAGGCCGATCAGCACCGCTAGCAGGATGTGACCCGCGACGTTGGCGGCAAACAACCGCAAGGCGAGGGCTACCACCTTGGCGACGGTACCGATGATTTCTACCGGCACGATCAACGGCGCGATCCACCAAGGCCCTGGGGCAAAGTGCGCCAGATACTCTTTGCCGCCGAAGCGTAGTCCATTGAAGACCATCAAGATGAAGGTCAGGATCGCCATCGTCGCTGTGATGTAGATGTTGGTGGTCGGCGTCCCGCCGATGTGCAAACCGAAAAGCTTGGGGGTGACCGAGCCGAACGGGACCAACCCGATCAGGTTCATCGTCAGGATGAAGAAAAACACGCTCCACAAATACTTGATGAATCGATCCGTGTGCTTGCCGAGCGAAGGTCGAGCGACGTCGTCGCGCAGATACTGACAGACCATTTCTACGAAGTTGCCGGCGCCGGTCGGCACCAGGCGGCCCGTCTCGGTGTCGTCTCGCCGTTTGCGAACCAACAGCGGCATGAACATCATCAAGAGCAAGCCAGCGACCATCATCATTACGATCTGGTCGCTGAGTACCGTCACTACACCGTTCGGGGCGAAAGGCCCCGGCAAATGGGCCTCGATCACCTTGAGCGGATGCTGCAGGATGTGCGACAGCGGATCATCCGCAACGTAACTCGGGCTGGTAAATCCTCCGAAGATCTCCACCTTCAGCTCCTACTCGTGTACAAAACCTGCTTGGTAAATCGGATATCGGCAACTTGCAAAGAAGCGTGACTCAACACCATCCAAATCAACAGAGGCTTAGCCTCGAACCAGCCGCTACGAAACGCAAGAAACCCGAGTACTATCACTGCGCTTGTTCGGAGCAGAATCGACATCAACACCGCGGGTATTGTGCTGGAAGCACCTCGACCGCGAGCCAGCATCACTGGGATGGTCCCGAGTAGAGCAGCGAAGACACTGATCAAACAACCCGCGATCATCGCCGCCACCGCGTCGTCCCCCGCTAACCTTCGAGTCGGGATGATCCCGAGTGTTATCAACACAGCGAGAATCGCGACGGCGAGGGCCAAAAAGCTCAGATAAGGCGCAAGCGCGTTGTCAGACTGTTCCGCTTTAGCAGACTCTCCCTTGGCCTGGTCATCTGTTTCGGTCATCATCCACTTCCGTCCTGCCGGCGTCTCGCATCGCTTGTTGCGCCGACCGAGCGAAACTGTAGAGCCCTCCGAAGAGGCCGCTGCCAAAACCTGCCAGAGTGCCCATCGGGTAGATGCCGAAATGGCCGTCTGCCCAGGATCCCAGCAGAGTCAGCCCGACCACAACAGCCCCGAATTGCATTCCGAGACCGGAGTAACGGACCCACTTTTGTGTTGATTTTCGATCGCTAGGCAAACCTCACCCCCCACCGATCGAACGCGGGTATTGTGCACCAGAATCTCCGAGCAATCAATAGGCTCATCGATTCGGACCGGATCAGCGTCGATTCAGACCCTTTCTAGGGCATTTCGACGCAAAATACTAGGGACCAACAAACCGGGAAACGTGCTGACCCAGTCATACCCTCGACTCGTTCCGTTCTAATTCGACGCCACAGCGGGCCAACCCTGGTCTACGGATGATCGAGACCTGGTATTCTCGACGCCTTGAAGATCGAGGCCGGGAACTTCAATAACCTGGCTGGCTAGATATGAGCTGCTGACCAGAGCCAAGCTCGGAGAGTGGTACCGCGAGTACCAGAACATACGTTTCAGCCGGCCTGAAACTGGCACGAGACATGCTTAGGCTGTAGGGTAGGGAGAACGATCATGCCGGCAAGACAACCGACCGATACCTCACAGCCCACGACCCTCGACCTCGAATCGATGGTGTCGGAAAAGGCCGCCCCAGCCGCGGCGGAAGCGGCCGCTGCCGCCATCGACCCAAAGCTGGGCTGGGACTTCGAGGCTGCAACCATTCCGTTTCTCGATGGGCTTTACAACATGGCCTATCGCCTGACTCGTAATGCCGAGGACGCTGAGGATCTCATTCAGGAGACCTATTTCAAGGCGTACAAGCATTACGACAAGTTCGAGGACGGCACCAATCTCAAAGCGTGGCTCTTCAGAATCATGAAGAACACGTTCATCAATGGCTACCGCAAGAAGCGCAGCCAACCGGTGCAGAGTGCTTTCTCCGATATCGAAGGCTCGTTCGAGGCCCTCGCTGAAAGTGAAAGCGGCCGGCATATCAAGAACCCGGAACAAGAATTCCTCGACCGGGTGATGGACGAGGATGTCCAGCAGGCACTCGATGCGTTGCGCGAGGACTACCGGATGGTGATTTTGCTGGTCGACATTGAGGGTTTCTCGTACAAGGAGGCGGCCAGCATTCTGGAAGTACCGGTGGGCACGGTCATGAGTCGGCTGTATCGTGGGCGTCGAACGCTGGAACGAGTCCTGCTCGAATACGCTCAGAACCATGGCTACCTGCGCGGCGGCGAACCGAGCAAGATGCGGACCCGGGAGGCGACGCCGGAGAGCTGAGGGTCGACAACCGGAGAGCTGGAAGCTGCCCAACGGGAGCACTACAGCCTGCATTTATCGCAAAAAGAATGGACTCTTTGCGCCCTCGACGCGACAAATCTTCCGAATTCATGTGGCCAGGAATAAACATCGACCTCTTCTCGGTTGAAAGAAGAGACCCGACACTTGACATGCTCGGCCTCGGGCTCTACCGCCAGAGACGACCCCGAGCTGTCGGAGGATCTCGATGAAGTGTAGACAAGTGACGGAAGAATTGATCTTCCTGTTCGCTGACAACGAGTTGGGTGGCGAATTGCTGGTGAGCTACCGCCGCCACGTTTCAGACTGTCCGCATTGTGCGGCGGAAGAGCGCTACGCTCGCTTCTTTCTGGGCCTCGTCCGTCAACCCACGATCCGCCGCCCGGCTCCAAGCGGGCTGCGTTCCAAGATTCTCGCTGGCTTTCCGCACCGCCGCCGCGACCTGCTTTAATCCCTGGATCCCGGCCAAATTCGACGGTGGCGACGCCATCTTCGAAGAGGGAAGCCGTCTTCAGAAGCCGAAGCCGTCTGCAAGAGAAGACCATGCCAGATCGTTATCCGGCCAGAGGACTCCTAGGGGTTTTTGTGCTCCTAGTGGCCATGCTGACGGATCCGATTCCGGCCATGGTCGGTGATTCGTTACCGCTCGAGGGCTTGGACGGACAACGACTAGAGGCCAGCAGCCTCGAGCAAGGTGTTACGTTGCTTGTGGTGTGGGCATCGTGGTCGCCACGGTGTCGCGATGTCGTATCGCGGCTCCACCGATTGGCAGAAACTTGGTCAGATCAAGCTGCTGTCGGTTCCGTCGTGTTCCAAGAAAGCCCGGAGCAGATCGAGGACTTTCTGGCCGGCAAACGGCTCACCACCCCGGTGTATTTTGATCGTAGTGGGAAATTCTCGAAACACCATGCGGTAACGACGTTACCCATGTTGTTGGTGTTCCGTGACGGTGAACGGATTTTCCGCGGCAGGCTGAGCGCAAATCCCGACCCAACCATCGAACGCGCTCTAGCGTCCTCTTCAGAGGACGCACGCACTGGCAGCACGGTCCCCAGCGGCACGGTCCCCAGCAGCACGGTCCCTAGCAGCACCTCAGCGGGCGCATAACAGCACGCACCGATCAGGATGTTCTGACCGCTCGAGCCCATAAATTACGATGTTGCCGATACTGCCGATAGACAGCGTACTACCGCAACTTATCGACGCTCTATCCAGCAAGGCAGCGGCCGTACTGCGGGCGCCCACCGGTGCCGGCAAAACGACCCGGGTACCGCCCGCTCTGCTCGCAGCTGACGGCGGGCGTCGACTCGCTGGCGGGCGCCAACTCGTCATGCTCGAGCCCCGGCGTATCGCCGCCCGCACCGCGGCTCGACGGATGGCGCAGGAACACGGCGGGAGGGTCGGCGGCGAGATTGGCTACCAAGTGCGGTTCGATCGCCGAACCAGCGCCGAAACCCGCATCTTGGTGGTCACCGAAGGCGTCTTGCTGGCGATGCTGCAACGTGATCCCTTCTTGGAAGGTGTCGGCATCGTCGTCTTTGACGAATTCCACGAACGCAATCTGCAATCCGACCTCGCCCTCGCCATGACACGCCGAGTTCAGGCAGAGGCCCGCAACGACCTCGGCATCGTGGTGATGTCCGCGACGCTCGATCCGCAGCCGATCGCAACCTTTCTAGGCGGCTGCCCGGTGGTAGAGAGCCTGGGTCGACTTCACCCGGTGACGGTTCGGTATCTCGAACAATCGGACGACCGACCCATCCCAGCAGTGATGGCAGCGGCGGTAAGCCGGATGCTGACCGAAACCGACGGCGACATCCTCGCTTTCTTGCCTGGTGTCGGGGAGATTCGTCGCACTGCAACCTTGTTGGGCCAGCCTGCAGCACAGGCCGAGATCCGTGTTTTGCCCCTTTATGGCGACCTGCCAGCCGAACAGCAGGATGCCGTGCTGCGCCCCGGCAGCCAACGCAAGGTGGTGTTGGCCACCAATGTCGCTGAAACGTCGATCACTATCGAAGGCATCACCGGCGTCATCGACAGCGGACTCGTGCGAGAAATGCGCTTCGACCCGGCCAGCGGTCTCGACCGATTGCAACTCGGACGCATCAGTCAGGCGTCCGCCGAACAACGTACAGGTCGCGCCGGGCGACTTGGACCCGGGTCTTGTCTGCGGCTGTGGACCGAACATGACCAACTTAGTCTGGCACCGCGAACAACCCCCGAAATCCGTCGGGTGGATCTCGCCGCAACGGCGTTGCAGCTGCTGGCCTGGGGAGAGAGTAATCTGCAAGCCTTTGCGTGGTTCGAGGCACCGGACCCGACCAGCCTCGAGCAAGCCCATCAACTGTTGGTCGATCTCGGCGCGATCGACATGCGGGGACCTAACGCACGGGGACCAAACGATCTCGGCCGAGCGATGGCCCGTCTTCCAATCCACCCCCGACTGGCGCGGCTGTTGATTGCAGGGCATCAACACCAGGCCACCCGCCAGGCCGCCTTGGCGGCGGCACTGCTCTCTGAACGCGACATCGTCCAAGTCCATGCCGGCTCACCACCGGTTGCGCATATGTCCGGCCCCTGTGACGTGCTCGATCGCCTGGAAGCGGTTGAGACTCTCGAGGTGTCAGGTTACGCCGAAACTGCCATCGGCCCGGT
Source organism: Acidobacteriota bacterium (assembly GCA_029263395.1). GTDB lineage: Bacteria > Acidobacteriota > Thermoanaerobaculia > Multivoradales > J023 > JAAELT01. The sequence goes on along the minus strand of JAJCXO010000199.1, from coordinate 2,973 downwards.
CCAGTCAGGGCGTGCCCGCCATGTGCTGCGGGTTGCAGAACAGTTGGCAAAAATGGCGCGGAATCTACCTACCGTCGAGCCAAAGACAACCGCACATCAGCAGTCCAATGACACCGCGACCAAGGGTATTTTGCTACGCCGGGCGCTACTCGATGCCTACCCCGACCGGGTCGCCAAACGCCGCGGACCCAACCAGCGACGAGGGGTCATGGTCGGCGGCCGGGGTATCTTGTTGTCGGAGGCGAGCTGCGTCGACGCCGAGTTCTTCCTTTGCCTCGACTTGGACTCCCGGCGACAGGAAGCGCTGGTGCGACGGGCCTCGTCGATCGAGATCGACTGGCTGCCGTCCGACCAGGTAACGACCACCATCGAAGCGGTGTTCGACGGCGAACGGGAGAAAGTTGCCGGCCGACGGCGCGTCCGTTATCGAGACCTGGTGTTGAGTGAGGAAGATGCCGACCCAAGGGATAACCCGGGTGGCACTGACGAGGTCGAGCGGCTGTTGATTGCCGCCGCTCTCGAACAACCCGAGCAGGCGCTGCAACTAGACGAACCCGGGGTCGCCTCGTTCCTGGCACGGTCCCGCAGCCTCGCACAATGGCGCCCCGACCTCGACATACCGAGCTTCGACCGCAGCGATCTCGAGCGCCAGCTACCCCTGCTCGTCGCCGGCAAACGCTCCTTCGCCGAGCTGCGCCGAGCGCCCCTTCTCGATGTGCTCGCTGGCTCTCTTAGCTTCGAACAACGTCGCACCCTGGACCAGATGGCCCCTGAACGGATCGAGGTGCCAACCGGCAACCGGATCCGCCTAGCCTACGAGGCCGGCAAAGCACCGGTCTTGGCGGTACGGATTCAAGAGCTTTTTGGTCTGCGGGAGACACCGTCTGTTGCAGGTGGCCGCGTGCCGGTGTTGCTTCACCTCCTAGCCCCCAACATGCGGCCACAACAAGTCACGGACGATCTACCGAGCTTCTGGCGCAACACCTATCCAGTGGTGCGCAAAGAGCTCAAGGGTCGGTATCCGAAACACGCCTGGCCCGAGGATCCACTGACCGCACAACCGGAGAAGCGCCCGCGTCGACGACGATCGTGATCATCCCGATCTTTGACAACTTCAGTCGTTCAACAGAACCGGCGACGTCAAGAATCGCAAGGCTGGGTCGCCGCCCTCGACGAAGCGTCGCACGTTGGCGAACCCACCGCGAAAATGAAACGCGCGAAAACCGGCTTCGTGCATGACGGCGGCCAGGTGAGCGCTCTTGAGGCCAACTTCACAAACCAAGACGTAGTCGACGTCTCGATCGAACGACTGATACGCCGCCAACGCATTGGCGAAGCCGAGCCACAGCGCACCCGGGACGTGCCAGGATTTGAACGCCATCGAGGTCCTCAAATCTAGCACCACAGCACCTTCGGGAATCGTCTCGGTTTCGAGATCGGGGGCCGACAGCTTGCCGAGGTCGAGCGCTCGGAGATCAAACACCGCTCGCGATTCGATCAGCTCATCCAACAGCTGAGGATCCAGGCCCACCTCGGCACGGTCGACTTTCTGTGGCTTGGCATGGGTCTCGGGCTTGCGCGGCACCAACATACAGTCCTCTGGGATGCGTGCTGAAAGATCGTGGGTGCCGATCCGCCGCGACCATGTGACGATCTCGTCTTTGTCCGCGGTCGCCAAAGGTCGCAAGATCGGAAGTTCGGTCACCGTCGAGATCACCGCTAGGTTCTGCAGTGTCTGCGACGAAACCTGGCCGACGGCCTCGCCGGTAACAATCGCCGAAGCCCGGCTGATCCGCGCCAAGGCATCCGCTGCCCGAAACATCTGACGCTTGAGCAGAACCTGCCAGAGCGGCGACGGGCAATGCTGTTTGAGCTCGGCCACGATCGGCCGGAAGTCGATCATGTGGAGCCTCGGACGCGTGCCGTAGCTCCAGTTGTCCGCCAGCACTTTGACCACTTCGAGTACCGCGTCACGATGGCTATCGCCACTGAGGCTACAGAACAGGTAGTCGAGCATGACACCGCGACGCGACAGCAGCCAGGCCGCCACCGCTGAGTCGAATCCACCGGAGATCAGAGCCAAGGCCCTTCCCTCGGTACCTAAAGGCAAACCGCCCTCTGCCGAGGCACCCTCGCTAGAGTAGTAGGCCTGGTCGCGCCGCAGCTCGATCCGTGCCACCACCTGAGGAGTTTTCAAATCGACCCCCGCCGCGCCGGGAGCCAGCCGTGACCCGAGTTGACGTTCGACGTCCGGCGACTTGAAAGGTTGCTTCTGGCTGCGTCCGCCACGCCGCACCCGGACCGCAAAGGTTTTGCCGGCAACCGCTGGCGTGAAGATCTCCTCACCGTCGCGCAGCAGATCTTCCAGGCTTTCCCACGGCCGCCGTTCAGTCACCGCAACCGACCGCACCCCGAACACCCGCGCTGCAACCTCGGCCACTCGTTGTGACGGTGACTCGACGTAGATCCGCGACCAGGTACGGCGGATCTCGTGGGGAATCTCCGCACTCTTCAGAGCATCCGCCAAATTCTTCACCAGCCGCTCGGCGAAACGGTTGCGCGTCCCCTTGGCCTTGACACTGAGCTCGCCGGAGTAGCTCAGGATGAACGTCTGTCTAGGAGCCATAGGATGTCAAACCATCAGCAGGTAGCGAGAAGGTACGAAGCAGTGATTCGGACGGTTATTCGAACTCTACAGGCCCGAGCTAGAAATCCTAGACCAATCCTGTGAACTCTACAGGCCTGATTTAGGAATCTTAGAACGAGCGCGTGAACTTCACACAACCGAGTTAGGAATCCTAGAACGCCTCTGTGAACTTCACACACACGAGTTAGGAACCCTAGAACGCTTCTGTGAACTTCACACAACCGAGTTGCGATTCGCAGAACGACCATGTGAACTTCACACAACCGAGTTGCGATTCGCAGAACGACCATGTGAACTTCACACAACCGAGTTGCGATTCGCAGAAC
>JAJCXO010000198.1 GCA_029263395.1 Acidobacteriota bacterium | reverse complement strand
TTGTACGTTTGATTAGCGCCCGCGGATGCGGCGCCATTTTGGTCCGTAAACCAATTCATCCAAGCCGTGCCGACGAGGCGCAGTTCGCCCATCGTACGTCTCTGTTTGGCTTTGTGGACAGCGTCGATCAAGTTGGGAATGAGGATCGAGGCGATGAGACCAATGATCGCAACGACCAGCACCAGCTCGATAATGGAAAAGCCCCTCTGACGATTACGATCGAGCATCACTCGACTCCCTTGATCTTGATTCGACATGCCTCTGATCCCTCGGCTATTTCGAATGCCGCCGAAAATCTACGTGAGCCGCACAAATTTGCACGACGAGTCGAAGGCTATTCTGCGGATAGACTATACCATGCTCGGCGCATACATCCTAGACCCGTTCGAGCTATTGGCAACTTCCTCTGTGTCATCAAGGCTGCGACATTGAGCTATCCACAGGCTTGGGTAAGAATGACAATAGATGCTCGGCGGTTGCTTGGGTCTTTTCGATCATTGGGAAGTGGCCACACTCCGGAATGACAGCAACTTCGGCGCCTTGCATCATCGATCGTGCGACATCCGGCGTCGCGGGATGGATCACCTTGCTTTCCGCACCTTGAATGATGAGCGTCTTGATTTTGATCTCGGGTAGTAGCAGGTCTAGGAGATTGGCCCGTTCGCCTTCTCGGACTTCCTTCCACATCTTCAGATAGAACACTCGATGGTCTGCGGCCTGCTCGGCTCGTCGCTTTTTGAGGGACGCTGGTATCTCGACGGGTTCGTGGTAAACAAAACCCAACAAGTTGTTGTACGCAGCTGGGTTGGCTATCACCATCGGATTGCGATCCTGCTCTAGCAGCTTGTCGAGTTCGCTCTGGTAGGGCAAATGGATCCCAAACGGCTCGATCATCGTGAGGCTATTAACGTCTCCTGATGCTGCATAGGTGATTGCAGCAGCGATGCTGCCGCCAATCGAATGTCCTATCAGGTGGTAATCTTGGAGCTTCAGTTGCTGAATGAAAGCTCGCACTCGCTTGGTTTGGCTCGTGATGTCGTGTGTGAGGTCTGGATTCTTCGCGTTCTGGCCGAACCCTGGAAGATCGGGTGCGATGACTCGGTAGCCTTGGTCCACAAGCAGGTTGCCCAACTCGTTCCAATTCTCTTTGTCTCCTGCGAAGCCATGCAACAACACGACCGTTGGTGCTTCGGGTTGGGGACCGCTATCCAGGTACCATACCTCTTGCCCGGCTGCTTGGATCGTTTTCTGGTGCAGTTGTCCGAGGCCGCGGCGCAAGATTTCCGCCGTCTGTACTTTCTGGGTAGCCTGTAGTTGACGGGCTTGTTGGCGACGGTCCTTTCTCGATGCCAACATTTGTTGCTTGGCCTCTGCTTGTTGTTTCCGCTGGCGTGTTTCCCGAAGCTTCTCGAACCAGCCGAATCTTCGGGCGATGTAGACGACGATCAGAATGATGATGACAAACAGTCTGATTTTTTCGGACGTCGTCATGTTAGGAGGCTCCTGCGCAGCATGGGGTGGTGTTGCTCGCTGTTCTTGAAGGTCAGCGTTGCTTACGGTCCTGGAAGGTTGACGGTCTGCCGATACTGTTTACTGGTCTGGCGGTGCTTAGTTGGAAGACGGAGTTCAGTTGGATGACGGTGCCCAATCGACAATCAATGCTTATTGTTATAATTCGATGATTACACGTCGAACTCATGGTTCGAGTTTGCAATGTGGCATTGATACATATGTGAAAGTTGCCATGAAGCTCTTGCCGGAGGCGCTATTGTAGGTACCTGCTGACAGGTAAAATTGATTATATGAGATAGCAGCAGGATCAGGATGGGGATTCTCGGCTGACTACTGGACAAATGCATGGCAAGGCCTCACGGCCCGGCCAGCGGCAGGCCCAGGTCCCAATCAAATCCGGGAAATAGAGGCTTAGTCCACTAAGCGTCGAACGATGACCAGGGTCCTATCGTCCGGGAAGGGCTCGCCGCGCACGAAGTCCTCAAGATCGTTGCCGATGGCTACTGCCAGTGCTGGCAACTCAGCATCGCGATGGCGGACGCAGACGGTCGTCAGTCTGTCCAATCCGTACTCTTCGTCGTCTGGATCCGTGGGTTCGGTGATGCCATCGGTGTAAAGCAAGAGGATGTCACCAGGCTCGAGAGAGGTCGTGCCAGCATCATAGGGGATGTCAGGGATAAGGCCGATAGGAGTACCCGTCGGACCGAGAACTTCGGTTTCACCGGTCGCTCGGACCACCAGACCTGGATTGTGCCCAGCGTTGGTGTAGCGCAGGGCGCCGGTTTCGGGCTCGAGGATTCCGAGGAACGCGGTGGCGTATTTCTCCGGCGGTGTGCGATGGAATAGAAGCCCCGAGAGCCGTTCGCAGATCTGTTCGGGGGGCAGTCCATCCTCGATCGGTACCGCGGACAAAGCCTCCAGCGAGGCAGTCAGCAGCGAAGCAGCAATACCTTTGCCGGAAACATCCGCCACCATCAGCACGCACTCGCGGCCTTCTGCTCGTTCCAAGACCTGGTAGTAGTCGCCGGACACGCCGCGTGACGGGATGTTGCCAGCGTGCAAAGCGTAACCTGGAATGTTCGGAAGCTTGTCGGGGAGCAGTGCAACTTGGATGCGGCGACCCAGAGCCAGCTCTTTTTCGAGGCGCTTGCGTTCCGCCGCCTCTTCCAACAGCGCGACGTTGCGCAGGCGCAGGGCCGCTATCGAGGCGAGCGAAACCAGCAGCTCCATATCGTCTTCTGAGAACTGGCGGACGCCTGCACGGGAGCTCAGGACAATCATGCCGAGGGTCCCTTTGTCGTCGAGCAGCGGGGCTGCGATGAGCGAGCGGATGCCTGTTGCCAGGATGCTCTGAGCCGCCGCAAACCGCTCGTCGTTCTCGACGTCGAACACCAACGCCGCAACTCCTTTTTCGGTCACTTCGTGGACCAGGCTCCGAGAGTAGAAAGCTGGCCCCCCCCCAATACCTGATACCGCCCGGTGGGCAGCCCGTTCGAGCTCGCCGTCGTCCTGCCGCAGGTAGATCGCTCCTTGCTCGGGACCAAGGTGGTCGAACACCCGCTCGAGAATGAGCTCCAAGAGCTCGTCGAGTTCCATGGATTGACCGAGAGCGCGATGGACTTCGTTGACCAAGTTGAGACGCTCGGCATATCGCCTCAACTCGTCTTCGCCGGAGACGGCACTGCCCTGTGCGCTTGCCAATAGTCCCGAGGCGCTGCGGAAGATCGTATGCTCACCGAACCCCAGGTCGCCGCTGGGGACCCGCTGTGCGTGACCACTCGCCGCCAACACCGAGATGACGCTGCCCGAAATTTTGACCACGTCACCTGGGTGCAGTGGCGTCGGTACGGCGACGGGGTGCCCATTGAGCAGGGTACCGTTTCTCGATCCGAGGTCTTCGATCAAGACCTGGTCGCCTTCGCGGTAGATCCGAGAGTGGTGGCGCGACAGGAAGCGATCTTCGAGCACCAGGTCGGCGCTCGAGGCTCGCCCCAATACCAGCGAGTCTTCCTCCAAGGGATGGTCGAAGGGGTCGCCTTGTACTGGCACGAGATGGAGCTTGATCATCAACAAGTCTCAGGGTTGTGGAAGCTCGAAGGTGTGGATGCCGAGTCCCGGAGCGTCTGGGATTCGCAAGGTGCCTTGCTCGAGGATGAAGCCCCCTTGGGCTGGATCCCGAGCGAGGTCGAAGCTACCGTCGAGGTCGATGAAACGAGTGGTCGGGCAAGCATAAGCCGCGTGCAGCGCAGCCGCGATCGAGATGGCGCTTTCGTCGTTGCATCCCCACATCAGCTCAACTCCGGCAGCCTCTGCGATCTGGGAAATACCGAGCGCCGAGCTGATGCCGCCACACTTCATCAGCTTGATATTGAAAATGCCGCAAGCGGCTGGCGCTTGGACGAGCCCAGCAGCATCTTCCTCTGAGATCAGACTCTCATCCGCGGCGATGACTTGGCGTAGGTTCTGTGGCAAGGTGCGCATGGCAGCAACCGCCTTGGCTGGTAGGGGTTGTTCGATGAGCTCGAGCGCGAGTGAGGACGTGCAATCGTAAAATCGACGAGTGTCGGCAGCGTCATAACCCTGGTTGGCATCCACCCGGATCAGAACGTCCGGCCCGACGAACTCCCGCAGTTTGCTGAGGCGTTCGATGTCGGCTTCGAGATCGAGCCCAACTTTGACTTTCAGGCACCTGAAGCCACGTCCGAGGTACTCTTCCGTCTCGGCCAGCGCGTCTTCACTCGACTGAATGCCGAGAGTGATCGAGGTTGGTAGAGCGTCATGACAGCGGCCGAGGATGTCCACCAGCGGTACGCCGACGATTTGTGCAAAGAGGTCGTAAAGCGCCATGTCGACCGCGGCTCGGGCCGCCGGGGTCGATCGCAGGCTACGTTTGGCCTGCCGACAGAGCGCCCCGAGATGCCGGGGATCCCGGCCGAGCAGCCAGTCCAGTTGACCTTCTTCGAGAGCCTGCCAGCAAGCCGCCGCCGACTCACCGGTGACATTCTCGGCCGGTGACGCTGAGCCGAGACCCACCCGGCCGTCGTCGGTGACGACGCGCAAGAACATCAGCTCGACGGCAGTAATAGTGCGGGTTGCAATGGTGTAAGGACGAGATAGCTCGACATCACGACGGCTGGTCTCGATGTGTTGGATCTTCATGATGTCGTTTCCGCTCCGCGGCGTTTGCCGAGTTGCTCTCGCACGATATCGACCAGTTGAGGCATACCGCCTTTGAGAGGGTGCAACACTGGAATACCGAGCTCGGCTTCCAAATCGGCTCGGGTCGCCTCGAGGCTCGAGTCTTCCATCTCATGGTCATTGAGAGTGACCGCCCAGACCTCTGAGCCCAACAGGCGGATGAGCTCGATCTCTTCCGCTATGGGCGGAATCTCCAGGCCAAGCTCATCGTAGTCCTCGAAGTATTTGCGCCCCGGGGCATGTTGCAGAATCACACCGGAAGCGGCGCCCGAAATCAGCAGTTCGGAGCCACACGGTCCAGAGGGGTTCCGCAGTGCCGCCTGCCCCTCAATCAGGATGACGTCGGGATCGGTAGCGCGCTGGCATTCCAAGATGGCTCGTTCGAGTTCGCCCGACACAAAATCGTTGGGTGTGGCGTCGAAGATAAACCCATGGTCGAAGCCTTGTAACCAGCCGGTTTGGCCGGTGAAGACCATCTCGGCCTTGATCCCTGATTCGTGACAAGCTTTGCGTAATTGGGCCGTGGTCGTGCGCTTGCCGATCGCGCAGTCGGTACCGATCACTGGGATCCTGAGTGCTGGCTGTGCGAGGACTTCGCCGGACCAGAAAGTCAGCTCGCAGGTTGGTTTCGGCTTCCGGATGTCGATGATTTGGCTGCCATGGGCTTCGGTGATGCGTCGCAGCTCAGGATCGTCGTTGAGCAGCCGGTGCAACCCGTTGACCAGTGACATGCCGTGGTTTGCCGCTTCGACCAAGGCATCATAGATCGCTGGCGGCAACACGCCTCCGATCGTGGCGACGCCAACCACACAGACATCGGGTCGGGTCTCGCTGGCTGCCAGCAGACTGCTGACGTCGGCGAAGATGGGAATATCGCGGTGTTGTCCGTCGAGTAAGTGCCCGGCATCTTTCCCGGCATGTTCGGCGTCGATGACGCCCAAGATCCGGTAACGACTGGGGCCTCTGACCAGACCATGGGTGGTCTTGGCGAAGACGGTGTCGAACAGTCCGTTGGTGAGAACGATGGCAGTCTTTTGGTGTGCGTCAGGCATGCCATTCAAGGTAGTCGACCCGGCGGTGGGCGTCAAGATTACAGAGCCTTGCGCTAGAGGATCGGCTCCAAGATCAGGTGCGACGTTTAGCTAGATTCATCCAAGAACGTGGGTTGTCCGGTCGCCCCCTGTGGACTGCGCGCGCAGCTGCGTAACTCGCCTCGGTGCCCTACTGTCTGGCAACACTATTGGTTACAATAGTTTGGAGAGCTAAGAGTTGTTTTCTTGCTCATACATACTCGCTGCGTGCTCGCTCCACAGAGGGCTCTCAGGGAGGCGAGAGACGGGTTTCTGGATGCAATCTAGCTAGCTTCGAGCGCTGCGCGCACGTGCCCACCCGAGTCGGCGAGACGCTGCCGAGCCTCGGACACAGTCGTTTTGCACCGTGCCATGACGATAGCGGTCTTGACCTCACCGTCGGAGTCTCGATAAAGCTTCTCGGCCTCCGTCCGCGAGATTTGGCCTGCGATCTCGACGATCCGGAGGGCGCGATCGACGAGTTTGGCCGAGCCCGGGCGCAGGTCGACCATAAGGTTGTCGAAGACTTTACCGAGTCGCACCATGGCGGCGGTGGTGATGGCGTTCAAGGCTGCCTTGGTGGCGGAGCCGGCTTTGAGCCGGGTCGACCCGGTGAGCACTTCCGGTCCCGTGGCGAGCGCCACAACCAAGTCGGCTTCACCGTCCAGACCTTCGGCCGTGGCGCAAGTCAACAAGATCGTCGCAACGTCGTGATGGCCAGCCTCAGCCAGCGCCCCCCGCACATAGGGTGTCACCGAGCTGGCGGATAGACCGATCAAGAGATCGCCCGCGCAGAGCCCCCGCGCAACTTCACGACCGTCCTCGGCGCGGTCCTCCGAGCCTTCGCGAGCGCAGAAAACTGCCTCGGGACCGCCAGCAATCGCCGCCCGTAACCGTTGTGGATCGGTACCGAAGGTTGGTGGGCATTCGGCTGCTTCCAACACTCCGAGTCGACCGCTGGTGCCAGCGCCGATGAAAACTACATCATGACCCGCCTCGAGGGTGTCGGCGACCCGATCCGCGGCTTCGGCGATTGACTGTCGTTGACGGAGCGCAGCCTCCAAGCCGCGACGGTCCTCAGTCAACAACAGCTCAACGGTCTGCTCGGTCGACATCCCATCGAGGCTGCGGCTTGCGCTCAGGCGGCCCTCGGTCGAAAGACTGCTCCAATTTGAGCCCTGCTTGGCATCCTGGCGTGGTGGATTATGGTGACGGTTCAACGATTTCGTTCCTCGTGCACATCGTGTTACGGTCCGTTCATTCAACTCCAAGAGAGGATTTTATGGCTTCGTCCAACGCCCGATTCGATCTTTCCAGCGACGCTGCGATCTTGGCCGCCGCTCGCGAGATCTTGCCATGGATGATCGAGATCCGACGCGATCTCCACCAACATCCCGAGCTTGGCCTCGAGGAGTATCGCACGAGTGGGCGCATCCAGACCTTGCTCGACGGTCTTGGCATCGAGCATGTCGACGGGCTTGGCGGTACCGGTATCCTCGGCACCCTGAAAGGGCGCGGCGATCGGGTTGTGGCATTACGGGCCGACATGGACGGATTGCCGATTCATGACGCCAAAGACGTCCCTTATCGTTCGCAGGTTCCCGGCAAGATGCATGCATGCGGCCACGATGTGCACTGCTCGTGCTTGTTGGGTGCGGCCCGCCTACTCGCCGGGATGGGGGAGGAGTTGCCGGGGACCGTCAAACTGCTGTTTCAGCCAGCGGAAGAAACCGTCGGCGGTGCCCAGTTGTTGATTGCGGCTGGGGCACTGGAAAATCCACCGGTTGAGGCGATCTTCGGCTTGCACGTCGAACCCGGGCTCGATGTTGGCCAATTTGAAGTGCGTTACGGGCAACGCAACGCATCCTCGGACACCATTACGTTGGTGATTCACGGCCGCTCAGGGCACGGCGCGTATCCTGCCGGAACCGTTGATGCCATCGTCGTCGCAGCACAGGTGATCTCCGCCCTACAGACCGTAGTCAGCCGCAATGTTGACGCACGAGAATGTGCGGTCGTCAGTTTCGGCACGATCCATGGAGGCTCGGCCGGCAACATCGTCGCTAACCAGGTAGAGCTTGTTGGCACCGTACGGTGTTTGGATCCCGACATCCGGACCCTGGTGTTGCGACGGCTGCGGGAGACAGCGGAAGGGGTTGCGCGAGCCTTTGGCGGAGAAGCAGACGTCAACATCGAGCCCGGTTACGATCCGCTGATCAATGACGACAACTCGGTGGACCTAGTGCAACGCAACGCGACACGGTTGGTGGGGGAGGAGAACGTCTTCGTCAAAGCGACCCCCAACATGGGCGTCGAGGACTTCGCCTACTACCTCTCGCAAGTTCCTGGAGCATTCTTTTCCCTCGGCGTGCGCAATCAAGAGGCGGGGATCGTGCATTCGGTACACCATGAGTTGTTCGATGCGGACGAAAACTGCCTTGCTTATGGCGCCGCGATCCAAGCCATGAATGCGCTCGCCGTCCTGAGACGCTAACGGACGAAAGCGCTAACTGACGAAGGTGCAGTGCCGGCATGTTGAACAAGATCTGGGGTGGCTTCTTCTTCGTCGCGTTTGCGGTTGGGCTGGGACGTTGGGTGTTGCGCGGCGAACACGAGGTTTGGGCAGCCATGGTGAAAGCCGCCTTCGATATGGCCGAAACCGGCTTCGAGATTTCGATTGGCCTCACCGGTGTGATGTGCCTGTGGCTCGGCGTCATGCGCCTGGGCGAAAAAGGTGGCGCGGTGGATCTCTTGACCCGCGCCTTTGGCCCCTTGTTACGGCGTCTTTTCCCAGGCATCCCAGAGGGCCATCCAGCGATGGGCGCGATGGTGATGAACATGGCTGCCAACATGCTGGGACTCGACAACGCTGCGACCCCGCTTGGCCTCAAGGCGATGAAGGAGTTGCAGTCACTCAACCCGAATCCAGACACCGCTAGTGACGACCAGATTCTTTTCCTGGTGGTCAACACCTCGGCCGTGACGCTGATTCCTACGACAATTTTCGTCTACCGGGCGCAGCTTGGGGCGGCGGATCCGACCGATGTCTTCATCCCGTTGTTGATCGCGACGTTTTGCAGCACGCTGATCGGACTGCTGGCGGTTTCGGCTTTCCAGAAGATTCGGCTGCGCGACCCTGTAGTGGTGGCCTATCTCGGTGGGATGACCGCAGTGGTCGGCGGCTTGGTGGTGTACTTCTCGCGCCTCGAGCGGGAGGTGATGGAGATGCAGGCGTCGGTGCTGTCGAACTTCATCATCTTTTCGGTGATCATCAGCTTCCTGGGACTTGCAGCGCGACGTGGTCAACCAATCTACGAGACCTTCGTAGAGGGTGCCAAAGAAGGCTTCCAGGTTGCGATTGGCATCATTCCCTACCTGGTCGCGATGTTGGTGGCGATCGGTGTCTTTCGAGCCAGCGGCTCGTTGGACTTCTTACTCGATGCGGTGCGCTGGGGCGTCGAGCGTCTCGGGATCGACGCCCGCTGGGTCGACGGTTTACCCACCGCCGTGATGCGACCGTTGTCCGGCAGCGGTGCTCGTGGGCTGATGCTCGAGACGATGGAGGCTCACGGTCCCGATTCGTTTGCCGGGCGATTGGTGAGCACCATCCAGGGATCCACCGAGACGACCTTCTACGTGTTGGCGGTGTACTTTGGCTCGGTCGGCATTCGCCGCACACGCCATGCCGTGACCTGCGGCTTGGCCGCCGACGTCGCGGGCGTCGTTGCAGCCATCTTGGTGTGTTACTTGTTCTTCGCATGAGGAGACCAAGCCGTGTTTCCCTGGTGCTTTGCACGTGGCTCGTCACACCCATGATCGCGGCGGCTGAGCCCAAGCCACGGACGGACCGTCTAGACCTCGACGATGGCTGGACGATCCAGTCGTCAGCACGCCTCAAAGCAGTCGACGGTAAGGTCACTGGGGTTGAGGTCTCTGGCGTTGAGGTCTCTGGCGTTGAGGTCCCTGGCGTCGAGCTGTCTCAGCCGGGATTCCCGACCGACGGGTGGCACCCTGCCACCATACCGTCGACGGTGGTGGCAGCTTTGGTGGCGGACGGTACGTATCCCGATCCCTACTTCGGAATGAATCTGCGCACTCTCCCTGGCGCGGACTATCCGATCGGGAAAATCTTCTCCAAGCTTCCGATGCCCGAGGGCAGTCCGTTTCGTTCCTCCTGGTGGTTCCGCACCGAGTTCGCTACGCCGGTTGCTGGGTCGTTTCCCAGGTCCGGCGAAGCGACCGTGTTGCACTTCGACGGTATCAACTATCGCGCCAACATCTGGCTCAACGGCACGCGTCTAGCTTCCCGTGACGAGGTTGCCGGCGCTTATCGGCTCTACCAATTCGACGTTACTGAACATCTTCGCGCCAAGGGTATGAATGCCCTGGCGGTCGAGATTTTTCCACCCGGGGTTGACGATCTGGCGATCACTTGGGTGGACTGGAATCCGATGGCGCCGGACAAGGCGATGGGTATCTGGCGAGATGTTTACCTGACCACCAGCGGTCCGGTCACCTTGCAACATCCTCACGTTGTGACGGATCTGGAGCTACCGGTGGCTCGTCTGACGGTCAGCGTCGAGCTGCGCAACACGACGGATCGACTGCAGCGGGGCCAGCTGAATGCTCGCGTCGGTGATGTCCAGATCAGCGAGGCCGTGGCCCTGCAACCGGAAGAAGAACGTACCGTCGTGTTGAGACCCGATCGTCACCCGCAGCTGGTTGTGCACAACCCCGAGCTGTGGTGGCCGATCCATATGGGGCCACAGAACCTCCACGATCTGGACTTTTCGTTTGAGATCGAGGGAGTGGTATCCGACCGTACCCATACCCGCTTCGGCATCCGCGAGATCACCTCCGAGCTGACCGACGAAGGCCACCGATTGTTCCGCGTCAACGGTCGGCCGGTGTTGATCCGTGGCGCCGGCTGGACCCCGGACATGATGTTGCGCTTTTCGCCCGAGCGCATGGCCAGTGAGCTGGCCTATGTGCGAGACATGGGCTTGAATACGATCCGTCTGGAAGGCAAGATGGAGCCGGAGTCGTTCTTCCAGCTAGCCGACGAATACGGCATTCTGGTAATGGCCGGCTGGTGCTGTTGCTCCCATTGGGAGCGTTGGAAAAACTGGAGCGATGAGGACTACGACATTGCGATGGAGTCGCTGCGTAGTCAGATTCTGCGCCTGAGGCAGCACCCCAGCTTGTTGGTGTGGCTCAATGCCAGCGACATACCGCCACCAGCTAGAGTTGAACAGGGCTATCTCGAAGTCTTGGACGAGTTGCGTTGGCCGAACCCTGTGTTGTCGAGCGCCAGCGCCACGCCTGCCGAGCACAGTGGGCCGTCCGGGGTCAAAATGAATGGGCCTTACGAGTGGATCCCGCCGTCGTATTGGCTGACCGATGGCGGCAAACATGGCGGCGCCTGGGGGTTCGCGACCGAAGTTGGACCCGGCCCGGTCGTGCCGCCCCTCGAAAGTCTGCGCGAGATGTTGCCGGCGTCGAGCCTGTGGCCGATCGACGAACAGTGGCTGTTCCATGCCGGTACTGGCCGATTCGACAATCTGGACCTCTTCAACGACGCTTTGACTGCACGTTACGGCGCCCCCACCGGTGTCGCCGACTACGCCTTCAAATCGCAGCTGATGGCCTACGACGGACTGCGAGCGATGTTCGAGGCTTATGCCCGCAACAAGTACACCGCAACCGGCGTCATTCAGTGGATGCTCAACGACGCCTGGCCGTCAATGATCTGGCATCTCTACGATGTCTATTTGCGTCCTGGCGGTGCCTACTTCGGCGCCAAGAAAGCCCTCGAGCCCATCCATGTGCAGTACTCCTACGACGATCGGTCGATTGTGGTCGTCAACGGCTTCGATCGTCCGTTCGATGAGGTCGAAGTCAGTGCCGAGCTTTTCGATGTGGAGATGCACCAACGGTTTGCCAAGCAGCTGACGATCGATATCCCAAGGGACGGTGTATCGCGAGTCTTCGAGATCCCTGAGATTACGGGGTTGTCCACCACCTACTTTCTCAACTTGAGGTTGAAGGATGCCCGCGGAGCCCACCTGAGCCGCAACTTCTATGTCTTGTCGACCCAAGAAGATGTGCTGGATTGGAACGCTTCGACCTACTACCTCACTCCGGTGAAAATCCACGCCGATCTTACCGGGCTGGCGACTTTGCCGTCGGTGGAGTTGGCGATGACCGTGGCGCATGAGGTTCAAGGAGACGAAGGGGTAAGTCGTGTGACTGTTGAAAACCCGTCGTCACATCTGGCGTTTGCGGTGCATTTGCGACTGATCGGTGGGGAGGACGGCAAGGAGATTTTGCCGATCTTGTGGGAGGACAACTACTTTCCGCTGCTGCCGGGAGAGTCGCGGGAGATCGAGGCGCGCTACCGGGTTGAAGATTTGGCGGGAGCGCGGCCGGTGGTGGAGCTGGATGGTTGGAATGTTTCGGTGAAGGATTCCCAGCCCCGATCCCAGGGTTGACACCCTGGGCTACCGGA
>JAJCXO010000197.1 GCA_029263395.1 Acidobacteriota bacterium | reverse complement strand
GGTCAGGCACTTCGGGGCCACTCTCGCCGTCTTAGCTGTGGTCTGCGCTAGCCTTTCCTGTTTGAGGGTCTCGGAACGTTTCGAAGATATGCAGGAGGCAGAACGTGAAGGCTTCTTCGAAAAGGGTTGGCTCCCGGCTGTCTTGCCGAAAGAGGCAGGACCAATTGTGGAGATTCACGATCTCGACACCAACGCTCGGTGTTCTCGATCAGAGTTCCCAGTGCAACATGCTGCCGTAGTTGAGACTTCTCTTCGGCAACTAGGTTTCGGAAAACATGAAGGTAGATTACCAGCTCTTCCTTTCAGTGGCTGTCCGTTTTCCCTCGAGATTGCAGAAGATCCAGACATCGTATTGACAAGAAAAAACTTAGGTCAGCATGAGTTTGCAGCAATACTCCGATCGCAAGGCGCTATGCTATTTTGGGCTTATACTCTCTCAGAGAGGTAATCTCGGCTGCCACTCTCGCTATACTGCTTGCTTAAACTAGGTGATGGTGTGTTGAGGCTCATCTGGTGAGACGCAAACTTAGACGTGAGACACAAACCTAGATGGAAGGTTGAAGGGGACCGGACTGGCCCGATTCAAACACTCTTCTACAGTCAGAGCGGACGAACCAGCCCAAACCGAGGTCCCTTCTACAAGCTCCAACAACATAAAAACCCGTTCCAAAGACCCTTCTAAGCGTTCTGCAAATGCAACAGCCCGTTTTAGGGCGGGGATCAGTCGCGGCCCCGCCTGGAACATGCCTTGGTACCCGGGGAACCCCTCGATTGTGCGCCGGACTCGACGTGTTCCCCGGGGGAACTGGTGAGACTTTTGTGGGACATCGATGATCCCCGGTACCAAGGAAGGGATTTTGCCGGATGTCGAGTCTTCCCCGGGTACCAGAGGAGGGTCCCACCGAGAAATTGAGCCTTCCCCCGGGGCCAGCGAAGTGACCCGTGCGGCCGGCGACATGGTACCGTCTCGCCGACGATGGGAAAAAACTTTGCCGCAAAGTGCAATATTTTGAGGCTCTGTGGTGTCTTTATTAGTAGAGGGTCACAAAATAGCAGCCGGCTAGGTGGTATTGGTGCCGCTGCCAGGAACCCTCGGCGGCGCCCCAGAACCTTCTGCCGTCAGCACGTCTGCTGGCTTGGGGCTCGATGGTCTGGGGTCCGACCGTTTGGAGTCCGACCGTTTGGGGTCCGACCGTTCGGAGTCCGACCGTTTGGAGTTCGAAGACCTGCAGCCCGGCCTCCCGGGGGGCTGGCCTGCCTGCGCCATCGCTGTGAAATCTTCCGCGTTCGAGTGGCTGCCACCGATGGCAGCCACCGGTACGCCTACCGTCGCGGCTCCCGAAGTTGTGACGTGTTGCCGTGTCTGGATCGCACGGCCATGACCTGGTTCCACATCCGGGGAGCGCGAGCTTCGTCCCTTCCGGGCAGGGTGCCCGTCGCGGTGGGGAAGGCTGCCCTGGGGCGACAAATGCCGGGTACCGCGGGATGTTTATAAAGATCGGAGGACACGCATGGAAACCGACTGGAGCTCGGAATGGACGCCGCCTACCCGGAATAATCCTGAGCTCGCTCCCGAGACACTGGCGGCGGTCCGCGCGCTGCAGGGTGGAGAGGTCCAAGACAGCACCCGGCACCTGTTTGCGATCTTCGAACCGCAGCTCAACGCTTACTTTCGGCGCCAGGGCTGTGGCGACCTCGAAGCCGACGACCTGACGCAGACCGTTTTCATCCAGATGCTGGAGCAGATCGCGACCCTTAAGGACGCGGCGAGCTTTCATTTCTGGCTGTTCAAGATGGCCGGCAACTATTTTCGCAACTTCCTGCGCGACCGAGCTCGCGACAGGGAGGCGTTCGACGGTTTCGCGGAACTGGCGCGCAAGGACAGCGAGTTGGGCACCTTCTGGGTGCGGGGCACGTTCGAGCCGAACCCGGAGGCGATGCTGACGGTGAGCGAGGCGGTGGACCAGCGGCGGGTTGTCCTGCGCCAGCTACTGCAGGCCACCCGGCTGGCGCCGACGACACGCCGGTCTCTGCTGCTGCGGCTGCAGGGCGCCAGTTATGAGGAGATCGCCCGCGAACTCGAGATTCCGGTCGGCACCGTCGGATCACAGGTCAGCCGCGCCGCCGCCGCGCTGCTCAGGAACGTCGAGAAGATCGCTCAGGGGGCTGCTCCGGAGGCCGCAGGCGACGCTGCGGTTGCCGAGGTTGTTGCCGGCCTGAGCCCGCAGCTCCTGACCTTCAAGCGAGAGGCCCTGGAGGCCGATCCGGCCTACTTCCGAGCCGGCATTCTGGAGGCAGCCAGCGCCGACTGCGAGGCGACCGAAGAGCGCGACGAAGGGGTGTTGATCCTGTTCGCCGGGGAGGCCAGGGAGGCCGGGGGGGCAGGGGAGGACAAGAGGGAGGACGAGCCCCGAGAGGTCGAACGCGGGATCGACAGCCCGGCCGCAATTGCTGCCGTGGCCCGGCAGGACCGGCAGCGGGGAAGGCCGCGTCGACGGGGGACGCGGACGATTCTGCCGGCGGGACGCCGAGACGAGGAGCTGGACCTGGGGCGCCTCTCGCGAGCTGATCTGGGTCTTCCGCTGATCCTCCTGGAGGAGGCCGCGGCCTGGGTCGACGACGGCGGTGACAGCGCCAACGGCGGCGCCGCCGCCGACGGCCCTCTCGCCTTACGAGCCAAGTTGACCTGTGTCGGCGCGCTGCTCGCCCGCGGTCGGCACTTCACCGTCGCGCGGCGAGCCGCGGAGATTGTCCGCCAGGCGACTGTCCTGATCGCCACCGGACGGCGCGACGAGGTCCGTCATCAGGTCTTGGCAGGCCGCGGTCTTCTGCGGTCCTACCTTGGCCACAACTCGAGGAGACACGAGCCATGCCAGCCAGAAGAATGAACCCTGTCATCGAGGCGGCGGCGCGCCTCGGCACTTTGATCGACGCCCACGGACGGGACGCCGGCCGCCAGCTCGGCGAATGGTTGCGCCCCTGGCTGCGGGACGACGAGACCCTGCCCGATTTTTCGCTGGTGCTGGAGCTACCGGCGCGGATGATCCGGCACGCCGGGCAGCGTCTGGGCGAGGACGGGAAGGAGCTCGACGAGGCCAGGAGACTTGAGGGCGAGGCCCGGTTCCAGCGCCATCAAGCGGCGTCGGCACTGCGCCGGAAACTGGTCGAGAGCCGCCGGCTCCTGAGCTCGGTGCTCGGTCCGTGGCGCACCGCGAAGCTGCTTGGCCTGGCGGGCAAAACCGCCCGGGCCGCGCAACCCGTGCTTTTGCTGTCGCAGACCGCCGCCTTTCTGAGCCTGCTCGGCGATCCGCGGCGACTGGCGTTGGCGCGCGTCGACCGTTACCTCGACCCCGTCGCGACCGCTGCCGTCCTCGAGCCGCTCGCCACCGCTTGCCGCGAGGCCTGCGACGATCTCGACAAGATTTGCCAGGCGAACGCGGCTCGACTCGCCGCCAGGGATTGCGCGTCGGCGGAGCTCGGGCGCGCCGTCCAACACGTCGTCCGCCTGCTGGGCGGATGGCTGCTGCTCGTCGGTCGGTCGGATCTTGCCAAGCAGCTCCGCCGCAACTCCCCGCGGGGTCGGTAGCCCGGATAGGAGCGGTAACCCGGATAGAAGCGGTAACCCAGAAAGGAGGTGCCGATGTAGAACCCTGGATGTAGACCGCGAAGCCATCCATCATCTATCACCAAGGAGGAAGACAATTATGCCATCCGTACCAAGCATCGGCCGCCAGAAGGCGTCCACTGTTTTGAAGTCGGTCGAACAGTCCCACATTCGAGACGCGCTGCCGGAGGTCGAAGGTCAGTTGCGTGAGGTCCTCACCGGCGAGGAGACCCTGCCCGACGTCCCACTGCTGGCCGCACTCTTGGGGCGTGTTCAGGTCGGCGGCACCCAGCGGCTCATCGCGGCGGAGAAAGTCCATGAGGGAAAGCTGGCGAGCGCCGTCGAGCCCCGGAAGCTCCGCGACGAGGCGGGCCAACGGGTCCACAACAAGCTGGTTGAGGTGCGTCGGATCGCCGCCGGCCTCTTCGGCCCCGAGCACAGCGCCAAGTTGCTGGGTGCCCCCGGTCTCACCGCCGCCGTCAGCGAGGGTGAGCGCCTCTGGCGTCAGGCCGAGGACACCATCCAGCGGCTCACGGCGCCCAACTTCATCGTGCCGAAGATGACCACCGCGAGCCTGCAGTTCGATCCTGCCCTGTTGGCCGCAGAGCTCGAGGTTGACAATACCGAGTTGCGCCAGGCTCTCGACGCTGTGGCGCTGGAGCAGCGCAAGGCGGAGACGACTCTGGCGGCCAAGCAGCTCCGCCTCGACGATGCGGAGCGGATCGACGATGCCTGTCGCCGGATATACGAAGGCTTCTTGCTGTTGGCCGATCGCGGTGATTTGCTCGATCGGCTCCGCCGGGCGCTGCGCCGTGGCACGCGGCGTAGTGCTGCGAGCACCGACGATGGGTCGCCGGAGCCCACCGGCCCACCGCCGGCCGGTGAGTCGTCGCCGGCCGGTGAGTCGGTCGCGACCTCATCGTCCACGGACTGACGTGCATTCAGGGCCCCACCCCGCGGCGGGTGGGGCCTCGTTTTCCATCAGTAGGCTCGATAGGAGTCGCCGAAGACCGCGGTCAGGTGCCGTTCTTCTCGCGCAATCACATGGCGATGCATGATTGCCAGCGCAGGTAGCAAACATAGGAGCGCCCAGGTGTTGTTGGTGCGCAGGGTTTCCGTTCCGGGGTTTCCGTTCCGGGTGCCGGCCACTTCGGTCAGAGTCAACTCTTCGATCTGAGTCGACGTCGAAGTTCGAGCATCGTTCGCGCAGCAGATCCAGCATCAGGTAGTGAATCCCGGCCACCCGATCCATCTTGGTCGGGGACGCAACTACGAGGACGGAGCCGCGCACGTCGCTTTGTTGCCGACCCGTTGGACCGCTAGGTGCCTTGACAGCACGTCTCAATGTGGTCCACCGCATCGACGGACGCCACATGCGCCGGAAGCTGGCAGACTTCTGCATCAACCGGTTTCGTGTGGCCCGCCGTTGAGGACCGTGGGGCAGTAGGGCAGAGTGCTGCCCCTTGAGTGCCCCTTGACACCCAGAAACAGCGATGTTGTAAGCTGCTCCCATCATGGGAACGACGGGAGTAAACAATGACCGGTCAAGCACTTACAGGGTGTGCGCTTGGATGAAATCGACAAGGTTTTCGGCCTCTGAGAAGCTGTGATTCCCCCTTTTCCAAGGTTCAACTAGTCCTGGTACACGGCGAACACGCGGAGCGCAGACCGCCCGCCCCAAAGTAGAGCAAGAGCCGATCGGCCCTGTTCGAGATATGCTTGTCGATCAACTATTGACGGGTAAGGAGATGAAAGAGTGAGGGAGCTGCAGGCGCCTACCAGGTCGATTCAGCGCCTGGTTACCGCCTGCCAGGAGCCCGACAGCGACTCCTACTCGGGCCGAAGCAGCACGCTCTTGGGGCTCTTGGGGACATTCCTTTGGAAGCCCCGGGGCCTCGTGTCATCATGGAACTGGAGAAGGCCGAGGACTCCCCAACGAAACATCGTCGGCCGCAGGCCGTCCGTATGAATTCTGAATCTGGGGGGCCGACGAGGCACATCTGAAAACCTTATTCACCCACAGATTCTGGAGAAGACCCAATTTTTCAAGCCGAGAGCTTTCGGTAGCCGTACGTCAGGTTAGTTGTCCGCGGAGGAATCACATGTATTTAAGTAGACTCGTTATTCAGAACTTCAGAAATTTCCGACTCTTTGATCACTACCTAGCGAATGGAATAACCACGATCGTAGGTGAAAACAATACCGGCAAAACAAATCTTCTATTTGCGATACGTTTAGCCGTTGACGCCTCTCTTTCCTCGTACCGACGACAACTGGCCCCGGACGACTTCTCCTCGGGAATAGATCTCAAACAGCCATCTCAAATTCTGATCGCGTTAGAATTCAGTGAGTTCGCAGAAAGTGAAAACGAAGAGGCAATGCTTTTCGGCTGTCACGTCGCTGACGATATCGCTCGTATAACCTATCGGTTCAGACCTCGACGCGCCGTTCGCGAGGCAATTGCAGAAGGACAAGAAATCGAACTCGGTTTGGAGGACTACAGATGGGAAATATGGGGAGGAGGCGCAGAAGTAGATCCACGAACTGTAGAATGGCACGAAGATTTCGGGCGGTGGGTAAAGTTCGAGGAGCTACAGCAGTCGTATCTCATAGTGATGCTCGAGCCATTGAGGGATGTAGAACAGAGATTGAGACAGAGCCGCCATTCACCACTCGCACGCCTCTTGACACCGATCGATATTCCGGAGGATGAGCAGCGCTCACTAATAGAACTCGTAGAGGTCGCCAATGATCAGATCTCAGAGAGCGCCACAATAAGTGCAGTCGGCGAATCCATCAGCTCTACATTCGAAGAAACCGCAGGAGCTGCGTTCCGCATGAATGTAAGGCTCGGAATGACCCCAGCAACGTTCAAAGACATTTCCAGAGGTCTTAAGCTTCTCCTTTCTAATAAGGCTATGCGCGATTTTCAGCCCATCCAGAACGGACTAGGCCTTAACAACATTCTTTATATAAGCATGATCTTGCAGTATTTCCAGCGTCGAATAGACGACAGTAAGACAGCAGGCCAACTGTTGCTTATTGAGGAACCTGAGGCTCATTTGCATCCGCAGCTCCAGAGGGTGCTGTATGGCGCTCTTGAGAAAAAAGGCTTTCAAGCAATTGTAACTACCCACAGCACACATATTTCCGCTCAGGCATCACTCTCGTCAACTATTGTACTCACTGACGACGGAACTCCAGCGACCAAGTCGACCAGTCCGGTACAGAATTCAGGATTGTCGACGACTGAGACCAACGATCTGGAGCGCTACTTGGATGCAACGAGGGGCACTCTCCTTTACGCACGTAAGGTCATGCTGGTTGAAGGTCCAGCGGAACTATTCCTGATACCTCAGCTTGTAAAACATGTTATGGGTATAAATCTAGAGGAATTTGGTATTAGTGTGATCCCTATCTATGGCGTACATTTTGACGTATACGCTAGACTCTTTGGGCCAGAACAGATCCCGAAGCGCTGTGCAATCGTTGCCGATGGCGACTTGGTGCCGGACGATGCTCATCTAGCCGATGTGTGTGAAGATGACGAGCTGCCCGAACCAGAAGTCAGAAGCTTTGAAACACTCCGAAATGAGTACGTCGAAACTTTCATATGCAACCAAACTTTTGAACTTGAATTATCGAATAGAGGAACTCTCAAGATGCTTTCGAGAACAGCTGGAGAACTGGGAGCGCCTCTGATTGCAAAGAGCCTATTAGGAATTATGAGGCAACTCGATAAGACAGAGGATGAGGATCTTCAAGCACAACTCCTCACGATAGCCGGGGCCAAGGTCTTGAACACTGCAAAGCGCTTCGGCAAAGCACGCTTCGCGCAGATCGCCTCGAAATACGCGGCCACGGCGACATGGCTGCCTGATTATATCGAAGAGGCCGTGGTATGGCTATTGTCAGACGAGGACTAAACGCCGAGCAGAAGGCAGCTGTAATCAGCGATAGTAGCCGCTGTCTTGTATCTTGCCCAGGAAGCGGCAAGACTCGGACGATCGTCGAGAAGACACTTCAGTGCATTGAGGAAATTCGCGGAACACCACGAAGAGTTGGTTGCATCACCTACACGAATGCAGCTGTCTTTGAAATTGAGACGCGACTTCTCTCAGCCTCTTCCTACGGGGACCAAATACATTACGAGATTAGCACGATTCACTCGTTTTGTTTAAACAATATCCTAAGGCCTTACCAGGCACTCTTAGAGGAACTTGAGGCGGGTCTGGAGATCCTCTCGCCACAACAAGATGCATTTCAAGAGATTGCTCTCTCGGTAGTCGAAGACTATGGGATAGAAAGGTGGGCGATAGACAGCTTCAGCGGAATTCAACCAGAGCCGGACGGGACGCTGTTTACGCCAGATGGCATTGGTGACGAAGCCGCTTTAGCATTTGTTGACCGGGTCCACTCAGCCGGGTATATCACACTGGGAGACATAGTGTACTACTCTTGTCTACTTTGCTGGCGACGGTCTTTTGTTTCGAGAGGCGTTGGCAGTCGATATGCCTGGATCTTAGTAGATGAATTCCAGGACACTTCTGCATGTCAAGTCGAGGTTCTGAAGAGCATTTATCTAAGCAAGAGAACGAAGTTGTTCATTGTTGGAGATCCGAATCAATCAATCTTTGGCTTTGCTGGCGCGAAACCAAATTTAATGAAAGAGTTCGCCGACTACGTAGGCGCTCGGACTGATGTGAAGCTAGTGGGCAATTATCGTTGTTCGAAAAAAATTGTCCAGGCTGCTGAGCGCCTCTGCCCGACTAAACCGGCAATGAAGGCTGTGGGTATGGATAGAGACTATCCGTTTGAGCCTAGGCTTAGGCATGTGGCTACGAAACTCCAAGGGATCTGGGAGGTCTTCTTGCCTAAAGTTCAAAAGCTGGGAATCCCATTGGGTGAAACCGCTGTTCTGGCGCCACAGTGGTTCCCACTGTACCATCTTGGATCGATCCTTCGCGACCTAAAAGTACCGATCATGGGCCCTGGCGCACGGCCCTATAGGCGGAGTCTAGAATTTGCTCAGTTTGCGGAGACGGCATGTGCGTATCTCCAGGAGAAGTCTCCAGAGACAGCGGCCGCCGTTCAGAAGTCGCTATTTTTCATGCTTCTCAACACAACTGGGGACCCTGAATCGAAAGTGTTCTCATACGAGGGTAAGAAGACACTCTTTCGACTCCTCTCGCTAGCGCGGGCGCTTCGCCTTAAGAGCGAATCGGCAATAGACTGGTTGAAAGAATTCGCCGAAGAAACCGCGAGTCTCTTGGTTGCAGAGGAGTATTTAGCGGCAGATCAGACGGCGGTCATCAGGGACTCAGCTTTGAAGATGGCTGAGAGCATCCAGAGCAACATTAAGGACGTAGAGAAGCTAACCGTAGACTATCTTGGTCTGTTTGCCAGGCCAAGAGAATGCCTGAGGCTACTAACAATGCACGGTTCTAAGGGGAGAGAGTTCGATGCTGTAGCGATCATTGATGTGCATGACGACAAGGTGCCGCATTGGACAGCGGATACTGTTGAGGAGGCAGATGAAGCACGACGCTTGCTTTATGTTGCCGCAACCAGAGCACGCAAAGTACTGATGATATTTACAGACTCGAGTGATTACCGTAACGTTCCCTCGAGGTTCCTGGGACCAACTGGCCTGGGACTCAAGTAGGTACATAGGAGTCCGAAAACTACGTGTCCATATCTACCGGATACCGTATGCTCAGCCTTGTGGGCCGGATCCTGGTCCAAGGCGCGGCTCGAGGCTTTGGCCCACCTTCTGGCCCCCCCCCCACGGCCCACCCGTCTGGGTCCACGGCCTGGCTGAGTCTGTCCGAATACACGGGCGAGCTGCTACACTCCGAGGTAATGTGTGCGCACCTTGAAAACGCAGAAACCGGGCCAGAGTGGCACCAAGGACCTGCTGGCTCGATATGGAGCGAGTCTCCTTTTTGTCCGGCACCGCTGCGACGAAGACACCGGCGAGCGGCCGAAGACCGTGGAGCTGGTCGTCCAGCGCCGTTGCCTGAAACGCCCTGGATCGGGGAGGCTCAGCGTTCAGGCCGAGGGCGCTGCGAGGCGGAGGTTGGCGGTGCGGATCGGTTGGCGGGAGAGGGACTTGCAGGGGGCGGGTCAAGTCCGCCGGAGGCTGGTGGGACCCGGTCAGGCGCGTCAGGGTGTTGCGGCGCGACGTGGCCGAGCCGTCGGCGTTCATCACATAAATC
>JAJCXO010000196.1 GCA_029263395.1 Acidobacteriota bacterium | reverse complement strand
CCCTCGCTTCTTTGTTCTACTCTCTCTCTCTCCTCGCCGCCCCGCCCACCCCCCCCCCCCCCCCCCCCCCCCCCCCCCCCCCCGGCCCATAGTCATGATTGGGTCTAACCACCCCCTCCTCAGAAACCGGATTGGCTCCGTCACGGCATCAAAGCAACAAGCTGGTTGAAACAGGTACTAAGATAGCCGCCGTGGCCCCCTCCAACACTTCTCTCTATAGCCGGCTCGGTCTTCGATCGACTGTTCGCTGCAACCGAATCAGCCTGATCCATGGAACCGGACCATGACCGACTCCTTGGCTGGTAGCTTCGAGGGTACGGATCGATTTCGGCTCGAAGAGCACCTAGGAACTGGCACCTCCGGGGAAGTTTTCCGGGCTTATGACCGGAAGCATCAGTCCCAGGTGGCGCTCAAGACGTTGCACCGGGCCGATCCAGCAGCCATCTACCGGTTCAAGAACGAGTTTCGAGCGCTGGCCGATGTCACCCACCCCAACCTGGTGCAGCTCTACGAGTTGCTGCTCGATGGCCAGCGTTGGTTCTTCACCATGGAGCTGATCGAGGGCTGCGATTTCCTCGAGTACTGTCGCGGACTAGCCCTACCGGTGCCGCTTCAGCCCGCTTCCCTGCCCGACGATTTACCCCGCCTGCGCGACGCCACTCGCCAACTCGCCGTCGGTCTGGCTGCGCTGCACGACGCGGGTAAGCTGCACTGCGATATCAAACCATCGAACGTCCGGGTCAACCGCCAAGGACGGGTCGTGCTGCTCGACTTCGGCCTAGTGCAGGAACTGTTCCCGTCCCAAGGTGATGCCACCCTCGACGGTGAGCTCGCCGGCACGCCGGCTTATATGTCGCCGGAACAAGCTGCCGGCTCACGGCTGACCGCGGCCAGTGATTGGTACTCGGTGGGTATCGTGCTCTTCGAGGCTCTCACCGGGCGGCGTCCGTTCGAAGGCAACTTCCTCGAAGTGTTACAGAAGAAACAGAACACGAAGCCGCTGTGTCCAAGCCGACTGATTGCCGACCTACCCAAGGATCTCGACCGACTCACCGAACGATTGTTGAGCCATGATCCCGAGCATCGGCCTACCGCCGTTGCGGTGTTACGGGCGCTCGGTGCCAGCTCCGAAGAAACCCTCGCCAGCCAGCGATCGACCTCCGGTAGCGGCGTACCGTTCATCGGTCGCGAGTCGCACATTGCGGACCTCGACGAAGGTTTTGCGCTCAGTCGTCAAGGTCGGGCGGTGTTGATTTTTGTCCACGGCAGCTCGGGCATGGGCAAGAGCGCCTTGATCCACCAATTCCTGGGCAAAATACGGCACGAAAACGACGACGCAGTGGTGCTTTCTGGACGCTGCTACGAGCGTGAGTTTGTACCCTACAAGGCGCTCGATGCGTTGATCGACGCCCTCAGTCACTATCTGCTGAGGCTTCCCAGAGACGAAGTCGAAGATCTCTTGCCACGGGATGTGCTGGCCCTGGCACGACTGTTCCCAGCCCTGCGGCGAATGCAATCGGTCATCCGATCCCGCCGCGAAGTGCTGGAAGTACCGGACGAACGGGAAATCAAACGTCGCGCCCGCACCGCTTTGCGCGAGCTCATCGGCAACCTGGCAAAACGTCAACCGCTGGTGCTCTACATCGACGATCTACAGTGGGGAGACCGTGACAGCGCCGATCTGCTTTCGGAGCTGCTGAGACCGCCGGAGCCGCCACCGATCCTACTGATCGGTTGCTACCGTAGCGAGGAGAAAGAAAGTAGTCCGCTGCTGAGCAGCCTCCTGCACTCGGAACAACTCCGTGAGAGCGCGATGGTACGGGAGCTGGCGGTCAAAGAATTGGCGCCTGATCGTGCCACCGACCTCGCGCTGCATTTACTCGGCGGCTCGGACTCACCGGCCAGAGCGCTGGCCAAAACGATCGCTCGCGAGTCCCACGGCAGTCCGTACTTCATCGCCGAGCTGGTGCGGTATGCCCGTATCCACTCCGACGCCGCGGATGCTGCTAGCGGTGTACTCCTCAACGTCGACAAAACCGGCACCACGCTCGAACGCCTGATCTTGACTCGACTCGACCAACTGACGCCGGAATCGACTCGTTTGCTCGAATTGGTTGCGGTTGCCGGTCAGCCGATCGACCTCGAGGTTGCCCTCCAAGCCGGGGAGCTCGGCGCCGCCTCACAAACGGCGGTCACCTTGCTACGGGCAGCATCACTGATCCGCATCCGGAGGTCGCGAGCCTTCGACGAAATCGAGTGTTATCACGACCGGATCCGCGAAGCGGTGGTCGGGGCGATCGACCGCAGCTCGCGGGTGCGCTACCACGGCAATCTGGCGCTGGCCTTGGAAGCCTCGAGCCGCGCCGACCCTGAGACCCTCGCCTTCCACTTTCACGAGACCGGTGACTTCGAACGCGAAGCGCACTTTGTAATCTCCGCGGCTAGCCAAGCCAGCAAGGCCTTGGCCTTCGATCGTGCTGCCCGGCTCTATCGGATGGCACTGGATTTATCGGACCACGCCAGTCCGTCACGGCGTGAGCTGCTGGTCAAGCTTGGTGACGCGCTGACCAACGCCGGCCGTGGCTCCCAGGCCGCCCGCGCCTATCTCGACGCAGCACCGGGCGCCCAGACCGCGGAGTCGCTGGAGTTACGTCGCCGCGCCGCAGAGCAGCAACTGATGAGCGGGCATATCGACCAAGGTCTCGAGACCATCCGACAAGTGCTGGCGTCGATCGGTATGAAGATGCCGAGTTCGCGAAGTCACATCCTGCTGTCCCTGTTGTGGCGACGATTCCAGCTCGCTATCCGTGGCCTGGATTACACCGAACGCGACTCGAGCCAGCTGTCGCCCGATCAACTGATTCGCATCGACACCTGTCGCTCGATCGCGATCGGCTTATCCAATGTCTATCCGATCCGCGGTATGGACTTCGCAACCCGTCATTTGTTGTTGGCTCTGGCGGCTGGCGAACCCTACCGGGTGGCGCGAGCGCTCGCCCTCGAAGCTGGCTTTTCGAGTGTCGACGGCACCCAAACACGAGCCCGCACCGCGGGTCTGATTCAGGCTGCCTTGACCCTCGCCGAACATGTCGACGAGCCCAGCGCCATCGCCCTATCGCATTTGTCGTCAGCCACCGCCGCCTACCTCGAAGGGGATGGTGGCCGGGCGACTGAGATCTTCGATCGCGCCGAAGAGATGTTGCGCAGCAAATGCACCGGCGTCACCTGGGAGCTCGACACATTACAACTCTACAAGTTCCGTCTGATGGTTTTCATGGGGCAGCTCGGCAAGCTCTTCGAGCAAGTGCCGGCCGCCCTCAAGGACGTCATCGAGCGTGGCGATATCTACGCCGAGTCAGGCCTGCGGAGCAATGTGCTGTGGCTCTTGCGGTTGGCCGCAGCGCACCCCGACGAGGCGATGGAAGAAATCCGACTCGCTGGTGATCGATGGTCGCAAGAAGGATTCCATCTGAATCACTACCTGCATCTGCTCGGCCGGGTTGAGATTGCTCTTTACCGTGGCGAGCGCAAGGCTTGGTCGGAAATCTCGACCCACTGGCCAGCTCTAGTGAAATCGCAACTCTTGCGGGTGCAAGTCACCCGCACCGAAGCGTGGCACCTGCGCTGCCGTGCCGCCCTAGCGGTCAGCCAAATGGAACCGGACGTAACCACGGCTCAAAAACCAACCATCACACCGGAGATGTTGCTGCGAGAGGTACGAAGGTCGTTGCGTCGCCTCGAGAAACAGACCCATCCCTGGGCAGGGCCCTTCGCCCAGTTGATCCGTGCCGGACTTGCGAGCACCAGCAACAACAAGGCAACAGCAATCGAGCATCTAGCAGCCGCAGCGGCGGGATTCGACCACCACGGCATGTTGCTTTACGCGGCGGCTAGCCGTCGTCGCCGCGGCCAAGTACTAGGTCCACTCGACGGCGCCAAGCTCGTCGCCGACGCGGACCGATGGATGAGGAGTCAAGGGATCGACGAACCGGCTCACTTCGCCGACATACTGGCACCTGGCTCCTGGGACTAATCGACGTTCTTGCCGATGAACTTCTCGAACGCAGCCTTCGGCATCGCACCCATCATGCGATCCGCAACTTCGCCGTTCTTGAACAGGAGGAAGGTCGGGATGCTCTGTACTTGGTATTGAATCGACAGTTCCTGATTGTCGTCGACGTTGAGCTTGCCGATCCGGACCTTGCCGTCCAACTCGTTGGCTAGCTCGTCCAACACCGGAGCAACCATCCGGCAAGGACCACACCACTCCGCCCAGAAGTCCACCAGGATCGGACGATTGTCCTGGATCTCATTCGAGAAATTTTCGGTCGTGAGCTCTATGATTTTTTCGCTGGCCATGGTCGTCAACTCCTTGTGCTTGGCTGGTTGTCATCGTCGCTGTGGATCGCAGGGATCGCGCCACAGCTTGCAACCATGTTCTCTTGTTTAGATGGTCCCAGGTTGTGAACGGTTACAACGGTGTCTCGATCGCGGTGTATTTGAACGATCACGGGTCTCGCAACGATCACGCTCCGCGGAAGCGCCGCACTCGCTACTCGGCAGCGACGCTCTTCTCTTCCAAACGCCTGCGAGCGGCAAAAAATTCTCGTGTCGCTTCGACATCCCGACCAATCTGGGCCGAAAGGTCCATGACCGTAGTGAAAATGCGCTCTTCCCTCAGTCGTTTGAAGAATTGAATCTCGACCCGTTCACCATAAACATCGGAACTGAAATCCAAGATGTGGCTTTCGACCACATGCTGGTAATTCTCGTAGACGGTCGGGCGGGTACCAACATTGGTCACGCAGTCGAAGATGCCAGGCATCGACGGTAGCGTCACGCGGCTGGTGTAAACCCCATCACCCGGCAGTTGCTCATTGTCGGACAGCAGGTTGATGGTCGGCCAGCCGAGCCGCATACCCATGCGGTCACCCCGGACCACGGTGCCGTGTAGTGAGTATGGGCGTCCGAGGAGTTCCATCGCCAGTTCGACTTGCCCGTCTTCGATTGCCGATCGAATACGAGTCGAGGAAACCGGTTCGCCATGGTGGAGCACCTCATCAACCCCAGTGGCCTTGAAGCCGAGCTCCTCACCCAAACGCTGCAACAGTTCGAGATTGCCGCGGCGTTGTTTGCCGAACACAAAACTCGAGCCGACGTAAATTTCCTGTAGCGCGAGATCGTGATGCAGAAACGAGCGGACGAATGCCTCCGGCTCGGTCTTGGCCAGCTCTTCGTTGAACCGCAGCACGAGCAACACCTCAATCCCAGCGGCGGCGAGCAGCGTTTCCCGCTGGGTCCCGGGTGCCAGCAATTTGGGCGCCCGATCCGGCCGCAAAACCGACACCGGATGTGGCTCGAAGGTAATCGCCACCGACTGCACCGATTCCTGGCGAGCCCGCTCGACCACTTGCTCGAGCACGGCCAGCTGGCCACGATGGATGCCGTCGTAGTTGCCGATCGTCGCGATACCGCCGTAAGGCAGATCGGCGCTCTTCAAGGCGTCGTAGATAACCTGCATCAGCTCGACACTCTAGCTGACGAGGGGAGACGCCGGGATGATCCCCGGCTGGGAGGCGGGTCCGACAATGCGACCGATCACGTCGTCCGCATAAGCCTCGGTGATCTCGACCTCGGCCAGGGTGCCGGCGGGAGCGATGCCGTCGTTGATTAACACCCGACCATCGATATCCGGCGCCATTCCGTGATGCCGCCCCTGCAGCAGATGTTCACTTTCGTCACAAACACCTTCCACCAGGACTTGCATCGTCTGGCCAATCAATGCCTCGCGACTCTTGAGCGCAATCGGTCGCTGCTCCTCCAACAAACGCTCATACCGTCGCCGGGCTTTCGACCGCGGGACACGCTTGGCAAGCTCTGCCCCAGGGGTGCCGGGTTCTGGGCTGTAGACAAAACCTCCCAAGTGGTCGAATTGCCCCTGCCGTACGAAGTCCAACAGATGCTCGAAATGCTCCTCTGTTTCACCGGGAAAACCGACGATAAACGTGGTGCGCAGAAAGATGTCAGGGGCGAACTCCCGGGCCTGATCCAACAGCCGCAGGTACCGCTCGGCACGCCCTCCGCGGCGCATTGCCCGCAGCATCTCCGGATGGCTGTGCTGTAACGGCATGTCGATGTAGGACACGAACCGTTCTTCTTGCCCCATCAGCCGCAGCAGCTCGCGGTCAAGCGTCGTGGGATAGGCGTAGAGGAACCGAATCCAGGGTATGGACGTGCCGTCGAGCAGAGTCTCGACCAACTGAGCCAGACCATGTTTTCCGTAGTCCAGATCTTCCCCGTAACGGGTCGTATCCTGTGCCACCAGGCACAGCTCCTGAATCCCTCGTGCTTCGAGCTCCCGGGCTTCGGTGAGCAGACTATCCAGCGTGCGCGACCGAAACCGACCGCGCCAGGTCGGAATGGCGCAGAAGGTGCAGGGGTTGTTACAACCTTCGGCCACCTTGAGATAAGCGAAGCCTCGGGTCGTCAACAACCGCGGTGCGGTGTGATCGAATACAACATGCGAAGGACTCGGCGGTGGCGGCTCGCTGCCGCCGATCTTCACCAAGCCGCCGACGTCACGTAGCTGATCCAGGGAGACGAAGCCGTCGATCTCTGGAATCTCGGCCCGCAGCTCTTCGCCGTGCCGATTCACCATACAGCCGGCGACCAGCAATTGCCCGTTGGGTGACTTGTTGGCCGCTGCTTCCAAGATGGTGTCGATCGACTCTTCCTTCGCCTCATCGATGAAACCGCAAGTGTTGACAATTACCGTGTCGGCGTCGGCGACATTCTGTACGACGTCATACCCCTGCTGACTGAGCTCACCGAGCATGATTTCGCTATCGACTCGGTTCTTGGGGCATCCGAGACTAATCATGCCGACGCTCTGGCGCGGCGCGTTGCGGACAATACTCATACTCGAAAGAGTGACCTAGAGATCGAGGAACGTTGGCCGGGAGATGATAACTGGGGAGGCAGTGCCCGGTAGGAAGTACAGTGCCCGGTAGAAAGTTCAGTGACGGGTGGAAGTTCAGACGTCGCCGGAGTCGACAACGACGTTATTGTATCAGAATTGGCCATCAGCTCACCGTCCAGCGCCGCAAAGCAGCCTGATACGATGCGCGCTCGCGGTCGCCACCGCTCGATCCCCACACCAGCCCACAGCCCCTTCCCTATCCGAGAGGTCGCCTATGCACTCCCCAAGAACCGCAGCCAGAACTCGCCCATCGTTACGGACCCTGTTACAGACCCTATTCCAGACCTCGACTCTTCTACCCATAGCGACCTTGCTGATGCTGGCTTGCGGCGCACCGACCAGCGACTACCCAGCCACTGCATCTGACCCAGCGCCGACAGGAGACGCCATGCACGACGTGCATTCTTATGCAAAACCCGACGAAGCCGTCGTTCGGCATCTCGATCTTGATCTCACAGTCGATTTCGAGACCCAGATCATCGCCGGCCGGGCTTCGCTGACGATTGAAGCCGCCGACGACGCGAAGCAGCTACACCTCGACACCCGAGATCTCGACATTCAGGGCGTCTTCCTGGACGACGCCAGCGAGCCGACAGCGTTCACCCTCGGGGATGAGGTTCCCCTCCTCGGCCGCGAAATGACAATCGATATCGAGCCTACAACCAAAGTCGTGCATGTCGACTATGCCACTCGGCCAGAGGCCTCTGCGGTTCAGTGGCTGGATCCCGCCCAAACCGCCGGTGGCGAACACCCCTTCCTCTTTACTCAAGGCCAGGCGATTCTCACCCGCACCTGGGTACCCTGCCAGGATAGTCCCGGCGTCCGCATCACCTACAGCGCCAAAGTACAGGTTCCAGCCGGGTTAGTCGCGGTGATGAGTGCGGAGAATCAGATCGAGACGGCAGCGGACGGCATCTACTCCTTCAAGATGCCGCAGGCGGTACCACCTTATCTGCTGGCCCTGGCGGTCGGCGATCTCGAATTCCGTTCGCTGGGTCCCAACAGTGGCGTGTTCGCCGAACCTTCGGTGGTCGAAAAAGCGGCGTACGAGTTTGGTGAAACGGAGGAGATGATCGCTGCCGTCGAGCGCCTGTATGGCCCCTACCGGTGGGGTCGATACGACATCTTGGTCCTGCCGCCCAGTTTTCCCTTTGGCGGTATGGAGAATCCACGGTTGACCTTTGCGACACCCACAATTCTGGCGGGTGATCGTTCACTGGTTGCGCTCATCGCCCATGAGCTCGCCCACTCCTGGTCGGGCAATTTGGTGACCAACGCGACGTGGAATGATTTCTGGCTCAACGAAGGTTTCACCGTGTATCTCGAGCGTCGGATCATGGAAGAGCTCAATGGCCAACCGTACGCTGCGATGCTCACCCTTCTCGGGTTACAGGATCTTCATGGCCAGATCGAAGAGCTCGGCGAGAACAGCCGCGACACCCACCTCTTTCTCGACCTCGCAGGTCGTGACCCGGATGACGGGATGACCGACATCGCCTACGAGAAGGGCTACTTCTTCTTGCGCATGCTCGAAGAAGCTGTGGGTCGGGAACGCTGGGACAATTTCTTGAGAGCCTATTTCGACCGCAATGCCTTCCAATCGCTGACCACTGCTGGCTTTGTCGAGCAACTACGCGCTGATCTGTTTGCGGGCGATACTGATTTGGCTGACAGTGTACAACTCGACGACTGGATTTACGGCGCTGGTCTACCAGCCAATGTCCCGGCGGTCGACTCCCCGGCGTTCGTCAAAGTCGAAGCTCAGGTTGATGCTTGGGCGGCGGGTGCCGCTGCTGGTAGTCTGGCAACCGGCGAGTGGACCACACATGAGTGGCTGCACTTCCTGCGAGGATTACCCACTGAGCTGACGACGCCCCAAATGCAGGAGCTCGACGCCGCATTCAAGTTCTCGGCCTCGGGTAACTCTGAAGTGCTGCACGCCTGGCTCCACCACGTCATCGCCAATCGCTACGAGCCCGCCTATCCAGCGCTCGAAGGCTTCCTCACTGGCATGGGTCGCCGAAAGTTTCTCCAGCCGCTTTACCAGCGCATGGCCGAAACCGATGACGGTCTGGAGATGGCCCGGAAGATCTACACAACTGCTCGACCGTCCTACCACTCCATCTCGACTACGACAATCGACGAAATTCTGAAGTGGGATGCGTCCTAACGCAGAACGATTCATGGTCCGCCCCTCGGGCGCTAGCCAACCCCTCAGGCGCGAGTTAACCCCTCGCGCTTTTAGTCCGAAGCCCTGGATTGGCCTCGAATCCCCTTCAAGAACACTCAATTGGTGCCCTGTATCTTGTGGCTTAGCCACTTTTTCCCCTTTCATCTCGTAATTGCCAGGGCATCTGTAGGCGGCTTGCCTGGAAGGGCACAAGCCTATTGTAATCAGACACCTAGCCCCCAACAGACAGTCTCACAACAGCTTGACTTTTGGCCATCTATCCGACGCTCGAACCGACCGGTCGGACTTTTTTTGCGTCAACAGGCTCCTATGGCGATAGATTCTGCTAAAATACTTCTCCGATGGATGCAAAAGCCGCACACGAGGGCATTCAATCGGCTCTCCAGAAGGAACTTTCCAAGCATTGGGGGGAGATTGCTGCTATTGAAGCCAAAGTC
The DNA here is from genome assembly GCA_029263395.1 of Acidobacteriota bacterium. Classification (GTDB taxonomy): domain Bacteria; phylum Acidobacteriota; class Thermoanaerobaculia; order Multivoradales; family J023; genus JAAELT01. Next base: position 41,349 of record JAJCXO010000196.1, on the reverse strand, counting down.
TCGCGCAGCGAAGGCTACCTGCGGAAGTTCTGCCGCGGTCCTCGCAGCATCTCACTGAACCTACTGCTCGAGTCCTTGGACGCGCTACAAGTCGACCCTGGAGCCTTCTTCTCGAAGGCCCTCGACGCTCCTTGTGACTCCGATAGTTTCCTTCGAAATCTAGAGCAACCGGGAAAAGAAGCTGCGGTTTTGCTCAAGCTGGAAAAGGCGACCCGCAACATCGAAGCTGAGTCCTCGGGCTCTAAAGTGATCCAAAGTCACGAGAACAGCGGCATAGAAAACAAGTGCCTGGAGCGAGTTGGTAACGCTCGAGACTTGGTCGCGAAGATCTCGGATTGCACTGGAAAAGAGCAGAAGCGGCGCCTGAGAACAGCGCAGCGCTATCGCGAGCCTGCCTTCGTCGTCGCCTACCTCGAGTATCTCGACGTGCTGCGGTACGACAAACCAAAGTTGGCGGCCAGATTACTCGAAACCGTTGCTCTCGATGTCATCCCTGATTTAGCTTGCTCCCAATCTCGGCGCCTGGATCTACAGTGTCGCACCATTGCTCTTTTTGGAGATGTCCACCGTTTGACCGCTGACTTTCCGACCGCGAGCAAGGCGGTGAGTTTCGCCCTAGAAACAGCGCGTAAACATTCCCTCGAGAAGACGATCGCCATCGTTCTCAAACGTGGGGCATTCCTACTCTCCGACCACGGTCAATTCGAACAAGCCCTCATTCTGCTGCGCGAGAGATTCGAGATCTACTTCGACCTCGGCTCCAATGTCGACATGGGTAAAACCTTGGTAGATCGCGGAATCATGTTGACTAATGCTGGCAACCTCTCTGCCGCGGTAAGAGTCTTGGCACGAGCCCTCGAACTATTACCCACCATGACTCCCGACCTCCGAAGTTATTACATCTCGACCTACTCCGCTCTCGCTTACGGCTACGAGCAGATGAAGGACTTCGACAACGCCGAGAAATGGCTGGACGAAGCGATTGCGACCTTCAGTACCGAAGGTGGTATCAGCCAAGCTAAACTAATTTGGCATCAAGGCAGAATCGCCTACGCCAGAAAAGATTTTCCAGTCGCCAAGCATCGCCTGGAAACTGCACTCGAGCTATTTGACGAACGAACGTCGGCCGAAGCTGGGTTGGTTCGCCTCGATTTGACACGTGTCTTACTAGCCAGCGGACAGATTCGCTCAGCGATCGAGATTGCCCTCCAGATGGCTTCTTTTCTGACCCGCTACCGCAAAAACAAAGTGCTCGAGGCTGCCATAGCCGACTACACGAGGCTTGCGCTGGAAGGCAAGCTGACTATCGCAGCCATCGATCGATTACAACCTAAACTCGAACAACGGCGCACCTGAGAAGGTACGCCAACTGGTGTGCCTAAAGCCCGCGCTGCCGCGGAGCGTAAACTCAGCCGATGGGATCGACAATAGGGCCCACACCCAAGGCACCAGTAGTCTGGATACCAGGAGTCATGGAGACCGAGTGACGACAGAAAGACGTAGTCATCGTCTTCTCCTTCCTTGAGTAATTTGTCTGCCAACTGCGATGGATCTCACCCGTCCCCACAGGTGAGATCACACCCTTGAGTATCAGCTCCGATCAACGGAGTAGCAGTCCTCTGTCTGTAAGAGAGAAATCTCAGAGACCTTCTCGGTTATCGCGATTCCAGGGCCGTTCGCCATCAGCTTGCCCGAGTTACCCCAAACGCGGCACTGGTTCGGCAGCTCCCATGACCGTCCGCGTTAGAGACTTCGCCGAGAGCTGTCGTAGACCTGCCTGCTGACCAGAGGGCACACCCGCAGCCCACTGTCTGGCTCAAACGGAGCCTCGTCAGCGGTCAATCGCGCGGGGCCCACCCACTCTGGGCCTTCAGGGCTCGGCTACCTACTGCGGCGCAACTACGCCAAGCAGGCCCTGTCAATGGCCCAGCCTGGGTTAGCAACCAGCCATCGAGACCGAAACCTACGGCTCTGATGCGCCACAGGTTTGTCTCAAGTAGTAATGCTGACCGTAATCCACAGCACCTAAGATCATCTCGTCGGGCAACAAATAGACCAACACACGCGGCTCCTGGGAAAACACTCTGTTTCCGAAAGGCGAGACGCTTATTAGAAATCCGATTTAGAGACCGCCCGGGGCCGTTCAACTACAGCTCTGTCGAAACGTACCATCATTCGAGAACGACCCCGGGCCCCATGTCGATTCGGATTCATTATCAACCCCGAGAACTCTTCCGCTACAACTTCAGCTCTAAAACCAACAGCGTTCAAGAACCTTAAAAAGCAAGGTAGAAATACAGCGTCTCGTAAGAAACTCCGTAACGCTTCATAGCGTAAGATCTACCCACAGCAGGCAAACAACCCAGGCTTCAACGACTCGAACGTAACAGTAATTCTATTTGTCTATCACATAACAATCTCCCACACCGAATGATCGATGCAAGATCAATCAACATAATGACACGCCACCCAGCAGTCAAATTTTAACTATTCAAATCTGGCCCAGCGTCGCTCAGGCAGAAATACAGCGTGGAGACCTGAGACAACTAGTCCTGGCTGAGCGACGCAGGGCCCGAGCATTCAAAAACTTTTAGGCGAGGCGCTCCTTTCAAACCGCCTCTGGCACCGGACGCCAGAGGCGGTATTTTTATGTTGTCTTGGATACCCGCAGGGCTTTTGACATGTCTTGCCCTGCAGAGTCTGCCGTTCAACGGTTACCCAGACTCCACCGCCGCCGCGGTCGCAGTCGCTCACACCAACCCGAGCCTGAGTGACCTACGACGACCAACTTCCTTGCCAACGGACAAGATTGTCGGGTTTCATCGCCTATCGTCCTGGCGGGCGCAAGCCAGCCGTGCGACGTGAGGCCAAACAACACCTCGCTAGACTGCTACAATCAACACAACTTGCGAATCTTCTACCACCTGCTCACCCCATGATCTGGTCCTGAGGCCCCTCGGATCACCGAGTTCGGAGTCTCGATGAAAGCTCTTTTCTCTAAGTGGCTGAGGCGGCCAAAGACGACACCTGAACCCAGCCGTCGTGCAACCGACAGTCTGGCTCGGCAGGATCTCGCCACCCGCTACAACGATCAAGGCGAGATCGGGCGTGGCGGGATGTGCACGGTCCATCGGATGCGAGACCGGACCCTGCTGCGAGAAACCGCCCTCAAGCGCCTCGACTCTGATTTTTCTGTCGAACGCGATCGGATTCAAAGGTTCCTACTCGAAGCCCAAGTGACCGGCCAACTCGACCACCCCAACATCGTTCCGATCCATGAGCTCGGGCGTGACATTGAAGGTCGCTACTACTTCACCATGAAGATGGTCGAAGGCGAGACCCTAGGCAAGAGGATTGACCAAGCCGGAGAAGATCGCCTCAAGCCTGATCACTTGGCGGAACTGCTGCAAATCTTGGTCAAGGTCTGCGAAGCGCTGTCCTTTGCTCACAGTCGGGGTGTCATCCACCGTGATGTCAAACCGTCGAACATCATGGTTGGTCAGTTCGGACAGGTGTACATCATGGATTGGGGCATCGCTCGGCTCATGCCAGAGTCCGAGGACACCGGCAGCAACCGGCGCGTCGAGGTCTCGGCTACGGCCGAGATCGATCAACCCGGTAGCATCATTGGATCCCCGGCATATATGGCGCCAGAACAAGTTGAGGGTTTGCACGAAACCCTCGATGCGCGCACCGACGTCTTCGCTGTCGGCGCAACGCTTTATCACGTACTCACCGGCCGGCCTCCGTATCGCGAGCGCAACTATTACAAGCTCTTGACGCAGGTGTTGAGCTGCGAGTTTGATCCCCCTGACATGGTTATGGGCGAAGGCGTATTGCCGCCAGACCTGACCCGGATCGTCATGCGAGCGATGGCACCCGATCGCAGAGATCGTTATCCGTCGGTGGTTGCGATGCAACGCGATATCGAGCTGTTCATGCGCGGCGCCTGGCATTTGCCGACCCGTATTTTCGAAGCCGGTACCGCTATCGTGACCGAAGGCGAGGAAGCCGACGTTGCGTACATCATCACTGAAGGCCGTTGCCAAGTATCCAAAGAGATCCACGGCCAGACCAATCTGGTCCGGGAGCTGGGACCAGGAGACGTATTCGGTGAAATGGCGATCTTTTCCGCCCAACAGCGCTCCGCCACCGTACAAGCTATCGACGACGTCACCGTTATGGTTGTCCAGCGGGAGACACTCAGCTCCGGCTTGGAGCTGAATTCTTGGATGGGACGGTTTGTCAAAACGATGGCGGATCGATTCCTCGAGGTTGATTCGAGGTTGCGAATGTTCGAGAGCGGAGTCCACCCGGTTGTCGACGAACCCGAGGAGTGACACGCTAATCCGTCGTCGTAGGCTTCTATCGACACAAAACGAACCGCTACTTGGCGCCTGAGGCGAGCTGCTCAATCTCCTCATCGCTCAACGGACGGTCATAGATTCGGAGCTCGTCGAGCGAACCGGTGAGGTAACCCTTCCTTCCAGACCGCGGCGCACCGATCTTGAGCGGCGACAGCGTCTCGAGCCCCCCCGCATTCATCCAGTCCCACCGATCCTCGGTGCCATCGACAAAAAGCTTCAGATCCTGGCCATCATAAACGGCGACCAGGTGACGCCACCGCCCGTCTGCCACCAGTCGGTTGCTGGTCAGAAACGTATCGTTGAGTGTGACACGCACACGCCCCGAAGCGTCTACTGACATCCCGAAACCATCATACTCACTCTCAGACTTGTCGAAAATCGAACACGGACACGAGGCTGGGGCCAACTTGACCCAACCCGAGAGAGTCAGCTGGTTTAGCTTGTTCAAACCGGCGGCAGGCTCTACCGAGACATGGCTTTGGCGCCCATCGAACAACAACGCGTTGCCGGAATGCCCCTCGCTCCAGATCGGCCCACCCACCAACTGCCCATCGTGGCCGCTGTCGCTTTGGTCACGGACTTGGTTGCCGGACTCTTGATCCATAGACCAATAACCGACCAACCCGGTTCGCAAATCGGCAACGGTAAACGAGATCGGGAAGTCTTCCGTATTGGCGTTACCCAAAACATCGAGACAACGGATGAAGTAGCTGTAGTGTTCACCGTTCTCCAAATCGTAGAGCATGGTCGAGTGTGTCTGACCATTCGTCACCGCAAAGGTCTCCTCCATTTCGCTGTAGGAAGCTCCCGGCTCTCCACTCCAACGGCAAATACCAGTCTCGTTGGTCGTCAGCGACATCTGAATTTCGGTTGTACCACCGGGCACGATATCAGAAGGTGATGCAGCAAATCGATAGGGAGGCTCTTCGGGCAAAACCGTTTGAACTTGATCCGCTCCCGCGTCCCAACTCACCTCTTGCTCGGGCCGGGGATCACCATCGATATCCAACCCGTCGAGAGCCATCAGGCTCTCTCCCTTTCCTTGAGCGCAGGTGTCGTTTCGCTGTAGGTGAAAATCTCCCCCGGCCTCATTCTCGAAGGCAGGTTGACACTCTCGGGAGCCCTCATCAACTCCGGAAACATCTTTCCAATTCGCAAGGTCTAGATCCTCGCCGTCGACCCAGCGGTAAACGCCAGCCTGGTCGAAGACGTTGGTATCCGAGTCCAAGTCAGCTGGCTCATAGGACGTTTGGATGTTGGCCTGGCCTTCGCTGAGTCCAGCAATGACATTGTTCTTGATCACAATGTTCTGTTGCAGATATCTGGGATCTGGATCTTCATCGAGAGCACCGATGGTGATCGCGCCTGCCCGACGAATCTCACCAACGCAGGTATTGTTGGCGATGAGGATCTGGCCAGGAGGAGGAGCTACATGGTTCCCGACGCCAACGTGTACACAACTCTCCCAACCCACCTTGACCGTCGACAGAAAGTTGTTGGTGATCGTCAGGTCTCCCAGAGACTCGCCCGGAACATCCCCTTCATTACGTTCGAACTTCGAGACGTCTACCCCAACGTTGCCGTAGCCCCAAGCACCGTAGGTATTGCGCACGATATTGCGATCGAAGACCACCTTCTCGATCGGCCGGGCGTGCTGGTTGTCACAAAAACCGTCCGAAGCCGGCTGGATCCTGAGGGCGATCGCCGGATCGATGAACTCGTTGTTGCGGATCGTCCAGTCCTGGGTACACTGACCGACAACCAACATCGTTCCGCCATGCCCGCCGTTAGGATTTGGCTCCCAATGAGCGACGTTGGTATCAAACACCGAGTCGAGGAACTCGATCCGCGAAATGTACCCCCAGACTTTGACCCCTGGCCACCCCGCCATCTCACCACAATCGGTAAAGTCGCAGCCGTGCACGGTGCGGGAAATGTTCTGCCAGCGCAGAGGGCCATCATCAAGCCCGCTATCCGGTCCCGAACCGCGGACGAACCAACCGCCATTGTCGACGAACAACAAGTTGGAAAAGTTGGCCCAGTGGAGGCCAGAGTGGAAGATGTCGATCGCGAAGTCTTTACCTCCATCTCCTTTCCGGGCCTTGTTCAAAGCGTACAGCTCGACATCGTGGTAGTAGGTATGGTCGACGCCGTCACCGCGGGGCCCAAAACGGATGAAGCCAGAGTCGACACCAAACGAGAATCGGCCGTAATCGTGGACTTGGAAATGGGCAATTTCGACATAGTCATTGGCCGGCTGCAAATGAAAAACTCTCGCCAGGCCATGCCGTGCGCCGTCTCCAGAACCATCGAGCACCGCTATGTCGTCTGGATCGTAGGGCGGATAGGCGCCATCATTGTCCGAGTCCCAACCCACCAGCATCGTTGGGTGCTGCGGAAATTGCCAGTCACGAGCCTGACTGCCGGTTCTCGGAACCGTGTAGGTTGCGGGCAAGCCGCGGGTACCCGGTCTAATCGTCTCCTCGGTCGTCGCCCAGCCACGAAAACAAAGGATATCTTCGGCCCCGTCACCCGGACCGTCGGCAGCGTTCCAAGCAAACTGAATCGACCTGTAGGGTCTTTCCGGACTGCCGTTGCCGCCCCGGTCGCTGCCCTCTTCGACGTCGATGTAAATCAGATCTTCGTCAACGCCATCACCGTCCGGATCGGTTGTCTCACCGTCGCAGACATCACAGTCGTCCGGCTCGCCGATAATGCCGTTCCGATTCATGTCGAAACCACAAGCTCGCCGCACGTAGCCGCGTTCCAGAGGCGGGCTACTCATGAAGACAACTTCAGACGTAGCTGTAGTGGCGGGCGAAGAACAGCCAATCACCCACAATCCGGTCGCTACAATCGACCAGATGCGCAAAACTCTATCCGACCAGACACATGGCATGACTTTCTCCCCTGCAGGAGAGCGTGGATCCTAACGCACGATTGTCTCCTCTCCAGCCCCACCGAACAAGCGTCATAAGGTCTGTGAAATAGAACAGTAGAGAGACTCCGTCTATGAGCGCAAAATCTAGCTTGGCAGCCGACGCAAAGCGGCTGTTCCTTGGGCCACTGCTCAGGACCTTGAGTTATCTGTGGGCTGGGCCTACAACGCTCCTCGGCTTGCTGGCCGGGGTCTTGACGCTCGGCACCGGCGGGCGTGTGCGACGTCACGGCCCAGTCGTTGAACTATGGGGCGGCTTCTCGAGCTGGCTTCTCGGCTGTCGGTTATTTCGCGCCGAGGCAATGACGCTTGGGCACGTCATTCTAGGACGCACCGAACGAGCTTTGGACCTCTACCGCAGTCACGAATTGGAGCACGTGCGACAGGCCACGCTCTGGGGAGTGTTCTTTCTGCCAGCCTACGGCCTCGCCAGCCTCTGGGCACATCTGACCGGACGCCACTATTACCGCGACAATTGGTTCGAAGTTGACGCCAACCGTCGGGATCGGACCCGACAAGAGCCTAGCTGCTAATCCGCTGCGATGGCCTCAACCGGTGCGCGGCCAAATCTTCGAGCCATGCGGGCACGCGCCTTGGCGGCTTCGACCTCACGATCCCGCGGTGGTGCATTGGTGACCAATCCGGCGAGGAAGCCTCGGGCAACCCCCGCAACCTCTTCTACCGCACAGTCAAAGACTTCTTGATTGGCTTTCGACGGCTTGGTGAAACCGCTCAATTTGCGGACGAATTGCAAAGACGCCGCGTAGACCTCCTCCTCGGTCGCTGGTGGATCGAAGTTGAACAGGGTCTTAATGCTCCTACACATGGTTTCCTCTCTAGATTCAATGCACCCTCGTCGCTACGAACTCACATCGGATACCGCGTCTCGAGCTCTACCATCAGTCCCTTTTCAGGGACCAAAAGAAAACCTCCAGAAACTGGCTCGACATCCGTCTGACAGAGCTTCAGCTCAGTCCGTTGGAGGACCGTGGCCAACACAACCTTGAGATGCATCAAAGCCAAGCCTCGACCGAGACAGGTCCTCGCTCCACCACCAAACGGACACCAAGTAAAAGGCTCGAATGTCCGATCGAAGAAATTCTTGGGATGAAACCCATCCGGCTGGTCGAAGAGGTCGTCACGCTGGCTGATCTCAGCGTGGCAATGGGCAACCAAGGCCCCCTCGGGCATCAGGAAACCTCCCAATGTCCAGGGTTTGCGGGCTCGTCTCGCACCGGTAAACGGGCCGAGCGGCTGGTAGCGGATGCCCTCGTTGATCACCGCTTCGAGATAACGCAGCTGCCCAAGGTCGTCTTCTCCGATCGGGCGATCACCGAGCACCTCAGAAAGTTCACCGCGGAGCCCGGCCAGCGCATCAGGACGACTGAGAATGCCGCGGATCGCCCACACGAGAATTCGACTCGAGGTCTCTTGTCCTGCCGACACAAGATTGATGACTTCATCCACGATAGTGTCGTTGGACAACGCCTGCCCGGTGCTGTCCTCGGTGGCGATTAGAGCCGAGAGGATATCTCGATGCGCATCAACGCCTTGTCGGCGCCGGTCGTTGATCTCTTCACTCAGAGCATCGCGAAGGTTCTGTCTCAACCACAGAATATGCCCCCAGGGGCTGTAGCGCCCGAGGTCCCATTGGAGGGGCGGCATCAGCATCAATCGTGACTTGAGTGCTGTTTCGAAGAAGTGGTCGGCAAGCATTACCAAACGGTCGAGTTTGGTCCGTTCATGGACACCGGTAATCGCTGCAATCAGCAATCGCAAGGTGATGTTGGTGGTGTGCGGTAACAATGAGAATTCCCGATGCACCGGCCAGCTGTCGATCGCCTCCTCGGTGATTCCCAGGCTCAAGGCGGTATGACCGGCTGCTTTCTTGCCGTTGAGGAAACCGGAGAGCAGACCTCGACGCGCACGATGCTCAGGGCCATCTTTGGCGATCGTCGAATCCGCGCCGAGTAAATGGGCCAGGAACTCGAGGTTGAAATCAGCGGCGGACAGGTGGGCCTCTGGAGCTTTGAACATCTCCTCGGCCAAGGCCGGGGAGCACAGAAAAACCCACTCACCCAAGCCCAGTAGACGCAGCAAGAATGCATCACCACACTCGTCGCGACACTCCCGAAGTAGCTTGAACGGCTCCTTCATGAAGCGGAGAGTTTGACTGACTGCCGAGATCGAAGGCTGTGGAAGTCTCTGAGCTGTCTCCATGCAACCCCCCATGAGAAAGTGTCAGCCGTCGACGTGATCGCCCCAACCCCGGAAATCGCACCCCCCACCACGCCTACGGTCTGCCTAATGGTCTGCCGTGTGCACCCTATGGTCTACCGAACGGTATGGACTACCGAACGGCATGCTCTACCGAGCGACATGTTCTGCCGAGCCGCAAAATTATTTTACACCACATCAGGAACACAATCTCTGCCTCCTGCCAGAATCCTCTGGCCGATCTGACCCAAGGTCCCCGATGAGGGTTGCCAGCAGCCAGCTATTGGATTAAGTCGGTCGCCACAACCGCCCGTACTTCGACATCGTTTTGCCCCTTGAGGCGCACGACTACGGACGGACGAACACTGCTATCGGGTGCTTCGGAACTGTAGTAGGTCAACACGTATTGATGCCGCAGCTCAGTGTTGATCTGCGTGAATGCACGCGCTATTCCCTCCGCCGACCGCGTGCGAATGAGGCGACCGCCAGTGGGATCAGTGAGTAATTTCAACTCTTGAGAGGAAAAGCTCCGCGCCAAGACGGCACCCGCTCGACCACGCTCTGAAGGCTGGGGCAATGCAACAATGTAGACCGGTACACCGAGCTTACGCCCGAACTCTACCGACCGCTTCGGATTCGACGTGCTGCCCGAATCGACGCCATCAGTCAACACCACCAACGCGCGACGGCCTGGCTCATCGGCAAACTGCAGCATCGAATAGAGGATCGAGTCGTAGAGTGCGGTGCCGCCGTCAGGCTCGATACCGTCCATTGCAGCGCTCAGTTCTCCGACATCTCTGGTCAGGGGTTGGACGAGGCTCAAACGGGTATTGAAGTCGACCAAAAAGGCGCGATCGCGATCACTGAGAGTACTGCGAAGAAATTGGCTGGCCGAACGGGTTGTCAGATCCCAGATCGGCAACATACTGCCGGAAGAATCGAGCACCAAACCGAGGACCAGCGAGACGCCCTCTGCTGGATAAAGGCGATCGATCTGACGGGATTTACCAGCCTCGAGGACTTCGAAGTCCTCCTTCTGGAGATCCGTCACCAGCGCCCCGCTCTTCTTGGTCACCAGGACCTGCAGTTGGACTAGATTGACGTCGACCTCATCGGAGAAGGGCTCGCCGATCACTTCGACGTCCTCTACGATGCGACCGTCTTGCAGCACTGCAGCAACCCGCGCGAAATCACCTTGTGCAGCCGCCGGAACCTCGAATCGCGCCTCGAACGGCGGCGCCGTTATTGTCGCCTCGAGTCCATCGTTGAAGTAGATATCGAGCCGTTCGAGGGTCGCTTTGCGCGGTACGGACACCGATGCCGCAATGGCTAGTACCTCGGCCTCACGCTCGAGGCTGGTGATCGCGACCCGCAGCGGAATCGGGGGTCGATTGATCTGCACCACATCGCGGCCGAGGGATCGATCGCGGGCGCCGTAGGCCTCAACCTCGAGGGTCTGTTCCCGAGCAGGATCGGCAAACTGAATCTTGGCATTGAAGGGCGGTCGATTTCGCTTCGCGACTATCTGGCCATCCAATCGGAAAATCACCCGACGAATGTCCGGATCGATCGATAATGTCTCGATCTCGAGCTTGCCCGTCACCAGCCCGTAGGGGGGCGCCAACAGACGAATCACCGCGCCGCCTTGGGGCTCTTCGTCCTGCGCCTGTGCCTGTGCCTGTGGACCTCCAAGCAACACGACAAGCACCATCGCCAAGCCAGCGAGTATCGTTGGACTCACAAACCTACGACCAATTTCATCTGTTGCGACTCGCATTGTAAATTTCTCCAACTGTTGCGGCTGACCGTGAGCGATCGTACACTGCACACCGCGTCTCGTCTGCGTGACGAGGGGCGAGCCGGTTAGTATTGGGTCCGAGAGGAGGCTGGATTTGGATCACTTCGAGAATCTTTTTATTGGCATCGCGGGCATGATAGGAGCTGGCAAGTCGACGCTGGCGACGGCGCTCGCCGAGCACCTCGAGATCGACGTCTACTACGAACCGGTCGAAGAGAACGAGTACCTCGAGGATTTCTACCGCGATACCAGCCGTTATGCCTTCGCGATGCAGATCTATCTCCTCAACCGACGCTTCCAACAGCATCAAGAGATCATCTGGCGGGGACGCTCGGCAGTCCAGGACCGCACTATCTACGAAGATTCGATCTTCGCCCGCATGCTGGCCGAAGGCAACTTCATGGACGAGCGCGACTACCGCACCTACAGCGAGCTCTTCCGCAACATGTCGAACTTCATGTGCAAGCCCAATGTGATCGTGTACCTAGACGTATCACCCGAGCTGTCGATGGAACGTATCGAACATCGTGGTCGCCAGATGGAGTCCGGCGTGACCCTCAGCTACTTACAGGGGCTCCATCAAGGCTACCAGGCTTTCGTGACAGACATCTCGCGGGTCATTCCGGTGATTCGAGTCGACTATGACCGCTTCGCAACCGCCGAAGAGATGGCACAGATGATTCGCCAGGAGTATCTCGACCACAGTTTTCTGCGCCAAGCCACTCGCTTCGACCCTACCCGCTGAAGTCGCACCCGACCAGGCCATTATTTCACGTCGAGGTCGTCGATTTCAGCCACACGGCCCTGAAGATCTTCGATCATGTGCGTGACCGTGGCTTCCAGTGCCGGCTTGTATATGAAGGTCAGTGTCTTGACGGCCAGCCCCATAGGGCCGGTCTCGACCTCCTGGATCTCCGCCAACAACCGAACGATCTCATCACACGTTTGGAAACGATCGTCCGGCGACTTGGCGGTGGCACGTCGCACCAACTCTTCCAGATCGTCCGGCACGCGTGAATCCTTGGAACGTGGCGACGGTACCGGAGTGCTCCGCTGCATGGTCCGTACTTCGTTCGATCCGCCAACAAACGGCGGCTTTCCGACCAGCATCTCGTAAGCAACGATACCGAGGGAATAGATATCGGTTCGCCCATCAACTGGCTCACCAGTGATCTGCTCTGGCGCGGTATAGGAGGGTAGCCCTGAGATCGGCAACTCCTCTTCAGTCGAGCCGTGGCCGGCTCCGACATCGAGCGCCAGCCCAAAATCGGTCAATTTGACCTTGCCCTCGGGACTCAGCACAATGTTCGATGGCCGAATATCACGGTGCACGACGCCATGGTTGTGGGCGAACTGCAGCGCCATTGCCACCTGCCGGATGACATTCCGAATCTGTGGAAAGGTGAATCGTTTGCCGGTCTCGAACAGCACATCCAGCGATTTGCCCGACAGTCGCTCCATGATGATGAAGAATGTCGCAAATGCATCTTCGGTGTCATAGACCTCGACGATGTTGGGGTGTCGAAGGCGGCTGATGATTTTGGCTTCATTCTGGAATCGGGCACGGAAGCGGGGGCGGTAAGCAACACGATGCGACAACATTTTGATCGCGACGGCTCGTTCGAGAGATGGGTGAATACCGTGGTAAACAATCGACATCCCACCACGTCCAGCTTCACTCAGAAGTCTGTACTTCCCAACATGGCGAATCGTGCCCGACCGCACTAGCCGCTCGCCCAGAATAGCGGTCAGGAATTGCGCTACATCAGCGTGCTGACGGATCAATCGGTCGACCGCATCGCGCGGAAACACCAGGCAATGACAGTCGGTCACCGCGATCACATCGGCATTTCGGGATTCGCCGGTCAGCAGGGCCATCTCGCCAAAAATCTGCTTGGGGCCAAGCTGCGCGACGAACAACTGCCGCCCTTCCTGATCGAACACCGGAATCTGAACCTTGCCTTCGACCAGCAGGTACATACAGTCGCCCGGGGTTCCACGCTGCACGATCACGGTGCCAGCGACATAGTGCTGATCGAGCGTCTCGTTCGCCAGCCGTGCTGCAGATTCCAAGGAAAGTCCTTGGAAAACCGGAACCTGCTTCAAAAAAGCTGCATTGTCCATCAGGTGCCCTGAGCTTACCGGATCGGCACGGTCGACTCCATACCACTTGCCAGCTATCGGTCACTCCGACCGCTTTTGGCTACCTCAGCAGCCATGCTACGCATGAACTTTGGCGGGCAAGCCACGCATGCACTGTCGGATGAACATAAGATGGGCCGCGAAAAGCTGAGGGCAGCTTACCCTCAGTGGTACGCTACCCAGCCCACAACTCTCCGCGGAACTTTATGGAAACCATCGAGAACGCCCTCCAAATCGCTGTTGATCTTGCCTGGGGCCCTCCCCTCCTCGTGTTGCTGCTGGGAGGTGGTCTGTTTCTGACTGTGCGCTCCCGTTTTTTACCGTTTTTCGGCGCCCGCCATGCAATCGATGTGCTGCGTGGGCGTTACGACCGAGCGGATGATCCGGGCCAGATCAGTCACTTCCAAGCCCTTGCGACTGCGCTGTCGGCAACTGTCGGACTCGGCAACATCAGCGGGGTGGCCATCGCCATCACGCAAGGCGGCCCAGGCGCAGTGTTTTGGATGTGGATGGCAGCCATCGTCGGTATGGCGACCAAATTCTTCAGTTGCACCCTCGCCGTCATGTACCGCGGCCGAGACAGTCAAGGCGATCTCCAGGGTGGCCCGATGTATTACATCGAGCTGGGATTGGGACGACGCTTTCGATTCCTGGCGATTCTGTTCTCGATCTGCGGACTGATCGGCTGCCTTGGTCTTTTCCAAGCCAACCAGGTCGCCGGGATCCTGAAGACGACCTATGGTGTCTCGCCAGCTGCCACCGGCATTGCCAGTATGGTGCTGGTCGCCCTGGTGAGTTTCGGGGGCATCACGCGCATCGGTAAAGTGGCAGGACGCCTGGTACCACTGATGTGTGGCATCTACTTGGTGAGCGCCGTCGCCATCGTTTTCACCAACCTCGAGATGGTACCGGTGATCTTCTCGCAGATCTTCCACGACGCCTTCAATGGCACGGCTGCAACCGGCGGCGCCGTTGGCATCGCTTGGAGCAAGGTGGTTCAAACCGGTGTCAAACGTGCCGCTTTCTCCAATGAAGCAGGCCTCGGCACGGCGCCGATGGCCCATGGTGCCGCCAAAACCAACCAACCCGTGCGAGAGGGGCTGGTGGCGATGCTCGGCCCGTTCATCGATACCGTCGTGATCTGTTCCTTGACCGCGTTCGTAATCCTCTCCACCGGCCTGTGGCGCGAAACCGGCGCCATCCAAGGTGTCACTTTGACCGTCGACGCCTTCGAATCGGTTCTCGGGGTGACCGGGCGGCTGATTCTGGTGACCATGGTCGTGCTGTTCGGCTTCACCACGATGGTGGGCAATTCGTACTACGGCCGTAAGTGTTTCGCCTACCTCTTCGGAGCTGAGCGGGCCAGAATCTACGATGTGTTCTACATGGGTATGCTTTTCGTCGGCGCCGTGTGGACTGTCGGCTCGGTCGTCAACCTGATCGACACAGCGTACGCCCTGATGGCACTACCCAACATGATCGCGACCCTGGTCATGGCACCGCGGGTGATGGCGGCGACCAAAATCTATTTTCGAGAGCTCGAGGATCCGTCTACGATCAGTGCTTCCTCAAACTAGCTCGATCCCGCCCATGAACAGGTCGAGAGTTCGGTCGGTCTTGTGGGCTGTGCAGCAGCTCCGAGAGCTCGCCGGATCTCTTGCAACATGCCTAAGGCCTTGTGGTGCCAACGGATACGAGAAGCCAACACCTGCGAGGCTCAAACACGCTCGCTGTTTGCTCGCTCCACAAGACCTCCCTCTCTGAGCCGACAACGGCAAGACGGAATGCGATTTACTTCGTTGGCCAGGCCGGCATTTCCTTGATGTGTAGGTCGGCCTGTTGGAAGGGAATCTCGATCCCCAGGTCTCCGAACGTCTTGTAGACCTCCATGTAGAGTTCGTGACTCAACTTGCCCCGCAGCACCGGATTGTCGATCCAGCACAGTAGCTCAAAGTCGAGGCTGGAAGCTCCGAAGCCACGCAGACGAACCCTCGGCGCCGGCTCGTCGTAAATATGTTGATGCGACGACGCCAACTGCTTCAAGACCTGACAGACTTGGTCGACATCCGAACCATAAGCGACCCCCACCTTGATGCGAATGCGCTCGGCTTCGCTCGGCCCCCCAGATTCATTGATGATCTTAGCGTTGGCGATCAGGGCGTTGGGTACCGTGATCTCGATATCGTCGCGGGTCAGAAGTCGCGTGCTACGGATTCCGACATTGGTGACCATGCCTCGTTCACCCGACGTTAGGACGACAAAGTCCCCCAGCTTGTAGGGAGCGTCGGCGACGATGAAAAAACCGGCGAACAAGTTCGCCAGCGTGTCCTTGGCAGCAAAACCGACTGCGATGCCAACCACACCCGCCGAAGCCAGCCACGCGGTCGCATCAATATTCCAGATCATCAACAAGAGATAGGTGGCGCCGCCGAACAAGATCAATTTCATGGTGATCTCGAACAGTGGAATCGTCCGTTCTTCGACCAGCTGGAAGCGGTTTCGGAGCGCACCAAGAAAATCGAGCGCCAGACGACAAATCGGGAAACCGGCGAACAACCAAGTGAACACCACAATCGACTGCAGGATATTGACCACGTTATCGGTAAATCCGACCGGCAGACCGAGGGTCCGAGTCGCCAGGGCCAAGGCGCAGAGGAACACCGACTGAAACACCGGCCGATGTAACAACTCGATCAGCCGATCGTCGAGCTCGGTTGCTGTTTTGACGGTCAGCCGTGCCAGCCCGTTGTGAATGATCATCTGAGCCAGCTTTGCCAGCACGAGACCAATCAAGACGATCAGAAAAAAGACCATCATCGGATGGCTTTCGAGCATCTGCCAAAATGCCTGAATCGGCTCGGGAGTCCAAGACGGCAACAAGGGGAAGGCTTGAGTAGCCTCTTGGGAGCCACCGGAAGCAGCAGCTTGGCTACCGGCCGACCCACCGGCCGCTTCCGGCTGCGAACTCGCCAACATGAAGTTTCCGAACTGTGCCAACATCTCGTCGCCTCCTCCGTCACATCCTGATGGGATGGTCATGTCCAAGTTGAGTCGCCGAATTCTACGCTGGCTACGATCCACTCAGGCAAGACTTCTCTGCTAATCTGCGTTCAGTCTGAAGGAGGCTGCCCATGATCGACGAACCTCTCGCTCTGATCTGCATCATTGTGGCGATCACCGCGCTCGGCTTTTGGCTCGAGGGAAAATTTTCCTGGGCCCGCCAGATCAGTGGTTCGTTGCTCATCATTTTTTTCGGAGCAGTGCTCTCCAACCTCGAGCTGGTGCCGATCAAATCACCGGTCTACGACGCGATCTGGGGACCGGTAACCTCCCTTGCCATCGTCTGGCTTCTATTCGGCGTCCGGCTAGCGGATCTAAGGTCGGTTGGCCCACGTATGCTGTTGGCGTTTGGGCTGGCGGTGGCGGGAACTTGCGCTGGCGCCCTGACTGCTGCCCTCGCGTTCGGTAGCGCCTTTCCGGACGATGCCTGGAAACTCGGAGGTGTGTTGACCGGCACCTATGCCGGCGGCAGCTTGAACTTTGTTGCCGTCGGCCGCGAGGTTGAGCTTTCGGGCAACTTGTTCACCGCCGCCGCCGCGTCGGACAACGTGTTGACCGCCCTGTGGATGGGTGCCACCTTGTTGCTTCCGCTGTGGCTGCGAGGCCTCTATCCGACACGCCAGCAACCGGCAGCTACCAGCACTGCGGCACCCAGCGCATCGTTTACCAACGAGTGGACGACCAAACCTTTCGACATTCTGGCACTACTGGCCTTGGGCCTCGGACTGATCCTGGCCACTGACCTGATCTCGGCTCGGGTGCCGGCAGTCCCGGGTGTGATCTGGTTGACGACCCTGGCCCTCGCCGTCGGTCACCTACCCGCTGTTCGTAACTTGAGCGGCTCACTGCAGATGGGTTTGATCGCACTCAACCTTTTTTTTGTGGTGATCGGCATCGCCTCCCGGATCAGCGAGATCCTGAAGGTTGGGATCGAAGTCTTCTACTTCACTACCCTGGTGATTCTCGTCCACGGCCTCGTCGTCTACCTGGGTGGCCGACTGCTGAAACTCGACATCGAAACCCTTTCAGTCGCCTCCCAGGCTGCAGTCGGCGGGCCATCAACCGCCGTAGCGCTGGCTACCGCTCGCGGCTGGCGCGAACTCGCCCTACCGGGGATTGCCGTCGGACTCCTAGGTTACGCCGTCGGAAACTTCGCCGGCCTTGCCGTAGCGAGCATCCTGCGGTCAATGCTGGGCGGCTGATCCTGCTTCGCTCTCAGACTCTGCTTCACTCCCAGACTCTGCTTCACTCCCAGACCCTGCTTCACTCTCTGACCCTGCTTCGCTCTCTGACCCTGCTTCGCTCTCTGAGTCGCCTCGCTCTCCGAGTCGGAAAGTTCTGAGTCGAACGTCTCCAGCCAGCTCGGACAACTCGATTGTGCGCGGCAGATGGCGCCCTTCGACCCAGGCGATGCGCTGGTGCTCGAGCGTTTGGCGCAAGTGTTTGATTGCCCGTAGCAAACGGCGAGCGCTCGACACATCCTCGACTTGCGAGCAGAACCCGATATCACCCACATCCTTGGGTACCGGCCGTACCATCCAAACCCGTAACGGTACCTGGAGCTCCTCTAGGTAGGCTCGCACGGACTCTACACTGCGAACTCCCTCAGCTGCCTCACAATCGGCCACCAACAACACCACCGCGCGCCGTTTCTGGCTCGCTGCTGCGGCTCGCCCAGCCACCGCCACCGCATCCACCAATTGTTGCGGCTCGACCCCCGGATCTTCCAGCTTCAATCCCCAGAGCATGACTGAGAGCGGAACGTCGCCGGCCGGCCAGGGGTGAGATTGCGGAAACAGCAGGTAGTCGGCGTGTTGCCTCGAGTTGTGTTTGGACATGGATGACGCCAGCCGCACCGAGTCTGTCTCTTCGAGGGTAACGAACCGATAACTATCCTCTCCCAGACGCTCGTACAGACGGTTGTCGAGCTCTTCAAGGGGTTTTCGTGCAGCTTCATCGCGCACCAGCACCACCTCTGCACCTCCCTGCTCGAACGCCACAACGCGCAGCGCTTCATCCTCAGTCCTCAGCCAACCGGTCAGATCTGGCTCGGGCGGCGCCTTACCATCAAAAAACAACGGTATTGCGGTGAGATCGGTACGGACCGAACCCCCGAAGACCCCGCCAAAAACCGCTTCAGCGGTGGACAGGCGGCCATCTGGAAGATGGATCTCGGCACTCAGAAAATGCAAACTCCGCTCGGTCAAACTCGGCAACTCGAACCGGCCATCCCTTCGGATCTCGATCTGCTGCCCATCCAGCTGGAGGCTCAGCTCGGTCGGCTCGACCGGATCGACGGAATGCCAAATCAAACGCCCTGAGCCCGGTATCCCGCGCTGCCAATCGTCGAGCAACAACTCACTTTCGATCGGCGACCTCGGCACATTGATGAGCTGTGTCACTACCGCAAGCGGCACCCCCCGTTTGTCGCGGCCGATCACAACCAGCTTACGGGTCGTCAGCCGGGGCCCGAAATCGACCTCGAGCTCCCACGGTGGCTCGCGGACAATACCGAGCGACTCACCGTCGAGACGGAGCTCAACCGCGGCTACCTTCCCGGAAACCGCCAACTCGACCGTTTGCGGACCGGTCACGAGTCCCAGGAACAATGAAATGAACGCCAACATCATCAGCCTCCCGGTCTGTTTGGTGCATCAACCTGCCTGCGAGTCCTGCAAAGCTCATACCGCAAACAAAACTCTGATTGCCTCGTGATGCGGGTTGATCACTGGGACGAATCGACCCCTACAAAGGGCAGACTGTCCACAACCAAGGACCGGTATCCATCAATCCGCTTCCTGCACTCCCCTCACTGTGGCTTGTCCGTTTTTGCCGCCCACTCGGCGACCCGACGACGGAAAGGGTCCCCGACCCAACAGTCGCTGAACAGCTCGGTTTCGCGATCATCAGCCGCTGCCACCCCCTCGAGCTCATAGGTCCGCACCAGCTCGAGGAATGCCGAGACCGAACTTTCCGCGTTGGCGCTGATACTGCGCGCCAGCCCAAGAGCCTCGTCCATCAGCCGGTCCGGCGACTCGACGACGGCATCTACCAAGCCGAGGCGCAACGCCTCGCTGGCATCGAGGGTTTCAGCGGTCAACAACAGGCGCAGCGCTCGACCGCGCCCGAGCAAACGAACCGCCCGCGTCGTGCCTCCCCAGCCCGTGACCACCCCCATCGCTGCCTGGCGAAAGCTGAAGCGTGCGGCGGCGGCAGCAATTCGTAGGTGACAGGCCAGCAACACTTCACAGCCACCACCGAGGGTATTTCCGTTGATCGCTGCGATCACCGGACGCCGACCGTCCGCCAGCCGACTGAGGATCGCCTTCATCCGCCGGGACATTGTTTGCCCATCGCCCCGGCTCTCGAGGCGGGCGATATCTTTGAGGTCCGCCCCGGCACAAAAGCTGCGCTCACCTGCCCCAGTCAGAACGATGACCCGCACATCCCGCCGCCGATCGAGGGTATCGAGAGCTTCCTCTAGTCCCACCATCACATCGATGTTGATCGCGTTGTGGACCGCCGGCCGGTTGAGACGCAACACCGCCACCGCGTTCTGAACCTCGACGACAACCGGCGCAGTTTTCGGGTCAGGGATGGGTGGCATAGCTATCCATTTTAGAGCCTCTCGGCGAGCCGCTGCAGAATCCGTGGCAACTCAGGGGCTTCAGTCAACACCGGTAGCAGTGGGTCCAGAGCAAGCCCGACCAACCGCTCCGGTACGGTCTTGATCGTGAAATCCCGTGGATCCAGACCGCCCACAACTTCCGCCCATGCGAGCGGCGTCGAGACCGTGGCGCCGGCTCGCGGGCGCACCGAAAACGGCGAAACCAGGAGCTTGCCGTAGCCATTCTGCAGGGCGTCGACATACACCCGGCCCTTACGCACCGCCTTGGTACGGGCAACGGTGGCAATGTCCTGGAGCTCGGCGGCGATGATCTGTGCCAAGACTTGGGAGAGCTGTCGCGATTGGGCGTAGGTACAACTGCCCCCCAGGGGGATGAGGACGTGCATCCCGGTCGCACCGCTGGTCTTGGCGAAACACGGCAGCTCGATCGCCTCGCACAAGCGATGGATGGCTCTTGCAACCTCGATTACGTCGGCGAAGGGAGCATCCTTGGCGTCGAGGTCGAGGATCGACCAATCCGGGGCCTGTAAGGTTGCAAAACGACTCGACCAGACATGCAGTGGAATCGCCCCGAGGTTGGCCAGGTAGAGCAACGTCTCCGGGTTGTCGCAAACAAAATAATCGGTCTCCTGACTACCCTCCTCCGACCAAATGGTCTCCCTCCGGATCCAGTCCGGGGCAAAATCGGGAGCGTGTTTCTGATAGAAGTTCTTGCCGTAGATACCGTCCGGGTACCGATCGAGGACCACCGGTCGATCCTCCAGGTAACGCAGTAGCCAAGGCGAGACGGCCCTATAGAAGTCGACCAAATCCCCCTTGGTGTAGCCTTCGTCGGGCCAAAAGACCTTTTCCAACCGGGTGAATGCCACCTCTGGGCGCCGCACGTCCGTCGCCTCGTCGGCCGATATCTGCAAATCGTCGTCCCCGGGTTCAGCAGGTGGCGGCGGCACGTCGAGGCGCAAGCAGTCCTCGACCCGTTTGTCGGTGCGCTCCCGCAGGAAAACCGGATGCCGCAGCTGCCCCGACTCCGTCGTTTCCAAGAATCGCACCTCGACAACCAGCTTGGGCACCACCCAAACATTCTCGGGTCCGTGTGGGATCGGCCTACCGGCGGCAGTAGCCAGGGGTGGGTCAGACCGCCGATCGGCCTCCAGCCGTTGCCGTATGTCCGTCAACTGGGCCTGCGTGAATCCCGAGCCGACCCGCCCAGCATAGACAAAGCGCGGGCCCTCCATCACTCCCAGGTGCAACCCGCCAAATCCCGTCCGACCCCCTTTCGGCTCGGTGAAACCCACCACCGCATAGTCCCCGACTCTATCCACCCGCAGCTTGAGCCACGCCGCCGAGCGCCCGGCGGCGTACGGTGCGTCAGCCTTTTTTGCCATCACCCCTTCGAGGCCCTGGGCACGCACCGCCTGGTAGAGGTCTTCACCGCGTTCTTCGACGTGATCGGTGTAACGTAATGGCCCCGCTTGGGGCAGCACACGACGCAGGATCTGCTTGCGAAACGACAGCGGCAGCGGGCGCAGATCGAAGGTTTCGAACCCCAGCAAGTCAAATGCGTAATACACCGCCGGCAGTTGGACCGCCGCCCGCTCGGCATCCCGCGGTCGGGTCAGTCGGCCGCGCTTCTGCAGCCGCTCGAAACTCGGCTTGGCCTCTTCGTCGAGCACCACCACTTCACCATCGAGCAGCAACGATTCGAACGGCAACGACCGCAGGGCGCGCTCGAGGTCGGGAAACGCCACCGTCGACTCGAGGCCGCTGCGAAAGAAGAAGCGGGCCGAAGATCTACCGGACGGGGCCGTCTTCGAAGTGACCGTTTTTGACGCCAACAGTCGGTAGCCATCGTACTTGAGCTCGAATATCCAGCCAGGTTTGGAAAATGGCTCGCTCCGTAGCTCGGCTAGCATGACCTTGACCTGCTCCAGCTCGACCCGGCGACGCGGCGCTTCGACGGCCTCGAGCTCTTGCCGAATCTCCTCCGCCCGAGTGCTGCCCTGTGCCAGCTCCTCGACCGTGAGCCCAGAGAAAACCGACTCTGGCCCCAGATCGTCGACCCGCCGATCGGACACCCAACCGTCGCGCTCTTTGATCATCAACCACTGCTTGTCACCTTTGGTCTTTACCAGTGTCCACAGCCCGTGCAGCTTGTAACCTTTGAGCTCGAAGAGCAGCTTGCCCTTTTCAAAACCTTCGAGATGGGGAATCTTTGGGACGCACAACCCTCGATCCCAAACGATCATCGCGCCAGCGCCATAGTTGCCCGCTGGGATGACTCCCTCAAAATCAGCGTACTCGATCGGGTGATCTTCGGTCTCTACCGCGAACCGTTTGTCCACCGGGTCATAGGACGGCCCCTTGGGTACAGCCCACGACCTAAGCACACCGTCGACTTCGATCCGCAAGTCATAATGCAGGTTGCGCGCCGCGTGCTTCTGCACCACGAACAATCCCGGCCGTGCCACCGAGTCGTGGCCGAACGGTTCCGGCGTCTCGCCCGCTGCACGTTTGGTCCGATAGGCCTCGAGTCGGGCACTACCCGCCGATTTTTCTCTGTCTTTCGGTGACTGCTTCACAGGCCGTCACCCGCTGGTCGCAAAAGATCAATGCAGCTGTTGATCCGACCGCCAGTGAGATCTCTGCTCATGCGGGAAAACCTAATTCCATGCAACCTTAGACGTTGTTCAACGCATCCATTGGTGTAACATCACACCATTATGGCAGCCCGACCCACCGCTTCTGGAACCATCTCGTTTGGCCTTGTCGCCATTCCTGTCAAACTCTTCAGCCCGATCGAGTCCGCCAAAGCTGTGCGCTTCAATAATGTGCACGAGTCTTGCGGCACGAAGGTGAAGTATCAGTACTACTGCCCGACCGACGACAAGATTGTCGAACGCAACGAACTGACCAAAGGCTACGAGTTTGCCAAGGGGCAGTTTGTGCTGTTTTCCGGTGAGGAGCTCAAGGCGCTGCAGCCCGAAGCGACCAACGCGATCGAGATCAGTGAGTTTATTCCACTGTCGAAAATCGATCCGTTGTACTTCGACAAGCCCTACTACCTTGGACCGGACAAAGGCGGCGCCAAGCCATACCGGCTGTTGGCAGCTGCGATGAAACAGACCGGCCGTGCCGCCCTCGCCAAATACGCTGCACGCGGCAAGAACTATCTGGTGCTGCTGCGCCCCTTCCAAGAGGGCTTGATCATGCAGCAGCTACGCTACGCCGACGAGCTCCGGCCCTTCTCCGAGGTCCCGCTCGGCGACGCCGAACTCAAAGACGGAGAGATTGACCTCGCCTTACAGTTGATCGATCAGACCGCTTCTGACGAATTCCAACCAGAAAAGTACGAGGACGACGTCCGCAATCAGGTATGGGAGTTGGTGGAGCGCAAAATCCAGGGTGAGGATATCGTCGCCACTCCGCAGGAGGCTCCGAAGGCTCAGGTCATCGACCTGATGGAAGCCTTGAAAGCCAGCCTGGGTGAGGCATCGGCAAGCGAACGCAATGCCTCGAGTGGTTCGGCCGAAGAAGACGCTCCAAAACGTCAGGCTAGCGGTTAGCGTTCAACTCGCATCGATGAACTCGGCCTTCCTCGCTTCCCTGATCCCCGCCAAGGGAAGTTGCCAGATTCCATCCAATAGCGCCCGAGAGTCGGCCGTCTGTGCGGGCTGCGCTCGGCCTACGTGACACGTAGGATCCCGATCTATTGAGCGCCCCCGAGAAAGAGACTCCGTTCCACGAACGGTTCGTCCTCAAGACCCGCTTGGGAGCCGGAGGCATGGGCATCGTGTACGCGGCTCACGATCTCGAGCGGGACGAAATGGTGGCGCTCAAGACGCTGCATCGTCGCAACGCCGCGGCGCTTTATTCCTTTAAGAAAGAGTTCCGGACGCTGTCCGATGTGGCCCATCCCAACCTGGTGTCACTCTACGAACTGATCGCCGACGACGAGCGATGGTTCTTCACCATGGAGTTGGTGGCAGGGAAACCCTTCATTCAACACGTCCGTCAGCAAGCCAACGCCGCGCTGAGCCCCGAGCTACCCATGGTCTCGATGGTCACTGAAACCATGCTGATGGACGAGCTACCGGACTTGCCGCAGAAGACACCGTTATCGTCCGGGGCCGTCCAGCCAACCTCCGAACGGGGCTTCGACGAAACGATCTTGCGCTCGGCCTTGAAACAACTTGCGATCGGCATCCGTGCGTTGCACAACGCCGGCAAAATGCACCGTGATCTCAAACCACACAATGTGCTGGTGACTCCCGAAGGTCGGGTGGTGATTCTCGACTTCGGCATTGCCCGCGAAGTGGCACCGACCCTCAGTCAGCTGACCGCGGAGGCTGGCTTCCTTGGCACCCTCGCCTACATGGCGCCCGAGCAGGCGCGCGGTGACGACACCACACCCGCCAGCGATTGGTATGCCTTCGGGGTGATGCTGTTCGAAGCGTTGACCGGTCATCTGCCGTTCGCTGGCACCCTGTCGCAAGTTTTGCACAGCAAATTGCGCGAGGTGGCTCCAACCCCAAGCCAGCTGGTTCTCGGTCTTCCGACCGACCTGGTCGAATTGTGCAACCGGCTGTTGGACTGCGAGGCCGCTAATCGGCCCGCCGGCGACGACATCTGGGCTTGCCTCGGTGGTGAAGACGCGCCGCTCCCAGACCAGAGCTACCTACGTCTTGCGCCGGTCGACCGTGAGCTGTTGATCGGCCGCCAGACACACCTGGCGACGCTCGACAAGGCTTTCTTGGCCTCGGTGGCAGGGCATGCGCTTTCGGTCCACATCCATGGCGTCTCAGGCATGGGCAAAACCGCCATCGCCCACACTTTCCTGCGCCGACTCATTGCCGAAGCCCGTGCGGTGGTCCTCCCCGGGCGTTGTTACCTGCGGGAACTAGTGCCTTACAAAGCACTCGACGGCATCGTCGACAGCTTGAGTAAGTATCTCCTCAGCCTCCCTCAACATGACATCGAGGTGCTGTTACCCCGTGAAATCCTGGCGTTGGCGCGCCTCTTCCCGGTCCTGCGCCGCGTCCAGTCGATCGCCGACTATCCGCGCCAGGGGCGTGGAGTCATCGATCGCCTACCCCAACGAAGGCTGGCGTTTGGTGCCTTGCGGGAGCTCTTGCGGCGGATTGCCGAACACCGACCCGTGGTGCTTTACATCGACGACTTGCAGTGGGCTGACGCCGACAGTGCAGCGTTGCTGGAGGAGATCCTGCGGCCCCCCGATCCACCAGCGCTGCTGTTGATCACCTGCTTCCGCAGCGAGGAGATCGCTTCGCAGAGTTTCTTGAGAGATCTGGTGTCGCTGACCGATCGCGAGGACAGCATCGAGCTTTCGGTCGGTCCTTTGGACAACTCCGGCGCTGCCGAGCTGGCGCGCTCGATGTTGGGTGAGCAGCCAGGTCTCGACCGGCTCGCCAACAGTATCGCCCACGAGGCTCGGGGCAATCCCTTCCTGATCGAACAACTGGTGGGTTATGTCAAAAGTATCGACGCCGAGCTGGCTGAGACCGGGCTCGACACCCAAGTCTCGTTGGCCGATATGCTGGCATCTCGCATCCGCCATTGCCCGCCAGGATCCGAACCGCTGCTGTCGACCCTGGCCACCGCCGGCCAACCGATCGATGCCGTCGCCGCTTTCCAAGCCGCCGGCCTCAGTGGTGACGAACGCCCCCTGATCGCCGCCCTGCAAGCGGCCCACCTGATTCGCCCCAGCGGCTCTGCTGGAGTCGTCGAGCTTTACCACGACCGCATCCGCGAGACCCTCGCCAGCCAGCTCGAATCCAAGGTCCGACAGCAGATCCACCTGCGCGTCGCTGAAGCGCTGGCCCGCCGAAAGCTCGGCGACCCCGAGAGCCTATTCATCCACTACCGCAGCGGCGGGGACACCGAGCGTGCCGCCGAGCAAGCTGTGCAGGCGGCTGATCGAGCCTCCGATGCCCTTGCCTTCGACCGTGCCGCGCTGTTTTATCGTCGAGCCCTCGACTTGCGTACGTTCGATCCTGAACAGAGCCGCGAGCTGCGACGGCAACTGGCGGAATCCCACGCCAATGCCGGCCGCCCGTTCAAAGCCGCCGCGGCGTTTCTCCAACTCGCGGAAGGCTCGGAAGGGATCCAGGCGATCAGCTTTCGCAGCCGAGCAGCTCAAGAGTACCTCGCCAGCGGCTATTTCGAGCAAGGCCTCGACGAGTTGCGCACTGTTTTCGAAGCCCTCGGCCTGAGCATCCCTCAGGGCCGCTTCCAGACGACGCTTTCGATGCTCTGGCAGCGCCTTCGCTTGCGCCTCCGCGGACTGACGTTCGACCATCACAACGAAGATCAGATCCCGCCGGAAGACTTGGTACAGATCGACACCTGTCATGCCGCCGCGATCAGCCTGGTCCACATCGACTCGACCCGTGCCGCCAGCTTCCAAACCCGCCAGCTGCGTCTAGCATTGGACGCTGGCGAGCCCTTACGAGCAGCACGCGCGATCGGCCTCGAAGCTAGCTACGCCGCCACTGTTGGTCTAGCCAAACACAAACGCGTGACCCAGCTGCTCGGCCAGATGGAGTCCCTGGCGCGTGAGGTTGATGCGCCCTTCGCCCGTGGCCTGGTCCATCTCCACGCCGGGCTCACCTCTTACAGCTTCGGCCGATGGAAAAAGGCTACCGATCATTGCGACGAAGCCGAAGTCATTTTCACCGAGCAGTGCCCAGGAGCAATTTGGGAGGTTGCCCTGGTCCGCCGCACCTGTCTATCAGCCCTAATGCAGCGTGGCGAACTAGCCGAAGTTGCACAGTATTTGCCGGGGCTTCTCGCCGAGGCCGACGAGCGCGGCAACGTGCTTGCCGCCGCCAATCTGCGTACCCGCCTCGGCATCCACTGGTTGGCAGCTGATGACGTGCAACGTTGTCGACGCGAAACTAAGCGAGCCTTAGCTGCCTGGACTCAGCAGGGGTTTCACGCCGTCCACTTCCATGCGATGGTCGCCAGCCGGCTGGCCGACCTCTACGAGGGCGATGGGCAGGGCGCCCTCGACCGCCTACTCGAGGCGTGGCCGGTGGCCCAACGATCGTACCTACACCGCATTCAGAACGCCCGCATCGAAGGGTTGTTCCTCCAGGGCCGCTGTGCACTCGCGGCGGCGGCAACCCCCGGCACCGGCCGCAGGCGCACGTTGCGCATCGTGCACCACGCCGCAGCCCGGATCGCCCGCGAGAAAACCCCCTACGGCCGACCGATGGTCGAGCTGCTCGAAGGCGGCGGAGCTTTTCTGGCCGGCGATCGTGAGACCGCCATCCGCCACCTCCGCCTGGCCGCCGAAGGCTTCGACACTGTTGACATGCGCCACTTTGCTGCTGCCGCCCGTCGCCGCTATGGCGAGCTCATAGCCGGCGACGCAGGAACCGACAGAATCGCCAAAGCCGATCGCTGGCTGCGTCAGCAGCAGATCCAACGACCCGACCGCATGGTTGCAATGCTGGCGCCGGGCTTCGAGCCGTAGGCGGCCCCGGACGACAACCCGTCGAGCGATGCGCAATCCCGACGGCGAGAAGGTGTTGCAGCCAGCGAGATTTGGTTACGCGATGGGAAAAAGCGTCCTGAGAGCCTAATACGGCCGCCGTATCGGAGGTCTGGAAACTCGCCGAAGGTCAATACGGCCGCCGTATCGGAGGTCTGGGAACTCGCCGAAGGTCAATACGGCCGCCGATCGAGGAAGAAAACTTTTTCTGCTCGCCCGTGCGGCGGCCGCGTGGGGGTCTGAGAGTTTCGCCAAAGGCGATACGGCGGCCGCAGAGGGATCTGAGGAAAAATCGAAAGGCAGCGCGGTGGCCGATCGAGTGAGGAAAGTTTTTCCGTTCACCAGCGCGGCGGCTGTATGGGAGCCCAGGGAAGGATCGAAAGCGGGCGCGATCACCCTGTGATCGTGCAGGGTTGAAGTCGAGCGCCGGAACCACAGCCGGCGTTTGGGCTTCCTGTCGCGAGCCAGCCCCGCGATCGACTGGTGGACGATGCAAGGAACTTTGCATCGGTCCAAATCTTTTGACGGCGTCACGACCCCGTCGGGACCGTGATCGCTTGTCCGCTCGACTCGAGATCTCTCGTCGAGCGCAAGTTCTTTTGACATCGGCGTCTTCTTCTCCACTCATCATATCGGACTCAAGTCTTTTATTTGAAGCAGTTTAGGTCAGATCCAAGAGTTGGCAAAGAGCTTGTAATAAGGGTTCCGCATCAACCACCCAAGAAAGGGGGTGCGGCACTCGAAGACGACGACAGACAAGCAAAGAAGGACCGGTCGATCAACGGCCAACCCAGCCCGCGGGCTGGATCGTTCGAACCAACA
The DNA here is from genome assembly GCA_029263395.1 of Acidobacteriota bacterium. Lineage (GTDB taxonomy): Bacteria > Acidobacteriota > Thermoanaerobaculia > Multivoradales > J023 > JAAELT01. The sequence goes on along the minus strand of JAJCXO010000196.1, from coordinate 12,864 downwards.
AACACATCAATTGTTTCAAACACAGTCCATTCACAAGGAGAAAGCCATGAAGAACTTTACCGCCCTAATGACCGCCATCGTGATCACTGCCCTCTCGCTCACCGGACCGGTGTTCGCCGCCGACCCACAGAAAGTCATCAACATCAATGAAGCTGATGCCACCCAACTGGCCCTGTTGCCGCGGGTTGGCCCATCGTTGTCGGCTCGCATCGTCGAGTTCCGAGAGGCCAACGGCAAGTTCGAAGCGCCCGAAGATCTGATGTTGGTACGGGGTATCGGCGAAAAGACTTTCGCTCTGATGGAGCCTTTCCTCGCGGTGAAGGGGGAAACCACGTTGACCTACAAAATCCGAGTGAGTCAGATCCAAACCAAGGAAACCACCGACGACGCCAAGGAGTGATCTCTTCCAACCGGGGCGGGGTGCCAATGCCCCGCCCTTCACCCCGATTTCTTTCACTTCTTATCGAGAGGTCCTGATGAAAACCATCCCACGTCTCCTCGACACACTCTGGATTTACGCCATCTTCTGGTCGGGCCATGGGCCCTATGCAACCACCGTCCGCGGACTACCCAACGTCGGCGCCGATCGTCGCTCAGCGGCCCCGGGGTGGCGCTGGCGCTTCACCCTGCCTTGAGCCACAGCTGCGTCCCTGCGAGGGTGGGGCTGGTGCTTGCCAGAACCTCCAATGCCCGCCCGTTCTCTCGCCTATTGTGATGCGACCTTCGCGTCACCCCACCAACTCAATCCCCTTGCCGGCCCCACCCTCGCAGGGACGCAGCCATCCGTTGATACTTCGAGTCTCAACACCCAGTACTCTCGGACTCGAATCTAATGCCAGGCTAACAACCTGGCGCAGATTGTTGAGCGCTCTCCCGTGCATAAGCCCCTCACACGGGGGTGCAGATCTTCGCTTCGGTCTCGTTCGAGCCGGTATCCGGCGGATCGCCACGACAACGATGGTCTGTTTGGGAGAGTACCTTTAGAAAAAAGAGGACCGAGAGGGATTCTCTGTAAGCCAGCGATTCAACGCCGACGACCTTTGGGTCTCGGAGGTTGCGGCTTTCCGAGCTGGTATTGACCCGGCCACGGCTGATCGAAGTAGGCGTGCTTCTCAGCTGCGTCCAGGGTTAGGTAGGCGTGTCGCAAGTGGGGCCGCGCCATCGCGGTCAGATCGGCACGGCCTGCGGCGAGTACGGTGTTGCAGTGATCGTCGCCCAACAACGCTCCGACCGCCATTACCGGCATATCGGCCTCGTAGCGCACCTTCTCGGCAAAGGGCACTTGATACATCCGGCCGTAGCCGACGTCAGACTCGATGGAGTTTCCGCCGGACGACACATCGAGGATGTCGCAACCCGCAGCCTTCAGGATTTTCGCGATCGCAACGGTGTCTTCGGGGGTTGTACCCGTCTCGTCCTTCATCCAATCACTGGCTGACACCCGCACCGACATCGGCTTGTGCTGCGGCCACACCGCTCGCATAGCCTCAAACACCTCGAGCGGGAAACGCATCCGGTTTTCTAGATTGCCGCCGTAGCGATCGTCGCGTTGGTTGGTGAGCGGTGAAATGAAACTCGACAACAGGTAACCGTGGGCCATGTGGACTTCGACCAGGTCGAAGCCAGCCGCTTCGGCCCACTCGGTGGCACGAACGAAGGCGTCACGCACCCGGTCCATATCCCGCCGATTCATCGCTTTCGGGATCGGCCAGTGGGGCTCGAAAGGCAGAGCTGACGGCGCAAAAGTGGTCCACGCCCCCTCGTCCGGCGTCAGAGGTTCATCCGCCCCTTGCCAGGGATGCCGCACCGAGCCCTTGCGCCCGGCATGAGCCAACTGAATGCCGATCTTGGCCGCCGACTGATTGTGCACAAAGTCGACGATCCGCTGCCAGGCCGCGACGTGCTCGGGACGGTACATGCCAGTGCATCCGTTAGTGATCCGGCCGTCGGCGAGCACGTCGGTCATCTCGGTGATGATCAGGCCGGCACCGCCGATGGCGCGACTGCCGAGATGGACCAGATGCCAATCGTCCGGCGTACCGTCGGTGGCGCAGTATTGGCACATCGGACTGACCACGATACGGTTGGCGAACTCCAGGTTGCGCAGGCTAAACGGCGTGAAGATGGGCGGCGGCGCAATCCCCGCTGATGTCAACGGCGCCCCGACATCCTGACGGTACCATTCGTCGATCCCACGGATGAGCTCGGGGTCACGCTCCTGCAGGTTTTCGTAGGTGATGCGCTTCGAGCGAGTCATCAAGTTGAAGGTCAGCTGGAGAGGAGGCTGACCCATGTAGCGGGCCGAGTTCTCGAACCACTCGAGGCTGGTCTGTGCCGCCTTCTGAAGTTTGATCACATCAACCCAGCGAGCGTCCTCGTAGGCCGCTAGAACAGTCGGCACATCGACTACGCCAGCTCCACCCATTTGGCCATGGGACTCGAAGGCTGCGGCCAGTGCGATGGCGTCTTCCATCGCCAACTTGGTGCCGGAACCGATCGAGAAATGTGCGGTGTGGGCAGCATCCCCCAGCAGCACGACGTTGTCGTGGTGCCAGGTGGCGCAGCGTACGGTTGGAAAGGCGCGCCAGACCGACCGGTTCTCGAGCAGAGGATGACCGTCGAGGTAGTCCGCAAACAGGGTTTCACAGAAGACGACGGTTTCTTCTTCGGTGGCGCGATCGAGTCCGGCACGACGCCAGACGTCCTCACGACATTCGACGATCCAAGTGCTCAGCCCGTCCTCGAACGGATAGGCGTGGACCTGGAACAGGCCGTGCTCACTTTCGGCGAAGATGAACGTGAAGGCCTCGAGCGGCTTGGTGGTGCCAAGCCAGGAGAAACGACACTGACGCCAGTCGATCTCGGGCTGGAGGTGCTCGGCGAGGCTTTGCCGGACGAAGCTGTTGACGCCGTCCGCACCCAGGATCAGGTCGGCGTCGGCAAACTCTTCGAGACTCGACACTTCGCGCCCGTATTCGAGCTCGACTCCAAGCTCACGACAGCGTGTGATCAGGATCTGCAACAGCTTCTTGCGCGACAACGCGGCAAAACCGTGGCCGGTCGAGACCGTACAAGTGTCACGATAGTAGGTTTCGATGTCACGCCAGTACTTGAACTGCGCGATGATCTCACCGTAGGTTTCGGGATCCGCGTCCTCGAATTGACCCAAGGTGTCATCGGAGAACACGACACCCCAGCCGAAGGTATCATCCGGCTGGTTGCGTTCGACTACGGTGATGTTGACCTCTGGATGGGCCTTTTTCATCAATATGGAGAAATAAAGCCCGGCGGGGCCGCCGCCGATCGAGACGATATGCATTGTTTGTTTCTTTCGCCTGGGTTGGTGAGATCGAACCTACCCAATGGTACACCGTGAGAACACCTGAACGCCCAGAGGTCTTGCATGCGCCGAGCTGACCGCCTCTTTCAGATCATTCAGATCCTGCGTCGCAACCGAGTCGTGACCGCACACCGACTGTCGGAAGAGCTCGAAGTTTCGGAACGCACCATCTATCGGGATATCCGCGACCTGATGGGCTCGGGGGTACCTATTGAGGGTGAAGCCGGGGTGGGCTATTTGTTGCGAGGGTATGACTTACCGCCGCTGATGTTCACCCGCGACGAGGTCGAAGCGTTGGTGTTCGGCACCCGGGTGGTCCAGAGTTGGGCCGATCCAGAGTTGGCGCGGGCGGCCAAACGAGCGCTAGAAAAGGTCGAGGCGGTTTTGCCCGCGGGCAAAGATCATCTGGTGCGAGAAACGCCGCTATTCGCTCCCGGCGACGGCTACCGGGTTGCGGTATCGATCGATCTTTCCGGACTGCGCGGCGCGGTGCGAGATTCCCACAAAGTCACCTTCAGCTACTGTGACGCCCAGGGCACCCTGACCGAACGCACGGTGCAACCCCTTGGGATGGCTTTCTACGGCCCGGTTTGGCTGCTGGTGGCCTGGTGTGAGCTGCGCCAGGACTTCCGCACTTTTCGGCCGGATCGCATGCGCGACATGCGTATTCTGGGCACCACCTTCACCAAAGATCCCGAACGCTCTCTGAAAAGCTTTCTGGCCGCGGTGCGCAGTGCCACCGAGGATCACGAATAGGCGCCTGAGCCCAAACGTATCCTTCTTTAGGAGGACTCGCCATGACTGACACCGCTGTGCCCGACGCTCCCGTTCCTGACGCTCCCGTTCCTGACCCTAGCGACGCCATGCCTGAACCGCCACCTCTAACGCCCACGGTGCGCCCCCCGTCGGCTCTCGACCCGGACAGCCGTGAGCAACGGAACTGGGCGATGTTCAGCCACTTGATTGCGTTGTCGGGTTTTGTCATCCCGTTTGGCAACATCATCGGCCCACTGCTGATGTGGCTGCTCAAACGTGAGGAGTGGCCCCTGGCCGACGATCAGGGTAAAGAATCCCTGAACTTCCAGATAAACTGTACGATTCTCTTTTTCGTGTCGTTGATTCTGTGTTTCGTGGTGATCGGCTTTGTGCTGCTGCCGATCCTCATCATCGGCGAGCTAATCCTGGTGGTGATGGCGACGATCAAGGCGAGCGAAGGAGAACGTTTCCGTTATCCGTTCATCATTCGCTTCATCCGCTGAATTGAAGACCAGGGCCGGCCAGCTTCTACGGTCTGCCGCCGGCCCCTGCGAACTGCCGTCGCATCCACCCCACGGTGGACGCGACGGACGGAATCACATCTCCATGTAGGGCATCATCGGCGTGTGGCCACAGAGCCGCGAGTGCACGGTCAGCACTCCGCGATGATGGGCAGTGTGATCCTGGATGCCACTGACGATGGAAAAGCGCGGCGCGCCACCCATCACCGGACCTTCCGGCAGCACCACAGCTAGTTCCTCGGCCGAGGTTGAGCCGAGCTTCTCGGCCGCCGCGGCAAAGGAACGATCAGCCCACTCGCGGGCACTGGCGAGGGAGTCGATCGCTTTGAGTTTCTTGTCCAGAGCCTCGAATTCCATGTCGAAGCCTTCAGGGCGAAACGCCCCTTCAATGAACCAATCAACGGTCTGAGCGACGTGCGCCACCTGCTGGGCCGTCGTCATTGATCCTTCACTAGGCGCGAAGTTGGAGTCCTCCTCCACCAGGCACTTCGTCGAACGATCGAACCACTCTTTGGCAAAGTTGAGCTCCCTGACAACACTTTCGGGATCCATGGGCATTCTCCTTTGAAGGGATAGATTTTAAAGATATCGGGTCGACACGGAGACTATGACACGGCGCTCCTGACAGCCTTGTGTCAGGAGCGTTTTCCTTCCTGACCCAAGGCTGTCAGGAGTCGTGTTCAGACCAACGCGGCGGGGTCAGGCGCCGTTTTCCGTCGAGGGAGCGCTGGACATCGGGCTCCTCGAGGTCGAGTCGATCCCACAGCTGGCAGGTGACCTGCTTGTGCATCTGGTCGAGGCCTTCGCAATAGTTGGTGTAGATGCACCGTCGTATCTCCGCACCGCGCCCAAGGCGCATCTTGCGGAACCAATCCGGATCGGCGAGCGACTGACGGGCAGCCCCGATGACGTCGGCCTCGCCACGTTCGAGAATGCCCTCGGCCTGTTCGAATGTACAGAGCCCTCCTGACACCACAATCGGGGTGGTGCAACCAGCGCCCCGGACCGCCGCGGTCACTGCCCCGGCCGCCGACAGATTGCGGCCAAACGGCCCCTGGGTATCCGAGATTGCGGTCGGCATACATTCGTAACCACTCGGGCCGGTGTAGGGATACACCGCCCGGCCAATCTTGGGTTGTTTGGCGTCTTCGAACTTGCCGCCACGGGACAAGGACAAGAAATCCATCCCGGCACGGGCGAGTTCGACGCCGAAAACGCAGGCATCGTCGACGGTGCTGCCATCGGTAAGGCAATCATCGGTGAGAAAGCGGCAACCGACAACAAAGTCGGGTCCCACCGTCCGCCGCACCTGCCGATAAACCTCGAGCGGTAGCCGGATACGACCGCGCCTAGAGCCGCCGTAGCCATCGCTGCGATCGTTCAAGGCCGACAGGAAGGACGCCATGGTGTAGGCATGGGCATAATGCAACTCGACGCCATCAAATCCGGCCTGCTTCGCCCGCTGGGCGGCATCGGCAAAAAGACCTGGCAGAACCTGGGGCAACTCTCGAATATGCGGCTGGTCGACGTCGGTCACCCGCTCACGAGCACCAAATTGCAACGCCTCGAGCTCCCGGGCGTCGAGCACCTCGGCCAGGCGGTCGGCGGGCAGATCGAGCAACTGCTGACGGATCGCCTCATCCGAAAGATCGGCCCCGAGGAGTCGCCGATGCCGGTCCGTGATCGCCAGATACCGCTGCAAGAATCTGGCGGGTTCCGGTCGACGGCGAATCGACAAGAAGTCGATGATCTGGATGAAGAGACGGGTATGGCCACCACTGGCACGGCGCACTGTCGCCGCCAACTCACGCAGTCCGGGCAAAAACCGATCGTGACCGATGCGCAGCAAAGGTCCGCTGGGCACATCCCGGATGCCTGTCGCCTCGACCACCAACGCTCCGGGTCGCCCGGCCGCAAAACGTTCGTACCAGGCCAAGACCTCGGGAGTCACAAAACCGTCGTCCGTCGCCCGCCAGGGCACCATCGCCGGCACCCAGGTGCGCTCCTCGAGCCTCACTGGGCCGATTTCAATCGGCGAGAAGCAACGCGAACCCTCAGCCTCGGCCGGGCTCGGCCAAGTCGCCTCGGGCAAGGCATGCTTAATGCGCTCGGGGGGTTTCCACATCGAAATCGACTATAGCTCAACGTCCGACCATCCAACCAACTCGTCCAACCCAGTCGTCCAACCCAGTCGTTCAACCCACGATCAAACGTGGATGGCGCAACCAAATCCATGGCATGGTATAAACGTCAGCGTGGCTTCCCGCCCGCTCCTTGTCCAACCTCGGACCTCGCCTTACTGATCTCGATTCGAAGACTATGACTTCAGCCCCCGGTGCTGGCTCGACCCCACCGCCACGGCCCGAACCTCCTGGTACGGCAACCGCCGAGACCCCCTCGCTGCCGCGGGGGTGGATCGACTCGCTGGCTGCTGGCTTCTTGGCCGGCGGCCTCGGTGGCTGTCTGTTTTTGGTCGTCGGGCTGGCGATGCGCTGGTCCGATTTTTTGGCCTATTGGCCAACCCGTGGTTACACCAATTGGCTTTTGGTCAGTTCGCTGGGCCGCTACAGCCTGTTGTTCGGTGGCCTTGGTTTCGTGCTAGGCATGCTGCTCCACTGGCCTCTCGGACGCTTTCGTCGAGGGATGTTTGCCTGGGTGCTGGGGATCATGGCGGCAATCACCGTCCTGGCTTATCTCACCGCCTGGTGGCAGATCGACGTTTTAGCGGGTCTTACGTTCGACGCACCGGCCCGCCGAGCCGGCGCCTGGTTGCACCTCGGTCTGGCTGGGCTCGCCGGCTTCATGGTGGCTGGCTCAACGAGCGGGTTGGGCCGTTTGCTGGACCGTCGTTTGCCGGACCGTCAATTGCTGGACCGTCGGACGCTGGATCGGCGTGGCCAAGAGCGTCTCAAACGTTGGCGGCAGCTGGCGATCGGCGGGTTGATCACTTCGACCGTCTTGATTGTGAGCAGCCATCTCGGACTCGCCAACAGTATCCCCCAAGGGCCCACTGCGGATCAGCAGGGTGCTGCCGAGCAGCCCGGGCGGGTGGTGGTGGTCGGGCTCGATGGCATGACCTTCCGAGTCCTTTCCCCGCTGCTGCGGGCCGGCGAGGTTCCCACGTTTCAGCGTTTCGTCCAGGAAGGTGCCTGGGGCAGCTTTCTCACCTACGGCACCGCTTCGTCTCCCCGGGTATGGACCACCATGGCCACTGGCAAGCGGGTGCGCGATCATGGCATCAACGATTTTGTCCAGGCTAGCGGCGATGGGTACCGCGCCGCGCCGATGCGCTCGTTTGATCGCAAGGCGCGGGCCGTCTGGAACATCCTCAGCGACTTCGGTCGGAAGGTTGGTCTGGTCGATTGGTTGATCACCTTTCCCCCCGAAGAAGTCAACGGTTACATCGTCTCCCACCTCAAGCTCGACGCCGAGGATCGAACGTTCCCCCCTGAGCTCGACGCCGAATTGCCGCTGGAGGGCTCGCGCCCCAAGGGCGTGCGGGATGGATTGATGTGGGATATCGACCGCGCTTTCATCACCGGCGAATACCTACTCGGCAAGGCATCCAAGACCGACCAGCCGCTCGACTTCCTGGCAGTGTTCGACAACTCGATCGACCGGGTCGAACATCGCTATTGGAAATACTACGAGCCTGAAAAGTTCACCAACCCCCGCTGGCAGATCAATCCGTCCGAGGCGGACAAGCTCGCCACCCTGGTTCCCGACATTTACCGTGCCCTCGACCGCAGACTCGGCCAATTGATGCGAACCTTGCCAAACGACACGCTGGTGCTGGTGGTGTCGGATCACGGTCAGCTGGCGGCCCGCCACCCCCGGGTTCGCTTGCAACTCGACAAGATCCTCGCGGCGCTCGACTACACGCAGCTCAAGCTCAATACCGATGACGGTGATCAAGACGAAGGCGGTTATCAAGTCGTCTATCGCAACAGCCAGGCCTACACCCTGGTGGAGACACCGTGGACTCCGGTGTTACGGGTCAACCTCAACCTGCAAGGGCGCGAACGCCGTGGACTGGTGCCGCGTGAAGACGCCATCGCCGTCGCGGATCGCCTGGTCGAGGAGCTCGAGGCCATCCGTTTCGACAACGGGCGTCCGCTGTTCAGTCGTGTGCACCGCACGCGGCATCCCGCACGTAGCCAAGGCCAGGGCTCCGACATCGAGGTTGCGTTGTCGCGGGCGGCTCGTCAGCTCGATGCGTCGAGGAGAATCCATCTCGGTGATCAGGTCCTACCGCTTGCAGACTTCCAGAAGATCAACCCCGCAATCTCCGGCGATCATGACCACCAAGGCATCTTCCTGGCCCTGGGCCCCGGAATCCGGCGCGGCCCCCTCGGGCCGAAAGTTGCTCCGACTGCGCTCCAGGATCTGCTGTGGCATCTGACCGACAAAGTGGACGCCATCGACACGTTACTGCCGCTGCTGCGGAGTTTCGGCTTGATCGAACGGGCGTCGACCCTCGACCTCACACCCACCGTGCTGCATACCTTGGGTTTGCCGACAGCCCGAGACATGGCCGGGCGTCCATTGCGCGAGTTGTTCCTCGATCCGCCGGCCTTAGAATGGGTCGATTCCTACGAGACCCTCGACCCACGCCAAGGGACCGATGGCGAACAAACGTTCGACGAAGAGTATCTCGAACGTCTGAGGTCCCTCGGTTACGTCAACTGACGGCTTTCCATCCACAGACTGCCCAGTGCCCGACTACAACCACTCTCTATGACTAGCCACCCGTCCATCCTCCTGCTGCAAGCCCGCGATAGCGGTGATCCGGCCAAGCCCGAAGAAGTGCGGTCCTTCGCCCACCACAGCGGGGTCGAGACCTCGCAGATCGTGTCGTGGGACCTACTCACCGGCCCACCGTCGCTAGCCGAGGTACGCCGCCACCAGGTGATGATGGTTGGTGGAGCTGGCGACTATTACGTCTCGAAGCGTAACCTCCCCCACTTCGACGCGCTGATGGACTGTCTGCGAGAGGTTGTCGCGGCTGGTTTGCCAACTTTCGCGTCGTGCTTCGGCTTCCAATGTCTGGTCGAGGCGCTCGGTGGCGACATCGTCCACGATGTCGAGAACACCGAAGTTGGCACTTACGAGGTCACCCTCACCGACGTCGGACAACAAGACGAGCTCTTCGGCGACCTGCCGGGCACTTTCTCCGCCCAACTCGGGCGTAAAGACCGCGCCGCCACGGCTTGGGAAGGCATCCACAGCCTGGCCTCCTCACAGCGTTGTCCGGTACAGGCTCTGCGCATCCCCGGCAAACCAATCTGGGCGTCACAATTCCACCCTGAGCTCGATCGTGCCACCAACCTCGGACGCTTCGAGTGTTACCTCGAAGGTTACGCGTCGGTGATGAGCCCAGCAGAACTCGAAGCGACGCTAAAAAGCTTCCGCGACAGCCACGAAGCCAATGGCTTGTTGCGTCGGTTCTTGACGTTGGTGCTGGCAGCCTAACTCGACGCCAGCACCTGGCGAGCGATCACTAGATGCTGAATCTCGGTTGTCCCCTCGTAGATCCGTAAGGCACGGACCGCACGGTACAAACGGTCGACTGGGCTGTCTCTCAACACGCCGCGGCCACCGAGCAATTGGACGGCATCGTCAACGATACGCTGCGCCGCTTCGGTCGCAAAGGATTTTGCCATCGCGGCTTCCAGCGTCACCCGTTCAGCGCCACCATCCGCTTCGGCGGCGGCGCGGTAGGTCAGCAAGCGGGCGGCGGTGAGATCGGTGGCCATGCGGGCCAACTTCTGCTGGGTCAGCTGAAAGTTGGCCAATGGCTCACCAAATTGTTGACGCTGCTTGACGTGAACCAAAGCCTCGTCGAGCGCTCGCTGGGCCATACCACAGGCAGCAGCGGCCACCGTCGACCGCAGACGATCCAGCGTCCGCATGCCGATCTTGAAGCCCTCACCCTCACCACCGAGCCGACGGTCGGCGGGTAGGCGGCATTGTTCGAAGGCGATCTCGCCCAACGGGTGGGGCTCGCTGAGGATCTGCGGCGCCACGAAACGCAGGCCCGGTGTCTCGGCATCCACCACAAAACAACTCAAACCGCGGGTGCCGGCGGCCGGGTCAGTGACCGCAAAAACGACGTAATAGTCGGCCACCCCGGCGTTGGTGATGAACGCTTTACCACCCTCGAGCAGATAGTCGGAGCCGTCGCGGCGCGCCCGGGTCTGCAGACCCGAAACATCAGAGCCGGCTTCGAGCTCAGTCATGGCAAACGCCGCCATCCGCTGGCCGCTGGCTACCGCTGGCAACGTGTGTTGCTTTTGCTCGTCGGTGCCGGCAAGGGTGATCGGCATCGAGCCCAGACATTGCAGCGCAAACACCGAGTCGGCCAAGGGGGATGCGGCAGCCAAGGCTTCACGGATCAAACAACAAGCCCGTAAATCCGGAGCCGTCGCCAACCCGCCGAAGGCCTCTGGGATAGTGTGACGACACCACCCGCCATCACCCAGCAATCCTAAAATCTGGCGCGCCTGGGTCCGTGCCCCAGCATCGTCATGTTGTGGCTCGAGGGTAGCGATGGATTGTGTTGCAAACTGCTCGACCCGCTCGGCCAGCCGATGGTGGCGAGGTTTGAGGAACGCACGGACGACGGCGGGATTCGGCATGGCTAGCGGAACTGCGGCCGACGCTTCTCGACGAACGCGTCATAGGATTCGCGGAAATTCGGATCTTCCATACACGCTGCCTGGATCTCAACCTCGGCAGCCAGAGCCGACTCGACGTCCATTGAGGCTTCACGTTGCAAGAACTTCTTGGTGACTTCGAGCCCAAACGACGGCCCCCGAGCCAATCGTTCGGCCCAGGCTCGCGCCTCGGTCAACACCTGGTCTTTGGCCACCACTCGGTTGTAGAGTCCAATCTGTTCGGCGCGAGCGGCATCAACAAAATCCCCGGTCATCAACAATTCCGTTGCCCGCCCCATACCGACGATCCGAGGCAGCAGCCAGGTGGCGCCCATGTCTGCACCCGATAACCCAACCTTGGTAAAAAGGTAGGCGATGCGGGCGTCTTCCGACGCGATCCGTAAATCACAGGCGGTGGCAATCACCGCCCCGGCGCCCGCCACCTGAGCGTTGAGTGCGCCGATGATGGGACGCCGACAACGCAACATGGCAAGAATCAGCGCCCCGGTGCGGCGGGTGAAGTCGAGTAACCCTTGAAAGTCACGGCCGAACAGCTCGCCGATGATGTCCTGGACGTCGCCGCCGGTGCAGAAGGCCCGTTCGCCAGCCCCGGTGAGGATAATCGCCCGCACCTCAGGCTCGGTATCGAGGGCCTCGAACACCTGCTTGAGCTCATCGTAAACCTCGAAGGTCAACGCGTTGAGACGTTCGGGACGATCCAGGGTCAGCGTCGCGACCTGGGTTTCTTCGTCGAAGTTGTAGCGGAAACTTTTGGGATCGATACTCATCTGGCGTCCCTCCCGACCACTGCCAACGCTTGAATTTCGACCTTGGCTAGCGGTTCGAGCAAGGCCTGCACCTCCACCAACGCTATGGTCGGGAAATGTTTGCCCATGATCTCGCGATAGGCCGCTCCGACCTCTTTGATGCCATGGATGTACTCGCGATGATCGGTCACAAAAATCGTCAGACTACCGAGATCCGTCGGCTCACCGCCTGCCTCTCGCACCACCGTCGCAACGTTGCCGAGAGCCTGAGCAAATTGTTCGGGAAACCCTCCAGGCACAATCTGCTGCTCACGGTCCCAGGCAATTTGGCCGGCAACAAAAAGCAACCGCCCTCCCGCCGGGGCCAACATGCCATTCGAATAACCCCGTGGCGCACCGAGCGCCACCGGGTTGATCGGGACCATACGTGTACTCACGACTGTATTCCTGTCAAGACTGTGCTCCTTGTCAAGACTGTGCTCCTGTCAAGACTGTACACCACCACCGTCGAGCACCAGCGACTGGCCATTGATGCCGCGAGCTTGCGGATCACACAGACACCGCACTTGATAGGCCACCTCGGACGCCTCGAAGATACGACCCTGGGGGCTGGCGCGTTCGAGGTTGGCGCGGGCTTCCTCCTCCGACAACTCGGTCTTACGAGTAATGCGGTCGACGGACTCGACCACCATCTCGGTTTCGACAAAACCTGGGCAGACCGCGTTCACTGTCACACCTCTTTTTGCCACCTCGGCCGCAACACTGCGGGTGAAGCCGACCACGGCGTGCTTCGACGCGGCGTAGGTTGATATGTAAGGAGCCCC
>JAJCXO010000195.1 GCA_029263395.1 Acidobacteriota bacterium | reverse complement strand
GTATCTAACAGGGTCGTTCGATCGCCAAGCCCTCCAAGCCTACGCCGATGACGACCCTGCCTTCCCACCGACACCACCAACTTGGGAACAGCAACTGACCTACGACGGTGACGGCTCGGATCCAACCCTGATCTCACGCCTGCATACCAACACCGTGGCCACGAATCTGGGTAACGGCACCGCGGCCAATCGTGAACTGCTGGGTTACGACCTCTCCGGCAATACGATCCGCCACACCATTCAATCCCTGCAACAGGCAGCGGCTTTTGTCACCAGTTACAACTACGACAATCTAGGCAACATATCCCGCACCGAATACCCGCAGGCCTGCGAGCCAGCATTACGCCAGGAAGCGCCACTGGAAACCCACACGTTCTACAACCAGATCGGCCTCGTCCAGTCGATCGGTAGCAGTCCAGAGGCTCCGGACGTTTTTGCCGACTACACCTATAACGCGGATGGCAGCGTACGCCGAGAGGTCCGCGGCAAAGGCAGCACCGCGGAAACGGACCGTCAGCTCGAATACCTGCCGCCGGGCCTATTACAACAAATCGAAGATCCGTTCTTCACCGAGACCAACTTCTACACCGAAGATCAGGCCGGCAACCCAGGCTACTTCAGTGGCTTGATCGCGGAAACCGTCAGCCAGTTTCATGGCGAGTTGCCAGCAGGAGTGACGCCGGAGTCGTCGTACCGTTATCGCTACGACAACTCGAGTCGTCTGACGATGGCCGCACACAGCGTGGGCGGCCATCTCAATCTGGCGGCCAGCCTCGGACTGAGTGAAACACCCATCACCTACGACGCCAACGGTAACTTTCTCGACTTGCCGCGAGGCGAGGATCGCCGACGCTACACCTACTTCAATGGCACCGATCGGCTGAAGAATACCGGCGGAACGGAACGGGATTACCGCTACGACCCAAACGGCAATCTGATGACCGCCACTCCGCGTGGGATCGACCACGTCACCTACAACCAGGTGACCCTTCTCACCGAGTCCATCGCCACAAGCTCGGGCGAGGTGTCGTTCGAGTACACCGCCAGGCAACAGCGACTGCGCAAGCAGTCTGCTGCCGGCTCGACCCTCTACCTACACGGCACCAACGATCTACCCTTGGTCGAAACGGTTTCAGGCCGCGCCACGGTTTCAGGTCACCAACCTTCAGATCAGATAGTGCAGTACGTGTATGGCCCACCAGGACTCCTCGCCCTGGTCAAGAACGGTCGAACCTTTGTTGTGCTGCCGGATCGATTGGGTTCGAGTCGGGCGTTGATCAATGACGCCGGTACGATCGAGGCGGCTTACAACTACCTGCCCTTCGGCGGCTTTCTCGATCCACCCACCGATCAGGAACGGATCCTGAACTACCTGTTCACAGGCCAAGAGCTGGACCCGGAGCTGGCGCTCTACAATTTCCGGGCACGGTTCTACGATAGCGATTTGGGACGGTTTTACGCCACCGACCCGCAAAAACAATTTGCCAGCCCTTACGTCTACAGCGCCAACAACCCAGTGCTGTTCATCGATCCCACCGGAGAAAGTGCATCCCTGGCGCTGGCGATCACCGGCATCGTAGTTGGCGCGGCAGCCATCGTCGGCGCGGCGGTGGCCACTGTGCTGACGGCGGGAGCCGGGTCTCCGACCCTCGGCGCAGCGATCGCCGGAGAGGTCACCTTTGCCTCGGCGCTGGGAGCCACCGCGGCCACTGTGACTGGCGGCATTGCCGCCTCCGCGGGCACCGCCAGTGTCGTCTACAGCTCCACCCACCTCAACAACTGGAACCTGGCAGACTATGGCGCCAGCGTCGGTGTGGCGGCCGCCTCGGGGGCTCTGTTGGCGGGCATCGGAGTTGCTGGGGGTGCCATTGCAGAAGTCGGAATCACCGGAGCAACAACCACGGCATCTGTCGCCAGAGCAGCAGTCAACGTCGCGACCGCAACGGTGGGTGGTGGCTTTTCCAATCTGACCGGCCAACTGATCGCCAACGCCGCACAAGGACTCGATCTCGAGCAGGATCTCGGCAAAGCCTTCGGCATCGGGTTGATCGGCGGTCTGATTGGCGGGGTGTTTGACGAAGGTATTGCAGCAGGCATCCCAAAACGCAGTCTTGCCCCCTTCAGGGACCAAAAGAACTTCCCCAAGGTCATCCGAGAGCTCAACATCGACCTCGGCGCCGAGTCGGTTGCGGCCGGCGCCCTGACCGGCGGCATTTCAGGGGCTGGCACCAATGTCCTGTCGCAGCTAATCGGCAATGGCATCTCAGGGGAGAAGGCCAGTTCGAACCTTCTCGTAGCCAGCCTCGTCGGCATCACTGGTGGTGCGTTCAATGGCGGAGTCAGAGCCAAGGCGACATATATTGGTTCGCGCCGTGGAAAGGGCTTCAGCCTACTGCGCGAAGATGCTCCACTCTCAGACAATTCAATTGGTCTCGAAGAACTCTGATACCCGAGCTACTTCAGCTGGCGACGCGCTCGCCACGGATCGTTGTATCATTTGCCCAGGCCCACTGCCGAGGTGAACTGACGATGCGTGGCGGGCCGTGCCCATGAGCCAACCATCCGACAAAACCTGGGCCCAGCATCTCCATAGCGAGACCCGGTCCGCCCAAAGCCTCGAGCAGATGGATCTCGACGTCAAGGTTCCGGGCCTGACGATCCTCGGGCACCCGGACTGCCGTCGGGTCGGCGAAGCGGTGGCTTTGCCCGAGCTGGGCTCGGGCAGGCCGGTGCTCCTGTCACGACACGAGCCGCACTTCGCCTTGCCCGGAGCCAGCCTTCGACGACCGTTGGCCGACCCTTTTCTGTCACGCAGGCCAACCCGGCTGGCGCCAGCGCCTAACCAAGGGGTCTTGATACAACCCGCCGCCGGCAACCCTTCCCTGACGGTGGATGACGCAGGACTCGAAGCCGAGCACCAAGTGTCGATTCAGGACCTCGAGCGCGGCGTCGTGCTGATGCTGTCGCAACGCGTGGTCTTGCTGCTGCACCGGGTCAACCCTTCACCACCTCGCGGCGTGCCAAGCTTCGACATGATCGGCGACAGCTTAGCGTTGCTCGACGTGCGGCGCCAAATTGCTGCCATCGCGAGCCTCGATGGGCCGGTTTTGCTGCGAGGTGAAACCGGTTGCGGCAAGGAGCTTGTGGCCGCCGCCCTCCACCGAGCCAGCTCCCGCAAGGACCAGCCCTACCTGACGGTCAACGTTGGTGCAATTCCCACTTCGCTCGCCGCAGCGGAGCTCTTCGGTGCGGCCCGCGGTGCGTTCACCGGTGCCGACCGCCAGCGCCGCGGCTATTTTGCTCGTGCCAACGGCGGTACCTTGCTGCTCGACGAAGTCGGCGAAATGCCGCCCGAAATCCAAGTTCTGCTGTTGCGCGTGCTTGAAGACGGCGAGGTCCACACGGTGGGCTCCGAGAAGCTCCAACGGGTCGACGTCAGGGTGATCGCCGCCACCGACGCCGACCTCGAGGCCAACATTGCAGCTGGGACGTTTCGCGCCCCGCTACTCCACCGGCTGAGCGCTCAGGAAATTCGCGTGCCACCGCTGCGCGCTCGACGTGATGACATCGGCCGACTGCTCGTTCATTTCCTAGGTCTAGAGATCGAGGCCACTGACGGCAATCCGGGTTGGCTGCGATCGGGTCCCGAAGACACCCTTTGGCTACCTGCTCCCTTGGTGGCTCGGCTCGCAGCCTACAGTTGGCCTGGCAACGTTCGTCAATTGCGTAATGTGGCTCGACAACTGGTTACCGCCGGTCGCAACCGGCCGCAAACTCAGCTCGGCCCGCAGCTCGAAAGCTTGTTGGTCAGCGACTCGCCCGTCAACAGCACCGAGGACAATACCTTGCCAGTGGGCCCAGCGAAGGACCTCAAGAAATCCTATCGCCCGGTGACCGACGTCGGCGAGGACGAACTACTCGACGTGCTGCGCGCCAACCGCTGGAAGCTTCAACCAACCGCCACCGTGCTCGGTGTCTCGCGCACTGCTCTGTATTCGTTGATCGCCACGTCGCCCAAGGTCCGCAAACCGCGACAGCTCAGCCGACAACAGATCGAACTCTGCCAAGAACGCTGTGGCGGCAACATCGAATCGATGGTCGATGAGCTGCAAGTTTCGCGCAAAGGGTTGAGACGTCGAATGACCGAGCTTGGACTGCCCTGAACCAGCGGTAAACTCCAGCCGTGGAATCCCGAACCATCGGCCCCTATCGGATCGAAGACCAACTCGGTACTGGCGGGATGGGCGAGGTCTACCGAGCCTATGATGCTCGCCTCGACCGTCGGGTGGCCATCAAGCTGATCCGCCCCGCCGTGCTGGCCAACCACGAAGCCCGCCGACGGTTTCGAAGGGAAGCCAAGGCCGCCGCCAGCCTCAGCCATCCAGCTATCGTTCAGATTCACGACATCCTGGAACACGAGCAGGGTGACGGGATCGTCATGGAGCTGGTCGACGGCCAATCGCTCTCACGTTTGCTCGACCAGGGCCCGCTCGGAATCCCTAAGGCCGTTCGCCTGGCGCGAGAGATCGCCGACGGGCTGACGGCAGCCCACGCCGAGGGCATCATCCATCGCGACCTCAAGGCCGACAACGTGATGGTCACGGCGAGCGGACACGCCAAGATCCTCGACTTCGGCCTGGCCAAACGCCTCATCAACGAAGACAGCCACCTATCGGTCGACGGCAAGATCCTCGGCACCGTCCATGCGATGTCTCCCGAACAGGCCCAAGGGTTCGAGGTCGACGTGCGTTCGGACCTCTTCTCCTTAGGATCCCTGCTCTACCAGATGGTCACCTGTTGTTCTCCGTTCAAAACCGACAGTCCAATGCAAACGCTGACACGGGTCACGTCGTACCGTCAGTTGCCCGCCAAAGAGGTTAATCCGCGGGTCCCAGCGGCGCTGTCAGACCTTATTGACCAGTTGCTCGAAAAGGACCCGGCACACCGACCTGAGATGGCTGGCAATGTTGTCGCCATGTTGGAAGCCATTACAGTGAAAGACACTGACCCGGGAGAGACTGGCTCAGCAGATGCTGGCTCACCCTTCCTGAGCCCTCAGCCCAAAGCGACATCTTCTAAACGCGGCAGCGAATCGGAAGCACTGTCACCCGGACCAAACAGCGGACTATCCGGCGACGAGACGCTCCTCTTGCCGTCTTCCCCAGCCCGGCACGTCTCCGGCTCTACGGGACGCAGGACTGGGATCGTTGCCCTGTCCATTTTTTTCTTGCTGGCGGCTCTACTCGGTATCTGGAAACTGAGACCTGAGGCGCAGCCGTTGTACGTCGCCGTGCTCGCACCCCAAGTCACGGCCGCGGTCAACCAAGAGGAAACCGTCCTGGTGGCATCGGCGGTGCGTCTCGCCCTGATCCAGGGCCTATTGTCTCGTCGAGGCCTGTCCACTCCGGCACCCGACGAAGTGGATGCGGTGTCCGGCGCTTCGCCACATGTTGCCCAAGCACTCGGCGTCGACGAAGTCATCACTTCGACCTTGGCGTGCGGTACCCAGACGTGTCAGATCGCACTGCAAACTATCAACGCCGCCGACGGCACGGTGCGGTGGTCAGATCTCTTCAAAGTATCTCCTGATGACCTACTCGACCTGACATCTGCTGTCAGGCAGCGACTCCACCGAGGTTATTCCGAGTTTTCCGTCCGCCCGGGCTTTGAGGATCTGGACGTCACCGCCGAAGACTACGAAACCTATCTGCGACTCCGCAGGGACTGGGAAACAAGGTTGGAGAGCTCTTCGCCGTCTGTTCTTCTGGTGGCGGTGAAGGCTCTCGAAAAGACTTCGCCAGGCTTTACCGAGGCTTACCTTCTCGAGGCACGGATTGCTCAGGGCCTATTCATCGGCTCACGTCGCCTGGAAGATCTCGAACGCGCCCTGGGGGCGGTTCAGAAAGCCAGAGAGCTCGCGCCCGGGGATTCGCGACCACTGTTCGAGCTGTTCAACATTGCACTCGACGGCAACCGCCTGGCGATTGCGGAATCAGCGCATGAGGACTTGCGACGCGCCGAACCCGGCCACGGTCGCATTTTGGCTCAACAGGCGCTCCTGCTCGAAGCGCGAGGGCAATCCCGACAAGCTCTCGCACTGATGCGCACAGCGGTAGAGCGGCATGCATCGCGCCGCAACCTCAGCGATCTTACTCGTTTGGAGATTCGGCTCGGCGAGCACGCGGCAGCCAGTGAGCACCTCCGCGAGCTGCTGAGGCGGTCCCCGGACAACTTCGTGACAACATTCCAACTCGCCAACCACGAGATGACTTATGGCACTCTGGAGCAGGCCATCGAGCTCTTCGAGAAGCTCAGAAAGCGATCACCGACCGACTTGGGACTGCAGCTCAACATCGCGCTGTGTCACTTTGGCATGGCCCGGTATGCCGAGGCGTCCCGGTGGTTCAGCAACATCCTAGAACAAGACCCCGGCCATGTGCGGGCCGCGTCAGCCCTGGCACTGACCGATCACCTCGCAGGCCGAGTGACCGCCGCGCAGCTGGCCGCTGACCAAGCGTTGAAGCTCACCGCCGACGCCGACGGCGTGAGCGACGTAGAACGCCAATTCTTAAGGGCCATGGCCTTGATTCCCCTGGGTTTCGACGAACAGGCGGTCGCAGCTGTCCAACGTATGGTGCCAACCGCTCACCAAAGTCCATTCGCCGCCTGGCAGGCTGCCCTCATTTATGCTGCAGTCGGCGAAACCCTATCGGCAAAAACCAAGGCCAGGGAGGCGCTGCAACAGGATCTCGCGCCGCAGTGGTTCTGCGCACCGATCTTTGATTTTCTGCGGCAAGACCCTGATTTCCGAACCTTGCCGCAGGCCAACCTCGAGCGCTGATCCGCCGCTCCGAGCTCAACCGCCGCCGTTTTGAACACACGACATCACAGGGTATTGTGCTGTCGATGAGAAGGTCTTGCCCTCGTACTCCACATTCACCACATACCCGTAGTCGATTCTCCCTTGCGCTTCGGTCATTGGAAAGCCTCGGAGGGTCAGGGCCGTCCGTTCTCGATTGATTTCCTCTTGCAAGTCTGAAGGCCCGTTGGCCTTCCACCGGATGGCTTCGGGCTGTGCAAAGCTCGCCGTCGCAGCACCTGGACCCTCGGTGCAAAGGACCACGTCAACGACGGCTGTGCCTTCGTCCAGCACGGCTCGCTCCGGTGAGAAAGTAAAGGCTTCACTCGTTTTGGCTGGATCGAACGTCACGCGGATTTCTTGTTTCGACATCAGGAATCTCCTTTGTACTCATCAGAACAAATCGAGTCACCGCCCCTCAGGTGATGTTCAATACATTAGCAAGTGATGTGCCAACCCGTCAGGCCCGGACTTACGTTGTGGCCTGGGCTCCGCCCTACTTCTTCGACGTTCCCAGACAGTTTGGGACGTTCCCAGACACTGGCTCCTGCCCAGACACTCGCCCCTGCCCAGACACCGGGCTCTACCCAAACCTGTGCGCAAAACCTTTTCTACAACGAAAACACTCGTTTACCGCCTTTGTAGCCAGTAATCGGGCCGTCTTGGGAGACACAGATCGCCAGGCAGTCGGCCTCGGCACTCATTTTGGCGGCACTGGAGTGGCGGGCTCCTTGATGGGGTCGAATCTCGGCTTTGGTCTCCGCCGCTGGACGCAGCAGCACCTTACAACTGCGGAACCGACCGTCGGAATCGATCACGGTGGCACCGTCCTGGCGGGCGAAGTTGATCAGCTCGGGATCGGTCAAGCGGTCGAGATGCGTGCTGACGATGGTGGCGAAGGCCGACACCGCCGGTGGATCGGACTGCTGCAAGATCAAGTCGGCATTGCCAATCAGAAAGATGGCACCAAGATTCTCTTCCGACATGAGGAAAGCGCAACGCACTAGACGTTGTAACAGCCCGAGATCACATTGGTCGTCCTCCGCCAGACCACGCAAAGCCCGATCGACATGGTCCATGCTCTCGGAAGACCAGTTGCCGTTGGCATAACGACCGATCAACTTACCTTGGGAGAACACTCTGACTTGACGACCACCGTTAGGCACAAAAAACACCATCGCGCCGCATTTACGGGAAATCGCAGCGTGGTGACGAAATTGTGGGCCGAGCAGGTAATCGGTGTCAGCTCCGCCACCAAAACCGGCGCTGACACTAGCGTCGTCGAGCGCCACATCGAGCTTGTGAATGCCCCGCACGTAACCGTGTTGGTCGATGGCAAAACCCAACACGAGTCCGTCAACCATCTCGGCGAGGGTGATCACCACTTGCCGCATACGACGAATGTGATCGTAGCGCTGCAACTGAATTTCGCTCTCTGGCAGGATACGACCGATGCGGGTCAAATCGCCGACGATCAACGCCGTCGACAGAGCTCGCTCCTCACTCTGCATCTGTGCCACCGAGGCCGCGGTCTCACAGATGTGGACCATCGATGGCGGATGGATGTGCTGCAGACGAGCGACGTCGAAAAGGAACCCGATCCCAGCGTCGGCCATCCAGGCATCCAGAATGTCCTGTTTCTCGAACAGCTCCTGCAATTGATCTGGCGCTAGCTGGACTTGGGTTACCTGGCCCTCTTCGAGGCGGGTCGGGTGGGGATACATAGCGTCGATCTGCGCCACATACCGGTCGGCTACCACCTGTCGGTTGAGGGCCATCGACAGACTGAGCTCACCGGTGTCTTGACTCAGCGGTTCGTCCAACAGGTGGAGACGCTCGACCCGTTCCCAACTGCCGAGACGCTGATTGGCCTGCTCGCGAACCTGCTCGAGCAGCTCGACCACTCGCGGGTGGGCCGGGGTGAGCTCAGGCGACGCGAGCTCGCCCCCACGCTCCCGTAGCTGGGTGGCCACAGCGGTGAGGTCAGGAAGAACCAACGCGGTCACATAGGATCGCCCCTCACCGAATACCACTGCACGAGCCACTAACGGACTCGCGACCAGCTCATTTTCGACCGTGGTCGGCATCACCGTGCGCCCGGTCGACAACACAAACAGCGATTCTTTATGACCGATCAAGTGGAGATTCCCCTCTTGATCGAAGCGCCCGAGGTCACCGGTGTGGAGCCAACCGTCAGATTCCAGGATCTTCGTCGTGGTCTCGGGTTGACGCCAAAAGCCGCGCATCACCGCTGCACTGCGCACCAACACCTCGTCATCATCGGCTATACGAATCTGGTACCCGGAGCCGACCTGGCCACAGGTGCCGGGGCACCGCGTCCCCGGCCTATTGATCGTCGGGAAGCCACCCGCTTCAGTCAAACTGTAGAGCCCCAAGGGCTCGAGGCCGATCGCTTCGGCGAACTCCGCTACATGGGGCGACAACGGCGCACCGACCGTGTAGACGCGCTGCAGACGGCCGCCGAGCTCGGCCCGGATCTGGCTGAAGAAGGTTCGATCGGCCCGGGCGTAACCCTCTCTCAGCTCGGCGGTTCCGGCTGCTCCTGCGGCTCTGTATTCGCGGCCGATAGACAATGCCCAACGAAACACGTCACGCCGGGACCTGGGCAGGTTACCAACGGTGCCCATCACTTCGTTGTAGAAGCGCTCGAGGCCGTAGGGGGTCACCATGGCGACGGTTGGACTGGTCTGCCGCATGTTCTCGAACGCCTTGTCGCGGCTTTCAGCGAGCACGTTGGGCACCCCTGACAACAGACAGCGAAGCGAGAACAACAGGCTCGGTGGATAGGCCCAGGGCAGAACACTGAAAGCCTGATCGTCACGGTCGAAGCTCATCCACTCGCTGAGCAACCGCATCGTCTCGACCCGCTGACGATGCTCGAAAACGGCCCCTCGCGGGTGTCCGGTCTCCTGTGCGGTGTACTGGATCGACGCTACCGCCTCGGGAGCCACCGCCTCCGCCGCCGACCGCAGTTGATCCAGTTCAGCAGCAGCCAGGGTCTCCTTCCGCAGGCTGTTGAAGCTGGTTGTCGTCAACGTCGTCGCGGCTGCCTCGCCGACCAACAACGCCTGCGTCAAAACCGGCAGGTTGCCGGCATGCTCGACGACGCTCTGTAGTTGTTCCTCGTCTTGCAGCAAGACTGCTTTAGCTTCGGCGTCTTGCAACAGAAAACACATATCCTCAGCTGGGGTCGACGGTCGGAGCGGTACCGCAATAGCACCTCGCAGCAAACAGCCGAGGTAGGTCGCCATCCACTCGACTGAACTCTCCGCCGCCAGACCGACCCGGTCTCCGACCTCGATACCATGCTCGCGCAGATAGCTGGCAACACCGAACGCCAACTCCTCGACCTCGCGAAACCTCACCGGCCGGTATTGGTTGCCGCGTTTGACACGGAAACAGCTTCGCTTCCGGTGTGCGGTCAACGCCACCATGAGGAGTTGATTCAGATTTTGGGCCCGATCTTCCAAGCGTCCATTCTCCGTCTCACTTCGTCGCATGCCTCGAGATTCTGCGGTGCCGGAGTTTATCCTTGTCTGCTAATGGTCGCACGGTGCGGCCAACTTTTCGTCGGTTTCGCAAAAACCCTCGATCAACGCTCGATCCTGGTCTCCTCAGCGTCCAGACACCACAATCGACGCTTAATCGTGGTGTCCTAACGCTACCGAGACTGCGATCAACGCTCAATCGTGGTTTCCTGACGGTTCCGAGACTGCGATCAACGCTCGATCGTGGTTTCCTGACGTCTAGGAACCCCCAATCGACGCTCAATCGCGGTATCTGAACGTCGAGGAACGCCCGATTGACGATCAACCAAAGGGGGTTCGCCATCGGAAGGGGTGTTATCATCCATGACGTTCTCGGGTTCTACCCATGCTGGATCGAACTCGAGAGGTTCCCACGTCGAGCTGGCCCTCGCCGAGCGGCGCACCATTGAGCACCACATCCGGCAGATGGAGTGCGCAATGCTGAGACATGTGTTGACCTTGTATTCTGGGAGACAAGTATGAACTATCGACGACAGTCTTGTCGGATTCTTATCCTTTGTGCTTTGCTAGTCGGGGCGGCCACCGCCGCCCAGTCGGCAAGTCCGCTCACCGCCCAAGAGCAGCTGCTGCAGGAACAGCTCGAAGCCCTCGATCGGTGGCTACAGCGTCGCGCAGCCGTTCGCGAGCACAGCGCAACCACCAGCGACTCGCAACGAGCAGAAGCCGAAGCGGAGCGCTTCTTACGACATCTGCGCGCCATCGAGGGGCGGGTCCAACATTGGAACCTGCCACACGCCGAACGCTGGTTGGAGAGCCTTGAAGCGTTGCGCCAACGAGTGCGGCACGGTGAGCCCACCAGCGGATCCAGCTCTCGGCGGCAGCCCACGCTGCCAACCGTTGAGCGCCTCGCCGACGCCCCAAAAGCGACTGCGCTAAACGATGCCTGCGCCGATGCCACGCCAATCGGCAGCGGCACGTTCGTCGGCGACAGCTCGATCGGCACCAACGACGGTACATCGTCCTGCGGCTTGTCGCAGTTCTCCCCTGACGTCTGGTACCGCTACAGCTTCCCGGTTGACGGCCAGATTTTTGCCGACACCTTCGGTTCGAGCTTCGACACCGTACTTTCGGTCCATGCCGGATGCCCCGGTAGCCAGGCCAACGAGGTCGCCTGCAGCGACAACCACCGCGGGCTACAGTCGGCGGTTCAATTCTCTGTTGCGGCCGGAGTCGACTACTACGTACGGGTGGCGGGGTTTGCTGAAGAAGCGGGTCCCTTCGCCCTGACGATTGGCCCCGGCGGGGCTATCGCTGGCCGAGTCACGGACGCTGCCACCGGCGAGCCTCTGCCATTCGTCAGAGTCGAGGCGAGATTGGCCGATGGCTACAATAACAACTCTGCGATTACCGGCATCGGCGGCGACTACACGATCGGCATCGTCCAACCCGGAACCTATCGCGTCTACATTGACGATGCCTCCAACTACCGCCGCGAAGTCTACGACGACCAACCTTGCCCAGACAGCTGCGACGTCGATGCAGGAACCCCGATCGAGGTCCAGCATGGAGTGGTCACCGGCGGCATCGACTTTGCCCTCGACCTCGGTGGCGCCATCAATGGTCGGCTGACAGCTGCCGCCAGCGGCGACCCGATCGCGTTTGCCGAGGTCGTGATCGCAAACTTTGCCGGCGGAAGTCGCTACGTCAGCACCGATGGCGACGGGTACTATTCACAGGGCGGCCTAGCCGCCGGCAACTACCGGGTCTACACCAACACCAGAACATATCGGGACGAGCTCTATGATGACGTGCCGTGCCCAGCAGGGCCGCCCTATGGCTGCGATGTGGAGACCGGCACCGTGATCGAAGTCAGCCTGGGAATGACCGCCTCGAATATCGATTTTGACCTCGACCGCTTGAGCTCGATTTCCGGCACGGTGACCGCCCAGGCGACCGGCGAACCCCTCGGCTTCGTTGAGGTCGATCTGTGGGATGCCGGTGGCAACTTTGTCGACTGGGGCTTCCCAGATTCCGACGGGACCTATCGAATCGGCGGCTTGAGTCCCGGCACTTATTACGCCTCGACCAGCGACTACGACAACTTTCAGAATGAGGTCTGGGACGATCTTGCATGCCTCGTCGGGTGCGATATCAACGCCGGCACGGCGATTCAAGTGAGTCTCGGCCAAGATGTCGGAGGCATCAACTTTGCCCTCGACCGCCTGGGCTCGATTGTCGGAGTGGTGACCGAAGCTGGCAGCCAGCAGCCGATTCCGTATGCCGAGGTCCGGGCCTTCGGCGAGTCTGGTGACACAACTGGATACGTCAACGCCGACCACTCGGGAAATTACCAGATCACCGGACTCCGTCCCGGATCACACTTCGTACTTGCGCGCCACGAAGAGCACCTCGACGAGCTCTACGATGACTTGCCTTGCCAAACAGACTGCGACATCACCACCGGCACGCCGATAGCCGTGGCGCTCGAGACCATCACGTCCGGCATCAACTTCGATCTTCGCCGCCAGGGGTCGATCGCCGGCACGGTCACCAACGCGGCCGACGGAGCGCCGCTCGCCAACGTCGGAGTCTCGGCCAGTGAGGAGAACGGAGCAGACTACGGAAGCGTCGAAACTGACGACCAGGGCCGTTACCAGATCAACGGGCTGAAGGCCGGCAACTATCGGATCACTGCTGACGACTATGACTCCCATCGCGGCGAACTCTACGACAACATCCCATGCCACCAGCAACAGTGTGACCTGACCCTCGGCAGCCTGGTAGCGGTAAGCCTAGAGGCGACTACTGGCGACATCGACTTCGCCCTCGATCAACTGGGCAGTATCTCGGGCAGCGTCACTTTGACGGCAAGCGGCAACTCGTCCAATGTCTTCATCGAGATCCGGGAAACCAACGGCAACTACGTCGACGGCGCTTCGACCTCGTCTGACGGCACCTACACCGTCACCGGCCTGGAGCCCGGCACCTACATCGCCACCGCCGAACACTATGACTACCAACGTAGGCTCTACGATGGCATCAACTGCGACTCGTCGTGCGATTTTTCCCGCGGTACTCCGATCACAGTGGAACTCGCCGCGGATACCGGCGGCGTCAATTTTGTCCTCGAGCCCGTCAGCTTCATCTCGGGGCAAGTCAGGGACGCGGTGACCGACGAGGCGGTGGAGGCCACGGTCTTTCTCTACGATACCGTCGGCGCCATCGTCGACACCGACTACGCCTACGGAGGCTACTCTTTCCGCGTGCCGCCTGGGACCTACTTCGTAACAGCTGGCGACAGTTCCTTACACGCCTCGGAGCTTTATCCAGACACTCCCTGCCCCGTCATGACCTGCGACCCGACGAGTGGTGCACCAATCGTGGTGGGCAACGGCGTGTCGATCACCGGGATTGACTTCACGCTCGACCCGCTGCCTTTCGGCGCCATCTCCGGCCGTTTGCGGGACGCCCTCACCGGTCAACCGCTAGGCTACGCCGAGATCCATCTGTGGCAAACCGACGGGTCCTCCTATCGCTCCATCGGGCTGGGCAATGAAGGCAGGTTCTTCGACGACCGCATCGCGCCCGGCACCTATTACGCCACCAGCCGAAATTTCAACGGCTATCGCGACGAGCTCTACGGCAACCTACCGTGTCCAGGGGGACCACCAAACGGCTGCGAACCCACCACTGGCACGCCGATCATCATCACCGCAGACGGTTTGGCGTCGAACGTCGACTTCGAGCTCATTCCGGAGGCCACTGCCTGCACCCCCTCGGACACAGCCCTTTGCCTCGCTGGCGGCCGCTTCCGGGTCGAGGCCACTTGGCATAACCACCAGCTCGAGACCGGCCTCGGCCAGCGCGTCGTCCTGACCGACGACACCGGCTATTTCTGGTTCTTCGACAACACCAACGTCGAACTCGTAGTCAAGGTACTCGACGCCTGTTCTCCGCCATACGATCGCTTTTGGGTGTTCGCCGGTGGGCTGACCGACGTTGGCGTCGAGCTGACGGTGACCGACACCCTGAGCGGTGAAGTAAAAATCTACGGTAACTCCCTCGGCAGTGCTTTCCAGCCGATCACCGATACCGACGCCTTCGCCACCTGCGCGCAGGGTGCAGATATGGTCCAGGGTGCAGATATGGTCCAGGGTGCAGCCATCGTCCAGGGTGCAGCCATAGCCGGCGGTCTGACTCCTGAAGTCGAGGAGATCGATCTGCTGACGCCGCTCAAGAACCTCGCCCTGAACAATGGCCGCTTCGAGGTCACGGCGGTGTGGACCACCGCCGATGGCTCGGAGACTGCCGAATCGGTCACCTTGACCGACGACACTGGCTACTTCTGGTTCTTCGACAGCAATAACGTCGAAGTGGTGGTCAAGGTACTCGACGCCTGCGCTCTGCCGGGTTTCAACACCTATTGGGTGTTCGCCGCCGGCCTCACCGACGTCGAGGTAAGCCTGCGTGTCACCGACACCGTGTCCGGCGAGCGGCAGGTCTACTTCAGTCCTCTGGGTTCACCCTTCCAGCCGATCCAGGACACCGCCGCCTTCGATACCTGCACTGCGAACCGCCCGTAACCAGTCGGTGTCGGCAGTGTCGGACAACACGACCCGGGGCCCTAACCGTCTACGCTAGGGCCCACAACCCTTCACGGTCTCTACAGTGCAACTCCACCAACCAACCCAACGCCGCAGCGGCGACTGCCACGGTATGGTTGTGGGAGTCGATGTCGGCCGTTCCGAATCCGCCGTCCGGTTGTTGAAGACTGCACAAATGGTCGGCGTAGTCCAGGCATGTGGGCAGGTCGATCGGAGACAACATCTGTTCGATGATCAACCGTTCAGCGCATAGGTCTGGGTTGTTTCTGACCGCCGCCTCGCAGAACGTGCTGTCGAGGCGGGTCAGGAGCTCCCAGACGTCGGAGCGCGGGACAGGAGCGCGGCCATAGCCGGTCACAAACATGATCAGATGCAGGTCGTGATAGGCGGCGAGCCTGGGGTCAGCGGGTGGTGAACCGTACGGTTTTGCGGGCAAGATACCGAGCTCACCGACCGCAAAGTGGAACGAACTGCGCGAAGGTTCCTCCCAGGTGGCCGCTTCCGGGGCGATGGCTCGAGCGACGGGGGCGATAACAGCCAACAGCCGATCGGATTGCGCTACCCCGAGTCGTCGCCAGCTGTAGGCCAGGGCGAGGACGGCGGTCACGTCATGCTGGAGCTCATCCGCATCCGCCTGCACCTGGCAAACGTCGATCAGAAGATCACAAGCGTCCAACAGGTTGGCCAAGTCTGCCTGAGCTGCCTCAGAATTGGCCCACAGGGAGCGCGTGAAGAAGCGGTCGGCAAACCCCAGAAGTGAATCTGGGAAGTTGGCCTCTAGCCACCTCTCCACGCCGTCGATCATCTGACCGTAGCGGCGACAGCGTTCGGGAGTGAGCTTCACGAGAGAGACTCGATCAAACCGGGTAGGCTGGAAATGCAGTGTCGGTATTCCAAGCCGTCTGCCGCCAGACACGGAACCGGCACCAGGGCGCACGGTCGTGCGCCCCTACCAGAATCTTGCGCTCCGGGCGTTCCTTGGCGATGAAGCGCCAAACTGACGTTACCGCTGGGCAAGATCTAGCTTGTTGTCAATTCACTATGGATTGAGAATGAAACCAGCCTTCATGCCTGTGTTGACACGGATGTTCTTCACTTTCTTCACCGGGTGCTTGGTCATACAGATGTCTCCTGAGTCAGTGCAAGTTTCGAAGGGTTGGGTGGGTCCCACCCACGTTAGCTAAAGCAATTTTATCAGTTGGTAGCTCAGGAGCCTCTTGCCGGGGGCCGTCTTGCGCCTGTCGTGATGCGGGCTGCAGTCTATCGGGGCTACTAGCACTCGCTAGACCCGACCCACATCTGCACATCGCCCCTCAAGCAGAGCCTGGCTGGACCATGGTAATGTCCAATCCTTCGATGTTGATGCGCCGTTCATTGCGTTCCGTCCTGGTGCCTCTGGGCATCTATTTCGCTGCAAGCTTCCTCGTCTACGGCGCCATCGTTCCGACGGTCACCGTGAAGTGGCACGGCCAGCGACTGCTCGAGCGAGTTGATCTCGAGGACTCTCCGGTTAGGAGCCTGCTGCTCCTTCACTCCCAACCACCGGCCTTGAACGCCCTCTTGGCTTTCTGCCTGCAGACCTCTGAGATTGTCGGGGTGCCAGTGAAGTCGATCGTCACAACCCTCGTGACGAGTGTGGGTGCTGGTTCGATCGTGTTCCTTTACCTCCTCGTCGCTGGGTTGACGAAGTCTCAGTGGTTCGGAGCAGCGGCAGCGGGGGCGGCCGTTCTCGATCCTGGATTCCAGTTCTACAGACTCTGGTTCCTAGCTGCGCTACTGATCTACTTCTTGATCGCCGCCACGCTCTTCCTGGCGTTCAAAGCCTTGGACACCGGTGACCGTCGAATCCTGGCTGCGGCTGTCCTGGCTGTGCCGCTGCTCCCCAACACCAAATCGGTGTTTCATCCGGCGTGGGCCACGGTCTTTGTGATCGTGCTGGTGGTTCTTTTCATGAAGATCCATCACAAGCCAGCTGCGGCCAAACCTTCGAATGCGGTTTTGACGCTGATCGGATTCCTCCTCTTGCTCTTCGCCTGGCCAGCTAAGAACGCGGTCCTGTTCGACTCGTTCGCATTCAGCAGCTGGTCAGGCTTCAACGTCGCACGCGGGACACCGGTCCGTTCGAAGGCTCTCAAGAGGTACCTGCGAGATGGCACCACAACCGCTGCGATAGACGCGGACATCGAACGCTTTCGAGATCGCTTCGGGGATAGTCAACTCCACATTCTCGCTCGACCGACGCGGGCGAACGGCAGCCGCAATCGCAACCACTACGCCTTCGTCTCGACAAAAGCAGAGCTGGTGACAAAAGCGGTGCGTTATCGCACGACCAACCTTCATTGGTGGTTCAAGAGCAGTCTCATCAACTACCGAAAATGGACTCGGGCGACGTTTGTTCACCCATATTCCGACGAGATTCGAGGCAATTGGGCTGGCCCGTATCGAGCAGTTGTACGTGCTGTCCGAGGGATCTTTTTTGCCGACCTGGGTTTCTTGCTGAGGTGGATTGCCGATCCACCTCAGCAAGACTCGAAGCAGCAGGAAACGGTGTTCGAAGGACGCTGGACACTCTACGGCCTAATAGTGTTCCCAGGATTGGTCGTGGTCGCTTCGATACTGATGGTGCGTGATTTTGTTCGAGGCCCTGATGTAGGAACAGGGATTTCGATGCTGTGTCTTTTCACGATTTGCTGGCACCTGGCCGCAGTCTGTTTGACCGACGGCGCCGAAGGCAATCGCATGCGCTTCGGCGTGGCACCTTGCACTCTCGTGTTGGCGCTTTGTGTGCTCGCCAGAGGATGGGAAACCGTCAAGGCTCGACGGGTGCAACTCAGTCGTAGCTGAGCCTTGGGGAACCTGCAGCCCTGGCCAACGTGCAGCCCCGACCAGATGCCGCCTAACCAGATCCCGTCCCGTTTCGCAACTTTCGCCTCGGTGATGGAGGTCTTGTGGAGCGAGCAAGCAGCGAGCATGTTTGAGCTTCGCACCTGTTCGCATCTCGTATCCGATAGCACCAAAAGGGCTTAGGCTTCTCGTAACAGATCCGGCGAGTTCTGGAGCTGCAGCGCAGCCCACAAGATCGACCGAGCTCTCGATGCGTTTGTAGACGGAACCAACTAACGCAGAAGATCGATCAATCGACTGTATTTGATGATCAAGGAACGTTCCGGTGGCCCGTCGCCGAGGGCACTCCGGATGTCGTCGAGATCTTGGCGGTCGTTGTAGACCACGAATAGACCGGCACCCGCCTGTTGCAACCACCCCAGACGGAGGTTGGTCGAGAACACGTCGGCGCGATCGTTGTACTGCATCAGCGCCTGGATAAAAAGCTTGGGGGTAAACGAATAGGAGGCTCGCAGCCGTCCGAGGTGGGTCTCGAAGTCACCAACCGGTAGATCAATATCGTTGTAGCGCCACTCGACCTCGGAGGTGAAGGTCTCGCCGACTCGGAAACGTAGGGTTGGCGTCAAGGCGAGACGGTCGCCGCCAAAAAAGCCACCGACGGTAGCTCGCAGCGACACGCTGAAGGGCGCACTCTGATCGGTGAACAACACCAGCTGGCCCTCTTGATGCCGGTAGCTCCCCACCGGCACGATGACGTCCTCCGCAATCTCGAACGCCTCGCGTACCCCTTCGAGAGTGAAGTTGACACCGGTGTGGATTTCGAAGCCACTTGGCCACTCCCAATGGTTGTCAACATGCAGATAACCTGTCTCCTGGAATCCGTCCGGGGCCCAGAAACCGCGGTACGAGATGTGCGGACGCAGTTCGTGTACTCCCCAAAAGTTCTCGGGTCGCAGGCGCCTGAGCACAAACGCATCGGCCTTGCGATAGTCACGCCGGGCCAGGAAGCCAACCTCGGGATTGAAGGCGTCACCCACCTCGGTGTAGTTCAGGGACGACGACCAGTCGGCGTTGTTGTAGCCACCGCCGATGCGAAAGGCGAGCTCGTCGCCGGCCAATCCTGGAGTTTCGGTGCCGGCGACAAAACCACGAACATACGCGTGCTTGCCGATTCCCCATCTGCCATCGAGGCCGTAGGTCGTATTGCGATCAGAGCCCAAACCGCTACTCAGGCTGCCATCACCATTGCGATGGGTGACAATCGCGCCGATCGACGAACGGTTCGGTAACTCGCGATTGATCCGGGCGACAGTGAAGTCGTTCTCCGGCGCGATCCCACTGACGGCCTGCGACCGCATCTGCAGAAACCCGACGTTGAAAGCCCCCGCCTTGCCCGACAGACGGACACCGCCGTCGATCGGAATTGCCTCGCCGTCCGGTCCGATACCGATACGACGGCTGAAGAAGAGCTCGATCTCCTCGTCAACCCCAACCGAAAACTGCCCGGCGTTCTCCAGAAAAAACGGTCGCTTCTCAGGAAAGAACAAGCTGAAGCGGTCGAGGTTGATCTGCTGCTCGTCGACTTCGACCTGCGCGAAGTCGGTATTGTAGGTTGCGTCCAGCGTCAGGCTCGGGGTGATCGAGTATTTGAGGTCGAGACCAACCTCCTCCTCGGACTCGGAGCCCGACGCATCCGAATCGCTGCCCGCAAACAGCACATAGGGAATCAGTTTGAGGTTGCGCTGTGAAGGTACCTGAACGCCATCCAACCGCCCCGCTAGCGAGACGCGATAGAGATTGAACTGCCGGGGCAACGGTGCCCAGAACGCGGTCTCGTTGTGTCGCCGCAAATTGCGCTGGAAGTTGATCCCCCAGGTTTGGACGTCCCCTTTGGCGTAACGCAGCGTGCGGAACGGGATGGCGATTTCGGCGCTCCAGCCCACTTCCGAAATGGTGGCTTCGACCTCCCAGGCCGCATCCCACTCGAGATTGAAGTCGCCGCCTTCCGAAGCAAAGCCGCCACTGCCCTCTTTCGTCACCTGGCCGTCGTACTTGACGCCAGCCGGATTGGTGCCAAAAACGAAGCCGTTCTGACGATCCCTGAAAGTATCGAGAATGACCTGGAAACTGTCCGTGTCGCTGAGCGAGGCATCACGCCGACTATCGGTGACGATGATCGACTCGGGCTCGCGGTCGTAACACACCACGCCGATATACAGCGTCGTGTCGGTAAGTCCGATTCGCACCTCTGTGCGCTCGGTAGCGGCTTGGCCGGCGTCCGGGGTCGTCTGCCAGAAACCGGTGGTGGGCTCGACCTCACTCCAGGCACCATCCTCGAGCACTTCACCATCGATCGACGGCGCTTCGACCAGTCTCACCGCACTCAGGGCCGGCGGTTCGGTCGGGTTGGCAAGGG
>JAJCXO010000194.1 GCA_029263395.1 Acidobacteriota bacterium | reverse complement strand
GATGTTCCAAGAGGCTTCACTCAACGTAAAGCTTGGCAGAATCACCGAGGCGATCTTCGCTAAACATTGCTTTCCACCGAGCCTGCCTTTTGTTCGCACCGGTGATGCGATCGATCCGCTCGCTGACGCGGGCGGGGCCGTACGCTGGGCGACCTGGTCGCCAACGGCTAGCTGAACCTGAACCTAGTCGGAAGTTCGCACCAGCTTGGTCGCGAGGCGTTGATTGAATTCTGATATCTGTGCCTGCTGGGAGAGGTGTACCTTCATGTAGTCGGGATTCCAGAGAATTCAAGCTAAAGGCAACTTGGTAGCTACCGAATTGCTTTGTTGGCTCCGAAGTCGTTCTGGTGCTCCTGGAACAGTGCTTCAGCGAGCCAAAACCTTGAGATGAGGCTCCGATTTTTGGTCAGTTTACGTCCTCTTCCGAAACCCCTGGCACCTCAATAGCTGTGCTTCAGCGAGCCAGCACCTCAATAGCTCTTCAGCGAGCCAAAACCTTGAGATAAGGCTCCGATTTTCGGTCAGTTTACGTCCTCTTCCGAAACCCCCGGCACCTCAATAGGGCGCCTCAATAGTTTCAGCGAGCCAAAACCTTGAGATGTGAGATGAGGCTCCGATTTGGGGCAGTTTACGTCCTCTTCCGAAACCCCTGGCACCTCAATACCTACGGCTTAGGAACCGGAGGAGTTGCTTATGAGCCTCGCGGATCAAAGGCTCTGCTACCCTGAGCTGCTCCTCGGCTTTTCGAACTCCATCCGTGGGGTAACCGACAGCAGCCTGCTGAATAACTTCATTCGCTTTCATGAGAGCTCGGTAGACTTCCAAGAGACTCTGTTTAAGGGTTGGTGCGAGTATGGCGATGCTCCCTGCCGCTAGCGCGCGTAGGAACTGATTGACGAGGAAAGGGCACCCGGCGTCTCTGCGGTCGTTTTTCTCAGCAACTCCGAGATTGAACTCTAATTCATCGATCAAGGCTTGTAGCGGACCAACATCACCGCGATCGCGAAGGGGGATAAGAATCGCCGGATTTTTCTCGCAAATCTCTAGCCACTGTTCCTTGTGTCGCCGAAGCTCCTCAGGTCGAAATTTTCTACCACGCGGATGCTTGTCGTTGTAACTGTGTATCTCAGCATGGCACTCAAAGCAAACGGGAATCGCGTTACTGATTTCAGCAGAGCCGTCTTCCGTCCTCGGTACTATATGATCCAACTCTATCTTCACACCACAGAATCTGTGGCAGATGCAGCAACGACGGTGGCATCGCGCTAGCAGGTCGATAACCTCAGAACGAGAGAACTCTTTCATTTGCATTCTCTAGGAAAACAGGACGTTGCACGGCTTGCCACGGTGACGTCGAATTTGACGCTCAGCGGCTGGCCGCAGGCCGGTCCGTCTGCAGCGGCTGGTTGGACGATCCGCGCAGCGACCACAGAACAACATTCTCCACCAAGCGAGAATAGCCAGCCGACTGTTCGAAGGGTGATAGTAACGGAGACCTAGTCAAACAGTTATGCATACAGGAGTTCATATAGAGAACAGGAGAATCATACTGCATGTTTTGTATGAGAAGCGGGTTACCCATTGTGTCGGATAGAAGACTCTCCGCATTGGGCGTCAACTCGACAAACTCGAAAGAATGGATAAGCTCGAACTCCCCTGGAAGCCCAGCCAGGGCAGCGTGGCCACCCTTCGCACTTACCGTAACATATTGGTTTTCAACAAACGACTCGTTATTCAGAGGACTCAGGTCGCCACTTGACATGATCCGCGAGGTCTTAAGGCGCAGCTGATCTCTTCGCGGTTCCTTGGCCAGCCGAACTGGCATGACCGGACCCAGCCGCTTATACCAACCTTGGTCCAGCGCCCACGCAAAGAATGGAAAAAGCAGAACTGCACCGCCCGCCTCAGCTGTAGACAGCACCTTCTCCGTTAAGACTCTAGGTACAGGGAACCCAAAGGAATCGCCAAGGAAGAAAACCACGAGGTCAAAGGTGGTTGCAAGCGTATCGCGAAATAGCATTTCCGCTCGGTCGGGGGAATTGTACTGCCATACTGTAATCAGGCTAACGCCATCGGTCGCTGCGTTGAGCATGGTGAAAAGCTGATATGCAAAGGGTGAGCCGTCGGAAACGACAAGGATCTTCCTCCCAAGCAGGCGAATTCCGGCAAACGGGACGACGCGGCCAGAGTCGTTTGGTGGCTTCAACCCATACTTGCGTAAGATTCCTGGATGGCGCAGGAGTCGGTTCTCAAGCTCCCTTCGATTCCAGACCTTAACGAGATGGACGCACTGATCGCTCTTGGTTGCCCTCTCGAGTACACGCGCTGCCTCCTCGGTGACGGCTGTGTCAGTCGCGATTAGCAGACCATGTTCAGCTCTGGCACTGAAAGCGTAGAGGATCTCTTCGACTTCCTTGCGACCTACGGACTTGCGGCTTCCTGAGTAGTGCTTGCATTGGACAAACCAGCGAATCTGTTGAATCGCTCCGGAATGTGAAGCCAAGGTCTCTTCCGCGAGGATATCCACACCAGATTTGTCCACGGATGGCTCACGGATAATGCGAAAGCCCTCTGCCTCCAGAACGTCTGCCGTGAGACGTTCGAATGCCTTCCAATCTTCGAGACCGCGGAAGTCAATCATTGTCATGCGATAACTGCTGCCTTAGAGGCGATGGTCAGTCGTCCAACATCATATTCTGCGTCAAAAATATCCATGTTACGTGTCACCTCCCATGAGATCAAGCCACCGACCTCACCAACTTCAATCAACGCAATCCCCTCTATGTCTGATACTTGGAGAGTCTACCGTGGCCCAATACGCTGGTCAAGCTTGCCACCTAAGTCTGACACGTAAGTACTTCTGGGCCAGCCTCGGATCTTTGCTGGTTATTGGCCATCATTTGACACGTATGCTTCAACTGATCTCAGCTCAAAGCGCTGATTCCGTGAGTTTTAGCCAGGATCTATCACTTCCTAAGTGACAACGTTCAGACGCCTAAGCGCCGAACTTCTGGGGCAGAATTTGCTCAGCACGTCATCCTTTGTCGCGTAAGTTGCTTGGCTACGCTCTGCCCCATCTGGAAGCCACTTCATCTACTGGCTTTACGGCCAGGCTTACCTCGACCCGCCACTTAGGTGTCACCGTCATGACGCGCTAAGCCGAATCTCGTGCAATTCCAGACAAAGGCTTCTCGCCGCAGTACCCCGGGCTGAACGCAGGCCTTTTATAGCAGTATTTTCTTGTGCCCCTTTCGATATGAAAAACCAATTCAAATTAAATCTTTCTAATCGTAACCCATAGGAGCTACATAAACGATGCACCAACCTGCACACTTCTACCAGAACAGGTCAAGGCCCCTGTACCACCTAAAGCTCAAGGTCAACCGCCCCATGACCGATCTCGCTCGAGACGCAGTTGATCTCTATTTGGCGCGGTGTGGAGGTATCGAAAACATCATCCCGCCAAGCGAGAGAGTCTCAGACCCGAAACAGTGTCTTTGACTCCCCCGTCCAGAGATTGTCCAGTGGACTGCGGACCACCTTGCCTCACAGCCTTGTGCCCCAACAATTCTTGCACTGTAAGGATATCTTGACCGGCTCGCGACTGACTTCAACCCGGACCACCGTTACCCAACAGACGATCCCTGCTGGCTCGAGTCCGATGGCGGCCATCCGGCGGGCAAACGCAGTGACGTTTGAAGAGGCCGCACGCAGCTCTACTAGCGTTGCCGGGCGATTGGCTCTGCATTCACACCGAATGGGCCCAGTCATCGAACCCGACCTCCAATCCAAACCTGCTAATCTTCCCCCTGCAACAAACTACACTCCACCTCCAACCACACACGGCCACCCATGCCCACCCGCAAACCGATCAATCTCCGCAAGGCCCCGACGGTCCGCAAGGACCGCATCAAACACTCGAAGCGCGTATTGGATCGGTTGAAGGCGACAACCAGCCTGCTCGGCAGGCTCGAGACGGCTCGGGAGCGGGCCGCGGCAGGTTTCAGCCAGAAGCTGGCGGCAGAGCTGCGTAACGGCGAGGTGATGCCCGATCAGGCGCTGGCGCTCGATCTTGTGGGGCGTTCGGTGAAAACAGCGGTGGATTTTCTGAAGCAGGCTGACAACAAGTACTGCAGCCAAGCGGTCAGGCGACGGAGGCTCGCCGACGCCTGCCAGCATGTAGCCAGCAAGGAGATTTATCCGGAGATGGTCGACGTGCGGCGGTCGATCGAGACACGATTCGGCCTGGAGGCCGGTCGACACGTCCATCACATAGACGGCCATACGCGGCGCAAACCTCAACGCCTACACCCGCAACTCGAAACGTTGGTGAGGGTGCTCAGGAGCCCGTCGGCGCTGCCACCGCCGGTGAAACCCGGGCCAGCCGGTGAGTGCGAGGGCTGGCTGGCGCAGCTCGAGGATGGCTACACCAAGTTGACGTCGATGCTCGACGACTTGACAGCCTACGAGCTGAGGGAACAGACCTTGCGCAATGACCGGGATTTCGAGCTCGAGAGTTTCGATCTGGTGTATGGCGAAGCGCTGGATTTTGTGCGCTCGGTGTTCCAACTCGGCGGCCTCCACGAGAAGGTGACTTGGCATCTGCTGCCCACCCGACAGCAACGGAAATTACGGCGCAAAGCGAGGCAAGAGAGCACGGCTCGCGCTGAGGGCTCGAGAGCTAAACGTACGCTGGGATAAAGTGCTTAATCTCACGTTTCGTTTTAGGCTTTTTATCCCTCGGACGCTCATCATGGGCAAAGTCTGCGAGAAGACCTCCTGAGTTCACTCTTGCTCAGGGTTTTCTCTGTA
This sequence comes from Acidobacteriota bacterium, assembly GCA_029263395.1. Taxonomy (GTDB): domain Bacteria; phylum Acidobacteriota; class Thermoanaerobaculia; order Multivoradales; family J023; genus JAAELT01. The sequence goes on along the minus strand of JAJCXO010000194.1, from coordinate 77,339 downwards.
TTTTGCCCAATTTCGACGAATGGCCGGTCAATTTGGGCGTGGCACAGCGATCGGCCATGGGATGGCTGATCGATTTTTGCGTGGCACAGCGATCGGCCATGGGATGGCTGATCGAGTTTTGCGTGGCACAGCGATTGGCCATGGGATGGCCGATCGATTTTTGCGTGGCACAGCGATCAGCCATTGTCTATTTTGATCGCTCTGTTGCTAACAACGATCAAATTAAAGCGCATTCTGACGGTTTGAAGCCTGCAAACCGTCAGTATTTTGACTATTCTGACGATTCAAAGCTGTTGAATCGTCATAATTTTTGAAATTCTGACGATTCATGTGCCGGCAAATCGTCAAGTTTCCTAAAAATCTGACTGTTCGAATGCGCTTGAATCGTCAGAATCTTGAACCTGTCTGTTCGCGTGGCCAGCGCTGCCGTTCGGGCTCGAATCACTGCGGGTAGACGGCAACGCCTACGACCGATCCGCCGTCAACTCGGCGATCCAGTCTTTGATACCTCGATCAAGGCGCTGACGGTCGCGATGGCGGCGCATTGCGATATCGACGAGGCGATCGACGAGTTGGGCGTTGGACAGGCCAGAGATCTCCCACAGGCGCGGGTACATCGAAATCGAGGTGAAACCAGGCAGAGTGTTGATCTCGTTGATGTAGATCCGGTCGGCGGATTCGAGCAGGAAGTCGACCCGGGCCATGCCCCAACCGCCGAGGGCGGCAAAAGCCTCCACTGCAATTGCCTGCAGGCGTTCGGTGGTGGCGGCATCAAGCTCGGCAGGGGCGATCAGTTCAGCGCCCTCTTCGAGGTATTTGTCGGCGTAGTCGTAGAACTCTTTGCCGGCGACAATTTCGCCGATGGCGGAGGCTTCGAGCTGTTGGTAGCCGAGCACCGCACATTCGAGCTCGCGCCCGGTGATGTTGTGCTCGACAATCACTCGATCGTCGAACCGCAGGGCGTTCTCGATGCTGGCGCGCAGGCCTTCGCGGTGCGGCACCTTGGTGATCCCGACGCTGGAGCCGCCGACACTCGGTTTAACGAACACCGGCGGCTCGAAACGCTCGAGGCGACGCAGGCATTCCTCCGGCGAGTGGGTGAAGGAACGCCGGTCGATCAGCTCGTAGCCGACCACCGGCAGCCCGGCGGCTTCGAGCAGCTGTTTGGCCACTGCTTTGTCCATCGCCGCCGCACTCGACAGGACGCCGGTGCCGACATAGGGCACGTCGATCATCTCGCACAAGCCTTGCAGGGTGCCGTCCTCACCCCAGGTGCCATGCACAATCGGGAAGAGGACGTCGACCTCGACCTGCAGTAGGCGGCGCAGGGTGGGCGCAATCGGGCCACCCACCGATGGCAAGCTGTCGAGGTCGCCGGCGAGGGCTCGGGTGGCCAGCGCCGGATCAACCCAACAGCCGTCGGGGGCGATACCCAGCGGCACCACCTGGTGCCCGGCAGCTTCCAGGGCTCCTGCGATGGTCCGCGCGGAACTCACCGACACCTGATGTTCGACACTGCGACCGCCAAAAATCAACCCGACGTTGGCCATATCGTCACTTTATCAGTTGCGTGCTCAGCGTCCGACGTCGATCAGGTCGGCGGTTTGCACTTCGTCGAGCTGGCGCAGGGTAGTCAGAATCGACTCGTCCGGGAACTGGTCGAGGCGGGCCACCGCCAAGGCTTGGTCGCTGCCTGCCCGCCGCGAGAGGTGGATGGCGGCGATGTTGATCCCGGCATCACCGAGGGCGGTGCCGAGTTTGCCGACCACACCCGGGACGTCGTGGTTGCGGACCACCAACAAGGTGCTTTTAGGCATGAACTCGAGGGCGTAGCCATCGAGGCGAACGATTCGGGCGTCGCGATCGTGGAAGAGGGTGCCAACCGATTCGACGACGTGGTCGGCGTTGCGGACCCGCACCGCGATCAGGTTGGGATAGTCGGCGGAGCCGCTGGAGGTTGAACGTACGGTTTCGATACCGCGGCTGGCGGCAATTCGCTCGGCGTTGACATAGTTCACGGAAGGGCCCATGTGGAGCTCGAGAGCGCCTTTGATCACCGCGATGGTCATCGGCACATGGAGCTCTTCGTCGATGCCCGAGAACTCCACTTCAACGCGGTTGGCAGTACCCTCGAACAGGCTCTGAGTCAGCTTGCCCATTTTCTCGGCCAGGCGCAAGAAGGGTTCGCCGGCCTGTCCCGCCGGTCGGAATGGCAGGTTGACGGCGGTCACCGCCAACGACCCGTCGAGGGCTTTGAGCACCATCTTGGCGGTATCGGTCGAGATCCGGACTTGGGCCTCACGGGTCTGCGCTCCGAGGTGGGGGGTCGCCACCACTCGCGGATGTTGTGCCAGGGCAAAATCGGTCGGCGGCTCGGTTTCGAAAACGTCGAGTGCGGCGCCTTTGATTTTGCCCGCTTCGAGGGCCGCCAGCAGGGCTTGTTCGTCGAGCACACCGCCGCGAGCACAGTTGACGAGCAAAGCCTCGGGCTTGATCAGGGCGATACGATCGGCATTGAGGATGTTGCGGGTGTCTTTGGTCATCGGGATGTGCAAGGTGATGACGTCAGCGGCACCCAACAGGTCGTCGAGCGCCATTGGCTCGGCCTCGTGACGACGTACGATGTCGTCCGACAGGAAGGGGTCGTAGGCCAGGATCTTCATGTCGAAGGCTCGGGCGCGCACCGCTACTTGCTGGCCGATCCGACCGAAGCCGATGACTCCCAGGGTTTTGCCCTGGAGCTCGGCGCCAACCCACTTCTTGCGATTCCACTCACTACTCTTGATGTCACGGTCCGCAGCTGCCACGTTGCGCGCCAAGGCGAGCATCAAAGCAAAGGTGTGCTCGGCGGCGGACAACAGGTTGGCGGTGGGCGCGTTGACCACCAAGATACCAAGCTCGGTGGCGGCGTCGATGTCGACATTGTCGACCCCGATGCCGGCGCGGCCAACAACCCGCAGGCGCTTGCCGGCCTGGAGCAGCTCGGCGGTCACTTTGGTGCCACTGCGCACCACCAGAGCGTCATACTCCGGCAACAGCTCCGGCAACCGATGGCGCTCTTCGCCGGGTAACTCGAGGACATCGTGCCCGGCGTCGCGCAGCATGGCGAGACCGGTGGCTTCGAGAGGATCAGAGACGAGTATTCGGTACATGAGATTTCCTTATCGGAACGCTTCGAAAAAGTCTTGGAAGAATGAGGTCTAGCTGCCTGGCTTGGAGAGTCTGGCTAGGGATGCCTGACTTGGAGAAACTTCTGGCTGGGATAGGTCTGGCTGGGATAGGTCTGGCTGGGACAGGTCTGGCTGAGATACGTCTAGCTACGAAGACAATCTCAGCCCCAGGGAGCGGGTTTGCGCAACGCGGCAACCAGTTTTTCGGTCGTCCAGCGCCGCGCTGGCTGGCCGCTGACGGTGATCATCCAGTGGTCCGCATCCGGCTCTAACTCAGGCGCTTCGACATCTCCTACCACCAGCACAAGCTGACAACCGCGGTAGTACTCTCGCAACACATCATGCAAAACCGGAGCGCCACGCATCGGCTTGACGGCAACAGCTTGGCCGCCACCGATCGCGACCGCACGTAATGCTCCGAGCCCCGCTGCCACATTCAGAGACTCAGTCGAGGCGGTAGGAGCGTCAGACTCTAGGTCTTTGTCAGACTCTAGGCCTGTATCAGACTCTAGGTCTGCCGAGTACTCCAACCAGCCGAAGCGCTCCCCTGCTTGCCGCAGCGCGGCGATCAGACTTTCGAACTTTACCACCGGACCGACAACGCGCAATAGATGTTGATGCATGATTAAGAATAAAGCAGAAAATCTTGCCGTTCGTCACGGAATGCTTGTTCGCTGGCCCGCCAGCTATCGATCCAATCGGATAGATCTTCACGCCGTTCGAGCGCCTGGCGAACTTCAGGGCCGCCGGTGAGTAGGTCGATCGCCGGTTGGTCGCCAACAAACTCATAGGGAGCCTGTCGCCAACCGAACGACTCGGGGAATTGATTATGTAAGGTGACTAGGAGCTCGAGTCCGCAGCGGTAGGCCTGGAAACGCTGTGGGTTGGTGACTTCCACCTGCACCCCTGCACAGACTCGGCCGGCATGTTTCTGGAACTGCGGCCGAAAATAGGTCGGCAAGAATACCACCCCTGGAAGTTCCCGACCCTCGAGGGTTCGAGCCAGCGCCAGGGCGTCGATGCCGGGGGCGCCGACAAGTTGGAAGGGACGGGTTGTGCCGCGACCTTCAGAAACGCTGGTCGCTTCGATCAAGCAGCCTCCGGGGTAAATGAAGGCGGTATCGACGGTTGGCATGTTGGGGGACGGCGCAAACCAGGTGAGTCCGGTTTCAGCCCAGGTCATGGTGCGCTGCCAACCTTCCATCGTCCAGATCTTCAACCCGGCGGAGTCCCAGCCGCGACGGTTGGCTTCGAGCTGCATCAATTCGCCTAGGGTCAAACCGTGGCGCACTGGGGTATGGAAGGCGCCGACAAAGGAAGTGTAGCCGGGTCGTAGGAGATCACCCTCGATGACGTCTCCGCCGAGCGGGTTCGGGCGGTCGAGCACCCAGACTTCCACCCCGGCCGCAATCGCCACTTCGGCAGCCCACACCGCGGTGGCAGCATAGGTGTAATACCGTGCGCCGACATCTTGCAAGTCGATCAACAGTAGATCGAGACCGGCAAAGGCTTGCGGGTCGGGGCGCAGGCTGTCGACCGAGTCGCCGTAGAGCGACACGATCGGAATGCCGGTCAGCGGATCTTGCTCGCCACAACTGGCGATCATGTCTTGCTCCACCGCATAGTAGCCGTGCTCGGGGCCAAAAATGGCGGTGGGTGGGCCGGCTGCCGAGGCCTTGAGGGACAGATGTAGGTGGCGATGATCCGCGGTCACGGAAGGACTGTGAGCCAACAGGCCATACCGTTTGCCAGCCAGCACCTCCGGCTGGTCGAGCAATCGGTCACAGCCGTTCGAGACTGTCACGGCTTGACCTCGGATGGCGGGACGTCAGACGGTTTGACCGTCGTAGAGTCATCGCGCCGAAAGTCGCCGCTGGCGCCGCCACTCTTCGACTCCAGTCGCAGGTCGGTGATCACCGCGCCGCGTTCGACCGCTTTGATCATGTCGTAGAGCGCCAGGGCGGCATTGGAACATGCAACCAAGGCTTCCAGTTCGGCGCCGGTACGGCCGGTAACCACAACCTTGCTGCGGATCTCGACCCCACCTTCGACCGGGTACACCTCGACCTCCACTTGATCCAGCGGCAAGGTGTGCGCCAGGGGAATCAACTCATCAACCCGCTTGGCCGCCTGAATACCCGCCAACCGCGCCACCGCAATGGCATCACCCTTGGGCATGTTGTGGAGGCGTGCCAGCGTCTCGGCGGTCATCGAAACCCGACAGGAGGCCCCAGCCAGCCGTCGGGTGATGGCCTTGGCGGACACGTCTACCATCTGGGCTCGACCTTGGGCGTCGAGATGACTAAATTCTCTCTCCGAAGACATGCTCTCGGATCACTCCTAAATTCTTTGGGGCGACAGAACCAATTGGGGCGGGGCTACGGATCGGTATGCTAGCATCCCGATCCTTCCTGAGACCATGCGCCTCTCTCTTGTCATCCCCACCCTCGACGAGGAGATCTGGCTTCCAGAGTCTCTGGAGCAGGCACTCCGCGTCGCCGACGATCTCTGTATCTCGGATGGTGGCTCGACCGATGCGACGGTGAGGATCGCTGAATCCCTCGGCGTGCAGGTGGTCAGCGGGCCTGCTGGGCGCGGTGGGCAGCTCAACCGCGGAGCCCAGGCGACGGACTCGGAGATCCTGCTGTTCCTGCATGCCGACACGCGGCTGCCGGCCAATGCGCATGGCCTGATCCGAGAGGCGATCTCGGCAGGAGCCGTGGGTGGCGGCTTTTTGGTGCGCTTCGAACCGGAACGCGGCGCCTTGCGGCACGCTCACCGACTCACCTCCCTGCGTACCCGGCTCACCGGCTGGCCGCTGGGAGACCAAGCCCAATTTGTGCGCCGCGATGTCTTCGATGAGATCGGAGGCTTCCGTGAATGGCCTATTCTCGAAGACATCGACCTCATGCAGCGTCTGAAGCGCCGCGGTCGATTGGCGATTATCGATCAACCCGTGACCACATCCGCCAGGCGATTCGAGCGCCACGGCGTTGCCCGGACCAGCGCCACCAACTACTTCATCTGGCTGCTCTACTTCGCCGGCGTCTCACCGATCAGGCTTGCCCGCCTCTACAAGCACATCCGGTAAGACCCCAATCCAGAATCCGGACAAACAAATGGGCCCCGCGCTGATCGCAAGCGGGGCCCAGGGCTAGTGAGTCGGCAAGAACTCGTCGTAACGGCGATCTTGCGCTGACAAATACGATTAGTTGTTGACGGCGTCTTTCAAGCTTTTGCCAGGCTTGAAGCGCACACCTTTGCTGGCCGAAATGGTCATCGGCTTGCCGGTCTGGGGATTCCGGCCCTGGCGCTCTTTCCGCTCGCTCACGTCGAACGCGCCGAAGCCAGGTATCTGTACGCGCTCGCCACCAGCCAGCGTTGCCTCGATGTGGCCGAAAACCGCGTCAATCGCCTCACCGGCGAGTTTCTTGGTTACGCCTTCGAGATTGTCCGCCAGGTGATTTATGAGGTCGTTCTTGGATGCCATCTCACTGCTCCTTGTTAAGGTAAAAAGAGGTCACGCGGTCGCTCTTAACATTATGACCCTTTCCGGGTCTGACAACCGCAGCCGCCACGCAGCCGGCCACGTATATCGTAGCCGAGGCTGCATCGTTGTTCGTTCAACCGCGAACATACGGCACCGAACGAGAGACTGTCAACAAGAAAATCCCGTCCAGGCCAAGTCTAAACCCTTCAGGGAAGCCGCTGACAGGGTCGAGATTCGGGGTGAATCTAGCCGTCGCGAACCTGTCACTTGCGGCACGGTCACCTGGGTTCCGCGACGACTACGGATCAAGGTGTGGACGGTGAAGCCATCATGATCCCCGGCGGGGAAAACCCGCCAACACCCGTTGCCGACGATCCACTGTTCGAGTGGATAGTCCAGCACACCGTCGAGCGGTAACAAAGAAAACTCGGCATGCTGAGCAAGAAACTGCTCGATGACCCGTTCGTTTTCTTCCGGCTCCAGCGAACAGGTGATGGCAATCAACAAGCCGTCCGGCGCAACCAGCGGCGCCATGCCTTCGAGCAGCCGTAAGGACTGCCGCGACAGGCGTCCGATCTCGGACTCGGAGATCCGCCATTTCAACTCTGGACTCTTGCGCAGGGTGCCGGTGCCGGTGCACGGCAGGTCGAGGATGACTCGATCGTAGCGGCGGGTGGTCGGAGGCGCCCCCGCGTCGGCCGCAATCACCGGCAACTGCCGTCTGAGACGTTCGAGGTTGCTGCGCACCGTGAGCAATCGCGCTGGGGACACATCCGCCATGGTGACGTGGACGGTCGGCTCGATGGCGATCAAGGTGAAACCCTTGCCACCCGGCGCGGCAGCGGCATCGAAGATCCGTTCGCCGGGCTGCGGCGGAGGAATCAACGCTGCAGCTTGACTGGCCTCGTCCTGGATGTAGAACCGACCGAGTCGAAAGGCTTGGGTGTGGAGCGGATTCCCGGAACGGACGGTCAATCCCATCGGAGACAACGCCGACGGTTCGAGCTCCAGCCCTTCGTCGATCAATGACTCGGCCAGAATTTCACGCCCGCCAAGGTCTCGGAAGGCCAATAATTGCAGAGACTTGGGGCGGTTGTTGGCTTCTAGCAGCTGGCTCGTCTTCTCAGCACCGAGACGCTCGATCCAACGCCCGACGAGGAAGTCGGGGTGGCTCTTTTCGATCGCCAGGTGCTGGCAGGCGTCGGCCACGTCGACCGGCCAATCGGCCAATGTCGGGCTACGTGCGATCCGCCTTAGAACGGCGTTGGTGAAGCTGGCGCCGCCGCGGTGCGTCAAACGTCGTGCATGTTCGACGCCCTCGTTGAGGACAGCATGAGCCGGCACCCGGTCCATAAAAAGCAATTGGTAAGCAGCCACCCGCAGAGGCGCTCTGAGAGGTGCTTCGATCGCATCGAACTTGCGATTGCTGGCCAGGGACACGACGTGATCGAGCCGGCGACACCAACGCAAGGTCCCCAACGCCAGCTCCCGCAACAGGCGGCGATCCCGTTCGTCACAACGTGACAGGGCGCTATCGAGAAACACCGAAGAGGGCGCCATCGTCGCCAGAGTGCGTTCCACTACCCAGGCAGCGGCCACGCGAACGTTGTCCGCTGCCGTCCGCGGCTGGGACAATCGCCGACCTCGGTAGGGTCGCGTCGGTAGAGCTGGCGCAGAGGCTCGACGTTTACTCATGACGGGTCTGAAGAACAGATCTTTTCAGTAGGGTTATACAAAGGACGTTTAGAGCAGGTTTGAAGCCAAGCCTTCAATCGAACTGCATCCCAGCCTGTAAACGTTCACCATTGGCAAAATCGGCCGCTGTCACGGGCTTCTTTCCCGGCAATTGGACACGCTCTAAACCGAGGACAGTGTGCTCGCCACAGGCGACCGCCAATAAGCCCTCGCGCATCCCCAAAAGGGACCCGGGCTCCAGATCGGTGGTCTCCGTCAACGGGCGACACCACAACACCTTGAGACGTTTGCCTTGAAACTCAGCTGTCTGACCAGGCCACGGTGTGAAGGCCCGCAATCGATTGTACGTTTCGGTCGCCGTGCGACGCCAGTCGACGAGTCCATCCGCCTTGGTGAGCTGAGGTGCATACGATGCCAAATCGTCTGCCTGTTGGCGGTCCGTCAACTCACCAGCGGCGAGGGCTTTGAGCGTCGCGGTCAAGGCCTGGGCTCCACACTCGGCGAGCCTTTGGGACAGCTCTGGCGCGGTTTCGGTGGGCCCAACCGACAATTCTTCTTGTAACAACATCGGTCCGCTATCGAGCCCCTGGGTCATCCTCATGGTGGTCACACCGGTGATGGAGTCACCGGCCGCCAGCGCTGCCTGGATGGGTGCAGCACCGCGATACTTCGGCAGCAGTGAGGCGTGAACGTTGACACAGCCCAAACGTGGCAGTTCGAGTAGCCGACGTTTGAAGATCTGGCCAAAGGCAACCACCACCGCAACATCGGGTGTTGCCTCCCGCAGCTGCGCTCGGAAGGCTTTCCGGTTGACGTTCTCTGGTTGCAACACCGGTAGGCCATGTGCCTCCGCCCAGACCGCAACCGGCGGCTGCTGCAGACCGTGCCCGCGCCCTGCTGGCCGAGCTGGACGGGTCACGACCCACTGCGGGGCGTAACCCGCTTCGACCATTGCCGCCAGCGTCGGTACCGCAAAGTCTGGTGTGCCAAAGAATAGTGTTCGCATCGTCGTATCTGTCTCGGCATTGGACCGTCACTCTGCCTAGTTTTTGCCCTACCTGACCGTCGCTCAGCTTGATTGTCCTACGACTCGAGACCTGACCCGTTCGCAAGTTGACGGCTCACGACTTGACCAGCATCCTGATCAACCGGTGCCCCAAGACGGAGGCGGTAGCAACCGGGCTGAGGCTGTTGATTAGTCCTCAACCCGGGTGCGATCGATCTCATCGAAGTAATCGACGTCGACCAGCACTTCGCGTGGCTTCGATCCCTGGGCCGGGCCGAGAAGACCGTCGGCTTCGAGCATATCGATCAAACGCGCCGCACGCGAGAACCCAACACGCAGACGGCGTTGAAGGTAACTCGCCGACCCCATCCGCTCGGCCACCACAAGACGGGCTGCTTCGTCGAAGAGCTCGTCGTCACCACCGCCACCACTACCCTTCTCCTTGGTGTTTTCGGGTTCCTTGACCACCTCGAGGTCGAGCTCGGGTTTGCCATGACGTTTGAGCCAGCGAATCAACGAAGCCGTCTCTTGTTCGCTGATGTAGGCGCCGTGCAGACGCATGATCCGCGAGGTACCGGGAGCAATAAAGAGGGCATCACCTTTGCCGAGGAGCTTCTCCGCACCCACTTGATCGAGGATGGTGCGGGAATCGTGACGGGTCGCCGTAGCGTAGGACAGCCGGCACGGAAAGTTCGCCTTGATCGTACCGGTCAACACGTCGACCGACGGCCGCTGGGTCGCCACGATCAGGTGGATCCCAACCGCTCGTGCCATCTGAGCCAGACGGGCGATCGAGGTCTCGACATCCGATGACGACACCATCATCAGGTCGGCCAGCTCGTCGATCACGATGACGTAATAGGGCAGCGGTTTGAAGTCTTCGGGCGACAGCTCGCTTTCACCTTCCTTGAGCGACAGTCGATTGAGCTCTTTGGGATCGGTGATCGCCCGGTTGTAGTAGTCGATCGAGCGAACATGGAGCTCGGCCAACAATTTGTAGCGCCGCTCCATCTCCGCCACCGCCCAGCGTAATGCGTTGGCAGCCTTCTTCGGCTCCATCACCACTTCGGTCTTGAGGTGCGGGATGTCGGCGTAGACCCCGAGCTCGATGCGCTTGGGATCGATGAAGATGAACTTCACTTGGTCCCGAGTCGCCTTGTAAATGATCGAGGTGATCATGCTCTGCAACCCGACGCTCTTACCGGCGCCGGTCGCGCCGGCAACCAGCAAATGAGGCATGGTGGCCAGATTGGCGTAAATGGGACGACCGTAGATGTCGACGCCGAGGGCCATGGTCAACACCGACGGGGAGCGTGTGAACTTCTCGGTGCTGAGCATATGGCCCAGGCTGATCATCGCTCGTTTGTCGTTGGGCACCTCGACACCGAGGGTCGATCGACCCGGTAGGCGCTCGATCCGCACCGATTCGGCCTTCAACGCCAACGCCAAGTCGTCCTGTAGGCCAACCACTCGACTGACCTTGACCCCTGGTGCCGGCTGAAACTCGTACACGGTGACAACCGGCCCCGGGCTGATCCCCTCGATCGTCCCTTGAATACCGAAGTGTGCCGCTGATTCACGGACTACTTCGCCAAGGCGGACCAATTCGGCTTCGTTGTGACTTTTGGCAATCGGTTCCTGAGATAGCAGGTTGACCGGCGGCAACACCGTCCGCGACATCTCATCCGGTTGGAACTCGATCGCCTTTTGTTCCGGCTCCGGCGGCGGCTCTTCCGGTTTCGGAGGACTCACTTTGCGCACCGCGAATCGACCTTCGCCTTTTTTCTCTTTCACCCGCAGCGGCAAATCGAGAACGGGTGCTGGCGGCACAGGATTGGAGTCAGCCATCGGTTCCGGTTCGGGGGCTCTGGCAGCACGTTTGGCAGGCTCCGCTACCTGCCCCTCAGCGGTCCGCCGCACATGCTGAATCACTCGCTTGTGGGTCGATCGCTCCTTGTCTCGCTTGCTGCGTTGCGCCCGGGCCAGGCGGGCGCGCTCCGTCACCGTAGCGGCGCGTGCTCTGGCCAGGTTGAACAAGTCCGCCAACGTCGACTGCGCCGCGAGGCTGCCGCCGACCAGGAGCACCGTCAGCAGGATCACGAACGTGCCGGTGGGATTGAGCCGTTCCGTCAGCATCTCGGTGATCACCAAGCCGAGTGCGCCGCCAGAATTCAACGGCTCACCGCGCCACTGAATAGAGCCCAAAAGCACCTGAAGCATGGCCGGCAGTCCGACCAGCAAAAACACCAGTCCCAAGAGCCGGTCCGATAGTTTCGGGATGTCCAGACGCTTCAACCGACACCAAGCCAGCACCCCCAGCAGTAGCGGAACCGCCAGCGATACGAGACCGAGGAACGCAATCGCCATGGCCGAGAGGTGGGCACCAAACGGGCCGATCAGATTGCGCGTCTGCGCACCGCCAACACTGTCATCGGCAACACGATGTAACACACTGGGATCCAGCGGGTGATAACTCAGCAGACTGCCGGTCAGTAGAACGACTATCGCGCAGAGCAGCACTCCGACGATCTCACTGCCCATCGGCGTCGATAAACTCAAACGAGGAAGCTGCTTGCGAGCGGCTGTCGACATAACAAAACTCTCGTACCGATAGACCTTTTTGTCAGGACGCTTGCTTTAGGACGCTTTCTTTAGGGCTCTTTCTCTAGAGCTCTCGGGAATGCGCTGGAGCGCAAGAATAGATCTTATTTCAACTTCTACTTGAGGCCACGCGAGCTAACTAGCCATAAAGTCTAGCATTTTCTGCAAGATGGCGCCAAACTCCAAGGCCCGAAACGCCACCGCAGACGCGGCCCAGGAACCCTTTACAAACGCTGGAGATCGCGCTCAGGTTTGCTCGAGGGCAAGATTGGCCTGGAACAACTCGACGAAGCTCGCAACGTCGAGCTCCTGGGCGCGGCACCGGTCTCCCCAACCCATGGCCGTCAACAGGGCGCCGCTACGCGCCTTACCAAGACCGGAGGCCAAGGAGTTGCGTAAGGTCTTTCGGCGCAAAGCAAAAGCCAGCCGAACGAGCCGAGCAAAGGCCGGCCAATGTGCCGCCTCGACTGGGGATGGATGGAGCGCCATGCCGACGAAGGCGGCGCTAACTTTGGGTGGCGGATGAAAGCTACCGGGACGGACGATGCCCAGAAGTTGAGCCTGGGATTGCGCCGCCACCAACACACTCAGTGAACCGTAGGCCGGGTCCCCAGGCCCGGCAACCAGTCGATCGGCAACTTCCTTCTGCACCATGAACGCGGCCCGTGGCACCTGCGCAGCATGTGGCAACAAAGTCTCGATGAGACGCGTCGCGACGTTGAACGGTAGGTTTCCGGTCACTAGGGTCGGCGTATGAAGACGGGACCAGTCCAGACTTTGGGCATCGAGGGCCAGGACGTCGAAACCGGCCTGCGGATCGAGCCTGCTCGCCTGCCGACGGCGTCGATGGAGTATAAAAACCCAATCGAGATCCACCTCACAGGCTGTAACCCGTGCTCCGGCCTTGACCAGGGGGGTGGTCAAGATGCCGCCACCGGCACCAATTTCCACCACCCGTTGTCCGGACGGGCGGAGATACTCGATCAGCGGCCGGCACAGCGAACTGTCGCGCAAATGATGCTGGCCGAGGCGTTTTTTCAGTGGCGGCTTACGATGGTTCATTTCTCGGGGCCCACGGGTGAAGACCGCCTTGGTCTTGGTGGCAAGACTGACGTCAGGGCTAAAGATACGCCATAATGACGCCCTTCGGCTCAGAGCGACACCGTCTGGATGTCTAATTCGAGTTCTTGGTAACCCGCTGGCGTGCGATCGTAGACAAGAAAACAGGTATGAATTGGCTTCTCGCGGTGAACCGACGACCATCGGGGTGCGGCGAGCAGAGTGTGGCATCTTCCTTGCAAACTGTCTTTCGTCGCACATCGTCCTTCGTTGCACATCGTCCTTCGTTGCACGAACAGCTTCCAGACAGAGTAGCCTTACAGAGCAGCCTTCGTTACAAGACGGCCTCCATTACAGAACAAACGGTTCACCAGCTGTCGAGAGCTGACGAGCCTGAGTTCACCAAGCGGAGCGCCGTCAGGCCAGACCCTGTAGCACGGCACACACCAGAACAGGCGTTGATAGACCTTTGTGGAGATTTTGGTATGGATTCAGAAGCTACGATCCGCGAAGTCCAAGACGACACCTTGCAGCTAAAGCAAGTAGAGACCGAGATCCGCAAGGTCATCGTCGGCCAGGACTACCTCATCGATCGGCTGCTCGTTGGCCTCTTGAGCCGCGCTCACCTATTGATCGAGGGTGTTCCCGGACTCGCCAAAACCCTCTCCGTAAAAACGCTGGCGAGGACTCTGCATCTCGATTTTCAGCGTATTCAGTTCACGCCAGATCTGCTGCCAGCCGATCTCATAGGAACGATGATCTTCGACACTAAGAAGAACGAGTTCTCCCCTCACAAGGGCCCGATCTTCAACCACATCGTGCTCGCCGACGAGATCAACCGGGCGCCAGCCAAGGTCCAGAGTGCCCTGCTCGAATCGATGGAGGAGCGCCAAGTCACTCTCGGTGACGTGACCTATGAGCTGGATGACCCGTTCATGGTGTTGGCGACGCAAAACCCCATCGAGCAAGAGGGCACCTACCCGCTTGCTGAAGCCCAGGTCGACCGCTTCATGATGAAGCTCAAGCTGACGTATCCGAGTCGCTCGGAGGAAGAGGCGATCCTGGAGCGTATGTTGGTCGAAGCGCCGATCGATGTGGCTACTGTGCTCGATCAACAACGGCTACTCGAGCTGCGACGGGCGGCCGACGAGGTTTACCTCGATGCCAAGATGCGACGTTACATTCTGGATCTGGTCAGCGCCTCGCGTGATCCACGGGCTGCCGGTTTCCAAGACTTGGCGGACCTGATTTCGTTCGGGGCTTCACCTCGCGCCACTTTGTTCTTGGCCCGTGCGGTCAAAGGGCTGGCTTTGGTCCGCGGACGCGGCTATGTGATTCCCGAGGATGTCAAGGAAATTGCACCGGATGTCCTCCGCCACCGGATCGTCGCGACCTACGAAGCAGAGGCTGAAGAGATCAGCACCGACGACATCGTCGCTCGTTTGCTCGATCGGGTCGAAGTTCCCTGAGGAGCGTCAGCTTGTTCGGTCTACTGAAGCGACGTCAGCGTCCGGCTGCGCCAACGCGCAGCCGGCCAACCCTACCGGCAGACCTGGTCCGTCGAGTACGGCGTATCGAGATCACTACCAAGCGCCTGGTGGATCAAGGGGTCGCGGGTGATTATCACTCGGCGTTCAAAGGGCGTGGTGTCGAGTTCGCCGAGGTCCGTCCCTATGCTGCCGGTGACGAGATCCGTACGATCGACTGGAACGTCACCGCACGTATGGGCGTTCCCTACGTCAAACGTTACGTCGAAGAGCGCGATCTGACGGTGTTCTTGGCTATCGACGTCTCCGGCAGCCTGGGTTACGGCTCTCGGACAATCCTGAAGCGCGAGTTGGCGGCCGAGTTGGCGGCGCTGCTGAGCTTTGCCGCGGTCCGGAATCAAGATCGTGTGGGGGCAGCGCTGCTGAGTGATCGCATGGAGCTGTTCCTGCGTCCAGATCGCAGACGGACCCACGTCTTACGGATCGTCCGCGAGATTTTGATGCGCCCACCCGGTGGTCGCACCGACTTGGAACGCGCTCTGTGGCCAGCTCTCAAAACACTCAAGCAACGGTCGGTCCTGTTCTTGATCTCCGACTTCCTCGACGCCGAGCTCAGCTCCTCGCTGAAATCTGCTGCCGCTCGGCACGACCTGGTTGTCATCGAGCTCTACGACCCTAAAGACCACGCACCACCAGCAACCGGCCCGGTCGTGCTGCGTGACGCCGAAACCGGACGACTGGCCACGGTCAGTGGTCGCCGGATGGCTCGCCAACACACCCAACGGCGGCAACAGGAACGCCAGGAGCTGTTGAGTCTGATCCGCAAATTGGGCGTCGACCACTTGCAGATCCGCACTGACCGCCCTTACCTGAGCACGCTGATCAGCTTCTTCGAACGACGGCGCAAGAGGCTGGCGCGATGAAGCTCCCGTCGTACCTGCTCGGATTTTCACTGTTGGCAGCGTTGCTGAGCGCAACACCACCTAGCGCCGCACAACAGGCCGAGCCGGCACAGGCCGAGCCGGCACAGGCCGCTTCCGATCCAGACGATCCATCGGAGGCACCCGCCACCCCAGCCCAAGCCGGTGTGGCGCGCTTCAAGGTTGAGCTCTCACCCGATGAGATTACGGTTGGGGATCGAGTCGAGGCCCAGCTGACGCTGGTTTGGATGGGCCCCGAGCCCACCGCCGAGCCACGGTTTCCGACCTGGCAAGAGACCTGGGGATCGGCTGAAATTCTCTCGACGACTGAGCCCGAGTCGTTCACCGATCAGAGTGCCCGACGGATTTACCGACAGACGCTCACCCTCACCGCTTTCGAGGCTGGTGATGTCAAGCTACCCAAAATCACAGTCGCCGTACCCCTAGCGGACGAAACCCTGGACGTCACCCACGATGACGACGTGAGCTTCGTGGTGCGATCTGTACTACCCGACACAGCAGGCGAAGCAGGGACTGAGGATGCGGCAGCACCAGGCGAGGAGGAACAAGAGCTCCTACCGCGGCCGGCAGCACCGCTCGAGGCGCTCAATCCCAATCAACGTTTTTTTTGGACCCTCGGAATTCTTGGTGTCTCGGCCCTCGTCATGGCCTGGCTGCTCCTCCGACGGGTCGGTGCGCCCGCAGCTGCGGCCACCCAGCGGCCGCTGGCACCGCCGCTCGAGGAATTGTTACAACGGCTCCGCCAGCTCGACCCCTCGGTATCCGAGCCAGCGCATACCGGGCTCAGCCTTGTGCTGCGCAACTTCCTGGGTCGCAGGTTGGCCGTGCGAGCAGTCGAAAGTACAACCACCGAGATTCAACGACTGCTGCGCCAGACACCGGTGCCGCCGGCGGTCGCCCGAGGGACAATTCGTTTACTGCAGGACTGCGACCATGTGAAGTTTGCGGGCCTAAACGTCACCGAGGCGACCACCGATGATCGCTTGCTCAAAGCTCGGGAACTGGCACGAGAGATCGAAGAGGCGCTAATACCGCCAGAGCCGCCAGCGGAGGTTGCCAGTTGAACGAGCTCAACCTGCAAGATCCCTGGGTTCTGCTGCTGCTGGCAATCCTGCCGATTCTCGCCTGGCTACGCCATCGTCGACGCGCTTATGGCGCCCTGACTTACAGCAGCTTGCCGCAAGCTGCGGGCGGTTCCTGGCGTCTACATCTTCCGTTCTACATGCGCCTGTTGGCGCTGGGACTGTTGATCGGCGCCTTCGCTCGACCGCAACTCGGGTTTGCGCGCGAAGAGAACCTGACTGAAGGGATCGACATCCAGATTGTCCTCGACATCTCGGGATCGATGGCGGCGGAGGATTTCCAACCGCGCAATCGACTCACGGTAGCCAAGGACGTGATGAAGGAGTTTGTTGCCAAGCGACTGGGTGACCGGGTGGGTATCGTGGTTTTTGCGGGGAATGCCTTGACCAAGGCACCGCTCACGACGGATCACCAAATGCTCAATCTGTTGCTCGATTCGATCGAGCTGCACACCCTGCCCGACGGCACAGCGATCGGTATGGCACTGGCCTCTGGTGCCAACCGTCTCAAAGATAGCCAAGCCAAAACAAAAGTCATCGTCCTAGTGACCGACGGCGTCAACAATGCCGGCGCCATCGACCCTGATTCTGCCGCCGCGATCTGCGAAGGCTTGGGGATCAAGGTGTATACCATCGGCGTCGGTACAGCAGGCGTGGTCCCGGTGCCAATGCAATTCCAAGACGCCTTCGGTCGCGTGGAAACGCGGCGCGTCAACATGGATGTCGAAGTGGACGAAGAGTTGCTGAAGGCGATCGCGGACCGCACCGGTGGCCTGTTCTTCCAGGCGATTGACCCCGAGAGCTTGCGCAATATCTTCGCTGAGATCGACGAGCTCGAAAAAACTCCGCTGGAGATCAAACGCTACATCCGTTACAAAGAAGCGTTCCAGCCTCTGATCTACCTCGCTCTCGCATTGCTGCTGGTGCCCCTAGCCCTTTCCATGCTGGGCATCACCGCCGAGCCCTGAAACATGAACTTCGCAAATCCCTCTTGGCTTTGGCTGCTCGGCGCTGTCCCAGTGACTGCGCTGGTCCTGGCGTTGAGCTGGCGAAAGCGGCTGCGGGCATCAACCGCCTGGGCTGCCCGCAGTCTTTGGGATAGGTTGCTGCCGACCTATGACCCTCGACGGCTGATGGTCTGGAACCTGCTCCTGGTGATCGCCGTGGCAGGTGTGGCCTTCGCCCTGGCGAGGCCACGGTGGGGCGAGACGGAGCAACAGGTCGAGCGCCAGGGCGTCGACATCATCTTTGTGCTCGACACCTCACTCTCGATGGCGACCCGAGACGTCCAACCATCGCGGTTGTGGGTAGCCCAGACCCTCATCCGCCGCTTGATCGAAGAGCTGCCAGGGAATCGTGTCGCACTGGTTCAGGCTGAGGGCGATGGTGTTGTCATGGTACCGCTGACCGCTGACGGAGCCGTCATCGATCTGTTACTCGATGCGGTGCAGCCAGGCTCGCTACCGACCCCTGGCACAGAGCTGCGACCGGCACTCGAACGCGCCTTGAATCTTTTTCCGGAGGGCGGCGGGAAACACCGGGCAATGGTGTTGTTGTCGGATGGCGAAGATCACGGTACGGATCTCGACAAGATCTTGCCGCGTTTGCGGGACGAGGGTGTCACGGTCCATGCCATCGGCGTCGGTACCCGGGAAGGCAAACCCCTCGAGCTGCCACAATTCGAGTCCGGCACCCCAATCGAGTACAAACGAGACGAGGCCGGGAATGTTGTCGTCAGTCGACTGATGGAAGGTACCCTCGAGCAACTGACTCGGGACACTGGCGGCATTTACCTCAGAGCAACCAGCGCAGCGGCCGATCCGGATGCACTCGTGACACGCATTCAATCGATGGAAAAACAGAGCTACGGCAGTGAACTGGTCAATACTCTGGAGGAGCGTTTCCAATGGCCGCTCGGGTTGGCAATCCTAACCCTCGTCCTGCATCTGTTGATAACCCCTTTCAGGCAAGCATCAGACGTGCAGAGCGAACCATGAGAACCTTTCGAAAGCTCACCGTTGGCTGGACCGTCTTGATTCTAGGTACCGCCACACCAGCCAGCGCCGATTGGCCACCCTGGGTAGAACGATTGTTGTTCAATCCGACGGAGCGTACAACCCGAGGTATCGAACGCCACAGCCAAGAGGCGGCGGGAGATGCCTCCGAACCGCTAGAAACCGCTTTGCGACTCAGCGGCGACGATCCGGTAGCCCAATACAACGCTGGAACTGCTCGATTGGCCGGCCAAGGTGACGCTCAGGCACTGTTGGAAGCCGCCGCCGAACAAGGCACCGGCGCTTTGGTCCCAGCGGCTAACTACAACCTGGGGAATGCCCGCTTGAACGGCGGCGATCTTCCTGGCGCTATCGAAGCCTTCAAATCCGCATTGCGCAGCGATCCTGGATTCGAAGATGCCAAATTTAATCTGGAACTGGCACAACGGCTCCTCGAACAGCAGCAACAAGATCAGCAGGACCAGGAGAACCAGGACCAACAGGATCAGGACCAGGAAAACCAGGACCAACAGGATCAGGACCAGGAAAACCAGGACCAACAGGATCAGGACCAACAGGATCAGGACCAGGAAAACCAGGACCAACAGGATCAGGACCAGCAGGAACAGCAGGAACAGCAGGAACAGCAGGACCAGGAACAGCAAGACCAAGAGCAACAACCGGGCGAGCAGTCAGAGCCACAACAACCAAACCAGCAACAACAGCAAGAACGCCCGCTGCCACAGTTTGAGGATCTCCCCGATATGACCGCCGAAGAGGCCGCCGCAATCCTCGAAGCGATCGAAAACATGGAGCGTGAGCACCGCCGGGAAGAGGCTCTCGAAGCGGCAAAAAAACACTCCGGCGCGAAGAAGGATTGGTAGGCAAGTGCAGTGTCCCACCGCTATCGCTCGCCGACTCAGCACGCGGCGTATGGACTCGATGCCGTGGTTTCTGGTGTCGATCGTGACGGCGTTGGTCTTCGCAGCGCCTCCCGCCGCCGGCGCCCAGGACTACCAAGTTGATGTCCAAATCGAACCCCACGATGTGGTCGGACTCGATGAACTCGCCATCTTGACCATCAAGATCGATTCCGCAGCCAGCTTGAGACGTAATCCGGAGCCGCAGTTCCAGATCGACAACTTCAATGTGGCTGCTGGTCCATCGACCTCCAACAGCTTGAGGTTCGTCAATGGGGTGGCCTCGCGCAGCCTGACTTTCACATGGCATCTCCAACCACTCAAAGTTGGCAGGGCACGGGTTCACACCGGATTCCTCTTGGTTGATGGCGAAAAAGTCGAGCTACCGGATCGACAAGTCGAAGTGGTGGAGACCGCGCCCGCCGGTCGGCGACAGCAGCAGGCCCGCGATCCGTTCCGTGACCCGTTTTTTTCCCAAGACCCGTTCGAAAGCCTGTTCGACAGACGGCGACGGCAAAGGCAGCGTCGGCAACCCACCGAACCGCCCAAGATCTACTTGAGCGCTGAAGCGCGTCCGAGCAATCCCTATGTTGGCGAACAGGTCCTTTATACCTTGCACCTGTTCACGCAGGCTGACATTCGCTCGGTCAACCCTGATGAACTACCTGAATTCAAGGGCTTCTGGACTCGCATCATTCCGCAGCCCGAACAACTGCAACCCGACATGATGGTGCTGGACGGCGAAAACATCGGCAAAGTGGTCTTGCTGCAACGGGCGCTCTTCGCTCGCCGGGAAGGCAAATTCGAGATCGCCCCGGTTTCAGCCCGGCTTTCCGCCCTGGTACCAGACTCTGGCCCCTTCGGTTCTCTCTTGCCGCGCACTCGCGAGCTGATCCGCTCGAGCAACGCGTTGGAGCTCAACGTGCGCCCCCTGCCGCCAGCCCCGCCAGGTTTCCAGGACGCTGTTGGCCAACTGAGGATCGAAGCGGAACTCGTCCCGAACGAGCTCGAGGTCGGAGAGGCTGCCACCTTGTCCCTGACGCTCACCGGCAAAGGACATTTTCAGGGCTTGGCCGCTCCTCAGTTGCCGGACCTAGACGGCATTAGGATCTTCCCGCCTCAGCAGCAGTCCAATGAATCTGTCCGACGGAAGAACGTGTCCGGCAAACGGACCTGGAGTTTTGTCTTGGTGCCAGAGAGCCCTGGACAATGGGATTTGCCACCGATCGAACTGGTCTACTTCGACCCTGCGCAGGAGCAGTACCTCACCGCCAAAGCCGAAGGGTTGAGTCTAACGGTACGCGGCTCGACCAGCATGGTGCAGAACAGCGGCCAGAGCATCAATCTACACCCCATTCGCACCGCTGCCTTGCCAGCGGTCGGCGTCGGCAAGCTGGGCAGCTCGGGCTGGCAACTTTGGGCATTCGGCCTACCCTGGGGGCTGGCCCTCGCCACTTTGCTGATCCGTCGACGTGGCGGCAGCTCGTCCGGTCATCGAGCGGAACGTAAACAGCTCCTGCAACGACTGAAGCTAGCAGCTGAGGAAGAACAGCCACGACGCGCCGCTGCCGAGATCGAAGACGCGTGGCGGGAGTTTCTCGATGTTCGATGGCACCTCCCGCAAGGCTCAGCAAGCACTCAGTGGGGTCATCTGCTGGCCGCCGAAGGAGCGCCGAGACGGGCGGCCGACGAGTTGGTTGCACTCGCAGACGACCTCCACTATCTGCGCTACGCACCACAGCTGAGCTCTACCGCTGACTTGCAGCGCGAACTGCTTGAAAAGTCGCGTAAGCTGGCTCGGGACCTGGCCTGATATGGATGACAGCACCCCCATGATCGCCGTGAGCCAAGGGCATCGACTTCCCGAAATCCGCCGCAGTAGAAACCGTGCAGCCAGACGGCTGAGTTTGGGCCTGATCCCGGTCTGCTTCGGTCTACTGGCTCTCGGCGCAACCACCATCGGTCAGCCTATGATCGACTCCCAGGCAGCACTCAACGAGGGCAATCGCCTGTTTCGTGAAGGCCAGATCGAAGCCGCGGTGATGACCTACATCGAAGGTTACTCCGCCGCCGCCCCCCATCCGACGCTGCTGTACAACCTCGGCACCGCCTTACATCACCTCGATCGCCTGCCAGAGGCGATCCTATGGTACCGGCGAGCGGCACCTTCGGACGATCCCTGGCTCGAGGACAACCTCTGGCTAGCACGACGAAGCCTCGGCAGTCAGATCCTGACCACCACTGGAACCAGCGGGTGGCTGAGTCGCCATGATCACATTCTTGCCGTCTGTGCCATCGGCTTGTCCTGGTTTGTCTTCCTCTTGTTGATCAGCCGACCCCAAACTCCGCGATGGCTATTGATCGCCACCGCCACGTTTGCCGTCATCCTCTACGGTGCGGCCATGGCCTCCGAACAGTGGGGCCCGCAACCCGCGGTCGTCCTGAACGATTGCACCACACCTGCTGGCGATCTCCCTGCCGGCACCGAAGCGTGGGTAAGGCGCACAACCGACGACCGGTGGATCATCTCCGGCGTAGACGGCGCGATTTGCCCATCGGAAGCGGTAGAGTTAGTCTTTCCCCCTGGTTGACACCTCCGGTCGCACCGAACGCATTTGATTTCGGACCTAGGACCAAAGATCTGGCGGTATTGGGAGACCAGCCAGGATTTCGCTTTGCGGCCAGCCACAGGTTTTGGTATTTTTCAACTCCGAGACTCTACAATCACAGACGCTACTAGCGCACCGGTAGGCTCAGATGACTGTCGACATCCATTCCCTGAATCCACAACAGATGGATGCGTTCCTGGAACGTCGGCGTGCGGTCATCGCTTTCGCTTCGGAAATGAGCTTGGCGGACAATCTAGCCGAGATTCTGCGCAAGGCCAACGAGTTTGTACCGTCGGCGGCCGGTTCCATTTTGCTCGACAACCCCCTCGACAAGAAACCGGAAAAGCGCCAGAACCTGCTGACGTTTGTCGCAGCCTTCGGCGAAAAAGTAACTCGGTTGATCGGTACCGAGATTTCGGCCGATCGGGGTATCGCCGGCTACGTTTATGCAACCGGCAAGAGTTATCACACGGCGGACACAGGTCAGGACCCTTATTTCTTCACCGGTGTTGACGCCGTCACCGAATACAGCACCGAGTCCCTGGTGGCGATTCCTATTCGAATCGGGCATGAGGTTTGTGGCGTCCTAGAATTGATGAATCGCCAGGGAGCTCGCGACTACAGCGCCGACGATCGCAACCTTCTGCAGATCTTCGCCGGCTACATCTCGATTTCTATCCAGAACATTCTCGACGGTCGTCGAGCTCAGGAGCTGGCTAAGCGCGACAATCTCACCGGCCTGTTCAACGACCACTATCTCCATGTCTCGCTCGATCGGACGATTCAAACGTGTCTCGAAGACGACTTGGATCTAGCGGTGATCTTCCTCGACCTCGATTATTTCAAACGCGTGAATGACACCCACGGGCATTTGGCAGGCAGTCAGGTACTGCGCGAAGTTGGGCATCTGCTCAAGTCACACGTCCGCAAGACCGAAAGCCTTCCGGCACGATATGGCGGTGATGAATTTGTGCTGGTCATTCCGGATTTTCACATCGATGAAGCGATCGACCTGGCCGAAACCATCCGGGTCAGCATCGTCGAGAACATATTCTGTGACAAAGCCGGCGATATTCACCGCGAAGAGCTCAACCTGACTGGAATCACCTGTTCGATTGGTGTCGCGACCCTGAAACGCCACGTCGAGCCCAAACTGACAGTGGCTGACTGCAAGTCTACCCTGTTGCGATTGGCCGATACTGCCATGTACATCGCGAAGAAAACAGGTCGTAATCGCATTGCGGTCGCCGCTGAGCCGGTACGACGATCGACGCCCGCCGCCGAGGCTCTGCTCGACTAACGAGCAACTCGACACAACAGGATCGGGATCCGTAAGAGTTATCGCGCCTATCGACTGGACGCGATACATCCCAGGTCTGATATGCTGTCAAGGCATCTGTCTCGGCACCTGAATCTCTCTGCAACTATCCGAGCCGACGACAACTGCGGAAGAGTATCGAGACACCTCGACATCTTCATTCTCGAGACGTGAACGAACCAAACGTGATGACGGACTCCATCAGTCGAACGTACCCGCTAGGGCGAACTTTGGCTTGCTCGACGGCTTTGGTATGCCTACTGAGCACCGGGCCGACCCATGCGACGATATATGTTCCGATGAGCGACGGTGAGCTGGTCGACAGATCTCCGGTGATCATCCAAGCTGAAATCCTCACTGTCGAATCGGCTCCAGGCTCGGTCTCATTGCCAGACCCAATCGCTGCAACAGACTACTTGGTCGACGTCCAGCAGGTCATCAAGGGGCTGCCTCCGAGGGATACCCTCGTGGTCCGTGTTCCTGGCGGTGTGCAGGAAGACGGCACCGGTCTCCACATTTGGGGCGCCCCGAAGTTCCGCATTGGAGACTCGGCACTGCTCTTCCTGCAACCACACCAAGACGGCTCCTACACGCTCGTCCAATTCATGCTCGGAGCATTCCATCTCGCGGCTAACGACACAGCCAAGGTCGCCATCCGCGATCTCAGCGAAGCCCATCCCGTCTCCGTTCCCGGAAAGAGCTTGCCGAGGGATGGACCGAGGGATTCGGATCAATTCGTCCGCTGGATCCAGGATCGTATTCAGGGGCATGATCGTGCGCCGGATTACTACCTACCCACGGCGGGCCAGCCGAAATCGACCGCTGACGAAATCCCTGCCAAGTTTCGCACTTTGGTGACATCAACCGATCCGCCACCCTTGGGCTGCGGCCCCACCGGTGGACACAGTGTGCGTTGGTTCGACTTCGACAATGGTGGCACCGTCGGTTGGCGCACTTACTTCAGCGGCCAACCCGGCCTGATCAACAATGGGTTTGAACGCTTCCAGACAGCGTTAGAAGTCTGGAATAGGGACCCCAACACGCAGATCGACGCCGAGTACTTGGGGTTGACCGCCACTACAACTGGTCTTCAAGCAGCCGACGACATCAATGCAATCCTGTTCGGCGATCCCAATGGAGAAATCGCTGGGACCTTCAACGGCAGTGGCCTCTTGGCCCTGGGTGGGCCCCGGTTCGACTGTACGTTAATGCCCTATGAAGGGGAAAACTTCCATCCGTTGATCGAGGCCGACATCGTAACGCAAGACGGCTTGGAACTTTTTTTCGCCGCCACCCCGGATCCGGCCAAAGCCGCAGAGCAGCTTTTTGCTCACGAGATTGGCCACACGTTGGGATTGGCTCATTCGCCGAATACTGAAGCGTTGATGTTCGCCGAATTTCATCCCGACCTGCGTGGTGCCGCCCTCGATACCGACGACTTGGCTGGCGTGCTCTATTTGTACGGGCCACGAGACTTGGCACCTCCCGCACCGCCAACCAATTTGACCGTCAACTTGCTGGTGGCGGATGGCATCCAGCTGGAGTGGCAAGACAACTCGAATAACGAGAGCGTGTTCCGAATCGAGCGTCGGCAGGGTGACACGTTCATGTTGATCACGACGGTCGACGCCGGGACGACATCGTTCATCGACACCAACGTTCTACCCGGTGTGTTTTACAGCTATCGGGTGAGAGCCCAGAATGGCGTGGGAGTTTCCGCCTACACGATGGAAGCTGAAATCCCGACACCTGCAGATCCGAGGCCCGCAGCACCGTCGAATCTGCGTGCAGCACCACTATCGAGCGACGAAATTCGCCTGATCTGGCAAGACAATTCAAATAATGAGTCTGGCTTCTCAGTCGAGATTCTCGTCGACGGCCGTTGGGTACTCATTCCGATAGAACTCGCGGCGGATACCGACAAAGCGATCATCCAGGGGTTACCTGCCGCCTCGGCATTTTCCTTCCGAATCCGGGCCTTCAACAATTTTGGCGAATCCGCATCGTCCAACACAACACAAGTTTCGACCTTCGACACCACTACCGCGTGCACGGTTTCTGGCAGCGAACTGTGCCTGCTGGACGGGCGTTTTCGAGTTTCCGTCGAGTATCGTAACCAACACGACGATGGGTTCGAAGGAGCTGCGGTTGCGGTTCCCAGCACCAACGAAAGCGGTTTGTTCTGGTTCTTTGGACCAGAAAACGTCGAACTGATCGTCAAACTACTCGACGGGCGCGGCTACAACCAGCACTTTTGGGCCTTTTATGGCGCACTATCGGATGTCGAGTATTGGGTCACCATCACGGATACTCGGACGGGCGTGGTTCAGGTTTATCACAACCCTCCAGGGGAGGTTTGTGGCCTGGCAGATACCTTCGCTTTTTCCGATGACCTGATTGGCACAGCCTCCACCGCCGTTGGCCCCGCATCGACCAAGGGACCCGTCACGACTGGATCGAACCCTCTGGATGTTTCGAATCTGATCGTTGAAGGCCTCGTCGACGAATCTTCAGACCTTCCCGCCCTCACTGGCAGCTGTACTCCAGGTCCTGAGACACTGTGTTTGCTCGACAACCGTCTGAGCGTCCAAGTGCAGTGGCGGAATCCCATGGACGATGGCTCTGAGGGAACCGGCCAAGCGATCATCGACACAGACAACAGCGGCTTCTTCTGGTTCTTCAACATCGAGAACACAGAATTGGTGATCAAAGCCTTGGACGGTGGCGTAATCAACAACCACCTATGGATCTTTTACGGTGCATTGACTGATCTCGAATTCTGGCTTTCAATCACCGATACCGTGACGGGTACCCAGCAGGTCTACTACAATCCGCCGGGCGAGGTTTGTGGCCGGGCCGACCTAGAGGCGTTTGTGCTCGAGTCACCAGCAGAACCGCCCGACGATCCTCGACCTTAACGGCTTGTTCGTAGTCCTCGATAACCATCCCAGTCTCGGCACTCCTGCCTTTCATTGGACTCCATCTACGGAGCCCGCACCCGAGGTGACATGCCCTCTCGAGGTTGATTTATGCCGCGAATCACCAAGGTTTATACACGAACCGGCGACGACGGATCGACCGGATTGGTCGGCGGCCAACGCGTCCCCAAGGATTCGCTGCGCGTTTCAGCCTATGGAACAGTTGACGAAACCAGCAGCCATATCGGTGTCGCTTTGGCGACTGAGCCGGCTGAGCGTCTGCGTCAACCGCTACTTAGGATACAAAACGATCTGTTTCATCTTGGATCCGATCTCGCGATGCTGCAAGAGGACAAAAAGCGCTTTCAAGTACCGCAGATCGAACAGCGCCACGTCGACTTCCTCGAGCAGCTCATCGACCAACTGTCGGCTGACCTTCAGCCGCTCGAGAACTTCATTTTGCCTGGCGGCAGTATCAGCGCCGCACATTTGCACGTCGCGCGCACCGTCTGTCGCCGTGCCGAGCGCGATGTCCTCGCCTTGTCGAGACTAGAGGAAATCGGTGCCTTCGCAGTGCGGTATCTCAATCGCCTATCGGACCTCTTATTTGTCGCGGCACGGATCGACAACCTGGAAAAACAGGTCGGCGATGTGCTGTGGGACAGCTACGCCTGAATAGAGAACAAGCAGCGATAACGTCCCGATGAGGTCAGACCGTGGTGCTCGTCAGCCCCGGACTTCGTCAAAGTTGGCACCCGTCATTTTGGAGCCGGTGAAGTCGGCATCTTTGAGATTGGCGAACGAGACGTTGGCATCGATCAGCCGACAGCCCACCAATGATGCATCCTGGAGATCGGCGCCTTGTAATGTGGCTCGCGTCAGGTCAGCGCCGTCGAATCGCGCACCGCGGCCCTGAATACCCATCAAATTGGCACCTTCGAAGACTGCACCGGAAGCATCCGCATCCACCATCTTGACAGAAGTCAGCTTGGCGACCGGCAATCGCGCGCCGCGTAGGTTCGCCTTGCTCAAATCAAGGGTCGTCAGATCAGCAGCAGTAAGATCCGCCCCCTCAAAGTCAGCACCTACGGCTGATGCTCCGAGCAGGAATACCTTGTGGCCCCGCACTCCCCGCAGCGAGGCACCGTCCAAGACCGCACTCTGAAGACGCGCTGATCCGAGATCACAACCATCGAGTTTGGCCTGGTTCAGCCGTGCATAGTCGAGGTCGATACCAGCCAGCGAAAGCTTGGAGAGGTTGATCCCGCGGAGATCGAGACAGTCACCGGTCTCCGATGCAGATGAAAATCCCTCTAGTAGTTCGGCCAAGTCTGAGGGCGAATCGAGATGGTCGAGAATCTCCTTACGGAGCGCCCTACCTTGCTTCGTCAACCAACGGGTTTGGAGCTTGGATCGACTCATTTTCGACTCCTCGGGAGATAGTTAGGATTCGGTACGAACTCGCCTACTTTCAACCGTGTTCCTGGACCCTGCTGGATCAGGTAAGCACCTATGATTCTCTCTCGGGGTACGTGGGCGAGGATGCTCATTTCATTCTCACCCCGCATCAGATTACCGCCGTGCCCACCTAAACCTCCGGCGATCTTCCTGCGGCCTTCGAGAGCGAGGTTGGCGTCCCAGAACCCGACGCCATCAATCTCGTAGACCCACCCTCCGACATCCGCCCAGGCGCCCGCTCCTTGTTGCCCGTCAGGAGTCAAGATATGTGATGTGGTGCCCCGAAACGCGGAGTCGCTCGCTTCTTCGACATGATCCTGAAGGGAGAGGTTTCCGCCACGCATGGGCAAGCCTTCCGAATGGACCCGATCCGGGGCCAGGTTCGTATTCCCAGTACCGTAATAGACCGGGAAGGCGACGCCATCAGGAGCAACTCTTTTGCCTCCAGGCAGAAGAGCCTCAGGCTTCCGGTAAGCTGAAAGATCCGTCGTGCCATGGCGAGTTGTCAGTGCGGTCTCGAAAGCTGCCCGTTCAGCGGGTGTCAAGGCAGGTCCAAGGTGGTCCAGGTGACGTATCGCAGCAGTGGCATTGCCGGCCGCCAGCGCATCATCAGCCAGCCGTAGCTGTTGGATCGCCGAGTCACCCAGAGCATTCACTCGCAATCCTGGGATGTCAGCATCGGTAAGACTGGCAAACAGGCGCTTGATTTGAGGCTCGCCAATGCCGGCCGCTCCGAAGCGCTGGCGTGCCAAGGCCCGCTCTAGGTGATCCGCGGAATCACCACCAGCGGCTCGCAATCCTGCCAATAGATTTCCTTGGCCTCGGGCCAGTCGCTGGAGCGTTGTCGGATCGTCACGCAGCACCGCGATCAAACGCTGAACATCATCCATACCAGCCCCAGCCAGACCTTCGAGGGCCGGGTCGTCGAGTAAAGACAACGTCAGACGGCCCGGGTCCGACAATGCTCCCTCGACTTCTTCACCTAGACTAGACCGTAAACGCTTTCGAACCGATCGCACGTCACCATAGGAGAGTGCCAACAAACCACCTGTGACCACCAAACCGGCCAAGACACGGATGACAGCCAGCCTCTTTTGATCGGAGTCTAAGCGTTCGTCTTCGAGAACATCGGCAATCTGCTGGATGCCCTGCTGGGAAATCAATAGGCCGGCGACACCATCGGCAACAAAACTCGTCCACAGTAGGTAGCGGGTACTGGTGCTGGCAACCAAAACCGCTGGTCCGCCTTTCGCCAGCTTCACGGCTGCTCCACCTCCTACCAAACTTGCCGCTATGCCTAGGACATCGAGAGCAACCCCGGTCTCGTCGAGTTCGGCTTTCTGTAGCCGGTCGGCCAAACTCAACCCACCCGCCACCGCACCAGTTGCCGCTGAGCCAACCACTAGCGCCGCCACCACCAACGAACCTCCGCCAGTGAAGGGAGCTGCCACCAACGCGCCAACCCCAAGTAGTAGCGACACGATGCCAAAGCCACCTGCCAACGAGCCGAGAAAAGAGCTGCCGTCGGTCTCAAAGGATCGATTCAGGACCGGCACGCCAGCGTCGTTCTTGGCAATCTTTAATGCGATGTGGCCATCCGGGTAGTTGTTCCGACTATCGAAGTCGTCGAGACTCTGGGCGGCGGTGACGCCGCCGAACTCGAGGGAGTGCTG
This sequence comes from Acidobacteriota bacterium, assembly GCA_029263395.1. Taxonomy (GTDB): domain Bacteria; phylum Acidobacteriota; class Thermoanaerobaculia; order Multivoradales; family J023; genus JAAELT01. The sequence goes on along the minus strand of JAJCXO010000194.1, from coordinate 47,918 downwards.
GTCCGGATCAAGTCCTGGCGTCAGATCGAGCAACACAATCCTCGAAGGATCTTCGGTCGCGGGTCCGATGAACAATCGCAGCTGCATCGCATTGCCGGTCTCGGCATCAACATGGACTGCTTGGATCGGTACCCGTTGCTCAGGTTTTACCTTTACCGCGAGCTCGTCTACCCGCTCTAGGTACTCGTCGAGACGTTCGACTTGCTCGATGTCCTCTGTCGACAGCACGGTCTGCACATAGGTCGCTTCGCCAAGCTCCTCGGCGCCCCCAGTCTCACCTTGCGCTTGTCGATATTCCTTACACTGGATGACGAACAGATTGCGAACTGTAGTCGGCCAGCGGACCTGGGCCCCGGAGCCGAGGTCGTAAGCTGGACCTTGAGCGGTCTCGACCTTGGGGTTGCCCTCGAAAGTATCCGGCAGATTACTCCAGTCAAGAGGCTTGACATACCATTGGAATCGCGTCGCCTCGGGCCTTCCTTCGACACGATAAGTGACAAACTCAGGGCTACCCTTCTCGCTCATTGGCGCCGGGTTGGGTGCGTTGGTGACGATCCGCGAAGGTGATTTACCAGCGGCCTCCGGGCCAGGCGGTTTGGCAAAGGCCCGCTGGACCTCCATCTCGCCCCGGAAACTGTCATAGCTAGCGTTCGGCAAGTTGCCGAGAGCCTGTTGTGCCCGCATCTCCGGCGTCTCGGCCGCAAACTTCCGACTGATGGTGAACTTCTCACCAGTCGACAGAAAGAGCGTCATCCGGATGTGGTGAGCCCCCCCCTGCTGCAAGGTATAGCCCCCGCCGGCAGGCCGGTACTTTGCAGTCTGTATTTGTCCCCCGCTAGGGAGCTCGAGCTCCCAGTGTTGGCCGCTGATCCCGGGCATCCCACGCTGATAACCCGTGTAGCTTCGTTCGACGCTGAGGCGCGTTCCGGTCAGAAAGGGTTTGTCCGGTTCGGGTTCAGGGCTGATCGAGATATCAATCCCCAGTTGACGTTGAATTTTGGCGGTCTCTTCAGCGTTGAGCTCGATGAAGTTACCAACGAGTGAGTCCCAGAAACTACGTTCAGGTGCCTGATAGGGCTCGATGTCACCGTTTGGCTGGCTACCCTGAGTAATTCCGCCGCTTGCCGGCTGATTGACCTGGGCCAACATTTGGCCGGTTCGGGCATTGCCAACGGACTGCTGAAGCTCCTTGGCAGCGCTAACGCGTCGAGCGCTATCGGACCTTGGGAATTGGAGAATGTCAGCCGGTCTTGTAACGGCCCGCTCGCTCGTCGGTAGCGTCGATTCTTGATCGCCCTGGGTTGCAGGGCCCGCTTTGTCAGGAGCGTGATCGAGGGCTTTGGTCTTGGCCATAATATGCTCCTAGTAGATCTCGCGCCTGACCCATTCGAAATCCGGTGCCCCGAAGTCTTTTGCGGTGATCGGTTTACCCGTTTTCTGAAACTCACGCGCGATCGCCAACACGAGATGCTGGCGAGTGATCTCCGGCGAGCTGGCCCCCGCTTCAGCCAGGGCACGGAACGCCGCATCGACCACGATGTTCTTGATCTCACCACCAGAAAATCGGAAACGTTCGGCCAAGCCCCGCAGCTCATCTTCACCTGGGTGCCTAAGGCCCTCTGGGAACGTCTTCTGCCAGATTGCCAACCGCAGCTCAGCATCGGGGAACGGGAACTCTACGATAATCTGCAAGCGACGCATAAACGCGGTATCGATGTTCTGGCGTAGGTTCGAGGTAAGGATTACGACCCCTGAATACTCCTCCACCCGCTGCAGCAAATAGTTGACCTCCATGTTGGCCCAACGATCGCGAGCATCCTTGACCTCACCACGCTGCCCGAAGAGCGCATCAGCCTCGTCGAAAAACAGAACTGCGTTGGCATCCTCAGCCTGGTCGAACACCCCAGCCAGGTTTTTCTCGGTTTCGCCGACGTATTTACTGACGACGCTAGACATATCGACTTTATAGAGATCGACACCCTGCTCCTGCGCGAGCAACTCAGCCGCCATACTCTTGCCAGTACCGGAGGAACCGGTGAAGAGAACGATCAAGCCCTTGCCAAGGCTCAGTCGGCGCTCGAAGCCCAGGTTATTGAGAACCTGCCCGCGGTATCGAATGCGGTTAAGTAGCTCCTCAATCTGGCGTCTATTCGGAGCGGGTAAGACAAGATCTTCGAAGCTTCGATCCGGCGGCGGCTCGATCCGTCGAGCAAAGTTTTCTAGACGGTGCGTTGACTGACGCCTACAAGCTTCGTAGAGGTCCTCGACACAAATTGTCGAACGCTGGGGATCGCGCCGCAGCGCGTATCCCGCCGCGCCCGCGATCGCATCCGATATCTGCCCGCTATTGAGTTGAAAGCTGTTCGCCAGCGTCGAAGCCAACAATTTTTGCTCAGAAACCCCGGGCGCTAGGGATTCGACTGCTGGCAATCTCGTTTGCCACAGTCGACATCGTTGAGCGTACGTCGGCATTGGGAAATCGAGACGAACGAAGTGCTGCCCTAGACCCGTTCCAGCGGGCTCCCATGCTGTGGCACTACAGAGAAGGCTCAGGCCGGGATAGCGATCGCAAGCACTGACGAGTGTCTTCCACAGACAAGCCGCTTCTCGGCTGTCCAACAAGACTTCGCATCCGGTCCAGCACACCACCGCCCTAGCCAGCTCTGCTTCGCGAAAGATCAAGGTCAAGACCTCGGACCAACTGCCCCCCGATGCCTGAGCCCGCTGAACATCAATGGCGAGTAACGGATGGTTAGCCAAGTCACAAACCCAGCCAGCTGCTGCCAACCGCCCGCTGCCGTAGTGGCCGTGAAACAGAACCGTCCGTCCTTGCTCGGCCTCGGATCCACGCCAGCTGTCGACAACCGCCTCGAGTCTTGCTTGTTGATGGCGTTCCAACAGCGGTGGCCCGCTTCGATCGATCGTTCGAGGATCCAACCAGGCTTCCAACCGTGCGTCGATGCCGTCTCGGCCAAGCAGGTACGAAGCAACACCTGGATCCAGCCCAACGGATCGTGTCGATAGAGCTTCACTTATGCCAGGGCCACGATCCAACACCACCAGTTGACGGACGACAAGAGTCGAAGATACATCGAAGGCTGCTCGACCATCGCCCGACTCTTTGACTATCGGATGCAAGATTTGGAGCACCAACTCCACTGAGGGAAGCGTCCGGGTCGCGTCGTCTTGGAGATATCCGTAAAGCCGCCGGTAGCGACCGTCGGTCTCGGGCAGCAAACAAACGAGCAAGATGTCCCGTTCGAGCGGCGTAAGCGCAAAACATTGCGCCAGATGGTCGAGTCGGAGCACCACGTCCCGCGAGGTGCATTCGCGCCGCTGACGGATGATCTCGCTTCGGGTGTCCGCTGCCCGCCAATAGGGCAGCATCTGTTGCTCGACGCCCGGCGATAGCTCGTCAGCCGACACAAATGGACTCGCAAGGTAGGACTCGACTTCCGAATCACTGACCAGCGCCATTCCCCACAGATTTTCAGGCTTGGTGGCAGCCAGCGTCAAACGCCAGCGCACTGTCTGTGCGCGGACCAATTGGTCGATCCGCTCGAGCTCGTCTCGGAGGTGTTCGCCAGCATCGCGGTATGGGTTATCAGTCTCTACGTTCGGCGGTGAACCAGTGGGGGAAGTCTCCGCAATCTCATCCTCCAGCCAAAGAACGGAATTCATGACTTCTTCCTCACGCTGTAGCGAATGGTACGGTTCTCCAACCAGCTGACTCGCTCCAACGGCGCCATGTACCCAGCCATCTCGAGCACAAAGTCCATCGGACCAGGCTCGAGCTCAACTGTCAGGTGCTCGTCTCCGACGGTCAAACAACCCGGACGGCGCAAGAAATTGTGGAGAAGGTAGGGAGCGCTCGATCCAGAGAGTTGCTTGAGCCACCGAGCCCAAACTCGCAGCATTGCCAAAGCGGTCAGGTTCATCGTGAGATCAACATCCCGATGCCCCACCCCACCTTGTCGCAACCCATCGAGCGAGCTGACTAGGAGCTTGCGGCCAGTCCGGTGCACGTCAGTCGCTCTATTTCGCGGCGTCTCGCCAGGCTTCGGCGCTTCATTTCTTGCACCCATCGCAACGGGCTTGGTGAATCGCGCCTCGAGCGAAGTGTCGTAGGTCACTTCATCGGGCTGATGACCACAAGCTCGTTCGCACCGTTCGATCCAACCCGCCATTAACTCTTCGAGATCGCTCTCCGGCTGCAGTACCCGCCCCAATGGCCAGATACCGCCACCATCAAGACCGGCAATCACGGTTGACTCAGCATCCGCAGCCGGTAGCTGGAATAGTTCGAGGGTTCTGCCACGAACCACACGTTGACCTGCCAAGAGTCGAAGGAGAGCCTGCTGAAACTCATCACAGTGATCCGATTCGACGCCACTCCAAGCAGCGCGCAGCTCTGGGACCGACGGTGGTTCGGTGAATCCGGCTAGCAGACCGAGACCCGGGTCGATCGAGTCTCCGTCAGCCGCCGCGTCGCCACCCCAACACAGCCCTAACGTCAACAGAATCGCCCCTAGCTCGGGCCCGAAGTCGGCTAGAGGCAAACGACTTTCGGCCACCAGTGATGCGAGACGTACTTCTTCGACTGCCCGAGCCAACAGGAATAGGCCGGCGCAAGGACTGTAGATTTCTCCTCGACTCCTCGAGTGGCTCGCTGAACTCAGTGTCGAGGGCTGCGAGGCCACACCGAGGAGCTGTTCTACAACGTCTTTGCCCGGCTCACCAAAACCAGCAAGAATCCTCAGGCTGTCCTCGGCACCTTCCCGCTCCGTTTCGGGTAACAAACGGAGGGCGTCCTCGACCCGACCTTCGCGCAGTCGAAGTAGGGCTATGGATGCTGAGCTAGCCGACTGCAAGTGCGCCCAGGCTGTCAACAGGCTCTCGATCATTGGTTTGACCAAGGAATCGCCACTCCAACGCGGTGAGTCGGCGATTAGACCACCGTAGAGTCGCAGCGCATTAGAAGCTGCTTTAGGGTGGGATCGATCCAAGCTGCCAAGGCTCCGCACCAGTGAGGATCTCAAGTCCCTCAGCAATCTCCGCTGACGAGGTGTCGGGCCAGAGGCCACCGGCCGAGAGGGTAGAGCCTGCGGTTGCCTTTGGGTCGGTTTGTTGATCGCGCTCGACTCGTTTGATCGATCGGGCACCTCTGAAGGTCTACCCGGCACGAGGGATTCATCTCCGGAGACCGATGTGACTTCAGCGGATTGCTGCTCCGCCTCAGCTGTGACACCAGTCTCCAGCAACTCTCTTTGTTGCACCGACGCAGCCGAGTCTGACGTCAGGTGTTCGGGTCCACACCGCGCGTCGCTCTTGCCGGACGGAGAGCCGGGTTGAATCTCGAGCGAGGACTGAGCAGTTTCAAGTATGGAGGACCCGCCGGACACCCCAGCCTCAACCTCGACAACTCGACTCTTCGCTGCCGATGCATCAAAACCTGACCTGGATGGCGAGACCAGCCTTTCGACATCAATTTTCTGGTGCATCGGTGCGGTGTTGCCGGATTCCGAATCGAAACTCTTCTGATCGTCGTCGGTCTCCGCGCCACCCATCGAATCGCCCTCGAGACGCCGGCCTTGTATCTCGTGCGTGGAAGGCTCCGAGTCATGTTCAGGATGCGATGGCCTCGAGACAGGCTTCGAGCTATCGAGCCTCGGTTCAGCATCACCATGCGATCCTGTCGTTGTGGCTCTATCGACTCGAACCTTCGGTCCGGATGCACGCTCGAGTACCTCAGCGTTCTCTTCAGCCGGTGCGGCAGCCCTTACAGCTGAGCTGGCCGCCCCAGCCTGCGAAGCGATATCTGCCTGCGACACGATGTCAGCCTGCGACACGATGTCGGCCTGAGGTACGCTGTCCACCTGCGACACCGCACCAGCTTCCTGCACAGACTCTCCCCGCAACCCGGTACTCGACAGTTTCTCGCCAGACTGAGGCCTCAGGTTTGATGCTCCTCCATCTCGAGGTACAGAACCTGCTGCACTCGCTTGGCGGTCGCCACCAGACAGAGGTCTCGAGACTGCTGGGGAGTAGGCACTACCGCTAGCTAGCGTCAACGTGGCGGCTTCCGAGTCTTTCGCCCACCGGCTCAGTTCTGCCGCAAGCCAAGCACTGTCGAGCCAATCTAGGCTCGACAGTGCGGCGGTCCCCAACGCTTCTGGTGCACCCTCTGTTGACTCTCCATCGGTCGAAAACGACAGCTTCAGCTCACCCTGGTCAGCCAAAAAGCGCCAGGCTTCGAACACTCCATGAGCCAAACTCCGCCGATCTTGCCAGTCGACCACCGTTGGCTGGAGAGCAACAAATTCTTCGAACAAGGTATGCGGGTTGGGGCGAGATCCCGTCCACATCTCGAGGCGATCGACTAGATCGATTGCTGCCGCGAACAACGGCCGTGTAGCGCTTGGATCGTCTATCAAGAGACCAGCAAGACCCTGGCGCCAGATCTCCACCATCAGGTCGGTCCCCAGACTATCCAAGACCCTCTCGAAGGCACCTCGGCGCATCAATTCGGCCAAGATAGCAGGTAGCTGCTCACGATCCTCGAGCAACACGGCTTGCACCGTACGAGCCGTCCCGAACACACGATATCTCTCAAAAGAATCGTAGAACCAAAGATCCCAGGCCCGACCCTCGAGTAGATCTAGGATAAAGCTCGCTCGATAGTCGACCGGGTCGGCAAACCGCATAATCTCAGCGTCTTGGTCTACACCTTGTGCTATCCGGCGCAAGATCGCGCCAGTCAACTTTGCCGCCCAGCGATGTGCCAACTCGGTGTCTGCGATCACGCTAGAGACATGTAGTGCCAGGTTCGCATCAAGATGTCTCAGTACGTAGACGGCCGGATCATCCGCAAGAGCTCGGTCCAACGACGCACCGAGCATCGAAGGTAGCTGGTGCCGACTCACGCGGTCGAGACGCTCGCTCATCCGTGGCAAGGCATCGCGCCGAGCGAGCGGCCGATAGCGGCTATGCAGTCGTTGGATCGTGCAGTCCATAATCAGTTAGAGACCAAGGTCCATGAGCCAAAGTCCGTGAGAGCCAAAGTCAACGAAGACCCTGAGCACCGTCCTCCAAAACTTGACAGAGCCGTTTACCGAGGTCTCCTTCAGCCTGGAGAAGGCTGGCGAAGGCTCGGAGCTGGACAGGATTTGCCGCTAGCTCCCGGACTGCGGCATCGAGCGGGTCGGTGGCAGCAACGGGCTTCTCGGTCGGCGCGACGAGCCGCGGCGCACCATCGAGTAGTACGTTACTGGCGCTGACACCACTCACGAAGTTCGAGAGTAGGATCTGCTCTGCATCGCTGGAAAAACGCCTGGACACTTGCAGTTCTTCACCTTGCTCATGGATCTTGCCGAGGACCTCGAGGTCACCATGGATCGTTACGTCTCCGTTGGCGGACACCGTCAGGCAAGGAACAAAGCTCTCGTCCTCAGCGGACCAGGTACCGATCACGACATCGTTGGCACCAGCACCCATCTCGATCCGGAGCTCTTCTTGCCCTGTCCGAGCATCGATCAGGGCCCGGTAGATGCTCCAGGGCCGCGGTGTTTGTCGGTCTGACTTCGAAGGGACACCAAGCTCGAGAGCTCCTTCGTGAACCTCTAGAGAGCCCTCAATTCCCATCGCACCGCGGATGTCGAGATTTCCATCTTGATCGATTGACAGCGCGGGCTCTTCACGATCCGGGAGATAAACCGCAAAACCGGTATCGTTAGAGCCTTCTCCACCGATCTCCATTCGGCCGCGCCCTTCACCCGGCGCGACAACCGCAGAGCCGATCAGCCCGGCGTAGGGTCGGCCCGTATTGTCAACGGTATAGATGGTGCTGTCAGCGCTCTGTTGGCGCCGCACTCGGCCGATAAACACCGGCCAGTCTTGGCTAACCTCGTCGATGGGAACCCGACTGGGGTCAAAATCAAGATCACCTTCGGGCACACTCGGAGGCTGACGGTAACTGGCACTGACATTGATCTGGTCGAGACGCAAGAGGGGCGTCTCACGCCATCGATAGAACGAACCCTCGGCCTGCCCGGGTGGTAGGTATCCCGGTGGCGTCGGCTCGCTTCCAACCCGGTCGTACAACAACCAGACATCGAGCTCATCAGTATCTCTTTCGTCAAATGCTGCCACACCGAGACGCGAGCGCTCAGGCAGAATCAACTCGCGGCCATAACCATCAATTGCGAGTCCTTCGGCTACTGCTGGCCTTGCATCATCGTCCAGGACTAGATCCAGGCCACTGACGATCCCCCACGTATGGTGGCCAATATTGTGACGGCGACGCATCGCCAGGTGATAGTTCTGCTCGTCGACAAAGTCCTCGGTGCGCAAGAACTGACGGTCAAAATAATGGACACGGGCAATGCTCATCTGGGTCATATCTGGTCTCCACGGATCGCTAAGGAATCGACGGCGCACCCTGCGCGCTGAAGACCTTCACCTGTGCCTCAGCCAGTCCCCTGACACTGTCTCCACTGGGAACGAAGGCTACGGCTTCGATCCGCAACAGAACCAAGCCGGCACCGGTTACAGGATCTGATTCGCCTTGAAAAGGCAGCCATTGGTCGGGATCTAGATGGATCATCGGCTGATCCTTGGAAAATCGCTTCGGATAAACCTCTCGCTTGTGGTCGCCCGAGCTCGGATAGAGCGTGAGAAAAACACGACAGTCTTCAAGCCGTGTGGTCCCCGGATTTCTCAAGGTCACAGTGAACGGCACGGGCTCGCCTTCGGTGACGAACTCGGGTACCAAGAGGTCTAGTCGAATGGTGTCCGGATCGCGCGCTGCCTTGCTGGCGACAGTCGCGGCAAGGGTATTGAGCCAGCCTTCCGTAATCGCGGATGCAAACCGCGGATCTCCAGGATCGGCCGGGATGGGACCTTGCCGAACCCGACCGCGGACCTTCAGGTTTGCGACCCACGTTTTGCGGTCGGCATCCACTCTCAGAGACGGTGCATTGGAAGGCCCGATGCACAGCCGGGACGATGCTGGCTCTTCCGCTTCGCTCGGATGCCCGAGGGTTATTCGCAGCTGCTCGCGCCCCCCCTCTTCATCCACGGAGCGATCGATCCTGCCAGCACCTGGCGGTGTCAATGGCCCCGAAGGGGATCCAAGAACAACGCTGGGGGCAGTGACCACTCCCGCACGGCAGCTGCCACGCAGGGTAGCGTTTGCCCGACGGTCGAGGCACAACCGTTCGACCATCTCCCCATCCGACTTGCGCAGTGCCACCTCGAAGGGTTGTCTTCCCTTCGGGTCGGCAATTCTTACTTTGGCTCGGCCCCCCGGATCCCTGACCTCTGTTCCAGTCAGCGTGACCAATGGACGAAGCGAAAGATCGATCAAGAACTCCTTCGAGTCACCTGGTGCGGCTTCAATCGCGCCAAGGTAAACCGGCCACTCGAGCGCAGGATCGCGTATTGATGGAAGATGAGTCCTTTGCCCGAGTTCATCATCCGGAACACCGGGAGGTCGACGAGGATCGACCGCAACATGAGAGGTCAAGCGCAGCCGACACTCTTCATGCGAGCGACGATGCTTCCCATTCACGGCCGAACCCGACTCGCCCTCGGTTCCGGGACGACACCCGTACAAGATCCAGAGTGCCAAGACCGGACGATCTACATCTGATCCGACCAACTCACCGAGCGCCTTGCGCAGCAAGTCTGCCGAGAGCTCGAGTCGAGCCGGCAACAGAACCTCTCGGCCATAGCCATCGCTTCCCAACCCTGGCTCGACCGACACTCCGGAAACCGTCGGTACGAGCGTCAGGCCGCGGACGACACCCCAGCCATGATGGCTGAGGTTATGACGCCTACGCAGGTCTATCTTGTAATCCTGCTCAGCTTGTAGGTCGTCCGCTTGTAGCGTTTGACGCTCGCGCCAACGTGTCCGTGGAAGGCTCAATTTACCCCCCCCTCTCTCTCTGGTTCGCCACGTCACAGACCTCAAGTCCGCTCCGCAGCGTCAGCCTTCCATTGACTCAACGTATCTTCACTTACACTCGGAAAGAGGTCGCGCAGGCGCTCTACCGAAGTATCACTCAGATCGCTGAATGTCATGATCCCGGCCTCGGTGAGCCCTTTCGCTCGCACCGGCCCGATACCCGAGATCTCCGTGAAATCGGCAACCTCGACTTCCCCCTCTTCTTGGTCAGACACTGCCACAGTTGATGAAGCTGCTAGTCCGACGTCGCCGCCATCCGACACCGGTTCTAGATCCGGGCCTGGAACCAGCAAGATCACATCACTGTCGCTCGGCTGACCGCTGACGATCTGCAGGACATGGTTAGCCGTGGCGGTTACCTCGACACCTTCGTCCGAAGTTCCTGTCGCAGTCACCTGGTTGTTGATCGTCGAACCGATCAGCGTTTCCTCCGGAACGGTGAAGAAGCTACCCATCGGCAACTTGGCACCGGGCTCCAAGCGTCCTGGATTACCGACCACTCCTAGCTTGTCGTCAACCACTTGGCCGACCGTCAGGGAAGCCTCACCGGTATTGGTGATATCGAAGAGGTAGTTGACAACCGTATTTGGCGCTGCGGTAGCGGGAATCGACGTTTTGGTCAGTGCCAGGCCGAGCGTGGCCGGGGTGACACTCGACGTGTGTTCGTCCGTCACCACTTGGTTGTCGGCAGTGACGCCAGTTGCGACCACAGTACCAACCTTAGTGTCGGTTTCGGCCGCAGCCAGGTCAGAGCCCTTCTCCACCTGCTGCGTGCCTCCTGGGGCGAGCACAAAAGGATCGCCAACGATACCCAGAACGGAATCGCTGAGAGTCACCGTCAACGTCAAGTGACCGGTGTTGGCGACTGAGTAACGATAGGTCACCGTGCCTCCTCGTTTCGCCGTCCCGACGATGCTCCGTACGACGCTCAAGCCGGCCGTGCGCTGGAATGCCAGCGTGTGCTCCACTTGATCGGTCACCGGCTCACCTTCAGCCGGTGTTCCAGTCGCTGTTACCGTGCTGGTCAGCAGACTCAGATCTTCTGCCGTAGTCGAAGGAATTTTGTAACTCAGGTTCGGGATATCGAAGGTCGAACCCGGACTCAGGTTCGCGATCGACGACAGAGCTCCCAATAGCGAGTCCTCCCAAGTCACTGCCAACGGGATATCGCCAGTGTTGGTGACACTGAAGGAGTAGTTGACGGTACCACCCGGCACGGCCACCCCTTCCTTGGCGGTCTTCACCACCTTGAGGCCAGCGTCCGGACGTACCGGAATTCGCCATTCTGCCTTTCGCACGATCCGACGTCCGTCGGCTGCTGTGCCTGTGGCAGTGGCGATGTTGACGACCTCGTCCCTAGCATCCAAAGGCACAACATAGGCCTGGGTAAACGTCTGCTCGCTACCAGGAGGCAGTTTGATGCTATTGGAGATAATTCCGATCTGATCATCGGTCAACAGCACATCAAGCTCTACCTTGCCCGGATTGGAGACTCGGTAAAGGTAGGTGACTGAGCCACCAGGCCCGACCAATGCCTTGGTCGATCCCTTCGCAACCTCGAGATCCAGATCGTCCTCGATCAGCATAGAGTGTGAGTCCTCTGCTTTGATGATCTTGCCTTCGAAGGTTGCAACCGCGGTCGCCTTGTTCACGAGCTCTCCCTTGGCACCGATCGGCACCAGATAGTTCTCGCGTACGATCACGTTCTGCCCCGGCCCCAGGTCGATACGCCGCCGCAAGGTGCCCATCAGCGAGTCGTCGAGATCGACGGCCAGCGAGACATCACCAATATTCGACAGCTTGAACTGGTAGTTCACCGGCAAGCCTGGTCGTGCGACCGCCTGGCTCGCCGTCTTCTCCAGCCTGAGACCAGCTTCACGCTTGACCGGCATCGAATGACTGTCGGAAGCTGTCACCGCCGGATGCCCATTGGCCCGTCCAGTCACGGTAACGGTGTTCTCCAACACATCGGCACCAACCTTTGGCACTTGATACTTGACCTCAATGAACCTGTTGGTCCCTGGAGCCATGATGAACTCGGCATCACCGCCACCAAGCTTCGTATCGACCCACGAGACACCCAGTTCGACCGTGCCAGTGTTGGTGATCTCGAAGATGTAGTCCACGATACCGCCTGGCGAGGCAACTGTTTGACGAGCGGTCTTCTTGACGTCGAGACCCACAAACTCCCGCAGCACGGTGAGGTTGTGACTCGCTTTGACGACAACCGGCTCGCGCACCTGGCCGGCGTCGGAGACCAACGGGTGACCGACGGCGGTTGCAGTGTTGACGATGGTGTTTGGTGAGTTGTTCGGGATCGGATAGTTGCGTCTCCAGGTTTCGGCCTGGCCCGGCAACAGCGTGATGGTCTTGAACTCCTTGAGCAACGAGTCGTCGATCCTTACGGAAAGGGCGACATCGCTGGTGTTCTTGACATCGATAAAGTAAGTCACGGTCTCTCCCGGTCGGGCAGAGTTGCGACTGCACCGTTTGTCGATGGTCATACCGAGTGCCGGTAAGATCGCCAAGTGGTGACTGTCGGACGCCAGGATGTTGGGACCGATGATCGGCTCGGTGGCTTCCCACTGCAACTCGCCGTTGATGAAAGGAACAACCCGCACATAACGACGGTCCGCCCGCCAAACCGTCAGGTAGAGCTTGTTGCCCATAAAATAGGCGTCCATCGCTTGTACCCGCTGAACATTCGGCTCGACGACCGGCGGATTGGGACCAACCCATGCCCCGGACTTGGTCCACTCGACTTCCTCGACCGTGGCCGAGGCGCGCAGCAGCGGAATCTTGCGATACCACTCCGCGTTGTCGCGCCAAATGAATTGATACAGGAAGCTTCCGACCCGCTGGGTCGCCTCGGCCTGGATATCGCCCCGGCCGGGGTAGTTGGCGAGGGTGCCAGCACCGATCCAAGGATCGACCGGGTTAGTGGCATCAATGAGCTCGTTGCGCAACGGGAATAGCCGCACCCAGCGCTTGTTGTCGATCCAAACACTGAAGGCCGAGCGGTTGCCCAAAATATAGAACGAGGCCGCTTGAACCTTGCCAGGACCAGGCACGATGTGCTTCTGGAAGTTAACCCACGGACGCGCCAGGTGCCATTGGATAACCCCGCCACTCGACGGAACAACCCGGTACCACTGCTGGCCTCCACGCCATAACAACTGCCGAAGGTAACCCTTGTACTGGAGGATGTCCCTGTGCAAACCCAGATAGGTTGCCCGTGCCTGGAGCTCGCCGGTGCCGGGGAGTACATCGTCATCTCCACCATTGGTGATCACGCTGGCGGTGTTGATGATCTCTCCCTTCGCGTTCTTCGGGACTTCGAAACTGGTCTTCAACGTACTGCTTTGCTGAGGTTTCAAGTCGATTGGCCCAATGAGACCGAGCAAGTCGTCGAAGACCTGAGCGTGCAACTCCGTCGCCCCGCCGTTGTAAACATCGAAGGTGTAGTTCACGGTCGCTCCCGGTGACGCCGGGTTGACATCACAGGTTTTGTCGATCGTCACCTGAGCAGCAGGCTCGACCGTCAGGCTGTGCGACGCACTGGCGCGGAATTCGCGCTGATGGGCTCGCGCCCGCACCGTCGCCTTGTTGACCAGGGGATTGGGCGCATCCTTGGGGATCTGATAGGAGCGCTCGAGTCTGTGGGTTTCTCCCGGGTCCAGCTGGAGTTGATCAAGTGGCCTGAATTCATCGATTTCGGTACTAGGATCGGCTGCTTTTTGGTTGAACAGCGGCACGATGCCGAGTACCGAATCTTCCAGGCGGTAAATCCACATCGTCTCTTGACTGTTGTTGGTCATCCCGAAGATGTAGTGCACAAAGTCGCCACGATGTGCCTGCGACTGCTTACATTGTTTGGTCAAGACAAGCTCTGGAGCCTGACGGATTTGTAAGGTGTGGCTCGCGGTGGCCTCGAGCTGCCTGCGATCGGGTGACGTGGCCTTGACCGTCGCGACGTTGACCAACGGATCGACCGCAATCTTGGGCACCTCGAAGTCACGCGAGACGGTGAACGACTCGCCGGATTCGAGAGGCTTCTTGAGAGTGATTGGAATCGTCTTGAGCCAATCGTCCTCGATACTGTAAACAGACGCTGGCGAGGCACCGAGGTTGGTGACCTCGAAGGTGTAGGTGACAACCTCGCCACGGCTTGCGATGTTGGTGCTGCAGGTCTTGAGGAGCCGCAGCGCCTGGTTCACCGTCAGCACATGGGAATCCGATGCAGTGACCTTGATATTGAGGTTCGTCCAAGGCTCGGAGCGGTCCGCACGCGGCTCGCCGTTGATGATCGGAATCGACCGCTGCCATTGAATCTGCCCACGCCAGTAAGATTCGTAGAGTCGGCCGGCAATGAGCTCGGTGGCATACGACTGCAGCGGCCGGCCACCAGGCAAGTTTCGGACTTCGACCGGGCCGTCCCAGACCGAGCGGTCCCAGCGAATGACCTTGTTGATGATCGCTAGCTTACGCGTCCAGATCTGTTGGCCACGGACAAACGTCAACCGGACACTATTGTCCAAGACGTACGCTGCCATGGCGTCGATTGTCGAGGTTCCAGGGAAGTGATCCGCCACCCCGGCAGGCTTCCACGGACCTTGACGGTCGTAACGCAACTGGCCGTTGATGATCGAGACCGTACGGGTCAACAGCTGATTCGCCCGCCACACCCAGATATGCAGCTGGTTATCGAGCACGAACGTTGCGACGGCTTGCAGTTCGCCAGAGGTCACGAAGTTTTGCTTCTCCGGCGTCCACGCGTCTGCCGCATGCCAATAGATGGTTCCTCGTTGTACGGGCATCGAGCGCCGCCAGACGGTGTTCTTGGTCCACACCTCCTGGTAATAACGGTTGGCCACAAAGTAGGCCGTCGAGCCGAGCACATACTCGTTCCCAGGGATACCGCTACCCTGACGAGCACCACGGCCGAGTACCGTCACAGTGTTCTCCAAGCGTTTTAAATCGGGATTGGACGGCACGGTCAGGAACCGATCGAGACTCAAGCTCTCACCACCAGCGAGCAGCTTGTCCGCCAATAGAGAGCCAAACTGGTTATCGCTCGCCCAGATCGCCAGGCTCTCGGTGCCGTCGTTGAAGATCTCGAAGTTGTAGCCAACCCGCTCGCCGGACTCTGCAATCGGTTTGTCGCAGGTCTTGACAACCCGCAGGGCAACTTCGGGCCCAATCCGCAGATCGTGCGTATCAGTAGCAATGATCTCGAAGTCCAGACCCGTCCAGATCCGTCCCTTCAGCCACACCACCTCGTTACTGTTGTTGATCGGAACGACCCGCTGATATTCCTGTTCGTCACGCCACACACTCTCGTAGAACGACCGTCCAGAAACGACACCGAAGTGCGCATGGACGTCACCCGAACCGGGATACTCGGGAACCGCATCCGGTCCTACCCAGTTGCTGATCTCCTGAAACCGGGTCGCCCCGGACAACGGTAAGGAACCGGTCCACTTCTGAGCATCACTCCACATCTGCACGTGCACCGACCCGCCGAGGACATACACCATCATGGCGTCGACCTCACCGCTGGTCGGAAATGAAACACCAACCTCCAGCTGCCACGGCCGCGACAGATCCGCTGGTGGTGGCGGCCCACCAGGCACCAGATCGGCCTTGGTCCACAACTCACCGCCACGAATCATCCAAGTGAAGAGCAGACTGCCAGTGACGAAGGAGCTCACCGCCTGGAACTCACCAGTCCCGGGATAGGTCTCGGACAACGTATGCGGCCCCCAACCACCTGCCTGGTCCCATTGCGGAATATCGCGCAGAATCGGGACCTTGCGAGTCCAGCCAATCTCGCCCTGCCAGATGACTTGCATCAGCAGGGATGTCGGTTGCGGCACCAAAGAAGCGGGCTGAATCTGCGGCTGGTTCGGCACCAGGTATCCCGTCGCTGCGATCACGCTGCCGCTGCCCGGAAGCTGACTCCCATCCCGGGAACCACGAGCTATGGCGGTGACCGTGTTGGTGATCGTTCCGGTCGCATCTGCCGGGACGACAAAGGGTCGTTTAGTCTCGTAGACCTGCCCAGGGCGGATGTTCTCATCCGTTGCCAGCTCGCCTAGCAAGTCATCGGTCACATCAACAAGAACATCGACATCGAGGAGATTTCTGATCTTGAAGTTGTAACCCACATTCTCATTCGGACGCGCCGGGTTGATGTCACAGGTCTTGGTGACCGTCAATCCTTCCTTGACCACCCGAAGACTGTGGCGATCTTTCGACTCGAATGTTGCGCCGCTCGCGGCCTCCGCGACCGCCGTGACCTCGTTGTCGATGCGTCCCAAAGCGTCGAGCGGTACTTCGAAGTCCACCGTCGCCTGGTGGTTTTCACCCGGCTGTAGCGGGTGATTGCTTATCACTTCACCGAGTAGGTCATCGGTGGCGGTCACCGACACTGACGCCCGGCCGGTGTTCGACAAATCGAAGGTGTACTGCACGATGTCCCCTGGCAGCGCGATATCTCGATCACAGCTCTTGGCGATGTCGATGCTGCCATCAGTGACGATCGGAAGCGTGTGTTTGGCTTCGACGGTCAACGCTTGGCCATCGGTACTTCGGCCCACCGCCGTAGCAAGGTTTCGGAGATCCCTGCCAGTGGTTTCCGGCACCGTGTAGGCCTGGTCGATCACTTGCTGCTGACCCGCAGCCAGCACGATCGCATCGCCGACGGCACCCAACAGGCTGTCGTCGAGGTCAACCGTAACTGGGATGTTGCCCTTGTTCTCCAGGGTGAACCGGTAGGTCACGTCCTGTCCGGGTATCGCGGAGGTTTCCACCGTCTCCTTGTCGAGGGTGAAAAGCACCCGCTCACGGATCAACAACGTGTGCGACACGCTCAAACTCAACGGTTGACCATCCGAGGTCTGCCCGGTGACGGTGGCGGTGTTGGTGAGCTCCTGACCAACATCGGTCGGTACGACATAACTCCGCTGGAACGTTCGATCTTCTTGCGGTGAAACCTCGAAGTCGGTCGAGATGCTACCGAGGACGGAATCCGATAGCTCTTTGATGCGCACCGGAGTGCTGCGATCATTGAATAGCTCGAAGGTATAGGTCACCCGCTCGCCAGGCAGTGCCGCGCTCTTGTTGGCGCTCTTGGTCAGCTTGAGCTCGCCGGTCTCGACATTGAGGCTGTGAGAGGCAGTCGCCAGAACCTCGCGATCATCGTCACTGCGACCAATGGCAACCACCTCGTTGCTCAATGTGCCGCTAGCGTCCGGGGGTACCACATAGGCGCCGGTCACGACGGTGGTCGCTTTCGGGATGAGGTGGATGGCACTGGTCACCAAACCGATCAGTGAGTCCTTGAGCTCGATCGTCAGAGCTCCCTCGCCGGTGTTGTGCAAAGTGAACTTGTAAATCACAACCTCACCAGCTCGCGCTACGCTCTGCACCGACGTTTTCTCGACTTGTAATCCGAGCGGTACCTCGTCACAACGGAAGCCCACCACCCTCTCGCCCAACAAGTCGTCCTTGTCGTGAGGTGCGTAGACCTCGAGGCATACCGGCTTACCACAGGGTGTCCAGGGATCGTCATCGAGCCGTTCCTCGAGTTCCTGCAAGGTTGCTGGCAGCTCAAAATCTACCTGGCGACGAACCTCGACTCCGAGATCGTCGAGAGCAGTGCAGACGTCACCCTTCTGATGCCACAACCAGCCCGCCAGATTGACCTGCCCCGAAGGCGCCGGCCAACGATCGCGATGCAACGGCCGACGATTCGGCTGATGCGTATCGATTCGCTCCACTCGACAGCCACCCGCCGCACCGGCACTCATATAGACCCGGGCCAACAACACGCCAGCACTCTCCGGTACACATTCGACGGTGCGTGCGACAAAGGCGTTACGTCGGTCCTGTACCAGCCAGAAAAGTACTTCCGCGAGCTTCTTTTCGTTGGCCAACTCACTGGCTTCCAGGTTGCAAACCAAGGAGCGAATGAAGCAGAACTGCGTCGGCGGGTGCAAGTCGATCCAGTCGAGCAACCGTTGCCGAATATCGTTGCCACGGCCTCCGACATCAACAAACGCTTGGCGAATCTGACTCAGTACCTCCAGCGTCTTGCGATACTCCTCGAGCCACCGTTGTGCGTTGGTCGCCAACGGGTTGCTGCGCAACAAAGCAGGTGTCCAAGCGAGTTCGAAACTTTCCTCGACGCGACTGAATTCACACTCGGCGATCTCCTTGCAAGAGCTGGAGCCGAGAGCACTCTGAGGTTCGGCTGGAATCTCACGGTAATGCAGAGACAGGTCCACCGCGAACGTCTGACCGTCCCCGGAAGGTGGCATTGGTATCGGCAGCGGCCGATCGAGATCGCTATCCAAGGACTTGTCACCGCCCTGCTCGCCGCACAGCCCTTTGTGGAGCTCTTTCTCACAGGCCGCGGCGAGATCGATCTCGGCCGCTGCGCCAACCAAAATATCGTGCCCCTTGTGATCGATTGCATAGCCCGGGGTGACGCGTACCCGCGACGCCGTCTGCGGAACACATTCAACCTCGAGACCGGTCACGACACCCCAACCGTGGCGATAACGGGCCAAACGTAGCCTGTCCCTCGTCCAATCGACGAGCGACGTCAAATCTTCGTCAGTGAGCAATTGACCACAGAAGAACTGAGGCCTGACGATCGCCGAGCTGCAATCGTCATGGTCGTCACACTTGGAATCCGTCCCCTTGTTGTCCGCTAGCAGCTGAGATGCCGACAAGTCCAAACCGTGCTTAGGTGTTGTCATGACAGTTCCTCTCTATTGACTACCTGAGCCTCTTCCTCGACGTGGAACCAGCTCCGAAACGTCCCGCCGGGAGATCCGTTGCCCGAAGGGAGTCGCCCGCCCAGGTGATTCCCATCCACCGGATGGCCTTGGTTGTCCAAAATGAAGTCACAATGCAGAGTGACGTAAATCGTCTGACCGGCAAGGCTTGCCTCGCCTTCGAAAAAACTGGCCGCAAGTTGAAAAATTGCCCGCGAGCCATCGGCTTCGGGGGATACCCCACTCGCACTCGAAGCCGGCCTCAGCCCGCTCTCTGTGTGGCCGAAATGGACCTGAAACGTGTGCACATCAATCCCTTGCTCGTCACTGCTGGAAGCAGCCAACGGCCGATCAAACCGAACCTCCAAGCGCCCTCCGGCGCTGCGAAGCTCGTTGAGTGACATAGATCCCCCGTGCGGCCAGCTACAACCCGTGATCCGGGTCAAATGTTGACCGGGTGTTGGCAACTGACGCCGCCCTGAGCTGTCGATCTCCAAACCGCTTTCTTTGTGGAATCGCAGTAGAGCTAGAGGGACGCGGTCGTCACAAGGTGAGTCAACATCCAAACAACCACTGGCTGAGCTCAGCGTTACCGAACTATCGGCTCGCGACCAGCATCCGGCAGGAGCGCCATCGAGGGCGAGGGCCTCCAAGCAGACATTCTCACGCACCCAGTTGGCTTCCTGACGGTTCTTTCCCTCTTCGGTATAAAGCACCGGCACCGATTCCACCGTCTCCTCTACGTATCGGAGGCCGAGCAACACCTCGCCCGTGGATGCCAAATCCGGGAGCTCGAAGGGGGTGTCTTTTCGGAGAATCAACTCTCGTCCCCAGGCGTCGATCGCAACCCCAGCCCGCACCACGACAAAGTTGGGGCAGGTCGGATTGGGATGCGGCTCGACGAGCAGGCCACAAGCGATGCCAGAACCCACGTGAAGACGATTGATCAGCCGGTGACGGCTGAGGAAATAGTCTTGCTCGCGAGCAAACTCGCGGGCACTCATGTATTTGCCATTGAAGAACCGATTGCGCGTCGTCACGACGGGGCGCTGGTTGTTCTCCCAACTGATTGGCTTGTTGTCCATTCAGAATCTCCTTAGCTCGCGCTCGAACTCATGGTCTCGGTCGTGACGTTCTCGATCGTGACGGGCACAGTCGTACTCTTAGTGGCGGCCGCAGCCAGCAGCATCTCGCGCCCCAATACTGCGTCCTGCCCCAGTACACCCCGTGGTGCTGGCAGCGGTGGTGGTCCAGGATTCGGACTGGGCCGGCACGCCAACACCGTGTCGTAACCGAGCCGAAACCTCGGCGCCAGGCTGGGGGCTGGATCCACATCGTGATGCGGGCAGTAGAGACTTGCCCGCGGAATCGCTCCGACCACCGAATCGAGTCCCAACGTCGATTGCCGACCGATTCGAAACCGTGGTTCCACCAAACACAGTTCATAACCTGCGTGCGCCGGCTTCTCAACATCCAGGGCACGTCGCAATCGCTGTTCGTCCTCGCCATGACGAACCCAAGCTGCGGGCACGAACACCCGAAAGCGATGAGCGTATTCGTGGAACAAATCCCGTTCCGGGTCACCGGTCGAAACCAAGCGTGCTTCACCCTCTCGCGCATAGACGCCAAGTTGGAGGCGCCCGACCAACTCGCGCCCCCAAAGACGCCTGCCCGGAGCTAGCTCGCCAGCACGACGCGCCAACTGAAGGTGTTGTCGCTCGCGATGGCCTTCGATCAAGACCGGATAGCCGAGCTGCGCTCCGGGGGCAATACCGGTAGAGTTCGAGAGGTAGATGGCGAGGATCTCTGAAATGCCGCGACACGTCCCACGATGGGTGTAGATCGCCGGGGCCGCTTCCAGCATGCGACGTTTCTGCTCTCCGCTCCAGACTCCTTCCAGCGGCAACGCCAGCCAGCTCGCCAGGTACTCGAGTAACTCACCTTCCGGTACCGCCCGTGGATCGAACATGGCAGCGACATTTTCGATCCGACGATCCAGTTGATCCCACTCGGTCTGAGCGATCGAAAGAAAACGCTCCAGGAACGAACGACTCTCCTCTTCGGACGAATAAACCGCCGGAAGGTAGGCCATATAGGACTGTCGCGGATAGTGGACCCGCATAGAGCCGACCCGGGGAGTCGCAAAGCCATCACTCACGAGTTCGAGACGGAGCCACAGGTATCGCCCTGTGCCACTCTGGACGAGCAGCTCCTCCTGTCGCTCACGATCGGTGGACGGAGCCTCGGGAGGCTGCATCGGTCCGGTGAGGCGAAACCGCGTCTCCCACAGGTGGTCGGGTAAGTCTTCAGGTTTTTCGGCACCACGATTTTCCTGCGCGCTGAACGTACTCACCACCACTTGTGAACCAGGCGGCAAGTCACCGAGCGCGAGTTCAATACGGTGCCATTGGCAACGGTGGACTTCGCTATCGAGAGCGTCACTGAACCATGCCCCAGAGCTTGAATACAGCGGTACTCCTCCAGGCTCGGCAGGGTCTGGCGCGACAACCGGCTCGCCTTGGCGATCGAACAATAGCCCACAGGTGGCCACCGAACAGAGTTCCAGGGGTGCGTCAACCGGCGGACTTTCCGGACACCGATCACACAACCGTGCCAGGCCTTCAGGAAGACAAAACCGCTCCTTGTGATCCAGGCGGATCGCTGGCCCGGGGAAACGACTGCGGATTTCTCCCGACTCCAGAACCTGTCCCATCCGACGCGCCGCCAGGGGACTTTGGCGCAGCGGCTGGTCAGCTGCCGAGCCACAACCGACAGGCTCGCAGACAGCTTCGTTCAATTCATAAACTTCGAGTCTCGGCACCGACCGATCGAATAGGTAGAGACGGCCTTTGCGATCCAGTGCAAGTCGACTCCAACGCCCCTTCGCTTCCGGAACATCGAGCACCAACCGAGGCTTCTCGGACCCAGGGCGATGACGATAAACCCGCCCGGAGCTTCGATCGAGGATGTAGGCAGCCCCACGATGCGAGGCCACATCCACCGGCTGCCAAACCTCGCTGGTGGGCTCGGACAGGATGGAGACCCGTGGATCGAGTCCCCAGAGATGAGCCAGGATCAGACATTTCGGCGCTATGAAAAAGACCTGCAACGAGCGGCTATCACCATCCGCAAGATATAGATGCTGACCGACGATTGCGATGTTGGCCGGTAAGCTGAAGATCGATGGATCGAACGGCCCCGTAGGATCGAGTACGGCGCCGACCTCCGGCACTTCGAGCTTGGCCTCTAAGACCTGAGCTGGTTGAGTGACCGGGACTCGCCAGTCCTCTCCCATCGCCACAAAGCGACGCTCGATCGGAGCATAGCGACGGATCCGCGACGAGGCATCATCAACGAGCAGGTAGAGAATGCCCGTCGAATCGAGCGCCATTCCGATCGGTAAAACAAGTCCACCCAGGCTGCCATCTACCGAGTTCAGGGCTAACGGACCGTTCGGAGCGGACCCTAAGTGCAAGCCGAGGCGCGAATCCGCGACGACACGATCGCCATGGGCGGTTCGCCAGCCGCTGGCTGCGTCGAGCAGAAACGAAGTGGGTGAATCGACGCGCATCAGCGATCCTCGGCCGGACGGACCACGATCTCGTGGTCAATTCCATAAACCAGACCATCGGCCGGTACCACGACGCGTTGAGTCAGAATGTCATGGGGCCGCCCATCCACACGAATCTGCAGGCTGTCGACCGCCACCACGTCCGGTACATCGAGCATCACATCGTAAAAGCTCGTCGGGTAGAGGTCTTGTCCGAACTGCCACCGGCGGGGCGAAAGGAAGTGGTCGAGGGCTCGTGCCACGTCGCGAGCCACCGCATCACCGGAAGCGTGGGGTGGAGCGCTGACTCGCGCCAACACCTGCACAGATTGGAATTCGGCACCCTTGACGTAAACCTCGGTGGTCAACAGTCGATAGCTCTCGAGCCCATCACACACCTGCTCGATCAGCTCATCTGTAGCTCGCGGCGGGTAGTCGTCATGGTCAGGAACCACCACCACTGTTACAGCCCCCGGAACCTCGACCCCTGGATGATCAGGATGTGCCAGCGGAACGGCAGTGGCCTCGGCGACGCCGCCCATCTCGGCCGCCAGCGCGGCAAAATCTTCGCTGGTTACCGCCCGATTACGGTGCCGTAGCACCTGCGGTGCACGGCGTTTCAAATCTTCGATATCTTGTTCGTCTCGGCCACCGATGGCGGGCCTGATGTTGGTCAGCTTGTCGACTCCGACCAGCTCGCCCCGCGTTCTTTTGATGACTCCGGCACCGACATTGCCCGCCGCACCGCCGCCGTGTCGATACTCCCGTGCAATCAGCTCGACTCCGGCGGTTGGTATACGCCCGCGACTGCCATCACCAAAGTTCATCGCCCCGGTTGTAGGGTTCAGCACGTAATGCGCATCATCCGGGCCGGAAGCCAACAAGTCATCGACCCGCGTCCAGATCTCAGACTGGCCATCGGCGCCTTCCATAGACAGCTCGAGAGACTCAGCTTGTACCGGCTTGTTGGCGAGCTCGAAAGCCTGATCCGGCACGCCTCCGCTCCGCCCAACGACCTCATCTCGGACAGTGGTCAGATTGGAGGCTCGAACGGTGTTGGCCAGCAAAAAGTCGAGCTCTGGAGCGGCACCGTCGGGATAGGCACCCTCGTCGACCCGGCAGCGCAGCCAGTAGAGATCTTCCTGGACCCGACCTACCCGACTGGGCTCGATCTCCGCCGGCCCCTCAAGTAAGAGGCTGCCCTCGCGGGTGAAGGCGACACTATCGTCAGCCAGCACGTTGAGGCGACGCCACCGAACATCGTCCCGCCTCGCCTTGAATTCCCATTCCAAAGTCACTGGCGGTGGTGGAGGTGGCGTACCACAACGCTGGGTTTCGCAACCGCTTCCGCGACTTGCATCGGCCGCCGCCGGTAGACCGACGCGCCACCGCATCTCCTGCGGAAAAAGCAGACCGTCAGTGGCCCGCCGCGGAGGTTCGAACCCGAGGTACAACGCACTACCGACCTGTGGCACCCAGCCGAGCGGGCGGAAAGGCACACCTAGGGTGTTGTTGGCAGCGGTGACATCACTGAAAGCTCGTCCATCGAAGACCACGACTTTGCTGAGCTGAGCCCGCACCAGAGTCAACGCGTGCTCGGTTTCGAAGATCATCGGGGCGCCGCCGCCGAGATTCTGGGCAAGCAGCTGAGTACCGCGACCGATCGTCTCGATTCGATTACCGGAAAACGTGACATAGGCTTTTGCCGGTTGTGCCGGACGCAGCTCCAGATTGAGCAGCTGGAGGAATTTGATGTAGTTGCGATCCGGTACGCGGTTCATTTGGTAGAGCATCATTTCGCTCAACCAGGCATAAAGCTCCAACAGGGTCATCCCAGGATCGCTGGGATTGAAATCGGTCCACTCCGGGGTGTAGCGCGGGATACGCCGCCGTGCTTCGCTCAACAAATCTTCGAAGCTACGGGTGTCCAGCTGTGGGGCTTTCAGAGGCATTGCGCTCTCCTATCCGACGCCTTCGGTGAGGTAGAAGGGGTACACCAGGTTGTGCACCGCATGGTTCTCGCGCACCTGGTAATCGATGTGGATCTGCAGCTGGTTGCGGGCCTCAGGCAGCGTCTCGACCCGTACGTCGAGGACATCGATCCGTGGCTCCCACTGGATCATGGCCTGTCGGACCGCCACCTTGACACTCGACCGCAAGGCAGCGGTGTTGGCTTCAAACACCAGATCGTGGATGCTGCAACCGAATTCGGATCGCATCTGGCGTTCGCCGGTGGCGGTGCTCAAAATCAGCCAGATACTCTGCCGGATCTTCTCGTCACCATCCGCCCAGACCAACCGGCTAGGCGATGGCCGGACCGGAAACGACATACCTTGCCCCAGGAAATCGCGCTCCATGTCAGCCTCCGATGAACACGCTGCCGGTGGCGACCACAACACCCACCGGTCGATCGGTAGGGTCGTTGCAGGTCAACACCGAGTCACCGGTGCGGGCGGCAGGTTGGCCATTGATGAATACCGACGAGCTGCCGCGGATGACAACCCCGCGGTTCTTGGGCGGAATCACGAAAGTTCCGCCATTGGGCACATGTGGCGGAGTGTTGATCGCCACACTGCCGATGGTGGCGGCGGGACGCTTCGAAATCCTGACGTTGGGACTGAGACTCGTCACCAACTTGCCGCTAAAAATGTGCGGCACCAGGATTGGCGAACCGGATGGCGGCTGGATCAAGTGCAGGTCGACTCCCAACACACGATCGCCCAGCTTGGCTGCTTGCAGACCCATGATGTCTCCTAGTTGATATTGACCGTCGAGCCCTTGATGGAGATGCTGCCGGCAGCTTCGATCTTGATGTTGGCGGTCGCCTTGAGCTCGATGTTGAGCGCTTCGACCTTGACGGTGCCGGCGTTGGCGGTGACGTCGATATCGCCGGTGTCAGCGATCACTTCGAGCTTGTCGCCGGTGCTATCCCAGAAGATCTTGAGCTTCTCGTCCTTGTCGAAGATCTCGATCCGCTCGGCACCCTTGGTGTCGTCGAACTTGAGCACGTGACCGCTGCGCGAGACGATGAACCGCCAGTTGTTTTCCTCCGGCTTGCCATCGTCCGGTGGTGGCGGACAAACT
The DNA here is from genome assembly GCA_029263395.1 of Acidobacteriota bacterium. Lineage (GTDB taxonomy): Bacteria > Acidobacteriota > Thermoanaerobaculia > Multivoradales > J023 > JAAELT01. The sequence goes on along the minus strand of JAJCXO010000194.1, from coordinate 22,537 downwards.
TTGCTCCACAATCCCCCGAGAATGTACGGACGATTGCGGTCCCCGTGCTCCCAGGTCACCAACACCTCGTCTCCGACGTCTGGTCGGAAGAAGGTACCGATCTCCGGCCCGGCCATCAGCGGCACCAGACGAGCGAAGTCGCTCTCGCACTTCGGGTGGTTGACGTACTTGACGCGGACTCGCCCCAAGTTTTCTGGATCGACCAGGTCGACGACCTCGGCAAGCATGATGTGGTTGTCGTCATGTAACTTCATGAGATCCAAAACCCCTTTAGCCGAGATCCTCGCGACGCACCTCGAACAAGGTGCGATAACCCTGGTCGTCGTAGACGTGCTGAGTCGCCGTTACGAACCAATCGCCCGTGAATCGGTTGTCCAGCCCTTTGAGCTTCAGCAGCGTGCCGACCCGCAGCTCCGGTATTCCCACCACACCGCCGGTGCCGGTCACCATCTCCTTGGCGATGTGGTTGCGGATCGCTTTGGCCAGCTTCGACGCCTCGTACTCGCCGATAAACGGTTGCGTCGCACAACGTTCCTTGCGCCGAGTCACCGAACGCGAATACTCGCCGCCGGTGCGTGAGGCATGGCCCGCAACCCGCTCCTTGTCCGAGTAGGCAAACGCGCGCACCGTAACGTTGCCGACCTGATTGGCAGTCGACACGTTGGGCTCGAACCACAACGCGTACTGACCGTACTTCAGGATGTTGTCCGGCTTGGTGATGACCTCGGTAGGCCCGAAGTAGACCGTTGCCTGGTCCGGGTCGACGAAGATGTCGTAGCCGTTGCGGCGAGCTCGCTCGTGCAGGTAGACCAGATCGTATTGGGTGTCTTGCATCGTCCAGCCCCTGACCTCTTCGTCCGCTTTGGCAGCACCGTCGGTCCTGACCTTCACACCGTTGCGGCCGCCGATCATCTCGGCGATCTCGCTGTCCTTCATCTCGATGTAGACCTCGGACCACTGCTGGCGCCGGAACTTGTGCAGCACATTGGTGCCGCCGACCACGACCTTCGAATAGTCCTCGGCCGGAAACGTGGTGCGCAGGCTGGTGATCTCGCCTGCGATCATCAGTCGCAGCCCAATCTCCCCCTCGTAACCCATCTTCAGCTCGAGGTGACGACCCGGCAGGTATTGATCGGAGTCGCTGTATTTGTAGCGCTTCTTCTTGCGATCCCAGTTGTTGATCGTGATCTCGAACGAGTCCATGCCATAGAGGTTGTCCCGGTAGACGACGTTGTGGATATCCACCTTCTTGACGCCGGCCATGAGCTCCCCGTCGACCCGCACTTCGAAGTCGGGCACGAAGAAGTCTTCCGACTTGAACTGAGACCAGTCCGTCATGACAAGCTCCCGCCTTCCTTGTCGACATGGAACACTTCAACCCACTCGACGACACAGCTGCTGCAACATGGACTCGGCACGTCACGGTCCCTCCAGCGGCGGCAGGATCAAGACGGTCCCGGCATCCAGCCGGCGTGGATTGCTGACCACACCCGGGTTGGTCTCGACGATGTAACGCCAAGCCCCAGCGTCACCGTAAACTTCGGCGGCAATACGGTTCAGGGTGTCGCCACGCTTGACGACCCGGCGGGTGGTATGGGGCGAGGTTTGGCCACCCACTTCGGCCAGCAACTGCTCCTCGGTCTTGAACTCGATGAACGACATGCTGACCAGGGCCCGTAGCGGAGCGCCGCTCTCGTCGAAGAGCGTGAACTTGCGCTGTACGCTCTCCATGTAGCCAGTGAACGACATATCCGACCAGGTCACAGTGCAGACCGGGGGCGCTTTTTGACCCGAGCCCTTGTCAACCTTGGCCATCTCTTGCAGCGTCGCTGCCTGAGCTGCCACCCCAACCTTGTTGTCGAGGGTGTCGTCGAACAACAGAGTCAGGCTGAGCTTCTCGTTGCTGCCACGGATGAATTCGAGCACCGCCGCGTTGAGTCGCTTGGTTTCCATCTCCTTGATGCGGACACCCTTGTCGAGGGTGAACTCAGTGGGGTTGAACTGAGCCGTAACGTTCCCTTTGGAGCTGGTAATTTTGAGCTTGCCTTGCATGCGTCTAATCCGTATCCGAGTTATGACCTGTTGATCGATTCCCGCGGCACGAAACGTCGGAAGGGGCCGGCTTTGCCGGAGCTCGTGCGCAGGTCCGTCGACTCGTGGAGCAAGGTCCGATAGCGCTCGAGATCCTGAATTCGCCGCAGCACACGCTCGACGATGCGATCCTGTTGTTTTTCCGACAGCGGCACGTCGTCATCCATCGCGGTGACTTCGCTGCTAATTTCTCCGATGTGAACCGGCATGGTTGTTTCTCCCGCTGGGCTGCCGCCCGTTGGTTGGTTTGCCTAGACCACCTTCAAACCGTGGTGACAGATCTCCATCGATTCCACCGAGACATTGCTCTGGCCAGCATTGAGTGACGGCCCTTGCACTTTCGATGGGTAGGCGCGCTCAAAGCGCCAGGTCTGCACCACCGTGCCTTGTTCGTCGAGCTGTTTGATCGACCCGGACCTGAGATCGACCTTCCCTGGAACCGTCTTGGCATGCCAAGTCCAGAATGCGGAATCGACGATGCCTCGCTTGAAGGTGATGTTGCCCTGCTTGAACCGAGTCGGCAGCTTGTGGACGTAGTCGTTGACACCACCCTCGGCATATTCGAAGACCTCGGTCTGGACTTCGATTCCGCTGCACTCACTGAATCCGCCTGAGATCCCGTCGATGTCGATCTCGAAGCGAAACGCGGGAAACGGATCGTTGCGATTACCGGTCTCAGCCACGGCGCGTCTCCTGTGTGACCTGAAGGATTTCGACCCCGGCCTCACTGCGACCGATGCGAATGACGACGAACTCTGCGGGTGGTGGCAACAGGACGCCGATCTCGCAAATCAAGCGGCCGGCTGCGACCTCCTCCGGCGGATTGGTGACCTCGTTACAACGCACGTAATACGCCTGATCCCGGTTGGCACCATCCAGCGCTCCTTGCCGCCAAAGACGATGGAGATAACTTTCCGTCAAGCGCTCGATCGCTTCCCACAGCGCCGGCTCGTTAGGCTCCAACACCGCCCACTGCAGCCCCTGGTCCAACACCTCTCGGATCAAGATCAGCAACCGCCGAACATTGACGAATCGCAAGCTGGTATCGCTCGACAACGTGCGCGCTCCCATCACTCGCAGGCCACGACCAGGGAAAGCCCGGATCACATTGATGCCAACCGAGTTGAGATAGCCGTGATCAATTTCATCGACGATCACCGCCAGGTCTCGGGTACCCTCGATCCGCTGGTTGGCGGGAGGCCTCTGGACTCCCTCTTCACGATCACCCCGGGCATAAATGCCCGCCATGTGTCCACTCGGCGGTACCCGGTGCAACAGCCCGGCGAGTCGCAAGGGATCCGGGACGTCGAGCCAAGGAAAGTAGAGCGCCGCATAACTGTTATCGAATTGTTGGCGCCATTCCGTCACCTGCTGTGGTGTGACCAGGTTCGGTAACGGGTCGAGGATCGCCACCCGGTCACCCAAAGTCTGGCAATGCTGAATCAACGCAGACTGCAAGACATCGAGCTGCACCGGCGAAAACGGCGGCGGGACTTCGATTGGAGCAACCGGGGGCTGTTCCGGCGCCGGATCTTCAAGGCAGTGACAGTTCACTTCCGCCGCCTGACGAGGCGGGGCACCAACGTCCGGCCTAGGCATGATGTCGGGCGCCGCCACGATCCCAATCTCGTCTACCGACTCAAGTGCGGCAAAACCCCACAGCGCGCCCAACGGAGCTCCGGAACCGCTCAGATGAACAGAAGACAACGTCGCTAGACCATCCGAGCCGCCTGTCAGCCAAGTACGCCCCTGTGGCAGCCAGTTGGGATCCGGTGTGCTGTCTCGGTCGGGCATTGATGCCTTTGAACTCGCAGCACTGACTCTGACCAGCTGCGAACCTTCAGCGAGCAAGTTGCGTACGTTGCGAGGATCGTTTCGAAGCAATCCGAGGCCAGCCTCATGACTGGGTCGTAGCGGCGCCGGCAAGTTGTCTGGAAAACGTGTCGGCGAGGATAAATCGATCGCCGTGACGTACCGTGAAACGCCGTCGGCAGCCAACATCCTCGGCGCATACCGCGGGTGCTCCGGATGCATCGAAAGGCCAACGAAGCTCTCTGATCCCAAAAGCTCGGAGCCATCGCGATCCTGTCGTAGTTCTGGATCGAGCTCGAGCGTAAACTCAGCACTCCCGCCAGCTGGCTCTACCGAAACCGCCACAGCATGATCCAACACCCGTGGATCGTAGGCCTCGAGTCTCAGGGTCGGTTGTCCATCGGCGTCGAACAGATCGAGGCTGGCGACAGCCAGAGTCAAGTCCAGCCAGGTTTCGCTCTCGCCAGAGGGCAACCGGACACCGAGCGAAAACCGCTCTCGTCCCTGGCGACCGACCAGGATAGAAACCTGTCGTCCCCAAGCTCCAGGGCTCGACGCTTCGAGCCGCAATCCTAGACGCCCTCGACCATCAAGCAGATCAACCGTCGCCGGTGTGGCCGTCTGCGGATCAGCAGCACGCACCACCCAGCAAGCGCGCCCACCGTTGACAAAAAAGCCCTCGACCGCATACGCCAAGTAGGCATGGGAAAGATGACCACCAAAGATCGAGACGAACTGCCCCCAGCTCTCCACCCGTACCGGCTCCTGAACCGGCCCGCGCGCAGCGATACCGACAAAACCGGCAACATCGGTTCGTACGCCTTCGAGGACACGGGAATCCGCCCACTCGAAACGCACTCCTGGCGTGCTAGGTGCGAACATCTAGGTCTCCAGGGTGCTCGATGACGGCTGCCATCGAGCACCACGATAGGTGGTCATCAAAGAGAGGCTGCGATCGCTCGCCTAGGCGAGTTGGATGTCCTCACAGGCGATTTCGAGGGTCTCGATCGCCGTTTCGTTGTTCTTCGCGTTGAGGGCTGGGCCTTCCCATTTGCTGGGCCAGCCTTCACGGAAGTTCCAGCGCAACGCCTCTTCACGAGCTTCGTTGAGCAACACAACCGCACCCGAGCGACGCTCGGTACGGCCGTCCATCACCGTCTTGCGCCACTGCCACAGATCCTTGCTATCGGTGTAGCCACGCTTGAGCACGATGTTGGTGAACTTCTTGAGACCCGGTAACTTGCGGACTCGGATGTCCTCGTCACCGTTGCGGTACTCGACAATATCGGTCTCGGTTACGAGACCGCTGCATTCGGCGAAACCGGCGGCGCCTCCGCCATCGATTTCGACCCTGAAGTTGAATGCTGAATAAGGATCGTTACGGCTTCCAGTCTCACTCATGAGATATCCTCCTCAATGTCTACTGGGTGGCCTCGAGGGTTTTCTGGCCGATGCGGATGATTACGAATTCGGCCGGCTTGACCGGCGCGATACCGACGTAACAAATCAACCGCCCGTTATCGATGTCGTCTTGGGTCATCGTGGTGCGGTCGCAGCGAACGAAGAACGCCTCCTCCTCGGTCACGCCCTGCAGCGCACCGTCGCGCCACACCCGGACCAAGAAGTTGCTGATGCTGCGCACCACCCGCGCCCAGGTCGGCTCGTGGTTGGGCTCGAACACCACCCATTGGGTACCTTCGTCGAGGGACTCTTCGATGAAGATGAAGAGGCGGCGAACGTTGACGTACTTCCACTCACCATCGCTCGACATGGTGCGGGCGCCCCACACGCGGATGCCGCGACGATCCGTGCGGAAGTCACGAATGACATTGATACCGCGCGGATTCAAGATGTCCTGCTCGCCTTTGACCACCTTGTATTCGAGTGGGCCACGACGCGAGTTCAGGTCACGGGTAATGATGCCGCGAATGATCTCGTTGGCCGGCGCTTTGTGGACACCGCGATCAATGTCGGTACGGGCAAAAATGCCAGCAACATGACCGGAAGGTGGAATTAGAAGCGTGTCCTGAGTGCGTTCGTCGAAGACCCGCACCCATGGGTAATAAATACCACCATAGGACGTGTCGCGTACCGGGTAAATATTCTGCACAGTGCCTTGACCCTTGGGCACATTCAGAATCCCGAAACGGTCTTTCAGACGTTCACATTGGTTGAGCACCACATTGGTGATCTGAAAGTTGTTGCGGATCCCGGGATTGACCTCATCGGGAACCACCAACAAGGAAATCTCGTCGATCGCCTCGAGGCCTGCCAGCCCCGTCCGCTGATCCGGGGGAACTGTGTCCTTGCCAGCAAAATCGCCCGGGGTCAGCAACACCTCTTCGGTCCCGCCGGCCAATGGGTTGTCCGCCCCACCTGCCAGACTCGCTTCCGCGGCCGGATCCGGAATCGCCAGGGTGGCGTTCGGCAGGTCCGCGATCGGCGCCCCGTTGTCGTCGACCCACTCGGCCCGCAAGAGCCGCGAGTTGCCATTGACGACATCGGTCAGGAAGTCCGGTTTGGTGATGTCTGTCGACAAATTGTCGAAGTCTTCGGTGAGTGTCGACCAACGGATCGTCATCCGAGCGGTGCCAGCCTTAGTACCGGCCTGAACCTCAACCGAAACGCTGTCACCCCACAGACCGGCACCAACTGCCGAAGTCCGCACGAAAACGGCTGCGTTACTGGTCGCCAACGACAGTGCCGAACGGGTACCAAAATCGGTATCGCTCGGACGCGCCGGCTCCGGAATGATCGCGGGGTTGGGGTTGGTGTTGCCCCAATCGAGATGCACCAACTTCGACGCCGCGTTGACGGTGCTGATCACATAGTTGGCGGAGCCTTGAACCGCCGACAGATTGTCGTAGTCCTCGACTACATCTGCGGCTTTAAAGAAAGGACTCGCCAAATTGGTGCGATTGACCGGATCGACAAACGGACTGGGAATGCCATCGCTGAAATAAGCGATCGTCAGCCGGAACAGATCCAGTGGCGGTGACGCGTTGAGATCTGCACGGCTGCCCGTCGTCACTCGGATCAGGATGTTGTTTCCCCAAGATCCCGGTCCCAGGGACTCGACCTTGAGCACGTTGGTGAGGCCCGAGCCACTGTCTGCACTCGGCGCTGCCAACGATATCGAGGCGGCCTTGGCATCACCATTGATGACCCGGGCAACAAATGCCCGTTTGCCACCGTTCTGGAAGAAACCCTGAATGGAATAGGGAAGAAACGATTTGGACGGTTCGATGTAGGAACCGAACCAGCGTTGGAAATCGAGCCAGCTGGTCACCAGCCGCGGCGTTGTTGGGCCACGTTCGGTTCGACCTGCGAAGCCAGCGGTACTGGTACTAACCCCTTCAATGGGCTTGGGCCCAGTACTGATCTCCTCGACGTAGACACCAGGCGAGAGATACTCGGGCATTTCTGTCCTCCTTAGTCGGTTACGAGAATCGGATTGTCGGCACTACCACGGTCGCTCGCGGCCGCACCAAGATGGATGACGCGATCAGATTTCGCCCATCCGGCAGCACAAACTCGATGTCGACCGTTTGCTCGAGGGTGGTGGGATCGAAGTAGTAGAACCAGGCGCCGTCGCCGCGGGTCTTCACCATTCCGGCCTGGCCCACAACTTCCACCGTTGCTCCGCGGAGCGGAACACCGTCTTCAGTCAGGACCCACCCTCTGAGAGCGGTCTGCATCAAGCTGTTGTCGCGACCTTGAATCAATGGCACGCCATCGACTTCCGTGGGAGGTCGATCCGGCCACACGAACCGGACGGTGAGGTCGCTATCGGTCACATCATCCGGAAAAACGAGCACCCACTGACCTGTGGCATCGGTCGAGTAGGTATACGATGCTTGCGTGACTTCGACAGTCACTCCTGCGATGCCGCTGCCATCTCGCTGGTGGACTCCGCCACGCAGCAAGGTAGTACCGCGACCTTTCGAAAGGCTGCTCTCCCGCGGGAACGGGTAGCGAAAGCCCGGCTCTAGGTCAAAACTGTAGGGAGTCGCCAACTCGGGTAACACCACATCCTGGCGCTCGACGTGTTGGTAGAGCTCACCTTCGACCCGCACCGCGTACGTCCCTGCGGCAATCTGAGTCCGATGCTCGCCATTGGCAAGCTCAACCTCACCGTAGAACACATGGTAGCCGCTCGGATTGCGTTGAACGATCAATCGCCACGGTGGGTTGATGGTTTGAATGCTGCTGTCGACCAATTCGCCGACAATCCAATACTCGACACCCGCCAGTGGACGCGGACGCGGTCCGCGCACGCCTCGATCTCTTGCATACACATCTTCGAGGTCGAAAATCATCTGGGTCCGCCGTAGCGTTTGAACAATGCTCACGACGCGCCCCTTTCCCGCTTGACTTCGAGACCGCTGAAGCGTTCCACAATCCGCGCATGTTGCGGCAAGCGTTGCGAATCGATCCGATTGACCCGGACCTGATAACACAGTGACAGCCGATAGGGTTCGCGCAAAGAATCCCAAACCCGAGTGAGCTCCTCGAGGGTCATGCGGCTAAAGATGATCCGCAGCTCCTCGGCTATACCACTCGTTTCATCTCTAAGCAGGATCGTCGCATTATCGTAAAAGACCTGCATCGCCTTGCCCAGCAATAGATGTTCGGCGGCAGTCGTCGACGCAAAAGGCGTCAAAAGAAAAGAAAAGTTCAGCGCCAATGCTGGAAAGCGCTGCGTATCATGCGACGGTCCACGCTCCATCGGCTGATTTTTCATGAACTCGTTTTCGGTGATGTGGTGTAACCACAGCGAGATTCGATTGGCCGAGTCCTGCGCGGTCTGGGTCGGATTCTTGAGAACAATCGCCTCCTCGCTGCCAACGATCGGCCGCAGAGTATCGTCCTCGTCATAGGCCTCCCAAAGCAGCGCGCGCAAGGCCTCACTGACCGCGGCCACCACCGAATAACTACTCAACCGAATACCCTCCGATTGCCTTGCCGCGCAGCTATCTCAACATGTTTCGAATTAAGCATCGACGACCTCGACAATCATTACAATCCAGCTGAAGCACTCGGCCACCTCTCAACACCAAGCTTCCTATTCAACGTACACCACTCAACAACACCAAGCAACAACTATCTTTAACAAAAGAAACAATGACAAATACACACCAAATGACTAGTTTTCATGGCTTATTCATCACCAGCAAAAACTTCAAAACACAGCTCTCCCAGGAAGATTATCGACACGTCATCCTCCAAACTCTTCTGACGACTAATAAATCAAAACACCCAACCCCGAGCGTCATCAATTTGTAACGTTTTACAAATTGAGCAAGACGCACCGATCCCCGACGTACCAAGGAGTCGCCTACAACTCCGGATCATGCCGCAGCAGCTCCAGAGACACCTCGCAAGGTTTATCCGACTAAAGACAAAACCCTACGATGTAATTGCCAGCTCGCCCCCTGCCTGCTCTAACAGCATCCACCGGCTCTGTTCGCAGTGTACTAGCTGCCTGCAATACACTTTTGCTGGCGGTGGATTTCTGCCTAAGGAGGCGAGCACCCCTACTTCTAACTACATGTCAATAAACAACTTATTCAACATCCTCCAATGCGACAACCGCGTCTCACCGCAGCCTGAATCGATTCCATGAACCCGGCGCATCCGTCACCAACGAACCACGAGGCACCAGACTCGCTTCCCAACAACATTCTCTAACTCGCCAACTCAAAGCAATATCTCATAGTCGAAAAAACAACAAAGAACAGAAACACGACTAACAATCGAAAATTAGGATGATCCGAGTGCGCTTGCCCAACCTATCTCCCACATGGCACCCACTAATGTCTCCACAACATCAACCAGATCTACCCCAACCTGACTTGCCGGAGAGCCTAAAAGGCAGCACGACGCTCAGACTCCAACTCTCTATCCCCGGACCAGCACTGATGACTACCAACAGCCAGTAGGGAGCACTTGCCCAGACTAGAGCCTGCCACCTCTAGTAGGAATGACCCTGACACCAACTAAAACCACTGAAATCAAGACATTTCAAGAATTGACGACAACATCGATGGTGACCCCAGTTTCGTCAGCTTCGCCGAGAAGCATCGCCCCAAAGATCCTGTGATGATAGTCGAACGGGATGAACACAAGGAAAGCTGGGACCAACTGCTTGACATGTTATCCAGGCCCCCAGTTGCAAAGACTCCGGCGAGTACCAAGCTCGCCTTATTCTACAATCACATACGTTGAGAGTGTCAAGAACGTTGCGGTGAATTTCTCTGCGGCGTAAGATCGATGACTGCGCTCCATGCCCTCTCATAGTTATAGGGCGCAAAGTCGATAAAGATTCGATCAAGAATTTTCAGATCTCAGCCAAATCCCGTCAGGCGGTAATCCTCATCAAATGGCCAGCATTAAGGTCCAGCTCCTGGCACACAAGACGCCCAGTCTCAATTGAATTTAATTCTACTGTTTTCATGCAACAGATTCTCTCTTTTATATTTGTTGGGAACCTAACCATGTACACTACGTAATAATGTGAATGTAGGCCTCATGCTAAGGGGTCCGACCGGTACCTCGAAGTGACCTCTACTCTAAATTGAACTTGCACCTTCGATCGACATCACTTCAATCGACATCGCGCTTTGGATCAACGACTACGTCAACCGAGAGCTGTACCCATGGACTTCTTCGCCTACCGCAGGCGTCGTTCATCTAAGGACACCTAAAATGATTACTTTGAGATCACTATACTTTCGTCCTTTTCTCGCCCTACTCCTCGTGGCCGGCTTGTCGAGCGCTCAACAAATCGGTGGTCAGTTGGACGACACCAGGGTCGCGGGCCCCACCGGTGCCACGGGGGCCACGGGGGCCACTGGACCTCAGGGGCCTGCTGGAACTGGTGGGTCTCGGGGTACCGACGGACTGCTCGGGTCTACCGGGGCGACCGGCCCGGCTGGCAAAGATGGATCGGCTGGTGCTGCGGGACCAAGAGGTAATACCGGCGCGGTTGGACCGCAAGGGCCCCAGGGGCTCGCGGGGGTTCAAGGACTCAAGGGAGACACCGGAGATATAGGAGCCGTTGGGCCTCAAGGGCCCCAGGGACTCGCTGGACCGCAAGGACTCAAAGGGGATGTCGGAGATATCGGAGCCACTGGCGCCCAGGGGCCACAAGGACTCGTTGGACCGCAAGGTCTCAAAGGAGACACCGGAGATATAGGAGCCGTCGGGCCGCAAGGTCCCCAGGGACTCGCAGGACCGCAAGGTCTCAAAGGCGACACCGGAGATATAGGAGCCGTTGGGCCTCAAGGGCCCCAGGGACTCGCCGGCCCGCAAGGACTCAAGGGGGATCTCGGAGATATCGGTGCCACAGGTGCTCAGGGACCCCAAGGACTCGCTGGGCCACAAGGACTCAAAGGGGACATAGGCGACGTCGGGCCTGTCGGCCCCAAGGGGGACACCGGCATCATCGGACCCGCTGGCCCCAAAGGGGATGCCGGAGATATTGGCCCCGCCGGACCCAAAGGCGACATCGGCATCATTGGTCCCAAAGGCGACAAAGGGGACAATGGAGAGATTGGACCCACCGGACCCAAAGGCGACATCGGCATTGGCGCCACCGGGCCCAAGGGAGGCAGCGGACCCACCGGTCCCAAAGGCGAGATCGGCATTGGTGCCACCGGGCCTAAGGGAGGCAGCGGACCCACCGGTCCTAAAGGCGACATCGGCATTGGCGCCACCGGGCCCAAGGGAGATAACGGAGACGCTGGACCACGAGGTTTCATCGGACCCACTGGCCCCGCCGGCCCGATGGGCCCCGCCGGCTTGACCGGCGTCGGTACTCCCGGGCCAACTGGACCACAGGGTCTTGCGGGTCAACAGGGCCTCGCAGGTTCCGCCGGACCTCCTGGCCCCCAGGGTCCAACCGGTATTGGAACCCGTGGCCCTACCGGACCGCCTGGACCACCGGGTCCTGCCGGTGAAGGTAGCTCCCTGTGGAGCACTGAAGACAACACCGTCGAGACTCACAACCGCACGATTCGCGGCCACAGCAACAACGATTGGGCAACGTTACAACTCGAGTCCGATCAACCACAGCTCGGAGGACGGGTCCATCTGAAGTCCGGTAGCACCGAGAAGATGATGGAAATTGCCCTCGACGAACGAGACGGATCACGAGGCGCACGATTCTTCACCAATTCAGACGGCGGATTCGAGTTCCACCTCGGCCCCGACAGCAGCGAGAGCACCGACGTGATGAGGATCAGTCGGGCCGGCAAGGTCGGCATCAAAACCTCGCAACCCTTCTTCGAGCTCGACGTCAACGGCATCATTCGTGGCCGCAACGTCTCTCCTTCCGACGAACGATTGAAACGTGACGTAGAGCCGATCACGGATAGTCTCGAGAAGCTACTCGCACTGCGAGGAGTCACCTTCCGCTGGCGCGACCCGCAGGCTACCAACCGTCAAGAAATGGGCCTCATTGCCCAAAACGTCGAGGCCGTCTTCCCTGAAGCCGTCTTCACGGATTCCGAGGGATTCAAGTCTGTCGCCTACGCCAATCTGGTGGGAGCAGTGGTGGAGGCGGTCAAGACCCAACACTCGATCATTCGAGACCAAGAAGCCGAGCTGGCGGCTCAGAAGACCGAACTCGAAACCCTGCGAGCGCGCATGGAACGTCTAGAAAACGCTCTGCTACAACTCGAGCCGAACGGAGGACCCATGCAAGTCGACCACTCGGCGACGCCCCCGAACGACTATCGCGACACAGAGCATCGCGGAGAGTAGGCTCAGACCTTCGCCGATCCATCGAACGCGGGTGCGGACGAAGCGGCCGCGGACCTGATGTTCACCAGCGGGTAGCTGGAACCGGATCAACCCACTGCCCTCGGCAATCTGTACTGGGAGCGGCTCGCCATCGCGGGTCAGCTCCCAGCCTGGGAAGAACGAGGTTGCAACCTCGAGTTCGGTGTCGGCTGCGGTGCGGATCGTAGCCGACCAGCTCACCGGGGTGCGCTCACCGAGCAGAATCTCGGCGGTGCCATCGATCTCACGGATCCGCTCGCTGCTCCACACCTGGGTCTCTTCGACCCACATCGGTTCATACTCTCGCCGGGTGGTGACCGCGATGCCGCGTTGCGCGATGGCGTTTGGAGTCCAATCTTCGAGCTCCAAGTTGAGATATCGCTCCGGTTTCAAGAAAGACAGGCTGGGAAGGATCAGCACTGTTATGGCACCTGCCAGCCACCATCGCGAGTTCCGAGCCCGAGTCAACACAAGACCCAAAGGCGCAACCAACAGTGCCAGGCATACCGTCACCGGCGACAACAGGCGCCAAGGAAACTCGACATATTCGAGCAACGGCAGGGTATCCCACAGCCACACCGCACCGGGCAGCATCAAGGCACACAATCCGAGACTGATCATTGCGAAGTACCGCATCTCGGCGCGAGCCTGAAACCCCGGCCACCGCCGGGCCCAGAACCACGCCAAACCAATCAATAGCAGAATGTTCCAGCCCAACGAGAACGACATTTCATCGTCATAACCCGGAAGGGAAAGGCCGTACCCCCAAGCCGACCACACCAACTGCTGTGGATAAACGAAGTGGTTCGAATAGAGCAGGTAACCTTCCAACAAGCTGTCGACGCGGGTGAATTGCATCTCGGCCAACGTCGGCAACCAGATCGCCGCCGCCAACCCCAAACCCAAACCCACGCCAGCACCTTGTTCCAATAATGACAGCCAAGATGAACGTCGCGCCCGATGACGCCAGGCTTGGAAGCCGATCCACGTGCCCAACACCGGGGAGAACAACAGCGCCGCCGGAAAATGACTAAAAATCACTGCCGCATAGGCAACCGCCCCCAGCACCAGAAAACGGCCGCGACGTTCGGCGGCAAACCGAGTAAAACCATAAAGAGCCAAAGCAAAGCAGGGGAAGGCCACAAACTCTGCGAGAGCGCGACGCACAAAAAGATCAACAAGAAAGTAGGGTGCATAAATTGTTGCCGTAGCCGCCAACCACCCTCCAGCCTTGCCAAAAAGATATCGTCCCAACAAAAACATCGACCCTGCAGACGCCAGCACAATCACCACACAGGCGGCATTCAACGCCCGCACGGCGTCGAAGCCGATCAGGTAGAACACCTCACTAATGTAGTAGAGCAACGGCGGCGCAAAGAGGAAAAATGGCTGTCCATTACCCGCGCTGAGATCCGGCGCCCAGCGGGGAAGCAAGATACCGTGGCGGATGTTCTCGTGGAACTCCACCAACCGCGGCACGTATTCGAGCACGTCATGTCCACTCGGCAACCGCCCGGTCAACAGAGGCCAGCAAACCGGCAACACCAGGGCCACAAGCCCCAGGGCAGTCAAGGGCCAGCGTTTGGCTTCGCCCCTGCCCCCTACCTGGTCAACCCGACGACGAACCCAGACCGAGGCCAACATCAACCGCTGTTCACCCCAGCGCAACACCCCCCGCTTCTCGGCCAGCCACAGCAGCCCCAGCAACGGGATGATCAGTGCCATGAGGATCGACTTCCAGACTTCCGGTTGATATCGCCACTCGACGTCGTGGCTGCCTGGTTTTAGCTCAACCCCAAGAAAGCCTGGCGAAAGCATCACCGTTGGCTGGCGCACACCGTCGACGAACACCCGCCAACGGTGGTGATAAGTCATCTTGAACAGCACATGAGCTGGACCGTCCGTACGCACCTTGGCGCGGTAGACCTCGCCCTCACGGTGTTCGGATTCGATCGCGCCCAGGCTGGACGGCGAGGCCAAGGTAGGCAACGGCTCACTCGCCGCAAGTGGGTCTGGAGCCGAGCCAGACTCTCCCGGCCATAACAGGCGCAGATGCTGACGTTGAGCGACCCAACTACTGGCCAGCCACCGATGGTTGACGTCATAAAAGCTGCTCCGATCCACCTGCACCGAGCGCGGCACCGTCACCAGTTCGAAGTAACCCGCAGACGGAGCCTCGAACAGGCGAAATCGCCCAACCTCGACTGACGGCTGAAGGAACGATGGCAATGCCTGCGGCTCATCGGCCAGGACCGTCGAAATATTGAATAGCCGATACTGCGCTGGGTCCGTTTCGTCGAAGTGCACCATGATGTCCGACGTCAAGGCCATCGAGTGGTAAAGAAACGAAACCGTCGGCAGATGCTGCTTGCTGGCAAAGGCATGGAGCGGGGTCGAACCCACACGGAACGTGCCTCCCCAACCCGCCGCCAACCCAGGGTAAAGACGACCGGAGGACGCAGAAGCCCGCTGCAAAACGTCGTCTACCGACGACGCCTCAGTGCGATACGCCGCCAGATTCTGTTCACCCCACTGCCGGTTCTGAGACAAATACCCAGCACGCTCGCGGATTGCCGGTATCAACAAAAGTGATATCAACAACGCCGCTACGACCCGCCAGCGACGGCTTGTAGCAGCGCTCCACAAACTCCCCAATCCGATCCCGGCCGCCAAGATCAAGAACACATGCACCCCACCGATCAACCGGTGAAGATGCATCGCTTCGCTGATCCCGAGCAGACCCAGCAAGCCTCCCCACAACGGACGGCCGCAGTAGAGCGCTAACCACAACAAGGTTCCAGCGAGCACGTAAATCGCTGCGGCGCGGGACTCTGTATCCGGCAAAGCCAAACTCACCAACCCACGGCGTTTGCGACCCGGCCAGCCCCGCTCCTCGCCGGCCGACCGCCAAGCTTGCAGCGCGATGATCACGCCGACCAAGGCCAGGATCGTCAAGACTGGGAAACGGTCGGCATCCAATAACCGACCCGAGATCAACTGTTGCGCCACTTCTCGAAAACCGTAGGAGTTCCACTTCCAGTGCGGCTCCCAACGACTGACGTTGATCATCGATGATTCGAGCAGCAATGGGAGCAATTGAAAGCAAGCCACCACCCAAGCCGCGGCACCGATGAAGGCGACCCGCATCAGACGCCGGGGGACGGGTGCCGCCGTACAGCGAATGGCTGCCATCAGGGTCACCGACAATGCGCCGATATAGCCGTAGATGAAATGAGCGAGAAAGGTCAGCCCAAGCAGCACGCCAGCCCAAATCAAGCGCCGGCCGTGACGGACCGCTGGAAATGCCAAACCGAGGGTCAGAAACAAGCAATGGGCGGCCCAGCTTTGGGTGTAGAGGCCGCTCCCGCGCCACAGATAACTGCTGTAGTCGAGCCCAAAGAGACCACCGCTGGAGAGTAGCGGAATGAGCGTTGCCGACGCCGCAGCGACGGTGGGTCGCAAGCCCAACCCGCGAGCACAGGCCATCACCGATAGCGGTAGCAGACAAAGCAGCAGCCACCGCGTCCAACAGAACAGCGTCATCAGATCGACGGTCTTGCCCAACGCCAGGTAACCCCCCGCCACCACGCCGTGCCCCAGGATCTGATAGGTGCGCGGGACCGGGTAGCCGAGAGTCCACTCCGAGACCCAAAAATCCGCCGGATGCTCGCCGCGTTCGACGGCCTCCACCATACGCTCGATCAAGGTGAAGTGCAGGACGTTATCGTTGAGATCGGCCCGGCTGATCGCCAGCTCGTGACGCAACCACCAGCCCTGGCCAACCACAACCAGAACCACCCACAACCAAGCCCAACGGATTTTTCTGGAGCTCAACAACTCCCCCTCAGAATCAACACAGCGTCCGTTCTACATCTTTATTCGGCTCCGACAGCGAGATGTTTCTTCAACCAGCCGTGGACTTCATTCCACCACAGCTTGGCCGCTTGCGGTTTGCGGATCCAATGGTTTTCTTTGGGAAAAATCACGATCCGCGACGCCACCCCTTTACCGGTCAAAACACCATGCAGATTGATGCCCTGGGTGACCGGCACGCGATAGTCGAGCTCGCCGTGCAGAATCAGCGTTGGGGTCGCGAAGTTCTTGGCATAACGGCTCGGTGAATAACGGTCGATGCGTTCCGGGTCTTGCCACGGACTGGCACCGTAGTTGTTGGAGCGCCCCCAGGTGTAGTCCGACGCAAACTGCGCCATCAGATCGTAGACTCCGGCATGATTGACCAGGCAAGCAAAACGATCGGTGTGGCCAAGGATCCAGCTCATCATGTAGCCACCATACGAACCACCAGCCGCCGCCAGGCGCTCAGGGTCGATGTAACCGCGTTCGAGCATGAAGTCGGTTGCCTTCATCACGTCGGTAAACGGCTTGTCGGCGTGATTGCCCAGGATCGACTCGGCAAACGCCTGACCAAATCCGGTTGAGCCATGGAAGTTGACCGCCGCAACGACGTAACCCGGCGCCGCAAACAGTGCCGCGTTCCAGCGAAAATGAAACGAGTCGAGCCATGCCCCGTGGGGGCCGCCATGCACTAGCACCAGCAGCGGCCACTTCTTGGCTGGGTCGAAACCCGGCGGCAACAACACATGCATCTGCACAGGATTGCCCCCTGCGCCTTCGAACGTGACGTCTTCCACCGCACCGAAGTCGATCGCCGCGAGCCGCTCGTCGTTGAACGAGGTCAGCTTCTTTGGGCTATCAGTCGTTGGACCCGAGCCCGCCAAATCCAGCCTGTAAAGATCGTCCGGTCGATGAAAAGTCTCTTCGAGGTAAACGATCCGGTTGGCACCTGCCGTACGGACACTGCCGGTAGCACCGCCTTCGACCACCAACTCTGGCGTCCCGCCGTCGATCGACATGCGAAACAGACTACGGCGACCTTTCGACTGTGCGTGGAAGAAGATCGTCGAACCGTCGTCGGTCACGACCCAACCCGTCGGTTCGAAATCCCACTCCGCCGTCAACTCCACCATCGCTCCGCTCGTGCGGTCATACCGCGCCAAGCGGGTGAAGTCCGGCGAGATCTCGGGGCGACGGTTGCGTCCGTAGAGCAGATAACGACCATCGGGCGAATACGACGGGTCGCCGTCGTAGGCCGGATTGTCCTCCGTAATGCAGCGGATCTCGCCATTTTCCAGGGTGAGCAAGAAGATGTCGGAATTGAGCTTCTGCCACGGCGGATCGGTGTGATTGGCGGCAAACGCAATCTCTTTGCCGTCGGGTGACAGATCCCATTCGAGACCACCGAAGCCGAGCAACGCGTTGTAGCCCGGCATCAGATCCTTGACCTCGCGGCTCTCGAGGTCGACGGCAAACACATGCTCTATCGTGCCGTCTGTCAGGTAATGATCCCAATACCGCAACACACGATTGTCACTGATTTTGGCCTCGGTCTTGTCGTCCTTTTGAGCCTTTAGCCGCTCGCCAACTTGTTCGAAGTTGTCGTTCAGATCCGGAAACGTCGAAGCGACAAATGCGATCCGCTTGCCATCGGGAAACCACTTCGGGCTCGAAACCGACATCGGCAACTCGGTTACCGGCTCGGCCTCGCCACCAGCCATCGGTAACAGATAAAGCTGTTTGGCGTCGTCCTCACCGCGTTTGGAGACGAAGGCCAGGTGTTTGCCATCCGGGCTCCAAGCCACATCACCTTCCGCCCCCTTTTGCCAAGTCAAGCGGCGGGGGGCTGCGCTGCCGTCCACCGGCACCACCCACAGATCACCTTCTCCCTTGTTGTCCTCGTGGGAATACACCGTGACCTTGAGCACCACCTGCTGGCCATCCGGAGACACCACCGGCGAGCCCACTCGATGCATAGCCCACAGATCTTCGACCGTCAGCGGTTGTTTTGCAGCAGCTTCCTCGGCTCGCGCCGCCTGGACGACAACAGCCGCCAGGCAGACACACGATAGGGCGATGAGAGACTTCATACTCGGATCTCCAAATCGGTTGACTCGTCGGTGGGGGAAACGATCTCCCGCGCATTGTACCGACACCGAGCCCGGCAATCGAAGGTCACCACGTCCGATCTAGGGAGTGGTAGAACCTGGACAAAGTTTGGAGGTAAGGTTGCGTCCGCAGCCGCACCCAAGATCAAACCGCAGGAGATACCCCCGATGATCGGCTACCGCATGCCCACCCGCACCCACATCGCCCCCGGCTGTCGTTCCCGGCTGTCGGAGGTAACGGCCAGCCTCGCTGTCGAGCGTGTTCTGTTGGTGATCGATCCCGGTTTACAAGCCACCTCGTGGCCGGACGACATCCAAGGGATCCTGGGGAGCGGTCCAACGGGGAGTAGCAGCCATGTCGAACGCTTCACCGACGTCGAGCCCAATCCGCGCACCCACACCGCAAGCCGTATCGCCGAACGGATGCGAGCTTCAGACCTCCAGTGTGTCGTCGCCCTCGGCGGCGGCAGTGTGCTCGACGCCGCCAAGGCGGGTGCGATGTTAGCGACCAATCCCGGTACCCCTGAGCAATACGAGGGGCCAAATCTTTACACCAACCGGCCCCGGCCGATGATCGCCATCCCGACCACCTGCGGCACCGGCTCGGAAGTCACCTGGGTTTCGGTCCTCAGTCATCCGGAGTCGCGTCGCAAGATTAGCGTCAAGGGCGAAACGATGTTTCCCGACCAAGCCCTGGTCGACGCCGACTTGATCCGAACCCTGCCTGCCAGCCTGGTGGCCTGGACCGGTCTCGACGCCTTGACCCATGCCCTCGAAGCCACCACCTGCACAATCGCCAATCCGGTCTCCGACGCGCTGGCCGAAAAAGCCATCGTCCTGCTCTTCCACCATCTCGAACGTGCCGTCACCGATATCGAAGGAGACGCCGAAGCTCGCGAAGCCGTGATGCGTGCCTCGACCGTCGCCGGTTTATCGTTTAGCAACGCCGACGTCGCCGGCGTCCACTGCCTGTCCGAGTCGATCGGCGGCATCTTCGACGTGCCCCACGGCCTCGCCAACGCCATTCTGCTCGAACCCTTGTTGCGTTATCACCGCCCCTTCGTCGACCGACGCTTAGCCGAGCTCGAAGTCCTCATCCACCCCCAGACCGACGCAGCGCAGCCCGTCGCCGAGCGCGCCGATCGGTTCCTCGAACGCCTTTCAGACCTCACCAGTCGTCTCGAGACGCCATCCTTCAGCTCGTTCGGAATCCCGCCCGACGACTATCCGCTGATCGCTGAACAGGCCGTTCGCAACGGTTCGAACAGCTCCAATCCGCAACCGATGGCGGCTGAAAACTATTTGGAAGTGTTGGCTGGTTTGAGTTAGATCCCGTCCAGGAACTCCGGTTGTCCGGTCGCCCCTGTGGACTACGCGCGCAGCTGCGATACTCGCCTCGGCAACGGCTGTGCGCACCTCAGGGATGCCGTGCGCTACGGATCTTGGCCAAGGTCTTTGGGCTGAAGTGCTCGGTGGGGTCGGGCCGGCCCTCGACCCCGTCTGACATCAGGCCTTCGTCGGCGTGCTCACCGCCGAAGAGGTGTCCAATTTCATGGGCGCAGGCGTCGATCACACGCCAGCCGCGGGCGTTGTGGTGGGTGCGCTCGAGTTCGGCCCCGGAGGCCCAGTAGATCATCGCCCCGTGCCCTCCGGGGCCATCCGCCTCCCCAGCAACTCCGCCAACTTTTCCCTCCTTCTGCACTTTGCCGTTTTTACCTTCGCAGCTCGCCTCCCCAGGCGCGCAGTACTCCCCGTCCGCATCTTCCCAATGGACCCCCTGAAAGGCTGCCAGGAGGTAAACCGTCCAAAGATCGCGGTTGTCCTCGTTGGTTGACTGATCGAACCGGCGGAACAGCCACCGCACATAGTCCTGAGAATCCTGCTCGATGTTGCCCATGAACGCCCGCGACGCCGGCCCAGGGGGGATCGTGTCGAGGCGCGCATAAACATAGGCTGGACGGTAAGCGTCCTGGTGACCCTGCTCGAGCCGATCCGTAGGCGGCAACGGAACCGAATCACCGTCCTCGAACACGCCGTCCTCGTTGTGATCGCCGACCAGGGTAGTGTCCTTGGGCTTACGGTCATCGTCCTGGAGGTCGAATAGTTTGCCGACCAGGGCGGCCTGTGCTTCGGGCTTGTTCAGCCATCCGGTCTGATCGACGATCGTCAGGTCATCGGTGGCACCCGAACGGGCAGTGTTGCCGAGGACATTGAACGGCACCTGCAGGACCTTCAGCCTCCCCCCCTCGAAGCTGTTCCATTGCCCGAAGTTCCCGAGGAGCGAAGCCGGGCGCTGTTCGACAATACTGATATTGGTGCCGACGACGAAGGTGTTCGTCTTCCCCGCGACCGGGGTGACCGAAGTGATCGTCCCTTCTAGAGTGTTCTTCGCCACATTGGTCATCGAGTCCCGCTCGACGTGCAGGAATCGCCACACCGTGAGGGTGTCCGAAACCCAATGTTCGGGGTCCCGAACCTCGGCACCATCGGGCGAACCGGTCTCGTCGAGAATCCGCGGGTCGACGATGCGGCCTCGATCTTCAGCATTGGCAATCTGGGTCTCGTCATTGGCGAGCGCCTCGACGAAGTCGCGATCCGGTGAGGCCACGACGCGAAAGTTGTCACCCGGCTGCATCGACACCTGAAAGCTCGCCTTGTCGGTCGTCTCGGGAGGCAGGTCGAGACGAAGGATCTCGTCCTCGGCACCCAACAACGTTCCCGCTTTGGCAACCTCACCCTTCTCCGGGTTGGTGCGGTTGTCTTCCGCCGCCGACTCGGCATCCACCTCGTCGGACTCGGCGGTCGGATCGTCGACGTCGAACGATCTCAGAAAGATGGGAATCCCTTCGTGCGGCGGCTTCACATTGAGTGTCACCTCGAGCTCGACCACGTCGCGGCGGGTACCGGTCGACTGCTCGTTCTCATAACGAGCCCCTGGGAACACCCGAACCGGGTGGTCCTGTTCGTCGCTTGGGAAAGTGCAGCTCACCTCTACTTTGCCGCCGGAGAGGGTCCTGCTGGTGATCGTGTTGAGCGGATGGTTGGGATCACAACCGAGGTCGTCGCCGTCCTTCTCACTGTTGCCGTTTTTGCCCAGCCAGCGTAGATCCTCGACCATCAGCACGGTCAAGGCGACGCGATCCTTCTCGGGCTCCTCGTGTTCATTCTCCGGCTCGTAGATCAGCTCGAAAACGACATCGGAGGTCTTGTCGCTCGGCTCGACGCCTTCCACCCACAGCACCTTCTCAAGATACTCACCCGTGTCAGTGAAGTCGGCGGGTAACTCGAGCGTCTTGCCGAGATCGGTGTAGGCCTCGGTCGGCTTCTTCGTTCTGGTGTTCCAGATTTTCACCTTGCCGTCGCCGCCATCCTGCTTCAGCGTCACCTTGCCCTTGGATCCGCCGGCGAGCCGCAAGGTCAGCTGGGCAAGATCATCGTCGTCTCCCGCCACACCGTCCTGGTCCCACTGGTCGAAGTACGGGTCCTTGTCGTCGTTGTCGAGATTCGGGAACACGACGGCGCCAACCATCTCCTCGGAGTCCAAAATGACCCTCCCGCCGGAGGATTCGGCGTCGGCGATCTGCAGATCGGTGCCGACACAGAAGTGGAGGCTGTCCACCAACACCTCACTCTCGGGATGGGGGAAAACCCCGGCCGCGCCCAGGCCTGCCGGCGGCAGCACGTGGACCTGGAGCACGCCGCGGTTCGGCACCCGGCGCTCCATACCGGGCCGTTTGAACACCGGTATCTTGAACTTCGTCCAGTCATCCGACTCCCGCGACAGGCGCGCTGACCGCACGTCGATCATGGTGGTGCCGCCGATCGCCTCGTCCCCATCCATGATGACGAGGGACACCATCAGTTTGTCTCCCCCCAACAGGCGCGAC
>JAJCXO010000193.1 GCA_029263395.1 Acidobacteriota bacterium | reverse complement strand
CCTGCGGAGACCTCTGTGGGAGCCCCCTGTGGAGCGAGCACGCGGCGAGTCTGTATGAGCAGGAAACAGCTCCTACCTTAGGGGGCTGGATCCTCAGAACCCACCTTGATCACCGTGGTGACGATCTAGATTGCGAAATGTCGTGTTCTCGCCCATGAACACCATTTCGACAATGCCAGTTTCGCCGTTACGATGTTTGGAGATGATCAACTCGGCCATACCCTTGTTGTCTGGATCGTCCTTGTTGTAGAGCTCGTCGCGATAGATGAAACACACCATGTCGGCGTCTTGCTCGATCGATCCACTCTCACGCAGGTCAGCCAGCTGCGGTCGATGGTCGCCGGCTCGGCGCTCTGGCTGACGCGACAGCTGCGACAACGAGATCACCGGGATCTCCAAGTCTTTTGCCAACTGCTTTAGGCCTCGACTAATCGCCGAGATCTCGAGTTGGCGACTCTCGTATTTGCCACCGGCGGACATCAACTGTAGATAGTCGATGATGACCAGGTCGAGCCCCTTCTCGGCCTTCAGGCGGCGCGTTTTGGAGGCGATCTCGAGCAATGAAGGATTTGGCGAATCATCGATGAACAACGGCGACCCAGTGGTTCGGCGGATAGTGTCGTAGAGTTGTGTCCACTGCCCTTTGGACAATTTCCCGGATCGGACATTAGAGAACGGGAGATCGGACTCCGACGACAAAACACGCAGCACCAGCTCTTGTTCCCCCATCTCCAACGAAAAAATGCCGACCGACTTCTGCTCCCGAATCGCGACGTGCTGCGCCACATTCAAGGCAAAACTCGTCTTTCCCATACCTGGGCGCCCTGCGATGATGATCAGATTGCCACTGACCAGCCCTTGGGTCATCCGATCCCAGTCATAAAATCCGGTCGGTAGGCCGAGCACTCCGCCGGCTCGCTCCTCGAGGGTCGCAACAGCATCCTCGTAAATCTGAGATAACGACGAGAAACCGCGCTGCGTCGCCTCTTCGCCAAGTCCGAAGATGAGTTTTTCCGCCTCTCCCAAGGCAGTCGAGGCGTCCATGCCACCTTGTAGGCAGCCGGCAGTGATTTCGTGGCAGGCCAACACCAACCGCCGGCGAACAGATCGCTCCTTGACGATCTCGACGTAACGCTCAACGCGCCCCAGATCGGGTAGATCGAGATCTAAACCAGCCAAGTAGGCAAAACCGCCCACGAGATCGAACGAGCCTTTGAGCTCGAGGCTCGCCTGAAGGGTCCGCAGGTCTACTTCGCTGCCAGCCTCTTGCAAATCGAGCATCGCTTGAAAAATCAATTGATGTCGTTCGCTATAAAAATCTTCTGAGGTCAGGCGGCCACTGACCGACGGAATGACGTGAGGAGATAGCAGTGCAGCTGCTAGGACCGCACGTTCAGACTCCTCACTGTTCGGCAGTCCCTTGACCTGCGGTGAATCTTTTTTAGAAAAGGTTTGAAGCATCGGTCTGGCCGATCAGAAACTGCAACACCAACCGGAGAATCAACTCTCCGAAGGCGGTCAAGTCTCCGAGGGGGACATCGATCCTACCCCAGATCAGCCGCTTCAACCATGCTGGCGACACAATCTCAGAGATAGCTTGGACAGGCTCGTCAGCTCAAGGTTCAGTCACAGCGCCGCAACTACCCTGGCTGAATTTGGTGGGAATCTCAACTGCGCCCAGAGGGCCCTCGAGTCGCTCACTGACAACCTCACGCCACCGAACTTCCAGTTGGCCCTGCCGGTCCACAAAGACGCTGCCACCGTCCGCTTCGCGTCTCCACCATACAACGGGTTGATCACTCTCCAACAAACTCCACCACTCGAGCTCGCTGCCAGTGAGACCAGCGTTCCAGAGTTGGCCGGTAGCATCCAGAAACGTCACCCGGGTCGCGTCCTGAGCCAGGTTGGCTGCCGGTTCCGCCGGCAACCGCCCTAGCAAAAGCTTGGGAAGGGAAACCAAGGGTAGATTCGCCAACGGTACAAATCGCAGCTCGGAGGCGGCACTGGCGCGACAAAACTCTTTCTGCCGATAGTCGATCCAGGCGGCTTCGCCTGCCCCATCGACGCTCAGACTCCACAGCTTCCGACCCAGATCGCTTGCGAGGAGCCGGTATCGAGCCTCCGATTCCAGATAAAGCACTAGCTTGAAACCGAGATCACCCTCTGGCCCTTGGTATTTGATTCGATACAGGCGCTGAGTCGGAAATGAGTCGCTCGAAATCTGCCACGGCTGCTCGGCGGTCGGCGCCGGGCGCAGAAAGGGCACCATCGTCGAGGCACATGCGGTGCACAGACTTGCAAGCAAGACAGTCACCAGGCCGCCGCGAGCCCGTACCCAGTAATCGACCGTGCGCCTGGTAGCAACAACCATGGCACCACCCCGTCCGTTCATCTCGAGCAGGTTAAGAGCCCTTCTCATCGAGGTTCTGAAGCTTACGTTGCAGTTCCTCGCTGTTGTCGGCCTGCAGATCCAAGGCGGTTCGATATGAGTCTCGCGCCTGCTCGAGGTTGTTCAGGGCTTTGTAGAGATCACCGAGATGTTCGAAGATCGTGGCGTCATTCGGAACTAGCCGAGCAGCCCACTCTAGATGCTCGCGAGCTTCCTCGTAACGTCCGAGCTGGTAATAAGCCCAACCTAGAGAATCGACATAAGCACCATTGTCTGGTTCCTGAGCAACCGCCCGTCGGATCAGGGCGATTGCTTGCTCGAGATTTTCTCCCTCTTCCGCCCACATGTAGCCGAGATAATTCAGCGTCGGGGTATGGTCGGGCGACAGCTCGAGTAATCGTTGGAACGTCACCACGGCCTTGGCTCGCTGTCCGGAGCGTTCTTGCGCCGCTCCGAGCAAGAACAAGGCCTGCCGGGGTTCGTTGCCATTTTTGACTAGACCTTCTAGCAAGGGAATCGAATCGGTATACCGTTCGGCTCGTTGGTAAACCTGTGCGGCCAGAAACACTCCATCAACTTCCCCACTGTCGGCGATCTTCTGCAAGATTGTTCGGGCTTCCTCGTCCTGGCCGTCATTCAGCAGCAACTGCGCCTTCCGCGCTTGTTGTCGCAACGCACTGAGTCCGTTGTCTGGCGAGGCTAAGCTGGCCAAGGCATCGTCGATCCGACTCAGGCTAGTCAACGCCTCAACTTGTAGGGCCCGGGCCGTCGCCCGAACATCAGCCGCCCCTGCTGAGAACATCTGCGGTGCTTCCTCAACCACTCGATCCCAATCCTCGGCGTCCGCCATCAGTGACAATCGCCTTAGCTTCAGGTGGTCGACGGTCTCAGTCTCTTTCTTGTCCGCCAAGCGTTCGATCGCATGATCGAGCACACTCAGAGCTTCGTCAGTGCGTTCCATACGACCCAACAAATCGCTCAGTGCGTAGCTCAACATCGGTAGATGATCCGCCGACGCTGTCTCCACTTCCTGCGAAAGCATTTCGATACCAGCAGCGGCCTGCTGTTCGCGTTCCAGGACGCCGATCAGCGACAGTTTGAGCTGCAACTGCCCACCTGCATCGTAGGCTGGAATCCGCTCGCGTAAAACTCTAGCTGCTGCTTGACCCTCGCCGATACGCTCCAACAAGCGGCTCAAATGCAGAGTTCCCTGAAGAATCCGTCCTTCGTCTTCCTCTGCTGCCAACACTGCCTCGAGCTCGCGGACGGCGTCGCCATATCGAGTCAAGGCGGACAGCACCGCGACCCGTAAGCGCTGCAGGCCAGATCCGCCCGGATTCTCGCCCCACAACTGCTCGAGCATCGCCCAAGCTTTCGTATTGTCACCAGCCAAGTGCAACTCTTGCGCCAGGACTCGGCGGAGTCGAGGACTCGCTTGCAGCGCGTCGGGGGCTGACTCCAGACCGGTCGCCGCTGCCCGATGGTCGCCCCGTTCATTGCGAAGCTCCGCCAATCGGAAGTGATGCTCGATCGAGTCAGGTTCGATCTTGATCAATTTCTCGAGAACCCCTTCAGCGTCGAGCTTGCGACCCGTCTCGAGCAATGCCTCCAACAGCATCGAATGGATCATGCGGTGATTCGGCAGGTAGCTGATCGCTTCCTCGAGCACCTCGACGGCCTTCTCGGCTTCCTGCTTCCAGAGATAGATCTGTCCCAGGGATATCAGTACCTGCAAATCACCTTGGGTTTTGCTGCGCAGCTCCTCATAGGCTCCCCGAGCGAGCTCGAGCGCCTCTAGCTGGTGCTCACCCAAACGCAGATAAACCTGCGCATAGGTCGCGAGAATTTCGAGGTTGCCCTCTGCCATCTGGCGTGCTTCACTGGCCAGGCTGGCTGCTTTTTCGAGGTGATCGAGCTTCTTTTGAGCGCTCCGTGAAATCTGTGACAGATACGAATGGAACTTGGCAATTTCCAAACGGCTGTACGGATCGGAGTCATCCAACTCCAACGCTTGCTGGTAAGCCTTCAGCGCCTGATCGAAGCTACCTTCGTCAGCCAGTAGCTTGCCGCGTGAGAATTGATAAGCGGCCGCCAGAACCCGACTGGGTTCGACGGGATCGCGGTCCTGGGCATCAGTGCCCGCAGCACTGACATCTTCAGTCTCAGCAAGCAAAGGATCGTTGACGCCCTCCTCGACCGTCGACACTGGCGGATCGGCCTTAGTCTCGGGCTCGTCAGCCGCGACGCTACTCGTGACTCCAAAGGTGGATGCCAAAACCAAGATCGAAAGCGACAGGACGTGCATTGGTTGAGCCCGAACTGAATGAGCTGGCGTCATTGCGCTGCCTGCTGGCGTCATTACGCTGCCTGGAGATGTCTGGTGAAACGAGCCGGGGGAAGAGATAGAAACAACAGGTGGGACCGGTAATTCATTCACCAAGGCAGAATACCAGGCTGTTGCTAGCGTTTACAACTTACAAAGACGCCACCTAGTGTTCTTTACAGAATTTCTACGCCCGCGATATCATCAGTGATTCCTATGGCTTACGTGACGCGTCTTGCAGCAGCAGACAACTCGTGACCATCAGCTATTGTTCAGCCTGCCAAGAACACCCGTTCGAGATGGGCACTGCTTTCGAGAACGCCAACTCAGCCTGCGACCTGCGCGCAAAACCGAATGTTGAATTTGCACCCTAAAGCGAAGAAGCTCGGGCAGTTGCTCGTCGAGCGCGGCTGGATCACCGGCGAACAGTTGATTCGCGCGATCCAAAGCCAGCGGGTTGTCGGAGGCCGGATCGGTACGTGTCTCTTGGAGATGGACGTACTGACAGAGGACAAGTTGCTCGAGGCGCTCTCCGACCAGCTCAGCGTTCCAGCAGCCCGCATCGAGGAGCTCCGGGCCGTTGACCATGATGTTTTGCAGATGCTGCCTTCGAAGGTTGCGTCTCGCTGGCAAGCGATCCCGTTTGCCAGCGACGAGAACGATGTCCAAGTCGCAACCCTCAACGTCAAGAATCTAGCCTGTCTCGATGAGATTCAATTCTGCACCAACAAACGGGTGCAACCTCACATCGCTAACGAAGTACGCATCTTCGAAGCTCTCGAGAAGTACTACAGCGTAGAGTGCCCAAGACGTTATGGTCACCTCCTCGACCGGCTCAATCGCTCACGTTATATGTGGGACGAAAGCGCCAAAGTGCTCTTGGGGGCCAGCGAGACAGAGTGGGTCGAGAAACCAGAGAATGGTGACGGAGACAGTTTCATGCGATCAGCCGCTAGCCGCTCTAGCCGATATCGCGACGGGGCCCTGTCTGCCGCTTCACCAGCGACCGAGCTGCCGATGACCGCCATCACCTGGCCAACTTCGCCCAACTCCGGGCCGATTGACAACTCGGCAGCAGCAACGCTCGGAAGGACACGCGCAGAGCCGGACATCTTGGAGCTTGCTGATGTTGAGCGTCTCTTGGCTGGCCAGTCGAACCAGAAGTCGATCGGTCAGGTTATCCTGCGCTACCTCGGCCAGAGTTTCAGTCGATGTGCGATGTTCGTCGTCAAGAACACCCACATCAAGGGCTGGTTACAGCATGGGGAAGGCGTCGACCCTGCCGAATTCCGCGCAATCGAGATTAGGCTCGACCAACCGTCAGCATTTCTGGCACTGGTCAAAGGCGCGGAATTTTTCCTCGGCCCACTAGCCCCGCTCATCGCCCATCAGGAGCTGGCGAATTGTTGGGGCGGTGATCTGCCGCAACAATGTTTAATGATGCCGATCCGTCTCCGTGGTCGGTTGATCTCGATCGTTTACATAGACAATGGTACACGCGGCCTGAAGGGGATCAAGCTCGAAGATCTCAAACAATTGATGGACAAGGCCTCGATTGCCTTCGAGTTGTGTATCCTACGTCGTAAGCTTGAGCAAAGAATCACCGACTCTTGAAACGATTCGTTCCGAGGCGCCCGCCGGTCTCCAGAACTTCGCGTCTCGGCTGCCAATGCCGGCTCGCAAGTTCCGTTGACACGCTTCAAGGGCATTGCTAAACTCTGACACATACTGGCTTACGCAATATGATCAAGGCTGACATCGTCAACCGGGTAGCAGAAGTTTCCGACGTTCCGCGGGTCAAAGCCGCGGTTGCGGTCGACACTATATTCCGGACTATGAAAGAAGCTCTGCGCGACGGCAAGCGCATTGAGCTTCGTGGTTTTGGCGTCTTTCAGGTTCGCGACCGCAAGAAGGGTGTGGGGCGTAACCCCAAGACCGGCGTCGAAGTCGCGATCACACCGGGCAAAACCGTACGGTTCAAGCCTGGTAAGGACCTCAAGAGCCTCTGATTCCGACTTCGCCTAAGGTCTTACTGACCAAAGGCTGGTTGGATTGATCAGGCGACTCGACCATCTCGGGCCTCGAGAATGAAGGTTACGGGACCGTCATTGACGAGTTCGACTTTCATGTTCGCGCCGAAGCGGCCACCCGCTACAACAAAGCCGCGTGCTGCGAGGTCCTGCATCACCGCTGCGACCAACGGTCTTGCCAGGTCTGGCGGGGCCGCTGAGTTGAACGATGGTCGGCGACCGCGAGCCAATGACGCTGCCAGCGTAAATTGTGAAACCACTAGAAACTCGCCATCAATCGCCTGTGCGTCGAGATTCGTTTTGCCGTCGGCATCGCTGAAAATCCTCAACCCTGCGAGCTTTGCAGCAATCGCCGAGGCCTCAGATAGGCTGTCGCCCTTCTCCACTCCCAACAGAACAAGCATTCCACGACCGATCTCGCCGACAACTTCACCGTCGACCCAGACGGAGGAATTTTCGACTCGCTGCAAGATTGCACGCATGTTTTACGTCTTTATAAGGGTGAGTCCAAATATCCCGCAGTTCAGTCGCGGGGTATGATATCTGTTCACCCGAAAACGAGGAGACTTCTGAATGATCAACAAAGTAATTCTTGTCGGCAACCTGGGCCGGGATCCCGAGATGCGCTCGACGACGTCCGGCATGGCGGTGGCCAACTTTTCGATCGCCACTAACCGAAAGTGGCGGGACAAGGAAGGCAACCGCCAGGAGCAAACCGAGTGGCACAACATCGTCTGCTTCGGACGGCAGGCTGAGGTTGCTGGGCAGTACCTCAATCGAGGCAAGCAGATCTACGTCGAAGGCCGGCTCCAGACCCGTTCCTGGGAAGATCGCCAGAGCGGCGAAACCAAGTACCGTACCGAGATCGTTTGCGAAAATTTCCAGATGCTCGGCCAGCGTGGTGATAGCGGCGGTGGTGGTGGCAACTACGGTGGCGGCGGTGGCGGCGGTAGCTACGGTGGCGGTGGCGGTAACTTCGGCGGCAGTGGCGGCAGCGGCGGCGGTGGCGGTGGCCAAACTCCGGCGCCGGACATCGGTACCGAGCCCGAAGACGACGACATCCCGTTCTGATCTTCTGTAATGGCAGCCGATCCGGGGCG
Organism: Acidobacteriota bacterium; assembly: GCA_029263395.1. Classification (GTDB taxonomy): domain Bacteria; phylum Acidobacteriota; class Thermoanaerobaculia; order Multivoradales; family J023; genus JAAELT01. The sequence goes on along the minus strand of JAJCXO010000193.1, from coordinate 1,323 downwards.
TTCTGTTGAACGCCCCGACAATCCTGTCCGCAGCTCGGGGTGAAGGCATCTCGACATCCGATTGAGCGACCGCAACCAAGCGTGCCACGTGCCAACCTCGGATGGCCAGCTGCCGAGACACGTTTCCATCCGGACAGGATCAAGCTAGGATTTTCTTGTGCCGCTGCTCAGATACAGTACCGGGACCACCACCAGATTCAGCAGCGTCGAAGTGACCAGACCGCCCAAGATGACCTGGGCCATTGGGCTCTGAATCTCGTTGCCAGGGGCACCTGAGGCAATTACCAGTGGTACCAGCGCCAGTCCAGCCGTAACCGCCGTCATCAGAATCGGGGCCATCCGTTCGCGAGAGCCTCGCCGAACAGCCTCAGCCATGGGAACCCCGGCTGCTAGCAAGCGCTGATAATTACTGACCAGGAGAACGCCGTTACGGGTCGCAATCCCGAACAAGGTGACAAATCCGACCAGGGTCGCGATGGACAACACGCCGTCCCCCAAACCCACTGCCATCACCCCACCGATCAGCGCCAGCGGCAGGTTGACCAGCACCACCAGAGTGTCGCGATGGCGCCGGAAGGCGATGAAAAGGAGGCCGTACATGCTGATCAGGATGAGTGTCCCCAAAATCGAAAGGTTGCGTAGGCTGCGGGCAGCCTCCTCGAACTGGCCGCCAAACGTAACCCAATAGCCCAGCGGTAAATCAACCTGTGCGTCGATTGCAGTCTGTGCTCGTTCGACAACACCCGCGAGGTCTGCACCCGTGACATTGGCGGTGATCATCGCCACCCTTTGGACGTCTTCACGACGGATCAAGGACGGGCCGAGAGTTCGCCTTACGTTGGCAACAGCCCCCAGCCGTATGACGTTGCCGGTCGGCGTTGACACTGGCAAGGCCAACATCTTCTCCGGCGACGAGCGCAGCTCGGCCGAGAATCTCAAAACGATGGCTGACGTTGTTGGGCCCTCGACCATCTCACCGGCAACAACGCCCTGGAACAGCGCCTCGACTGACGACGCCAGATCAGCCGAAGTCAATCCGTGCCGCGCCATCGCCGCTCGGTCGAATTCGATCACCAGCTGCGGAATCGCCGCCTGTTCCTGATTGGACAGGTCGACCAGTCCAGGTACCTCAGCCAAGACCTGCTGCACGCGATCCGCAAGCGAGCGCAACACAGCGAGATCGGGACCAAAGACTTTGACCGCCAGGTTGGTCTTGGAGCCCGAAATCATATGATCGATACGATGGCTGATCGGTTGGCCAAAGGACACAACCGTACCCGGGATCGTCGCAACTGCACGTCGCATTTCGGCAACCAACTGCTC
>JAJCXO010000192.1 GCA_029263395.1 Acidobacteriota bacterium | reverse complement strand
CCTCCGAGTAGGGCGCGTGACGCCAACGACCGATCGGCGCGGCGTGGTTCAGACCCGTCACTCGCAAGCGCCGCAGGCAGGCCCGCGATCTCTACCCGAAACCCACCGGAGCGGTCGAACCAGCGCCCCGGATCGGCAGCGAAGTGCTCTGGTAACACCCGATCCGTCCGTGGGTCGGGTATTTCTGCGGTGCGACGCAGACGCAGCGGCAAATCGGCCGCCAGTGGATGGAACGAGAACCGTAGATCCGGGTCCGGCGCCGCCGTCAACTCGTGCGGGCTACCTTCGCGCAGATCAAACAACCGGGTCGGATGCAGGAAGTGGAAGACGTGGCGCGGATGGTATTTGCCGGTCCGGCGTCCGATCCGACGCAGATCCACCGAGTGATGGGTGGCCACCAACGGCCCGGAGACTTTTTCGGCCAACACGCGGTCGCGCAGATCAGGGACCTGGCGTCCGAGCCGCAGCAGATTGAGATCCTGGGTCATCTGCACCAGCTTCCAGCCCTCGTGAGACGCCGCCAGTTGCTCAACCAGGCTGGCTGCTAGCTCTTCGAGGGTCGCCACCGTCCCTTTGCGACGGCGCCACGCAACGGTGCCTCGGATGTCGCGGCGATTGGCGTCGGGCTCTGGAAACAACAGGGTGGTGCCGACCATCTGCGCCAGCAACGGCAGAACCTCGTCGGCTGCCGAATCGATGAACAGGTCGGCATGGAGCTCCTCGACGTTCTGACGCAGCGTCGCCAGCGGCGCGGCCAACACTTCGAGGAAACGTTGTAATTCGGCACGCCCTTTGGGCGCCTGATCTTCCACCCGATAAAGCGCCGGAAGGTGCTCGTAGAGCAACTCCGCAACGTAGGCTCGGGTTTGGGGATCATAGGGATAACTCATGAGGCGCCTCCGCTCACCACCAATTCGAGGTTCTCGGGCAGCAGCCGAAGCCAGCCGGCGGTGGTGACCAACACCACGTCTCGCGTTACCGGCTGCGGGCTGGCGGCAAACCGAGTGACGGCACTGAAGGTCACCCCCTCCACTCCCTCGACGGCAGCGTAAACCTCGCTGCGATGGGCCGCCTGGCCAAACGTCCGGCCGGCGAAGGTGAACAATCCCGGTGGCTCCTGATCCTTACCGTGGAGGAGATGCTGCACCGCCCGCCGCACCGTCTCCGGCAGATAGGCCAAGTCGTGCTCCAAGTGGATCGTCAGGTAGAGGTCGACGGGCTGCGGCGGCAGGATGTGCAGTGGGATCTCGGTATCGCGACGACGATCGAGGAATGCCCGTAACGCCGGGATTGGCGGCGCCGTGCCGTCGGCGGTGGCGGCAACCAATTCGATGACCCCGCCGTCGTCCCACGACGCGGCGGAGCGGGCAACGCCGGGAAACAGCAACGCTAGGTCGGCGTGATCTTGCACCGACACAGCGCGGTCGAAGGTCAGGATGTGCCGGGTCGCCTGCAGTCGAATGTCCTCGGCCGACGCCGGCTCGGCGCCGCCGATCAGCGCTGTCGGGTTGAAGGCCCGTTCGATCAACGGATGGGCCTTCTTGATCCGCTGGACACCGAGCGCGTCGACATTACCGTCCTTGCCCAATCCAACCTTGTAGAGGGCACGGATATGCCGTTTGCCGGAGGGTGGAATAGCCCCCTTCTGACCGTCACCAAACAACACTTTGGCTTCGCCGTCATGGTCCAAGACCAGGCGATAGTGACGATCGTCGGGACCGGAATCGTAGAAGTCTTCGATCCGCTGCCAGGCGATGTCTGCTACCCGCACTTCGATCGCTGGCTCACCACCCTCGGCGCCGGGCAGCTGGCTGAGCGGCGGCTCCTTGAGGGCAAACTCGAGAAACGGCGTGACGCCATCCGAGCTACCGAGGATCTCTTCTTTACCGCGCCCATGGGCGATGCGCCCAACATTGCCGAGCACCATCAAATCGCCGAGAGTCCAGGTATGACCCCCGGGGGCTTCGGTCAGCGGCTGGAGCGTGAGCTCAGAGTTCGCCGACCCGGCAGGGGAGCCAACAGGCTGCACCCGCAGCGAACGCAGTTGGAAAACCTGGGCAACCTCTCCAGCCAAATCACTGAAAGCGAGCAGCCGTCCCGGTTCGAGACCGCTCAAGTCGCCCGCCACAACCAGCGGTCCTGCGATCGGCTGCGGGTTGGGTTGGGTGTCGACCAACGGCACGTCGACTTGCCACTCGGCCAGAAAAACACCGGGAAACGGCAGACTCGGCCGATCGACCAGGGCGTTGTGCAAGGTTGTGAGACGCAAGGCGGCGGTGGATCCGGAGACACTGGTCTCAACCCGCTGCGGCCGCGCGGTGGTCTGCACGGTGCCGTCCCCGTTGCGCTGTGGCGTGCCGTCGGAGTTGAATAACGGTTGCTCGATACCGATCACCTCACCGCGCATCAGAGTCACCTTGGCCGGGCTTTGTGCGGTGACCCGCAGCAGTCGACGACCACCGCCACCTTCGAACAAGATCCAGCCATCCAACAGTGAACCGTCCGGTTCCTCGGCCAGATAGATATCGGCCAAGCAGTGGGGGGCGAGATAACCGATCGCCGGTGCATCGCCGATGCTGGCCACCTCTTCGGCGGGCGCCGTGTAAAGGTTTGCGGTCCGTACCCGGGAACTAGGGAATTGGGCACTCGAGGCATTCCAGGCAAACGGATGGAGGCGTGCCGACGGACGGGCCAGCAGCCGATAGTGCGTCGTCGGATCGGCTTCGTCGTAAGTCGGCAGCTCGAAGGAGAACCGGCGGGGCCCGCCCCGCACCCGCAGTGACGTCATGCCGTCGTATTCGCGAGCGCTGGTGACTTCGAGATGGAAGCGGTGCGCTGTCACCGGCCCAATCAGCAGCACGATGTCGCCCGCCTCGAGCCCGAGACCGATAGCGCGCACGGGTAGGGTCGCTTGGCCGCTATCATCGAAACGGATACGGACCGGCCGGCTCGCTGCCGCGGGCAGGATGGTGTTGCGGGCGGCCTCGACGTCCAGGTCTTCCAACGTTTCGTAGTCTTGAGCCTTGATCTCACCACGAGGGGTGCTGGCCAGGGCCAAGCCGGCCGTCACCCGGCCGTCCAGCCCTTCGCCAACCGTCAGCGCTGCAAAACCGGTGGCCGACAGGCCGGCATCCGGCAGGTAGGCCAAACGACGCGCATGACGTACCAGGCTGGCGTCACTCTGGGCGGTTCCCAAAAACGCTTCCTGGGCGTAGGCTTCTTGATAGAGACCCAGCAGATGACCGAGCAGCGCGCTCCCTTCCATCAAAGTACGAGCAAAGTCGCCTTCTTCGTTGGTGGTGACCAGGCCGGTCTCTTCTTCGGCCAGGCGGCGCTCGAGCTCGAGCAAGGCAGCATAATCCGGCGCCACAAAATCGAGCCGTTGACGATCGTCACGTGCCAGTCCGGTGGTGCTGGAACGGTACAGAGGGCGTGGGGGGCGGCTCATGAGTAGGCTCCTGCCGGCAACGGTCCATCGATGCGATATTCACTCGGGTCGACCTCATCGAGGCCGACGATGGCAACCTCGAGGACTCCGTGTTCTGGGAAATTGTCGTCGGCGTCGAGCCGCGCCACTTCGGTTGCCGCGAGCAGCAGACGATCTACCACCTCCGCACCGTCTTGGGCTTCGAGGCGGCGAAAGCGTCGCGCCCGCACCGAGCGCACCCCAGCGATCCGCTGCACAAAGGCCAAGAGCTCGCCGAACTCCACGTCTTCACCAAAGGTCAGGCTGTCGGGATGGAAGTAACCGGGGCGCTCGCTGCTGCCAGGGCGTAAGGCGGTGAGCACCCGATCCCGTACTTCGTGGGGCAAGAAGCCAGGGCAGACGCAGACCACCAGGCTGACTTCCAACGGTACGTAAACCGGCCCGACGACAAAGTGTTCACGCCCCGCCATCCGGCGTCCATCAACATAACGCCAGACGGTCTCGCGCAAGTCCTCGTCGAGCTCACCCTGCCCTACCGGATCCACCAAAACCAGCACGGTATTGAACACGCCGCCGAGAGCCCGGGCAGCGGCTCGCGCCACCCGCGGGTCGGCTTGCTTGGCGATCTCGGCATAGTCTTCCAGGGCCACCGCTCGCTGCAACTCACCGTGTCGCAGGGAGGTTGGGATCGCCAGCCGCAAGGCATCGCGGGATTCAGGCCGGGCACCACCTTGCCCCGCGACAACGTTGGTGACCTGCAGAGCTCCAAGGGCAGCAAGCTCATCCGCCGCCGTGGTCCCTGGTCGCGGCAGCCGCACTTCGGTCAGGGTGTCGCGAGCACAATTGCCGGTCAACGAATCACCCGTGCGATAACGCAGCTCGACGATCACCGACGGTGGCAGCCCGGTGTTACCGTCAACCTCCAACGCACGGCCGCGGGCTCCATCTCCCAGCTGCAGCCAGAGGCCCCCGTCTTCATCGGCGGTGGCGACATAGTCAGGATCGAAGGAGCGACTTTCGGTCAGGGTCTCGACCCGGCGCCAGGTTTCGCCGTCGATGATCAGCTCGAGGGCCGGCACCAGCTCGCCGGAGCCATCTTGATCAAATAGGACTGGACCTTCGGGGACCCGCAGCAGGCGGAGTTGAGGCACCGCGCCACCGGCAACCGGGCGCTCGACGATCGCGCTGTTGCGACGGTTGGGAGTGATCAAAACTTCATGCCGCGGATCGTGCCCCGGCGGTGGTGCGGCGGCCAGGAAGGAGCGCCGGTTCTCGCCGTGTACCGCCGGCACCAGATTGGCAAATAGGGTGAGGAGCCGCCGGCTGTCCCAGGGACGCAGCGCAACCTTCAGTGGCCGATCCCAAACCAGGCGGGTGAGCTCGCTATCGCCGGCATGGGGCGGATCGGTGGGCTGCTCAACCCAGCCCGCGGCACTCACCCGCTCCACCGATAACAACGTCACCACTTGGGACGCGGAACCTTGCACAAACGCGACGCGCTGGCCGGCCTCGAGACGGTTGTCCTGTCCCCATAACAGCAGAGAGGAAGCACCGACCGGAATCTCCGCCTCGACCGCCCCTGGCCAAGCGGCAACCTGCAAGCGGTCCCAGCTGTTTTCCGGTTCCAGGCGGGTGCGTTCGGCGACCGAAAACACCACCGGCGCCTCATCGGTGCCATGCGGCATTTGGATCTCGAGCCCGCTCGGAACAAACCCACTCTGGGTGACCTGGAACGACAGCAAGGTGTCTGCCGCTTGACCATCGAACGGGCGGTAGCCGAGCAATACGCCGTGTTGACGCAGCGAGTGGCGCTGCGACGCGGTGTCGATAAAGGCCTCGGCAGCCACCCGATCCTGGTAGTAGCTGAGTTGGTCACCATGGTGCGCCAGCAGCTCGACGAGCACACGCTCCAGGCTGGCCGGCGAGAGGTCGGCCCAATTCGGGTTGCGCACTCGGATCCACTCCGAGAGCACCTGCATGTAACCTCGAAAGTCTTTCGTCAGCTCATCCACCGCGGGCGGCGTGCCAGGGACTCGCTCGGGCAATGTCGGCGCCTTGCGACAGTCGCCGGCCTCACAGTCGATGTAGAAGGTGAATTCGGCGGCGGCAAAGAAGGGGTGAAGAGGATCCGACCCCCCGTCTTGCAGGCAGACTGCGTAAGTGGATCGATCGCCACGGGTGGGGAAACGCACCTCGAAGAAGGTGTCGCCGTCCACCATGACCACCTCGTAGGCGAGCTCGGTCTGCCGTGCGCCGCCCCGCACCACCACATCCTCGGCGGTCATGCCAGCCACCGGCCGCGCCAGATGGACGGTGATCACCGCGTCGGAGGCACCCATGGTGTCTAGGGAGAGATACTCGATCCCCTGCCACACTGCCGCGTCGAGGGTGGCCGCATCCCAGTTGAGAAACGTCTCGCTCACAGCTCGATCTCCAGGTTGCGCGGCAATCGATCATTGCGCCGCCGGTAACGGATCGAAAGCACCATCTCGCCGGCTGTCGGCTGGGCCGTCACCGACACGTCTTCGACTTCGATTTCACCGCCGAGGTCGCGTCGCAGGCCTTCACTGATGCGGAACTCCACCGCTGCCACCGTCAACTCGTCGAGGCTTTCGAACACCGCTCGATTGAGGCCTACCCCAAAGCGCGGCTGGTTGACCCGCTCCCCCGGCGCGGTGAACAACACGGCAAGGATCTTGTCTCTCAAATGCCGGTCGGGATCGGCGGTGAGCGCCAGCCCGTTGAACAGACGGCGGCCGGCGACTTCGGTCGAGGCGCCGTGGCGGAAAGGCTGGAGAAGGAATCGATCGGCCATCACATGCTCCTTCACAACACCGGCAGCGGCGGCAGAGGCGCCGGAAACGTCACAAGGGTCGACACCGCCAGGCCCCAACAGCCTAGAGCCAGGAGGCGGGCACGCTCTTCGGCGGTTTGATTCAGGTCGGCAAAAACCGCTCCAAAGCCGACAATCGCTGCCGGCAGCGCCACCGGCGCGGCGGCGGTACCCGCACCAAAAACCTGGCCCGTCATATACGAACCCACCGCCTGGGCGAGCTGCATGCCAGCTATCGGCGGTAGCCCCGCAGCGAGGGCACCGGCGGCGGCGCTGGCCAGCTGCGGCTGGCGTGCCTGAGCCGTGGCACAAGGGAACGGCCCCGCCATGCCGGTCGCGAACCAACTCGCCACCGCGGTGGCGAAACGCTGCCCCGACTCCTGGTTGTTGGCTGGAAAGCTGCCACCGTCGGCGACCAACCAGTCTTGCTCCAGGCTGCTAGCCAGTGCGTTGGGAATCAGTGGCATCGGCTACTCCGTGAAACTTTTGGTCGACAGCTGGGCGCTGGTCATCGGTTGGGCCGGTGGCCCGGAGGGCCCAACGCCGGTGGGATGGGTGTGGGTGTTGAACATCTGCAGCAACTTCTGCCCCAACACCAGAGGCTCAGCCGCCGACGCTCCGAGCTTGATTTTTTCGGCGGTGACTTCGACCTCGCCGGCAGCGGTGAGGCGAATCACCGCCTGGTCGCTGCCGTGGGCCAACACCACCACTTCGCCCGTGTCGTCGAAGGCCAGACGGTGGCCGGCCTTGGTCCGCAACACATAATGCCCGGGGCCGGCCGGCTCGCCTTCTGAGGTCGGCACTTCGGGGCCGGTCTCAGCGGCTAGATCGTCTTGACCACCCGCGCTTTCCGGAGCACCCCAGAAAGCACCGCTCCAGATCGGACGCGACACGTCACCGGCAGCAAACTCGATCCACACCGTGTCCTCGACCTCCGGCAACAGCAGCAGCCCACGGTCCTTGCCACCACCGAAGGGTGCACAGGGTAGGGCCCAGCCACTGAGGGTGTCTTCGCCGAGTACCGCCGGCACCCTTGCCCGCAGCCGACCGATCGCCAACGGATCTTCGGTGTCGACCACTACCGCTTCGTACTTACCATAGAAGCGGCCGGCGAAGCGCTCTTCGAACGCGCGGCGGAGCTGCTCGAAGGTCATGCCGGCACCTCCTCGGCACTTTGACCGAAGGCCTCGTCACCAGCCTGGCCGATCGCATTGCGATACGCCAGAAAGGTCTGCTTGAGCTCCCCTTGCTCGACCGTCGTGCGCACCGAACGGATGAAATATACCCCGGATAGGCGCTCGCCAACTCCCTTGAGCAACGCTGGCCGTCGGGCCCGCAGCAGGGCACGATAAAGCGCCGGGTCGAGCTCTCCACGCGCTTCGATCGCCATTCGATCGCGGTCGGTGGCAGCAGCTCCCTGGGCTTCGACGGCGGCGTCCAGTGGCATCGGATCGGCCAGCAAGGCGCTCGCCTGCTCGACGCCAACACTCTGCAAGCCTTCCTCTAGCCGCGCTTCGAGCCCCGCTTCGCCGAGGGCTGGCAAACGCCCCTCGCCGCTCGCCCGCACCAGCCGCTTGGCGATCGGGTCAATAGCGGCGCCAAGGTGACGGACCGGACCGGCGGTGATCCATTGCAGATCGATCCAGGCCAGGTTGGCGTCCCCTTGCAAAATGGTGAGGTCGGCCTGTGGGTCGGCATCAAACGCTGGCGGTGCAAAATGCGCAACTACCTGATCACGGTCATCGTCGTGCTCGAAAAAACAGTTGTAGCCATTACGGCGCGCCAGCCGCCGCACAAACTGCCAGTCGGTCTCGCGTTGCATCAACAACTGGCGATCCTGCTTGTGGCGCGCATCGGTAGGCTCCACCACCGCTGGAATGTCATAACGCCCGAGAATCTCCTCGAAGGCATCGCTGTCGAGGGCGTCGGGATAAGACGCAACCCGTTCTTCGGCGTCGAGCAGCATCGCCGCGTCCATCGCCAACAGCTCGAGATAACAATTCGACTCGATGGGTTCGAAGTGCGGCCGCAGGTGACTGGTGTAGCCGTCGAACAAACGTTGCGGCAGACCACCCGGCGCCACCACGTCGACAGCAATCGCCTGCCCCGGCGCAAACAATTCCTCGTCGAGCAGGCTGAACCGCCCGGTGGGATCCTGAGACAACTGAAAGCGCAACGCTGCCAATGTCGGATCGCTGTCGCTTTCGCGCACCTCGAGCCGGTCGAGACGGCCCAGGAGGGCGGCATCGATCGCGGTACCATCGAGGGTAATGCGGATCTGCGACGTTGGCACGGTCAGGTCTCCCTTGGGTTGTGTTGCGGTGGTTTGCGGTTTATTTATCCGGCGGGATCAACAAGGGCTCGCCCACCGCCATGACGTCAAACGGATCGAGCTCGTCGGACGCATCGCAGATCTTCCAGAACCGGGTCGGATCGCGGAAGTAGCGGTGCGCCAGCAAGTCCAGCCGATCTCGGGGTCCCGGGGTGGCGTTGAACACCCCGTCGGTGGCGGGGATCGGACGCAACGCAACGAGATCTCGCTGCTCGCCGCGAGGCCCGGTGAATCCTTCGACCGGGACTTTGGCGTAACGGCTTTTCTTATCGATCGGCATGGCTGGCTCCCACGTTCGTCACTCCTCAGGATCAAAGAGGCAGAATGTTCGAACCCTGATCGGCGGTGTTGTCGAGAAACAGGCGCGCCAACTCTCGGCGGTGCCCGTCGGTATAACTGAGGGCACTGTCCACCGCCGGGTTGTCCTTCACTTCACCGGCGCCAACCACTTCCAGGGACACCTCGATCTCGGCACGTACCGGATTGAGCTCGGCGTTGTGCAAGATCTCCTGGATCGACATCCCAGTGATGCGAACCGGGTAGACCCGCTTCTTACCCCACACGAATAGCACCGTCGGCCGCTTGGCGCGCGCCGCCACCGGCTCGCTGCCGTCGGCGTTGTCGTCGGTCTCCGAGGCGGCCGGATGCATCAGATCTTCGAGCGCTGCCACTTCCGGCGCAACTCCCAGTTCCGGCGGCAGGTTGGCAACCGCCTCGTGACGATCGTAGGCGTCGAAGCGCACCAACACACTGAAACTCTGTTTGAGGGTGCCACTCGAACTGTCGGCCCCCTGTTGGGCATCGCCGCCAGAGGACGAGCCACCTCCTCCGCCGCCGGCACCCGGACTGCTGTTCCCCTGTTCGAGAGCCAGGTCGCGGCCCAACGTCTCGGGGTTGAAGCGAAAGGGCAGAACCCGTTTCTTCTCGGGGTAGCCGTCCGGCTCGTAGGCGATGAAAGCACCCCGCAAATGGCTGACGCTCATGCGACCTCCTCGATAATCTGTCGGTAGAGCGCTTCGGCGAACCGTTCCGCGCCACGCACTCCGAGTAGTTCGTCGCTCGACAGCGCGGAGAGATCCAGTTCCTCGATGACCCGATGGCGCAGGGCCAGGCGTCGCGCCGCGGGGGCTTTGCTGAGTTTCTCGGCGAGCAGCTCAAAACCCTCTCGCAGCCGTTCGGGGATACCTTCGGCGCCACGACGCTCATCGGCTGTTTCCACTACCAAGCGGTCGACCGAAATCTCCAGGCCGCCGTTCATACCGCCTCCTCGAGCAACTCGGCGAGGGGACCAAACTCACCCTTCGAGCGTGCCTGGCCCGTCTTCTCGAGCTCGCGATAGGTCGCACGCACCAGGTGTTCGGTCGAGACTCTGCCGGACGGTGTTGCCGCAGCCAGATGGGCGGCTGCCAGGCCAATGTTCTGGATACTGCCGCCCGATAGACGGAACCGCTCGATCAATGGCTCTACCGCCAGCTCGTCAGCGCGGTGCGCCGCGCCGGGTAGTGCCTGCTGCCACAACAGCTGACGCATCGGCCGATCGGGCATTGGGAAATCGAGCAGAAAACGAATGCGGCGTACGAAGGCTTGATCCATGTTGCTGCGCAGGTTGGTGGCCAGAATCGCCACCCCAGAGAAAGACTCCAGGCGCTGTAGGAGGTAACCCACTTCGATGTTGGCGTAGCGATCGTGGGCGTCCTTGACCGAGGACCGCTTACCGAACAGGGCATCCGCTTCGTCGAACAACAGCAACCCATGGCCTGCCGCCGCTTCGTCGAACACCGTCGACAAGGCTTTTTCGGTCTCACCGATGTATTTCGAGACCACCTGCGACAAGTCGATACGGTAGAGATTGAGCCCCAGACGATTCGCCAGGCATTGCGCCGCGAAGGTTTTACCGGTGCCGGGGGGGCCACTGAACAAGCAGATCAGACCTCGCCCCAGGTGGGAGCTCGGGTGCATTGCCATCTCGCCGAAGACCCGTGCCGACGCCTCATACCAGCCGATCACGTCGTCGAGTAAGCGGCGTTGACGATCTGGGAGCACCAACTCCTCCAGCCGAGCGTCGGAGACCAAATGAGTCACCAGCTTGCCCATTTTGCGCGCGCCCTGCGCCAACACAGCACGGGTGAGCTCGGCTCGAGGCGGATGCTCGAGGGTCGGACTGGCGGAGGCCTCCCCCAACATAACAATCTTCGAATCATCGATCCCCGAATCGTCCGCGCCCAAGGCTGCTGACGCACCTGGTCCTACGCTTGGATCGGTACCGAAACTTGCGGCATGCCGATCCCGCGCTTCGCGTACAACCGAGCGGACCTCAGATAAAGCGAGTCGAAAACGCCGCGCCAACCGTTCAGCGGTTCCGGACGCCTGACCGGCGAGCTGCCACACCCGCAGCGCCTCCGAGTACCCCAAGTCCGGCACCGCCAGCGCGGCGAATCGTCCGAGTTCGGCGGTAGCCGGCACTAGCACGATGATAGGTGGTTCGAGGGCGGACAAAGCGCGCAGCAGCGCCAGTTGTTCGGCCGGTAAACTGCCACGGTCCATGAAATCCAGGACCGGCAGCCCTTCCCCCAGACGCGCCAGTTCGGCGGCGGACGGCACGTCCTCCCCGGTGCGCAGGAAAAGTGCCTGCTCGGCACGGTCACTGGCCAAATCGAGAGCCAGCTGCTGAGCGGCGCGACGCGAACTCGTCCGCAAACAGAGGATGCCGCGCTCGCTGAGCAGGTTTCGAGCCCCCGCCACCGTAGCGGCGTCGAACACGGTTCCCTTGGCTGGCGCCTCGCGTTCGACCCACACCTGACTCGGATTGCCAACACTGCCCATCGGCCGCAGGGTGGTCGCAGAGCTGGTTGCCAACAGGCCGGCGAGCTCACGGGCTGTAATCCGCAGGCCACGGTGGGTCACAGGCGCCCCCGGCAACACGTCCAAAACGTCGATCAAACCGAGGTTTTTGGCCCTGCCACCTTCGAGGGCGCAGCACAACCCCTCCGCATAGGGAATACCCAGGGCCTGCTGCATGATGCGGCCAAACGCAACCGGGGTCACCAGGCTGATGCGATCTTCCTCGGCTAGCAGGCTGGCGGCGGCCGCGGCATCGGGAAACATCTCGGTCGCCAGGCAGCAGCTGATCAGCCAAGACTCGAGCACATCCAGGCCAAGATCTCCCCGCAAGCGACCGAGCAGCGGATCGACCCGGTGTGGCCCCTGAGACACTTGGTCCATCTGTGCCGCCAGCATCGGCCACAACGCGTCCGGATCCGGCCACGGGCGGTCCGCCACCGCCACCTCTTCCGGTGGCACCGCCAACGCACAACGCGCAGCCGTCACCAGCGCTTGGCGAGCCAACTCGAGACTGCTCATGGCGTCAGCTCCAGTAGCACAGGGGGGGTAAACCGGTGGGTATCCACCCGGGCGCTCACCCTCAGACGAGTCAGCGGGACGCCAGCGGCGCTCAGGTCCGTGGCAGCCACCACCACCATCCCGTCAGTGGGCGCAGCTGCGGGTGTCAGAGCGTGGATCTCATCCGGCGCTTGCAAGCCAGCATCGGGCCAGAAGTAGATTTCACTGGTGGTCGCCAGGCCGGCACCGGAGAGCTGGAGATTGCCGTCGGCGAGAGAGTGCTGGGCCGGCAACGGCGCATCCAAACCAGCAGCACCGGCGGCCAGCACGGTGAGTGGGGTCGCTTCGGAAATCAACCGGCCGACGGTGACGGTCACGTCGTGGCTGCCGGCGTCGACCGCGTCTCCGGGCAGCACCGGTAGGTCGACGAAAATTGGCCCTCCGGCGATCGGTATCGTGAGGTCGCTAGCTTCCACCCGCGTCCCGCCGATCGACACCCGTACCGGGGCGCCCGAGGAACGGACGTCGAGACGGATACGCCCGCCCTGTGCCACCGCGTCGGGGGTCATGCGTTCGATCACTGGCGGTATCAGCGCCTCGATCTCTCCCAGCCGGATACCGCCGGGATGGACGATCGGCGGTTCGGCTCCTGGCGCCGCCAGACTCGCCAGCTGCAGCGGTCCAACCTCGAACAGAGCCCACGGACGATGTCCAATCTGCAGGGGTGAGAACATCTTCTCCATCAGGTCGGCGGCGGTCGGCACATGCACCACCGAAAGCCGGCCGGTGCCGAGAGGGACAACGCCCACAAAGTCGAACGGGAGCTCGAGCACAGGATCACCGTGAAAGGCCTGTAAAACCTGGCCCAGGATGTTGTAACCCTGGATCGGATCGGTATCCGGCGCGGTGCCGTAGGTCGTCACCATAAAAAACGCAGAGACGGTGACCGGGGGTGGAGTCAGGCCGCCGAGGCCGTCGAGCTCGGCCGGATCGTTGCGATGGGTCGGCTGGGGAGTCACCCACATCAGGGTGATTCGTACCGCTTCGCCCGGACTGGTCGGTGGGTCGATCGGGGGCCCAACCAGCACATCAGTTACCGTCGTGCGCTCGGTGATGAGATCAACCATCACTTGACCGGCATCGTGGAGGTTGCCGAAAAGAGCCATCTAGAAACCTCCTCCGGTATAACCGAAACCGGGCTCGATCTGGTGACGGCGAGGCGACCTTCGACCCGGTTTAGGGCTCGCCTTGCGGGCCTTCATCGGCTTGACTTCGATCTTGCCGATGCGCACCGTCACCGGCGGTGCGGGCCGCTGCGACGCGCTACGCTCGGGTTGGATCCGGTGCTCTTTGGCAGCCGGCCGCGGTGGTTCACCCTGGATCGCCTGGCGAGCCACAGGGCGAGCCACAGGGCGCGACGCAGGGCGCGACGCAGGACGGACGGCTGGCGGGGCCGCGAGGCCAGGGGAGGCGGTACCGGGGGATGCCGTCTCGACTGGCGAAGTAGAGTTTGGGCTGGCGGTCCGCGAACTATCCTGCGCGGGCGCCGCCGAGGCTGACGTCGCAGAGGTCCCGTCCGCGGTCCGAGCCAACGGGGTCCGCGGCGGTCGCGCAGTTGGCGTCGATCCCACCTGGGCACCCTCAGAGCGACGCTGACGCCCTGCCTGACGCGCCTCGTCTTTAGCTTCGGTCTGCGGCGTGGCTGCTACCGAAGGCGCTGCCTGGTGGGTATTGGTCAACGCTTCGACCGGACGACGAGCATCGATTGCAAGCGGCGACGACGGGCGCGATGACGCTGGCTCTGCGGGTGCAGCAGACGCCCAGAGGGCCCGCGGTTCTGGAACCAAACGTTCGATCTGTTGCCGTTCGATCACCCGCTCAACCACCGGGCGCTCAACAATCCGCTCACGCAGGATCTGCGCGGGTCCGGTCGGGCTACCAGGTTGGTCACCAACCCTCGCCGCAGGGCGCTCCGGCAGCGAGGTTCGAGTCATTGAGGGGGTGGCTCGCGAACCGGAACCAAGGTTTGGACCATCCCCGGTCAACGATGCAGCCTCGGCCCTCGACCACGGGCCGGGCATCGGAGCCCCTCGCCTACCCGGCTCGAGAATCCGGACCGGCGCAATGATCGAGGCCACCGGCATCACGGTTTGCGGGGTCAAGTGAGCAAGCCCCATCGCCTCGAGCTGAGTTTCGGTCGACCGGGTCGGCGCCAACGGTCGTCCGAGATCACGCATCGGCACCGGTCGTACCGGCGCCGCGACCAACGGCCGATCGGCCGAGGGTGAGCCCACTCTTCCAGCCAGACCTGTTCCAGCCAGACCTGCTCCGGTAGGCTCACCACTCGTGGCAAGCGGACCGCGCAGCGTGCGATCGAGCCCACGCGCGACGACTGGCGCCTTCGACCGTGGAGGCTTGGGGGTCTGCTGGTTACCGCTCATGGTTGCCTCAAATCTCGCCGAGCCCACTGCTCCACTCGGCGTCCAACACCTCTTCGATCAGGGTTAAATGTCTAAGCCTCTGCCCGAGCGAAAGGCTCATCAGCTCTTGCCGCGACCAGTGGTAACAGCAGGCCAGTCGATGGACCTCGCGCAACAAACGTTGGCTCCTCTGTTTCATCTCAGACAAAAAAAAACTGCAACGTCGAACGGGCTAGTGAACTGACAACCGCATTCACAACAGTCCACCACCATGTCGAGGGGTACATCCGGTGCCGCGGTGTCGACGGCACGCTCGAGAGCTCGCCGGTCGGCGGTGGGCAAGGCGTGCACCACCTCCTCGGAAAACGGCCCGGATTCGTCGCCGAGCTGCAACAACAAGCGGGCAAGCAAGCGGGACCGACGCTCAGCGGCACTACCGCAGGGAGAGTCGATTAACGCTTCCTGGTCACCCGCAGTGGGCAAGCGCAACACTGCGCGACGGCCACCTAGGTCAACCGCTATCGGCTCCTCCCCGGTCTCGTCTTCGGTCAGCAGCGAGGTGAGGTCAAAATCGACCTCGTTGGCTGCACTGCACGCGGGGCAGTCGACTGCGGTTTCGACCTTGTCCCCCAGAGACTTGCGACGCAACTCGAGGAGCGCCCGGTCCCGGTCGGCAATCCGCAGGCCCCGCACCGCCGCCAACGCCTCGGTCGATACCTCGCCGACCGGCACTGCGCAACGGGCCAACAGCCCGTTGCACAGTCGAGCAGTATTGGATTCGCTAGCCGCTGCCTCCAAGTACTCCTCTTCGTAACCAGTCATCGATCGCAGGGTGAGCGCCAACGGCGCTGGGACGGCCGCAGTCGGGGCCAAGGCGGCAGCTACCGGAGCCGCAACGGCCGCACCCGGAGCGGCTCGGTCAAGGTTCTGGAACGGGCTGTTGACCCGCTCGCTGGCGACCGCTGAAGGGCTCGAAGCGCTCATCACCTAGACCTCAGCTCTCCGCCGGCTCAGTGACTGCTTCGTCTTGCTCGAAGCCTTCGAACTCCAACTTGAGCATCTGGATCGCTACCGCGTTGGCGTTGGCATCCAGCTCCGGTAGCGCCTGGAATTCGCTCGGCCACGCCCGCTTGAGCTTGAAGGCCATCGCCGTCACGCCCTGGAGGTTCAGCACCTCGATGATGACCTCCTTGCGGTAGTTCTTGAGCGACATGGCGCCGTCGCCGTCGGGGTTGTTGACCTGCTGCGCCCACTCGATGAATTGGGTGTCGTGCGACAGGCCGCCCTCGAGGGTGATGGGCTCGAACTTGGTCCGACCCGGGAGCTTGCGAACCACCGAAGAATCTCCCGCTTGGCGATATTCGATGGCTTCGGTAGTCCGCTTCAGCGCCGACGCCTTGGTGAGGCCGGCGACTAAGCGGTTATCCCATTTGACGCGGAACTTGAAGTTCTTGTAGGGATCGAGACGGTGGCTATTGGTCGAGAACTGGGGCATTACTATCTCCTTGCCTTAGGCCTCGAGGGCCACTTTCTGTGAGAGCTTGACGACCACAAATTCTGCGGGTCGCAAGGGAGCGAAGCCGACCAGCACGTTGACGATCCCGGCAGCGCGATCGATCTCGGTGGTGGTTTCGGCGTCACATTTGACGAAGTAGGCTTCGCGCGACGTGGTGCCGGCGAAGGCGCCGTTCTTGAACTGGGTCTCCATGAAGGCACCGACGGTTGCCCGCAAGCTGCCCCACAGGCCGTCACCATTGGGTTCGAACACCGCCCATTGGATACCGTTGAAGATGCTGTGACGTAGGAAGATGGCGGTACGCCGCACCGGCACATATCGCCACTCCGAGCTCGGCTGTCGGGTGCGGGCTCCCCAACTCACCAGGCCGGCACCGGGAATACGGCGCAGGGCGTTGATGCCTTGGGGGTTGAGATTGTCCTGATGAACATCGAGGACGTCGAAACCGAGGGCACGGACGCCAGAAAGGGTGGCTTCGGTGCCGGCGGGGGCCTTCCACACACCGCGCCGCAGATCGGTGCGAGCGTAGAGTCCTGCCACATGACCACCAGGCGGGATGACGCGAGTGGCGTTGCTACCAGCACCAACCGGATCCGCAATCTCGATGTGTGGCCAGTAGAGAGCGTTGTAGTTGCTGGCCGTCGACTGGGTTGCGCCGCCGGTACCTCGAGCATGATCGACCGCGGCAGTCACCGGGTTGGTCTCACCGGTCAGCGGCGGTAACTCGCCAACCAAAAACAGGTCTTGCAGCGGCCGCGACAACACGTAGTCGACGAATAGGTTGGTGAAACTGACGTAGCCGTCAGAATCGGTCACACTGACATCGAGGTTCGGTAGCTGGCGATCCGACGCCGCAACCATCAAGGCCGCGTCGCTGACTTCGGCCAGGCGATCGAACAGTGCTGGAAAGTCGGCATCCGCGAGGGCGCTGCCACCACCGGTGCCGCCGGTGAGCGCGGCCGCGGCAATCGACAAGGCGGCTTCGGTCGGGCCGGAGGTAGCGTCGTCGAGGGCGGGGATAGCCGGAGCGGTTGCTGCGACCCAGCGGATGTAGAGGCTGCGGCGCAGCACGTCGACCACGTAGTTCTCATCGCCAGCGTCGATCGATAGGCGATCCCAATCCTCGACCCAGCGCTCCACCCCGTCTTCCGGCGAGGTGTAGAACACCGCAATCCGGTAGCGATTGGCGTCCGCGTCGGTTGAGGCAGCAAAAGCGATACGAATCTCGTTACCCCAAATGCCGGGAGACGAGCCTTCGATCATCGACGCACGGCTGGCATGCACCGCCGGTGTGTCCCATTCGTCCATGGCGCGCAACACAAATGCCTGGTTGCCGCCGTTGGCGAAGAAGCCCTCGAGGGCATACTTCATCAGCACCGGCGTCGGGTCGAGCCCGCCGTCGCGTGCTCGCATATAGCCGCCGAAGAGGCGCTCGTAGTCGCTGCGTCCGATGATCTTGGTCGGGCCGATCGGACCGCGCTCCGTCTCACCGACGAAAATCGCGTTACCAGTCGGTGCGCCCTCGATAGTGCGGGCGCCGCTAGGGATCTCTTGTACATAGACCCCGGGATGGAGCAATGCGGTCATGGTATCGGTTTCCTCCGTCTAAGCGGCCGGTCTTCGTTGGACCGGTCAGGGTTGCAGGGCCGGCGGATCCAGCCGCCGCGGAGCGGGCTGTTCATCGTGCGTTACCTTTGGCTGCCACAACGGTGGCCATCAGGTCGTCGGCTCCGATGTCGTCAGCGGCGAAGAAAGCCCGCCGCCCATCGTTGGCCAGGCCGATGACGGTAAGCTTGGGGAAGCGGCCGAGGAGGTCAGCGCACAGCGGCGGCACCTCGTCTTCCCCCATCCCAACCATCACAACATCTGCCTTCGTTCTTCGCACCATCAACTCGATTTCTCCCCGCTCACGACAAGTGCCGACAAAGTCGACGTCGTCCTTGCCATCCAGCAGATGTTCGACAACATCGCCGAGGACACGGGAACCGATGGGTGCTAAAAGAACTCGAAGATCAGCCATGTGTTTCTCCTGGGCACATCGTCCCGCGAAGCTGGATTTCAAGGAATCCATCGTGAGATGGATTAAAGGCCTAAATCGAGGCCTAGATCTTGCGGCTGAGGGTTGAGCGAAGATCTAGATCCTTTTCTGTTTCATAGGACCAACTCCTCTGATTCCCTCTCTCTCCCGGGTGGGCGTGCAGCGTGGGCCGGAGAGGGGGCGATCTGAGCCAGGTTCCGACGCGACACGATGACCTCCCTGGGAAGTCGCAGGGCGATCAGGACTGCACTTGCGAGCGGTTGGGAACCAGTAGGCTCACCCGGGCTCGGGCGGACGGGGCCTCGTGCAGGCTGGTTTAAGCGCCAGGGCGCACAGCCGTGCGCCCCCACCGAGACTCTTGTCGATCCGCCCGTTGCTTGGCGACGAAGCGTCAACGGGCGCTACCGCTAGACGAGATCTAACGCACTCAGACGCAGCACACTCAGACGCTGGCGTGGCGCGGCTCGTAGATCTCGCCCGAACGCAATCGATCGGCAGCTTGCCAGCGCCGCTGTACATCGAGCTTATTCAGAATGTTGTGCACGTGGTTCTTGACCGTCGACAGCTCGATGCTGAGGCCCTGGGCGATCTCTTTGTTGGACAACCCACGATCGATCAACCGAGTCACCTCGAGCTCGCGAGTACTCAGTCGATAGGTGGAACGCTGTGTTGTGCACACGGCCAGTTCACTGACCCGGCGCAACAGCGCCCGGGCGATCCGCGGTGAGCAGTGTACTTCGCGTTGAACGGCGCCCAGGACTGCGGCACGCAGCTGATCCGAGCCAGCTTCGCGTGCAACATAACCGTAGGCACCCGCCTCGGCGCACGCCACAACTTCCTCGACTACCTCATCAACACCAAGCGCTAGCACCCGTGTTCGCTTCGCTTGCGCGCTGACCGCCCGCAGGGTAGTTAGCCCAGTGGCGTCGGCCGTATCGACCAACACGACGTCGGGTTCGAGGTTACGAAGAAGGTCGATGGCTTGATGCCGCTCACTCGCGACACCCACGACTCGAACCTGCTCAGGATCATCGAGGAGCGAACGAAGCCCCTCACGGTAGAGACGAATACGGGACACAATGACAATCTCGATCATGGCTTCCCCCCGGTTGCTATTGATCTCGCCGAAACAGCTTTCCCTACAACACGGAATCGGAGTCGAAATCCCGCCAAACTTCCTGGAAAAACATTCTGGCCGTGCCCAACCGACTTCACCCGGGGACTTTGCTTCGCATGCGCGAACCTCGCGGCAGACCGGGTAATCTTCTATGGTGAAGAGTCCGGGCAACCTCATGGGCGGCAGCAAGCTCGCCGCGCTCGGTCAGGAGGGTCACCTGACGACCCCTGGCTCCCTATTGTGAGTTCACCTCACTCGGGGGCGCGTCTCGAGGAGGCTACAGCGAGAACAAACCACGGAGACATGTGATGCATCTCAAAACCAGCGCCAAAGCGTGCGGCATTCCCTGGATCGATTGACCACCCCGAAAGCCCGGGTCAACCGGGCGACGGGCTATCAGGACGACTCCACGCCCCCCAGAAGATGAAGGTCACTGATGACGATCAACCAGAGGCATTCGCCTGGCTTGCTCAGACAAGAACGACAAGCGCCGCGAACCGCTACCGCGGGCCGCGGCTAGACACTAGCGCAGCCGTGCCGCGATGCCGCTCAACGTCTCGCCCAGCGCCGCCTGTCGTTGCTTCGTGACGGCGTCACCCGTGCCTTCTTTCAGGGTTGCAGCCAGCGACTCTAGTCCGGTGGCCAGCTCCTTGTCGCTGGTGCCGTTCTCGAGCCGGTTTGCTGAACGGTCAAGCGCCTCGACCAACTCAGCCGCGAGCGCCTCCGCCATCCCCTGGCTGCGCTTCAACTGATCGATGTACGCTCGGGCCACAGCTGGCTCGGCCGGCCAGTCGACGCGGAACTGCTGCTGCGGATTAAACACTCCACCCTGGTTGGCCATCGCCGCCGCGGCGATCTCGTTCTCGGACAGGTGTTCACTTGCGGTCAGCGCCAACACGTCCAACCCCCGAGCGATTTCAGTGCCGTAAATTAGGCCGTCGTACCAATAGGTCGACCAGTACCCACCCAGGATCAACTCCTCGGCATCGATTGGACCGCGATCGAAGTACGCGATCTCGACCGGATTGGCCGAATCAGTGAAGTCGATCACCGAGAGGCCACCTTGATACCAGGCTTGGGCGAAGATGTCGCGGCCCGGTACCGGCACGATAGAACCATTGTGCGCAACGCAGTTCTCTTCCTCCAACTGCGGTGCCGGCATCTTGTAGTAGCCACGGAACTCGAGCTTACCGTCCTTGATGTCATAGATTGCGTCTGCACCCCAGGAGAGCGGGTCGTAGGCGCGGCAGCGCGCTCGGCCGCCGCCACCCCATTCGTCGGTGAAAATGACCTTGGTTCCGTCGTTGTTGAACGTTGCCGAGTGCCAGTAGGCAAAACCCTTGTCGACCACCTCGTCCATGCGCTTCGGGTTCAACGGATCAGAGATGTCGAACAGGATGCCGTTGCCCGAGCAGGCGCCGGCGGCGATCCCACGCTCGGGGAAAACAGTGATGTCGTGACAATGGTCGGTCTGCCTGGTCTCTTGGGTGTCGTCGCCGTGATCGCCGCCCCGCCACAGCCCAGCCAAGACTCCTTGTTCCGGGTCGGCGAAGACCGCTGGGCTGCCGATGATCCGGGCCTCGGACGGCTTGTCGACCGGAATCTCGATGACGTCGATACGAAACAGCGCGGTGCGTTCGTCTCCGGGGGACTCGTCGAGGCAACCCGGCATCTCTTCCTCATCGCGTACCGAACTCGTTCCAGAGTTGTAAACGATGATCTTGCCGTCGTCTCCCGGACCCGAAACCACCGAATGGGTGTGTGAACCACGGCAAGTCTGGACCGCGCCCACTTGCACCGGCCGTGTCAGGTTACTGATGTCGAGAATGCGAAGCCCACGGAACCGCTCTTCACTGACGTCTTCGCTCACCCCCTCGAGCCCGCAGTCGAGCCGACCCCGGGTCTGTTCGACCGACATGATCAACAAGTCGCCGACGATGGAGACATCACCTTGCCCACCAGGGCAAACCACCGAGCTGAGTAGCTCCGGTCCACCACCGGTCAGTCGATAGATGTTGAAGCCGTGGTAGTTACCGGCCACCATCACGTCACCGGCAAAGGCCATGTCAGTATTGGCAAAACTCAGCAACGGCGATCGATCGTCGTCGTCTGAGTCATCATCCGACTTCTCATCGTCAGCGTCTTGGTCGTCAGCGTCTTTGTGCTCCTCGGCCGGCTCGTCAGTCTTTGTCTTCGGGCGTTTCGGCGGCAGCCCTGCTGGGTTGTCTGGGTCGAAGAAACCGGAAGGTTTGGGTAGCGAGGCCACGAGCTCCAAGTTCAGTAGCGCCTGGCCAGCGTTGTCGAAACCGGGGGTCAGCCCCGCCCGCGGGTCGGTCGACAGTCCGACGAGGAGCGCATTCATACGCTCGATCTCGGCCTCTTGGTCGTTGGTGACATCCGAGGTGAACTCGAACAATACCGGGTCGTAGGCTGATCCCGGCTGTTCGAGCAGCTCGTCGACCATTTTCACCGCACCCTCGTGATGGGCGATCATCAGCTTCAGAAACAACCGGTCGAATGCCGTGCCGTCCGATGCCGCCAGTTCGGCCATCTGTTCCGGCGTTGCCATGCCGGCCATCTCGTGGTCGGTGTGCATCGCCTCGTGCGCGGTCGGATCCGGAACCTTTTCGCCGCGCTCGCGCAGCCACTGCTGCATGAACTCGATCTCGTCGCCTTGCGAAGCATCAATCCGCCCAGCCACGTCGATCAGCTCGGGTCGGTTGGTGCGATCGGCCACCAACGCGGCCATCTCGACGGCTTGGTGATGGTGCGGAATCATGTCCTGCATGAAGCGTGAATCGTCCGGCGAAAATCCGGTATTGGCAATCTCGATCGCTTCGGCGGCGCTCAGCTCCCGCGCTGGCTCGCCGGGTGCGCCCGGTTGGATGATGGGTACCTGAGCCTCATAGGCGGCTGCCAAGCCCAACAAGATCACGCCAAGCGAGGCGTACCGGAACTGTCGAAGCAGCAATTCAGAGTTCGCGTTCAAGGGTTCGCTCCTTTGCCGAGATGGGTCATCGGACATGACACAAGTGTTTGGTTGGTCTCAATTTATCAGGGTTGGTGATCGTGCCGGGCCTCAGTAGAGTCGAGAGACAAATCGATCAGGTTGTCGCCGACTTGGCGACGTGGCCACCACACGTCAGGACCCGAACAAAACGAGGCTCATCCCGCAGGGCGTCGAACCGCGGGTCGACGGCGAGCATAACGGAAAGCGAGCGCTCTTCGCAGGCCTGCTCGAGCAGTTCCAGGGCGTGTTCGCGCTCGCCGAGAGCAAGATAGAGCATGGCGTCGGCGGACGGCGAGATGTAGAAACCGCGGTCTCGCCAACGCTGGTAGATCGCCAGGCGAATGCGCCAGAAATCGTCGAGGGTTTGGGGCACGGTAGCCGGCGGCTCGGCCCGCCCTGCGGCGATCTCGGCGGCGAGTTGGTCCCGCGCCGCGGTCACTGCGCCCTCGTGGTCGCCACGCTCAAGGGCAGTGAAAATCAAGCAAGCCCATGCCCAAATATTGGCGGGCTCGAGTTCGAGGGTGGCCCGAGCGGTTTTTTCAGCCAGAGTGAAACGACGGGCGTAGTAGTAATAGTAACCGAGGTCGGCGGTGATCAAGGCGCTCGCCGGATCCAGGCCACGGGCGCGCTGGACGGTAGCGATCGCCTCGTCGTGACGGCCGAGAGCGGAGAGCAGTTGACCGTAGGCGAGGAGCGCCTCGATGGATTCCGGGTCGAGCTCGAGGGCGCGACGGAACGCAGTCTCGGCGGTCACCCAATCGCTGTGCCGGAACTTGGCCACCTGAGCCTTGACGATGTGGGCCAAGGCCAGATTCGGATCGAGGGCCAGGGCGCGGTCGGCGGCTGTTTCGATGTGCGGCAACACCTCGCGCGGTGGCCGAAAGAGGCTGAGCTGGAGGTTGGCCCAGGCGGCGTAAGCGGGTGCGAAGCCGGGTGCCAGAGTCATCGCCCGCTCCAGTGGCTCGACAGCCCGGGCTCGCTCTTCGACCTGCGGCTTGTCGGCTAGGTAAACCCCTTGGAGATAGGCCTCGTGCGCCTCGTGCGGGATACCGTCGTTGGTCTCTGGCAACGGCGAGAGCGTCGCCTCGATACTGGTATCAGCACGAGTAGCAGTACCGGCATCAGCCCGGTGGACCGCCGAGCGCATACCGACGATCACCATCACCGTCGCACACAGGGCGACCACCACGAACAGCGGACCCCGTCGGCTTGTGGTCGGTGCCGAGCCCCGGGTGATAGCTGGTGTGACTTGCGGCACCGGGGCAACTTGCGGCACCGGGGCGACTTGCGGCACCGGGGCAACTTGCGGCACCGGGGCGAGAGGCGGCGCCGGCTCGACCGATGCCACGAAGCGGTAACCGCGACGTGGAACGGTCTCGATGAAACGCGGCGTCCCGGCTTCGTCACCAAGGGCGATGCGGATCTGCCGCACGCAATAGTTGAGCCCCTGCTCGGCGTCGACGAAGTGGTCCTCACCCCAGATCGCACAGGCGATCTCGTCACGCGACACCACCCGTCCGGCTTGACGGGCAAGCAGTTCGAGAACTTTGGCTGGCTGTTGCTGAAGCCGAACCGGCAGCGCTCCCCGGAACAGCTCACCGCTTTCCGGTCGCAGCTCGAAGTCGTCAAAACGAAGCCCTGCGGCACCTGTGCTCACCCCTCGATTATAGCCGCCTCAGAACAGCCTCAGCCACGCCTCACCCCGCCCTCATGGCCATCTACACGGGCCCAGGCCGAAACTGACAACGAACCACTGAGCTTCAAGGAGGTCAAAAATGAGCGTTCCAAATCGTCTTACCACAATGGGTCCCACCAAAATCACCACTGGTCTCGTCAAGGCAGGTCTCGCCAAGGCGAGTCTTGCCAAGGCGGGTCTTGCCATCATGATGGTCGCGTCGATCACTACCAACGCCGCAGCCTGGGAAGCGGGCGACAAGGCGTTGATCGAAGACCGGGTCCAAACGATGACCGTGATCGACAAGAGTTGGGGGATCGGTGGCGTCGCGGTGGACCAGATCGGCAGCGTTTACGTCGCCGACTTCGCCGAAACCGTGTGGAAGGTCACTCCCGACGGCGAGGTGCTCCCCTTTGCCACCGGCCTTTACGGCGCCTCGGGCAACGCTTTCGACAACCGCGGCAACCTCTTCCAATCGAACTTCAGTGCCAACACGGTGAGCAAAATCGATCGCCTCGGTAACGTGACGCCGTTTGCCACCGAAGGGCTAGCCGGTCCGGTCGGCATCGCCATTGCGCCGGACAACACGCTCTACGTCTGCAACTGCCGAAACAACTCGATATCCCGCATCACCCCCAACGGCGACGTCAGCGAGTTGGCCAGCCTCGTCGGCAGCCTTTCGGGCTGCCCCAACGGCATCACCTTCGGCCCGGATGAGACGCTCTATGTCGTCGGCTTCGGTCGTTCAGTGGTGCTGAAGATCTCGTTGGACGGCAAGGTCGAAACGCTGACCGAAATCCCGGACAGTTGGCTCGGCCATCTAGTGTTCGCCAACCGGCACCTATACGTCACCAGCTTCGGGACCCACCAGATCTACCGGGTTGGTCTCGATGGCAGTGTTTCGGCGTTCGCCGGCAGCCACCATCGAGGTATTGCCGGCGGAGCTCCCGCCGCCGCACGATTCTCCAACCCCAACGGCATCGCTGTGACGCCAGGGGGTGGGACTTTGTATGTCAACAGCTTGGACGTCGAATGGGGACTGCCGACTCGCGGTCAACCGCCAGCACCGCTGGTGTTGAGTCGCATCGAGCTCCCCACGCTGCTCGAACGTATGGCGGCGGCCCTCGAAACGTCAGGCATCGAGGCTGCGACTGCCGCCTACCATACCTACACGAACGACCCTCTGCGCGCTGGCGAGAACAATCTGCGGGCGATCAACTTCTTCGGCTACCGACTGCTGATCACCCAGAGGAACCCTGACGCCGCCGTCGCCGTTTTCGAACTCAACACCGAAGCCCACCCTGAAACCGCCAGCGTCTGGGACAGCCTCGCCGATGGCCACCGAGCTCGCGGCGAGCTCGATCTAGCAGCCAAGTTCTACGCCAAGTCGCTGGAGCTCGATCCCGACAATGCACAGACTCGCCAGAAATTGGAGTCGATCCCGAGCGCGGAATGATCGCAGGTCGCCCCTCCAGCGTTGCCGATCGATCGCCAAGTATCGGCAGCAGGTCTACTCAACGTTTGATGTCCAGACGGTTATGCTTGGCAGGTGACAAACCACCGGAGCAGCCGACAAGACTTAGACGCAAGGGTCGACGAGGTCTTCGATTCCGCCCTCGATGTGCCGAGCAACAAACGCTCGGCTTTCCTCGATCAGGCCTGCGGTGACAATGTCGACTTGCGGGCCCGGGTCGAGCGCCTGCTGGCGTTCAGTGACCACCCACCTTCGATACTCGAAGACGCCGCCGCCGCCGAGCTGTGGCGAGGGGAGGATCTCGAGTCCGATGCCGAGCCGAGGCCGGACCGCGTCGGGCCCTACCGGATCCTGGAGGAGATCGGCCGCGGTGGCATGGGTGTGGTCTACCTGGCCGAACGCGACGATGGTCATTTCGAGCAGAGGGTTGCGGTCAAGGTCATGCGACCGGGCTCCGACACCCCTGAGGCACGCCGTCGGTTCGAGCAGGAACGCCAGATTATCGCCTCGCTCCAGCATGCCAGCATCGCCCGACTCTACGATGGCGGCGTCACTGAGGATCGTCGGCCCTACTCGGCGATGGAGCTGGTCGAGGGCCAGCCGATCAACCGCTATTGCGACGAGCATCGCCTGGGTCTCGCCGAACGCTTACGCTTGGTGGAAGACGTGGCCAACGCGGTGCACTACGCACACCAGAACCTGGTTGCCCACTGTGACCTCAAGCCGTCGAATATCCTGGTTACGACAAAGGGCGAGATCAAGCTGCTCGACTTCGGCATCGCCAAACTACTCGACGTCTCGGGTGCCGATCTCCGCTCGACGACACCCTCCGGCTCGCGAGCGATCACACCGCTCTACGCAAGCCCCGAACAGCTCCGCGGCGAGCCGGTAACAACAGCGTCCGACGTCTACCAGCTCGGTCTGCTGATGTTCGAGCTGTTGTCCGGCGAGCGCGGCCGCGAGGTGGCTCCGGCTGCCAAGTCACAAGCCGTCGACGAACGTTCGGAGCTGGCGCCGTGGCGGACACTCAGTGCAGCGGTCAGCGCAGTGACGGCAGAAAGGGCAGCAGCAATAGCCACCGCCCGTAGGACCCGCCCCCGAACCCTGGTGCAAGCACTGCGCGGCGACCTCGACCTGATCATCCAGGCAGCGATGCGCTCGCAACCGGAGCAGCGTTACCGATCGGTGGCCGAATTGGTCGAGGACCTGAAACGCACTCGCCGCCACCAGCCGCTGAGTGTACGGCCCGACTCCTTCGGCTATCGAACGAATCGGTTCGTTCGGCGCCATCGTTGGGCAGTGGCGGTGGCAGCACTGCTGATCGTGCTGTTGGTTGGTTATTCGGTGACCGTCACCGCCCAAGCGCGCAAGATTCTGCGCGAGCGTGATCGAGCCCAACGTATTCAAGCCTTTGCGCTCGGACTTTATGGTGCAGGCGATCCCAACCGGGGCCTCGGTCCTGAGCTCTCCGCCGCTGACCTGGTGGCCCACGGTGTCGCCCGCGCCGAGGCGGAGTTGGCCGAGGAGCCCGACGTCAAAGCCGAGGTGAAAACTTACCTCGGTAAGGTCTACCAAGGCCTCGGTCTCTACGAGGAGGCCGAAACCCTGCTCCGAGATGTGTTGGCCCTGCGCCAGCGTTTGCATGGCAAGGCCCATCCCCAAATTGCCGCGGCTCAGGAAGAGCTCGGCCAACTCCTGTTGGAGCGCGACGATCCAGAGGCACTGACCCTGCTCGAAGAGGCGTTACAACAGCGGCGTCGATTCTTGGGTGAGGACCATCTCGACAACGCCCGGACACTGTCCAGTCTCGGTTATTACCTGCGCTCGATTGGCCAACACCGGGAATCGGAAGCCCGATTCCGTGCCGCACTCGACATTCAGCGCCGCCAAGATCCGGACGGCGTCGACATCGCCGACACCTTGTCGGGCCTGGCTTGGGCCATCAGACTCCAGGAACGGCCACAGGAGGCGGAACCGATGTTGCGGGAGGCGCTGGCGATCTTCCGTCGGCACTACGGCGACCTGCATCCCGAAGTCGCCACCGGCTGGAACAACCTGGCGAATGGCCTGTGGCAACTCGAACGCTGGGAGGAAGGTGACCAAGCGATCCAGCAGTCGATCGAATTGAAGCGAGGCCTCTATGGCGACTCTCACCCCCGCATCGCCAACAGCCTCGGCAACCTGGCAGCTTCGCTGAGCCGACGCGACGATCTCGAACAAGCAGCGGCGCTCTACCGGCAGGCTCTCGAGATGAGAAAAGACGTCTTCGGACCGAGCCATCCGCGGGTCGCCCAAAGTCAGGCTCAACTCGCAGAAGTGCTCCACCGAGCGGGCCGATTGCAAGAAGCCACGGCGTTGTTCGAAGAGTCGCTGGCGATCTTTCGGCAGCATCTGCCCGAAGACCATCCCAGTTTTGGCCGCGTCTGGCGAGGCCTTGGCAGCGTGCGGCTCGATGCGGGCGAACTCGACCGCGCCCGGCAAGCGCTGACCACCTCACGCGCCGTCTACGCCGGCATCGAAGACTCGCCCTGGCGGTGGCGGGTCGATGTCTTGCTGGCGACGGTCGACCGCAAACAGGGTCGGCACAGCGATGCCAAAGCCCGGCTACAGGCGGCTGAAGGTAAGCTCGGAGACGATCCGGAGTGGTCGCAACGTTGGCGCGAAGCCATGGTGATGGTGACGCAGGACTGACCAGATCCCATCCGACTAAGAAGTCTCTTCCAGCTTGTCAGCCAGCCATGCCCGAGCGCGCAGCCAGTCACGCTCGACGGTTCGCACCGAGATTTTGAGCGCTGAGGCTGTCTCTTCACTGGTCAAACCGGCAAAATAGCGACATTCGACCACCCGTGCCAACCGTTCGTTGAACGCCTCCAGTTCGTGCACCGCCTCATCGACTGCCAGAATCAGCTCAGCCTGCGAATGCATCGACAGCTGGTCGGCCTCCAACGTCACTGGCCGCTGCCCCGAGCCACGTTTCTGAGCCCATCGTCGGCGCGCCTGGTCGACCAGGATACGCCGCATCGTGAGGGCTGAAACAGCGTAGAAATGACTACGGTCACTCCAGTCGACGCCGGTTTCTCGCACCAACCGGAGATAGGCTTCGTTGACCAACGAAGTGGCATCGAGACTGGTCTCCGACGACTGTTTCGCCAGTTGCTGCCGGGCAGAACGATAGAGCTGTGGATAAACGAGCTCGATCAAACGCTCGAAGGCATTGGCATCACCGTCGCGATGTGCTTCGAGAAGCTGAGTCAGTTCTTCCGGGTCTGGCTGCCGGCCATTCGGGGCACTGCTCTCCATAACGCACCAATCATATCGGTGATCGTGGCCGACGTGCAGTCGTGAGCCTCGATCACCTCATCGTCGTGCCGCTCACTGACGGAATCACATCGACCTCACACCTTTTGCGGTACGATGAGCATCTCTAGCGCCCCAGGCATAGCGTTCTTGCGCCGACTGTCGACGTTGTCCAGGATCCTACAGGTCTTTTACCGGCGCGGGATGATCTCTGCCACCCTCGATCTCGCGCCCCACCGCCGGTTGAGCGCTTGTTGCCACGCCGGAAGGGTGTTCTCCCACCGTTGGAGCACCTGAGGTGTTGATCGAAGGGTATTCTCCCGGCGGGAGG
>JAJCXO010000191.1 GCA_029263395.1 Acidobacteriota bacterium | reverse complement strand
CATCAGGTGGATGCCCTGCTCGGCCAAAAAGTCCGCCTGGGTCAAAAGCTGGCCGAAATTGACTCGATCGAGCTCGGTCAGACGAAAGCGGCTTACCTGCAAGCAAAAGCCCACGAGGAGCTGCTTCGCACGAGCTTCGATCGAGTGCAGAGTCTGTTTGAGGACCGCATCGCATCCGAACAAAGGGTGCTGGAGGCCGAAGCCAAACTGCGCGAGGCGACGGCGGGCCTCCGCACCACGGAAGAGACGTTACAACTCTACGGCTTGAGCCAAGAACAGATCGACACCCTGACCTACGATGACCGTAAGGCTTCGATCTATCCCCTGCGAGCCCCCTTCGCCGGCACCGTCGTCGAGCAACACGCCACTCTTGGTGAATTGGTTACGCCCGAACGCAACCTCTTCACCTTGGCCGATCTCAGCCGCGTATGGATCTGGATCGACGTGTATCAAAGAGACCTCGGCAGCGTCCATATCGACGACCGCGCCCGGGCACGAGTGGATGCGTTTCCGGACGCTGTTTTCGAAGGTACGGTCTCG
Source organism: Acidobacteriota bacterium (assembly GCA_029263395.1). Classification (GTDB taxonomy): domain Bacteria; phylum Acidobacteriota; class Thermoanaerobaculia; order Multivoradales; family J023; genus JAAELT01. The sequence continues at coordinate 4,765 of JAJCXO010000191.1, read as the reverse complement.
TTCTTGAGCGCCCGGGTCGACACCGACACCCGCACGATACGGGCCCGGCTCGACGTTGCGAACCCCGACGGAAGGCTGCGCCCGGGGATGTTCGTGGAAGTAGGGCTGATTGATCCCCACATCAGCGGCAGCTCAGGCGCCCGGCCTACCAGCTTGGTGGTGCCAGAAAGCGCCGTGGTACGCGACGGCGACGAACACCTCCTCTTCATTGCGGTGGGAGAGCGACGCTTCGAGCGCCGAGAGATCCGCACCGGCCGTCAAGCCGGCGGTTTTGTCGAAGTCCTTCCCAAAGACGGCCACGCCGGCATCGAGGCTGGCGACGCCGTGGTGGTGGCAGGATCCTTCCTGCTGAAATCTGCGCTCTCCAAGGAGAACCTTGGCGGCGGCCACAGCCACTGAGAGGAGTCGACCCATGATCAAACAACTCGTCGACTCGTCTCTCGACAATCGATTCCTGGTCCTGGTGCTCTGGTTGCTTGTCGTCGTCTTCGGTCTAGGCGCCCTCGCCAAACTGCCGATCGACGCGGTACCCGACGTGACCAACGTCCAAGTTCAGATCCTCACCAATAGCCCCGGTCTGGCACCCGAAGAGGTCGAAAATTTCATTTCCTTCCCGGTCGAAACCGCCATGAGCGGCCTGCCAAAAATTGAAGAGATCCGCTCGGTCTCAAAATTTGGTCTGTCCGTCGTGACGGTGGTTTTCGAAGAAGGGACCGACATCTACTGGGCCCGCCAACTGGTGGCGGAACGCCTCACAGTCGCTCGGGGACAAATTCCCGAGGGCTACGGTGAGCCCGAGATGGGGCCAATCTCGACCGGCCTCGGGGAGATTTATCAATTCGAGGTCCGGGGCGAGCCGATGTGTTCGCCCGCCGAACCCGATCAGGCCAGTGTTGCACCAACCGGTAGCTCGCAGGATGCGCCGCAGGACAACGTCTGCTACACACCGATGGAGCTGCGCACGATTCTCGACTGGATCGTCAACACCCAACTGCGTTCAGTGCCCGGCATTGTCGAAGTCAACTCCTTCGGCGGCCAGCTCAAGACCTATCAGGTGACCCTCGACCCGGACCGCCTAGTGTCTTACGGGTTGGCGGTAGGCGACGTTTTTGAGGCCATCGAGGCCAACAATCGTAACGTCGGTGGTGGCTACATCGCCCGGGGCGGTGAGCAGTACCTGATCCGCGGCGAGGGACTGGTGGAAACGTTGGAGGACCTCGAATCGGTGGTCTTGAGTCATGACAAAAGCGGCACCCCAGTTTGCGTCGGTGATGTCGGCCGAGCTGAGCTGGCACCGATGATTCGCCAAGGTGCGGTGACCCGTGACGGCCGCGGCGAAGCGGTGGTCGGCATCGTCATGATGTTGATCGGCGAAAATTCGCGGGTTGTTGTCGACCGGGTCAAGGCCAAAATTGCCCAGGTCGAGAAGACTCTGCCCGAGGGTGTGTGGATTGACCCGTTTTATGACCGCACCGAGCTGGTGCGACGCACCATCCGGACGGTTGCCACGAACCTGGGCGAAGGTGGGCTGTTGGTTATCCTGGTGCTGCTGCTCCTCCTCGGCAACCTGCGCGGCGGACTGATCGTGTCATCGGCCATCCCGTTGTCGATGATGGCAGCCTTCATCGGCATGCGGTATGCCGGTTTGTCCGGTAACTTGATGAGCCTCGGTGCCATCGACTTCGGCCTGATCGTCGATGGCTCAGTGGTGATGATCGAAAACATCGTCCGGCAGCTCCACGAGCGCCGGAACGACCCGTTGCCCCACCTGGAGAAAGTCCGCCAAGCGGCCCATGAGGTGGCTCGTCCGGTGGTGTTTGCGGTCGGCATCATCATGATCGTTTACCTGCCGATCCTGGCGCTGCGGGGCATCGAAGGCAAGATGTTTGGGCCGATGGCGCTGACGGTGGTGTTTGCGCTGGCAGCGTCGCTGATCTGCGCCTTGACCCTGATGCCAGTGCTGGCGAGCCTTTTCCTGAAACGGGTCTCAGAAAAGGAGCCGTTCCTGTTTCGCTTCGCCAAACGACTGTATGTGCCGATGTTGCGCACGTCGATGCGGCACAAGAAGGTCACCGTCGGCGTGGCAGTGCTCCTCTTCCTCACCAGCTTGGGGATTGCACCGTTCCTCGGTGCCGAATTCATTCCGCGCCTCGACGAGGGCGCCATCGCCATGCAGATCTGGCGTTTGCCGTCGATTTCGCTCGAGCAATCCAACAAAATTTCGACAGTGGCGGAAAAGGTTTTGAAAGAGCAGTTCCCGGAAATCGAAACTGTCATTTCTCGCACCGGACGGGCAGAAATTGCCACCGATCCTATGGGGGTTGAAATCAGCGACACTTACCTGATGTTGGCGCCGCGAGAAAGCTGGCGCTTCAACACTAAGGAAGCTTTGATCGAGGCGATTGACGAGGCGATGCAGGCGAATGTGACCGGCGCCATCTTCAGTTACTCCCAGCCGATTGAGCTGCGAGTTTCGGAGCTGATCTCCGGGGTCCGTTCCGATCTCGCGGTGCACATTTATGGCGACGATCTAGACTTGCTCAAACAGAAAGCCGACGAGGTGGCAAACGTCCTTCAGCAAGTCCCGGGAGCAGCTGACGTCAAAGCTGAGCAGACCCTCGGTTTGCCGATGCTCCGAATCCGCGTCGACCGTCGCGCCATCGCACGGTATGGCATCAACGCTGCTGACGTGCTCGACGTTGTCGAGACCATCGGCGGCCGTGAGCTTGGGGTGGTTTTGGAGGGTCAGAAACGTTTTGTGCTCCAGGCTCGCTTCGGCGCCGAGGTGTTGGCCGACCTGGACCGCTTGCGCGATCTGCGGGTTTTGGCGCCTGCCAAGGCCGGCGCCGCCCCGCGCCAGATTCCCTTGGCTCAACTCGCCGACATCCAGATCGAAGATGGTCCGGCCCAGATCAGCCGCGACCGCATCAGTCGACGGATCAATATCGAGGCCAACGTCCGCGGTCGCGACCTGGCGTCGTTTGTCGCCGAGGCCCAAGCCGCGGTGGACGCAGAGGTCACTATGCCGCCGGGATGGACCATGGAATGGGGTGGCCAATTCGAGAACCTGGAAGCCGCCTCGGCACGTCTCGCCGTGCTGGTTCCCCTGGCTCTCCTGCTGATTTTTGTCCTGCTCTACTCCACCTTCGGCTCAGCTCGCTTGGCGACGCTGATCTTCTTCAATGTGCCATTGGCCATCACCGGTGGCCTGGTTGCACTCCTGCTGAGAGGTTACCCGTTCTCGATTTCGGCCGGGGTGGGCTTCATCGCCCTGTTCGGCATTGCCGTCCTCAACGGGGTGGTGCTGATGTCCACCATCGTCGAACAACGCCAACACGGGCTCAGCGTCGATGAGGCTGCCCGCGTCGGAGCCATGACTCGGCTACGGCCGGTGTTGATGACTGCCATGGTGGCCTCGTTCGGCTTTATCCCGATGGCCCTGGCCACCAGCGCCGGGGCAGAAGTGCAACGGCCCCTCGCCACCGTTGTCATCGGAGGCTTGGTCACGTCTACCTTGCTGACCCTGCTCGTGTTACCGGCGATCTACGACTGGTTTGTCGGGAGTTCTAAAGGAGAGTGAGGTTGCGGTGAGTCATCGATCTCGACTGGGAGTAAAGGTCCGACGAGCTCAACAAACCCATCAGACCCTCTACAAACGCCAGCTTGTCTCAACAGAGCAATATGCAACTTGCAACATATTTCAATGAAGCGCAACAAACAGGTGTTGCGCCGTCCATAGGCGTTCTCGATCGCACCAAGACGATGTTATGTAGTCAGCAGTCATTCTTGGGTCTCATCAAGACAATGTGCCGTTGCGCAGGCAGTTGATGGGGCTCCGCAAGGCATGCACGCGTACCGATTGATCTTCCCAAGCAGCCGAGGAACCTGCCTGGGTGACGGGCTCGTCATCAATTCTTGTCGTTCATTGTCTTATGGTACACTCGTGTTGTCCTTGGGCTGACGCGACGTGGATCGTTGAAGGTGAACTCTTCTGGGAGAGTGGCATGACTTGTGTCAGCGGACCGCGGTCATGCCTAGGTGTTCTCGATTTGACTCGAGGACAATAGACAAAGAACAGTCACAAGAATTGGTTCCTCCTTAGGGTGGCGATGTAATTAAAGGGTCAATTGTTATGGGAGAACTCTTGTCGAAGGCAAAATAGTCAAAAGCCTTGACAGGAGGTTGGACAGAGCAGATGAATTAGAGCAGAACCGAGAGTAGTCTCGGCACAGCGATAGAGACAAACAGCGAGCTAACAACCTCGCAGGCTTGCAAAGAATTCATCCCCAGTTGTTAGACAGGGGCAGTAGTTCTTTTTACCATGTAGAGCTACATGGTTGTTTTCTTATTAAGACAAAAACTATGTTTGGGAGGCCAAGACAATGTCGAATGATGTTCTGCCGCGCTGGTTGGCGCTCGCAGGTTTGATGATCATTTTACCCATTGCGACTTTCGGCTTGATTTACTGGAACAAAACGAAACAAGAACGCGATCTACTGTTAGATTTTGAAGCGTATCTATCACCAACGGCCAATACTGAATACAAGAGCTTTGGCCTTTTCGATCGGCTGAAGATTGCCAGGGCCACAGTACCCGTGGTCGAGGAACTCCAAACGACAGGCTGGGACTTTACGATCAGCGACTTGCGTCAATTGAACGAAAAGTCCCGAGAGTTTGCCTACAGCCTGCAACTCGGGCCGGGCTCGATTCGAGGCTGTACGTTCTCGGCCGGCCCGCCTATTGCCGGCACCTGTGATGAAGGGGG
>JAJCXO010000190.1 GCA_029263395.1 Acidobacteriota bacterium | reverse complement strand
ATTGCCGTGTTGGCGCCGATCCCCAGCGCCAGTGTCACTACCGCAACCCAAGTGAAACCAGGATTTCGCGACAAACCTCGTAACACGTAGCGAATGTTTTGCACCATCAGCCTCCTATTACCCGATCTCGACCTCCATCGTATCCAGAAATGGCGCCGGTGGCAGAGACGGTAGGGTCTGCCGCAACCGACCGTGCCACCACCGGCGCCCCGATACGGTCTTCAACGAGGGACTGTCCCTTGTCGGCTCCCGTGCTGCGTTTTGACCGGTGATGGCGGCGCCGTCTGCGGGATGCCAACCGGCTCGGTGCGAAGCTTGGCGAGCAGCAGTTCCACCGCCTTTTCGAGCTGTGGATCGCGCCCGGCCAGCAACGCCGCCGGCGGATTCTCCACCTCGACATCCGGTTCGACACCATAACCCTCGATCACCCACTGGCCATCCGGTCCAGCGGTGCCCGACTCGGCGACCGAGACACTGCCGCCGTCGATCAACGGCCCACGATTGAAGTAGCCAACCACCCCACCCCAAGAGCGCTTGCCGACCAGCGGACCGAGGCCAGCTTGTTTGAACACCCACGCGAATTGGTCACCGTCGGACGCCGTGTCTTCGTCTACTAGACAAGCCAAGTGTCCGGCAAACATCACCCTTGGATACGAGCTCGAAAAGTCCTGGTTACGACCGAAGTCGACCATCAACAGCTCACGACGCAAGCGCTCGATAATCATCGGCGAGACGTTGCCGCCACCATTCGACCGGACGTCGATCACCAAACCGTCTTTACGCTGCTGGCCGTAAAACCACTTGATCCACTCGCGGATGCCGCTGGCACCCATGTTTGGGATGTGGATGTACCCCAGACGCCCGCCGCTGGCCTCAGCCACCCGATGCTGATTGCGGCGAATCCACTCAAGATAAATCAGATTGTCTTCGCTGCGGATCGGCTGGACCAGCACGGTGCGCGGCTCGGAAGAGGTCGCGCTAGAAGTTTCGCTAGAGAGAGTCACCTCCACCGGCCCACCCCCCGCATGCCGCAGCAGCTCATAGGGGTTGTCGTTGGATCCCACTTCGCGACCGTTGATCCGGAGCAGCGTGTCGCCGACACTGGCATTCACACCAACCTCGGTCAACGGCGAACGATAGGCGTCCTCAGCGTTGTCACCGTCGAAGATCTTGGAAATGCGGTAACGACCGGCTGCGGTATCGAGCTCGAAGCGGGCTCCGAGCAGCGCTGCGTCAGGTCGCCGGGGGGCCTCGAAGTCGCCGCCAGAAACATAGGTGTGGGAAGCACTCAGTTCGCCGATCATCTCGGAGATCACATAGTTGAGATCTGACCGATGGGCGACATGTTCGAGCCAGGGTTCGTACTGCCGCCGCAGGGCCTCCCAGTCATAACCGTGCATGTTTTCGACATAAAAGAAGTCTCGAAAACGCCGCCAAACCTCATGGAAGATCTGACGCCATTGCTCGTCCGGCACCAGATCAACTGCGAGCCCGCCGAGATTGAGTACTTTGCCACCATCGGCACCCTTCGCTTTGGTGTCAATGAGCTTGAGGCTACCCTGCTGATCAACCAACAGCTTCTTGCCGTCGGCCGAAAATGCGGCAGCCCGCAGGTCTTCGATCAACATCGAGTCCTCTCGACTGTCGTATGCGAAGACGCGGATCCCAGGCGACACATCACTTTGGCGCCCGTAATACGCCGCGCCGACGCGAAAGGCCAGCAGGTGCCCCTCGACCGCAGACAACGCGATGTAATTGTCCGCCGCGAGCGGTACCCGAGCTACCCGCTGCGCGAGACCATCAAAGTCGATACGGATCGGCTTGTTGTCTTCCGTGCTGGAAGTTTCAGGTGCGTCGTCGTTTTTGCCGCCGTTACTGTCCTTGCCTTGGCTTTTGCCATCAGCCTCTTTGTCCTTGTCGGTGGGCTCAACGTCGATCGTCGCTTCGTCGCTGCGCGGCGGAAAGGGATGAGCCACGTCGTCACGTAACGCCAGCGCATACACCAGGACTTCACGATCGAGCACATAGTCGAATTCGAACGAACCGAGCTGCGGACTCCATTCGCGGGTGCTCAAGTAGAACAGGTAGTCACCGTTCGGCCCCCAGGTCGGTGAGCTCTCGCTGAAGATCTCGTCGGTTAGCTGACGGACCTGGTCGTCGATCGCACTCCACAGGTAGAGCGAACGGTTGCCGTTGGCATGGCCGAGGGAGAACGCCAGATGCCCACCATGAGGTGACCAAGCGAACGAAAGCCCGAAAACTGCGGGATCGTCGGCAATTTGGCGATGGCGGCCGCTGTCTACGTCAGCCAGGTACAACCGCAACCCGTGATCACGGTAGGCGATACGCTCGCCATCTGGGCTCCAGGCAAGATCGTGGAGTCGGCCGCGATGGCCATCGGTGAGCTGTCGCGGCGGGCTCTTGCCATCCTGGTCAACGAGCCAGATCTCCTCCTCACCGTTTTGATCGGAAACGAACGCAATCTGGCGACCATCCGGCGACCACGCTGGCTCGCGATCATGCGCTCCCGACGTACGGGTCAGATTACGGGTCGGGCCACGCTCGACCGGCACGGTAAAAATATCGCCGCGGGCAGAGAGCACTGCCCGCTCACCACGCGGGCTGAGACCGATGTCGGCCACCCGCCCCGCAACCGAAACCCGAGAGGGACGTTTCGAGACCCCATCATCCGGCACCCGGATCACTATTGACTGACTATCGCCAGTCGACAGATCGAGTACCTGCAACTCACCGTCGAGTTCATAGACGATCCGGCCGCGAGCATGGTCCGCACTCGGCCAACGCACATCCCATTCGCGATAGTGAGTCAGTTGGGTAGTGGCAGTGTTGGTCACGCCACCGCCAGTCGTGTCATAAACAAAGAGGTTGTTCTTGCCGTCGCGGTCTGAAGTGAACACGATGGTGTCGTCGATCCACATCGGATCGCGGTCAGCACGGGGGTGGTCAGTCACTGGTGTGGCGGCGTGGGTCGCGAGGTCGAATATGTAGAGCTCCTGCGCCCAGCCACCCTCATAACGTTTCCAGTGTCGGAAATCTCGCACCAAAGGTGAATACACCACCTGATCACCGCGAGGTGAGAAGTCGCCGGCCCCCGACTCCGGCATCGGTAGGGCGGTCGGCAGGCCACCGTTCAGCGACACGGTGAAGAGTTGGCTATCACCGACGTCCCAACCGTCACGTAACGAACGAAACAGCACGCTGGTGCCGTCTGGCGTCCAACCGTAAACCTGATTGTCATAACCCCAACGCGGCGGTAGCGGTCCTGCGGCGGGGTAAAAGGTCAACTGCCGCGGGCTACCACCGGCCGTCGGCACCACATAAACCTGCTCGTCGCCGTCGTACTGACCGGTGAAGGCGATGTACTGGCCGTCCGGCGAGAACTTGGCGAAAACTTCGATGCCGGGATGGGCGGTCAGTCGGGTGGCGGTCCCACCCGACGTCCCTGCCAGCCAGAGATCGCCAGCATAGGTAAACACCACCTGGTCGTCGTGGATATCAGGGAAGCGCAGCAGCTTAGTCTGCGCCGTCGCTTCGCTTGGGGTCAACCAACAGAACAACACCAGTCCGACCACCGGCCTGATCGACCGTAGATTGTGCATTGCAGCTCTCCTCGTAAAACAAGATCTCGCGGCGACGGCCTTGCGGGTACCACGTCGCGTCCTGCTGACGAGATTAGGCGCACTGCTGGTCGACAAGATTGTGCAAAACCAACATCGAGGGCCGAAAGCTGACTCTGGATGACGAAACGCTTTCGCGGTGGGCTGGTTTGCCTCGGAAGACCTGGCGAGCTGAGACCGGCTGACCATTCGGCTGGTCATTATCGATGCAACCCCTCAAGGCTCTTCACCAGCTGCTACCCTGCCCCGCGAACAACTCTGGAGACACGTCCTGCCGCCTTGTGGTGCAGCGCAGCCGGCTGCGGACTTTCCAGCCCCTGAAGCATGCAGCCATCTCACCAGCGCGGCCGGCGCCTTCGACAACTCGGCACCGTACTACTCGCCATAACCTGCCTAGGCGGACTGACCGGTATCCTGCTTTACCCCGGCATGGCCCAAGGAGGATTTTGGCTGCTGTGGGACGGCGATCTTGCGGGCACAGTCAATGTCACCCACGGCATGCTCTACTGGGCGCAAAACATCGGGGGGATGGAGCGCGGTGACGGGGGCAACCGGTGGGACTTTTCGGCCCCCTTAGCCAACACCACCGCCCCTGAAACGCGAGCCCGATTTGCGTTCAACGAAGGGTTTTTTGGCCAGGCGATCCAGGACCTAGAAACGACGATTGCTGAGCATGGCGCCAACCGCGACCGACTCTTTTGGCTGGCATTGACCTACCAACGCCAGAGCGAGGCCGAGAACTGTCTCGCCGACTTGCAGGCAAACCACTCGGGCGACCATCCCGCCTCCAGTCATGCTCCTCGAGTCTGCTCGCTGCCTTTTGAGCGCACCTATTCCAAAGCCGAGGCGTCTCACCGCGCATCCACCCTTTATGCACAGCTCCTAGAAGAGCACCGAGGCGACCGCGAGCTCGTACGATGGCTGCTCGATCTCACCCACCTCACTCGCGGGGAATCACCGGCCGAGATCCCGACCCAGAGCTTGCACGAAGGTCCCATGATGGAGGTCTTCTACGGACCGACCAGCGAGGCAATTGCCGAAGATCATGAGCATCTGCAATTCGTCGACCAAGCCCCCGTATGGGGCGTCGACGTTTACGACGCCGGCAAAGGAGTTGCGGTGGAAGACTTCGACGGCGACGGTGATCTCGACCTGGTCACCGGCGGCTCATTCGACCCCCTGCGTTACTTCGAACACAACGGCAACCGATTCGTCGACCGCACCGCGGATGCCGGCTTCGACGGGCTGATTCAATCCCACATCATCACCCACGCCGACGTCGACAATGATGGATGGCTCGATCTTTTTGTCGGCAGCCTGCTCCAGCCCGACCGTCTGCTGCGCAACCTCGGCGGCGGTACTTTCACCGACATCACTAGGGATGCCGGCTTGGCCACCGACCCCAACAGGTTGACGATGAGCTGGGCCTCCGCTTGGGACGACATCGATCTCGATGGTGACCTCGACCTCTTCGTTGCACGCTGGGGTATCGGAGCGCCGTTCGTCTCCGGCGTGCTCGCCCGTGATCGCCTCGACTCCGGTCTCTACCGCAACGACGACGGCCAATTCGTCGATATCACAGATGCCTGGGGACTGGCTGAGGTAGTGGACGACGGTGCCTTCATCGGTGCAACCTTCGGCGACATCGACGGCGACGGCGATGGCGACCTGCTGCTGTCGAGTCCCATCGCCCGGCGCGGGGTGCTGCTGCTCAACACCGGCAACCGATTCGAAGTCATCCAACACTTCGGTGTAGGGTTCCTGGCGGCGTTTCTCGACGTGGACCACGACGGCCAGCTAGAGATCTTCCAGGCCGGCATCTCCGACGCTCGCACCGCAATCCAAAAGGCGGTGTATGGTCAAACCGTCGGCACACCGGAAGCCGGTCGTAGTCGCTTGCTGCGGCGTGGCGACAACGGCCGATTCGAAGTTGTCGAAGGTTTCCTCGGTCACGAATTGCCGATTGGAACCATGGGCTCCAACTACGGCGATCTCGACAACGATGGTTGCTTCGATTTCTACCTCGGGACCGGCGATCCCGAACCTTGGTTCATCCTGCCCAACTTGATGTACAGCGGCCAGCGCTCGGGGCGCACCTGTGAACTACGAGCCGAGAACATCTCGGGGCTCAACGGCTTCGGCAACCTCCAGAAAGGCCACGGTATCGTTTTCTTCGACGTCGACAACGACGGCGACCAGGACCTCTACTCCAGCCTCGGCGGTATGTGGCCTGGGGATCGCTGGCCCAATCAACTTTTCGTCAACCACAGCAACCTCACCGACCAAGACGACAACAACCGTCACTGGATCAAGATCCGTCTCCGCGGGCGCCAGACCAACCGCTTTGGCGTTGGCGCGACGATCCGCGTCAAAGCCACCGCGGCGGACGGCGAGTCGTTCCGTCGAACCTACCGCATGGACCTCAAGACCGCCTTCGGCAGCGCCCCCTATCTCGCCCACATCGGTCTACTCGATGCCGTCGCTATCGATCACATCGACGTCCACTGGCCGGTTTCACGCTGCACCGCCCGTTACCCCGGCGAACTCGACACGCTCGTCGAGCTCGACGAGGCGCTGTGCGCCCCGTCCTCCCAGCACTGAGCGATTCGCATCCGATTTGGCCCCTCTACCGACCCGTTTACGTTGGTCTGTGCGGTAGGGCTAGCATCGTAGGAGTTGCATCGTAGGATGCGGACGATCGCCACCGTCTGTTACGCTGAGACCTGACTTTTTTCGTGATGTGCTGATTGGAAAGGCCACTCTATGTTTCTAAAACACCTCTCCCTGAACAATCTACGCTGCTTCGAACAGGCCGAGCTCGACTTCGACCTACCAGGCGGCGACAACCGCAAGTGGACGGTGCTGCTGGGTGAGAACGGTACCGGCAAATCAACTGTGCTGAAGTCGGTTGCGTTGGTGATGGCGGGTTCGAATGCCTTGACTGAGTTGGTCGGTGAAACCGACAGCTGGATTCGTGCCGGCGCCGACAGCGGATCGATCGTCGCCCAGATCGAAACTGCCAAAGGTCAGGAGCGCGAGATCTCGCTCGAGTTTCGACGCGGCGAAGACCGCCAGGCATTCTTCGAACGAGCCCACAAGACCCTCGAACCTCTCGACGCCGCCCTCGAGCACACCACACGCAGCTACCTGACGGTGGCTTACGGTGCATCACGGCGCCTGACTAGCGGTCCGGTCGGCTACCCGACCGACAGCCCGGTCGACAACCCGGTCGACAGCTCGGTCGACAGCCCATCGAGCAGCGGCTTCAAGAAGCCCAGAGCGCGCAGCGTAGCCTCCTTGTTCGATCGTCAGGCGGAGCTGAATCCGCTAGAAAACTGGGCTTTGAAACTCGATGACACCCACGACGGCTCGCGCCTCGAAGTGGTGCGCAATGTGCTGAGTGACTTCCTGTCCGACATCGTGTTCTCGCATGTCGACAAAGAACAGGGGCGCTTGATGTTCACCACTCCGGACGGGGTGGTGCCGCTGCACCAGCTGAGCGATGGCTATCAAAACGTCGCCGCCTGGGTCGGTGATCTGCTGTACCAGATCACCAGCATCTTCGAAGACTACAAACAACCGCTCAACGCCCGTGGACTTCTGATGATCGACGTCGTCGATCTCCATCTCCATCCCATATGGCAGCGCCGGTTGTTACATTTCTTGACTGATCGCTTGCCGCGGATGCAGCTGGTGGTGACCACTTATTCGGTTGTCACGGCGCAGCAAAGCGTTCCAACCGCGCTGCACTACTGCATCCGCCGCAGTGACGGTTTGAAGATCGAACAATTCGACGGCGACCCCCGCAACTTCTTGCTCAACCAGCTGATCGCCACCGAGGCCTTCGGCAACGCCTCGGACGAGTCGTTGAGCGTCGAACGCGACAAGGCGACCTATCGCGAGCTCCACAACAAGGAGACCAAAACGCCGGCCGACCGCAAAAAGATGGACGAGATCGCCGACCGCATCGGGCAACGCCCCGACGACGACACCGAAAGCGTCTTTCTCAGCAAAGAACAGCGCAAGCTGATGGAGAAGATGCAAGCGCGTTATCAAAGTGGTGAGTCATGATTCGGCTACAACGGGTCCGCACCAAAGACGCTATCCCGTCGAGCTTTCGCGGCGCCACACCGAAGAAGCGGCTGGTCAAGCTGATGCAGGAGGTTCGAGCCAAGGTGGCGGCCAACGAAGACGTCAAGCTGTCCTTCCCTTCGAAGTGGTCGGTCACCAAGAACCAGTTGTTGACCGAGACCCATGACAAATGCGCCTACTGTGAGACGCCAACCAAGGTGGTTGCCTTCGGCGACGTCGAACACTATCGCCCCAAATCCGTCTATTGGTGGTTGGCCTACGTCTACGAAAACTATCTGGCGTCGTGCGCGGTGTGCAACCAGCAGTTCAAGGGCAACAAATTCGAGCGCACCGGCGCGATGATGCCAGCACCAGCGGTTGACGCAACCACCACCGATGAGGCGCTGAAAGAGATCGCTAATACCGCGGTGCCCGATCCTCTCAAAGCAGATCTAGTGAGCGAATTCGAAGCCGCCCACCGGGCCGAGGCACCGTTGATCCCCAATCCGTACATCGAAAACCCGGAAGAGATCTTCGCCTGGGACGTCCTCGAAGGGACCCAAGAAGTCGAAGTGGTCGCCAGGCCTGGTGTCCCCAACGCCGACAAGGTCATC
>JAJCXO010000189.1 GCA_029263395.1 Acidobacteriota bacterium | reverse complement strand
CGTCAACGGCGGTTGGCGTCACGGCATTGGCGGATTCACTGGCCGATACTTGGGGCTCAGTACCCCAAATGGGTGGCGCCAGGTCGAACATCTGGGTCCTTAGGGTGTCGGCGCCCGACGGCAGATCACGGGCCTGAAGGTCGGCGACAACACTGCTTATCCTCACCCCTTCGTTGGCCACCCAGTCGGGCTCCATACCCGGCATCCACGGCACGCCACCGCGAGCCAGCACGTTGCCCGCTTCGTCGCGACGCGGCACTCCGGAATGGTGGAGCGCCACCACCTCCCACTGATCGTTGTAGACCGGCGAACCCGACGATCCAGGAGCGGTGTCGGCGGTGTAGTGAACGAAGTCGTCGACTAGATCGAGGACCTGATTCTGGCGCAGCACCACTTGTTTGGGCTCGCCATTGGGATGCTGCACGATGTTGACCATCTCGGTGCGCAGCGCCTTGCCGGATTCGGCGATCAAGCCGTTCCAAGGAAACGACGACAACCGGGCCCCGGTTGCCGATTGGTCCCGCACCGCAACCACGGTGTAGTCGAGCTCTTCGCTAGTGACGAAAAAGTGGTCCGGGTCGAGGGCGAAGTTGGTGGTTGCCAACAGATTCCCTAGCGGACCTTCCTGATAGTTGAATTCAACCTGGCTGGTGCGTGCCGTGGTGATCGAATCTAGGACGTGGTTGTTGGTCAGCAGGAGGCGTGGGGAGACCAGGAATCCGGTACCCCAGCCATCGAGATGGCCACTGAAGTCATTGATGCGGATACGGCCGACCGAGCGGGCGATGAAGCAGCCTTCGTGTAAGAAGGTGACCGGGGTGAGCTCGCTACGCCCCAGGACCCGTTCGAGGGCGATGCGTTGAAACTCGTCGGATTGGGACAGGTGGCGCTCGACCTCGGCGGGTTTGGGCTTGCGCCGTCGGCCCATGCTGCGAGCCAGCTCACCGTAGCCCAGGTGCGTCAATCGACTGGTGATCCGCTGGGAAGTTTCGATCGCAAACGGGTGCTGACCTTGTTCGATCGCGGCGCGGCTCTTGGCCCGGGTCTTTTTGCCCCGGGTGAAGCGTTTCTCGGTGGCTTCCCAATGACTGGCGTCGAGCTTCATGGCATACCTCCCTGGTCGTCGGCCGAATGCAGTTCTATTGAATCCTATAGATATCAGAATTGCGGACTCGGGTTAGCCCACCCAGAAATGGAGTCGGAGAGCGGTCGAGGTCGTGCGGTGCGCGCAGCCCACCGAATGACCAGCTAGCGGGCATTCTTGGTTGGAATCGAGTTAGACCGGCTGGGGCAGCTCTCTTCCTCATCGGCCGGCTCTCTTTATAATCGGCGGGCCGCGTCGAATCTGCACGTCAACTAAGAGGAAGCCACCATGAGGTCTGATGAAATCCCAGCGCCGCCTACCCGTCAATCCCCAGGATCTCCCGCGGAGACTTCAGAAGACGGTTACTTCCTGGCGGGTCCACATGGCCGAGGGTCGGAGTTGCGTCGCCTGTTTCGCATCATGGCGGGCTTCATCCGCGGATTCCGCGGCCTGCACTTTGTCGGGCCGTGCGTGACGGTGTTCGGTTCGGCCCGGTTCAAAGAGGACAATCGCTACTACCAGATGGCCCGGGAAACGGGCAGCGTGCTCGCTCGGAAGGGTTTTGCGGTGATGACCGGGGCGGGACCCGGGATTATGGAGGCGGCAAATCGTGGAGCCCGCGAAGCCGGCGGATTGTCGATCGGATGCAATATCGAGCTCGAGCACGAGAGCAAGCCCAACGACTACCTCGATCACTACGTGGACTTTCGCTACTTTTTTATCCGTAAAGTGATGTTGGTCAAGTACTCGAAGGCGTTCGTTTTGATGCCTGGCGGGGTTGGTACCCTGGATGAGATCTTCGAAACATCAACCCTGATTCAATGCCGCAAGATCTCCGATTTCCCGCTGGTCCTGATGGGTGTCGACTTCTGGACGCCGCTACTCGATTTCATGCGCGAGACGATGGTCAAGGAAGGCACCATCAGCACCAGTGATGTCGACCGTTTCCTGCTCACCGACTCACCGACGGAGGCCGCGGATCACATCCTGAAAGTCACCACCGAAAATTTTGGTCTCGAGTGGCGACCGAAGCCCACTTGGGTGTTGGGCGAGAAGAAACCGGGGCACGAGATCAAGGCATCGAGCTAAAACCAGTCCGATGAAGCATGAGAGGGCGGTCTTGTGGGCTGCGCCACAGCTCCGGAAACTCGCCGGATCTCTAGCGAGATGCCTGGGGTCCCTGTGAGGCCACCGGCTACGAGATGCCAACTGTTGCGCAGCTCAAACACGCTCGCTGCTTGCTCGCTCCACAAGACCTCTCTCCCCGAGCGGACCATGGCAAGACTTCCAAGGAACCCTGCCTTTCCCGTCTGATTCCCCCTCTCCCGGGCGGACGTGAAGCGCGGGCGGGAGAGGGCTTTAGGGGGTGAGGGGACTGCGCTGGCAGTCAGGTGTCAAGCCAGCTCTTGAAGTAATCCTTGTCCTCGACCGTCAAGATGCTCTTGGCGACGCGGAGCGAGCGGAAGGTGTCGAACATAACGGCGAGCTCGTCGGTCCGTTCGGCGCCGATCGAGGCTTCGGTGCGACCGGGATGGGGGCCGTGGGGGACACCGTCCGGATGCAACGTCATCGAACCGTACTCGATGCCCTTGCGACTCATGAAATCCTCCGACACGTAGTAGAGGACTTCGTCCGACATGACATTGGAGTGGTTGTAGGGTGCCGGCACAGCCTCGGGATCGAAGTCGTAAGGGCGCGGGCAAAAGGAACAGACCACAAAGCCGTCGTTGGAAAACGTCTGGTGGATCGGCGGTGGTTGATGAAAGCGGCCGACCAGCGGCTCAAAATCGTGGATGCTGAGGGCCCAGGGAAAGAAGAAACCATCCCAGCCGACGATGTCGCAAGGGTGATGATCCATCACGATGCGGGTGATGGCCCCATATTGCTTGATGAGGATCGGGAACTCACCCTCCTCGTCCACCGGCTCGCGATAAACCGGAGCCCGGATGTCGCGTTCGGAGAAGGGAGCGCCTTCGATCATTTGCCCATGCTCATTGCGATACCGCGATGGGGTTCGGTAGTAACCTCCCGCTTCGAGCACCAGCATGGTTGCTGGCGAAGTGAGCCGGTAGCGATGGATGACTGAGCGTGGGATCACCAGGTAATCGCCGCTGCTGAAGGCTAGATCGCCAAATTGTGTCTCCAAGACCCCTTCGCCGGTGGTGACGAAGACCAGTTCGTCAGCTTCGGCGTTGCGGTAGAAGAAATCATCGCTGCGATCCGGTCGCACCAACGAGGCGGCCACGTCCTGATTGAACATCAGCGGCACTCGATCGAGGACTGGGCTGCCGCCCTCAGGCATGCGATGCAGGAGAAAGTGCCGATGGTGCACTCGGCGATCATCGTCGGCTTCGAGCTCGACAGTCCGAACCAGTTCGGTGGTGAGGATCGAGGTCGGCGGGCGCAAATGGTAAAGCAGAGAGGAGATCCCTACAAACCCCTTGTTGCCGACCAAATGTTCCGGGAGCAGTTGTCCGCTTTCGGAGCGAAAGATGCTGTGGCGTTTGCGCGGGATACGCCCGCGCTGAACGTAATAGGGCATAACTTGAACTCCTTCGAACTCAGAGATTGCCGCGTAAGGCTTGTTCCCGCTCGATCGACTCGAACAGCGCCTTGAAATTACCTTGACCAAAACCGCGGCTGCCACGGCGTTGGATGATTTCGAAGAAGAGCGTCGGGCGATCGACCACCGGCTTGGTGAAGATCTGCAACAGGTAGCCGTCTTCGTCACGGTCGACCAAGATACCGAGCTTTTGGAGTGACTCCACCGCTTCACGGATCGCTCCAACCCGATCAGTCAGCTCTGCATAGTATGTATCGGGGACCGTCAGGAACTCGATGCCCCGTTCCCGCAGTTTGGTGACAGTGGTGATGATGTCGGGGGTCATCAGCGCGATGTGTTGCACCCCGGGACCGTTGTGGTAGTCGAGATACTCCTCGATCTGGCTCTTCTTCTTGCCTTCGGCAGGTTCGTTGATGGGGAACTTGATCACTTGCCGATCATCGGACATCACAATGCTCATCAACGCCGAGTACTCGGTGGAGATGTCGTCGTCGTCGAAGGTGATGTAACGCTCGAAGCCCAGCACGTCGCTGTACCAATCGGCCCACGTGCGCATCTTGCCGAGCTCGACGTTGCCGACAATGTGGTCGATCAGTGCCAAACCGGTCGGGTCTCCGGGCAGGTCGCGCGCCTCGAAGCCGGGCATGAACGGGCCGGAGTAGTCACGGTACGAGATCAAGGAATGTACGGTATCGCCATAGGTGTGGATCTTGGCGCGCCGTACCGCACCATGTTCATCTTCGAGATCGTGGGGCTCCATCGCGGGCTTGGCACCGCGGGTCACCGCTTGCTCAAAGGCGTCGTCGGCATCCTCAACCTCAAAGGCGATGTCCTGGACGTTGTCGCCATGACGGACGATGTGATCGTTGATCGGATGTTCGCTCGACATCGGCGTGGTCAAAATCATCCGCGCCTTTTTCTGACTCATGACGTAGGAGGTCAAGTCGCGATCACCGGTTTCCAGGCCGCGATAGGCGGTTTCGGAGAAACCGAAGGCATTGCGGTAGAAAAAGGCCGCTTGTTTGGCGTTGCCAACCCACAATTCGACATGGTGGAGCCGCTTGAGGCCGAGGGGATTGTGGGTCGATCTCGTGATCTCGGTCTGGGGAGAAGCGTCGGTTGCTACGCTGGCCATGTCGTGGATCCTCCTAGATTTCTGGTTCGTGCCCGGTGCGCTGCGGCCCCGGCATTCGTCCTGCACCCTCCCGAAGAGAGCCAGAAAATCGCTGCGGTGACGTGATTAATAAATAACACTAATGGTTGATATGGTCAACTATTATCCGGGCTCTTCGGAGGTTTCGCCGGGCTTCGGTTTGGTGACAGCGGTGTGGTCCAGTACACTCGCCGACGTAATGGCAACCGCAACCAAGCCGTGTCCGCCCGGGCCCGATGCCGAGTCGCAAGATCTGGGGATGTTGCGGGGTATGGTTGGGTTCAATCTACGATTGGCCTACAACAAGGCGAGCCAATTGTTCGCCCGTGCGTTCGATGATCTCGACCTGGCTCCGATCCAATTTGCTGCCCTCGAGTTCATCGCCAGTAATCCGGGAACTAGCCAGAAAGACATCGCCCGTCACATCGGGACGACACCGCCGGTGCTGGTGGGTCCCTTGGAGCGACTCGAAAAACGCGATTGGATCGTCCGCAGCCGCGGTGAAGATCGGCGCCGTGCTCATGTGCACCTCACCCCGGCCGGTGAACGGATCATGCAGGATGTCGAAGAGCGCGTGCGCCGAGTCGATCAAGAGTTGGCGTTGAGACTGACAACCCGTGAGCGTGAGCGCTTGCTGAGTCTGCTACGAAAGTTGTCGGGTACTCCGTGACGCAAGCCGGAATCATCGATCGCTCAGCAGGCCATGCTGGGCAATCCCCCTCGTACAAAATTCAGGAGATAGGACGATGAGTGCAGTCGACTTTTTTTATCGCCGCCCCAGTTGAAAAAGCTGTGACCGCACCCGTGAGGTGTTGGAAAATCACAGCGTAGAAGCAGTGGAAGAACGCAACAGTCGTAAACAGCCTCTGGATGACGTTGGAGTCCAGGGCATTTTGAGCGAAGTCACCACGGTGTTTGTGGCCCGTGGCAAGAAGCGGCGCGAGATCGCCGTTGGCGAGGTCTCGTTGGACGACTTGAAGGGGCCAACCGGCAACTACCGAGCCCCGATGGTGCGCTCAGGTGATCGCCTTTTAGTCGGATTCCACCCCGAGACCCTCGAAGAATTGTTGGCGGGCTGACGCACTCGTCCAAGTGCGCCGCTAGGTCGGTCGTACTCAGGTCGGTCGTGCATGCGGGTTACGGCCGACCTGCGTGACTCGCCAAACAAGCCGTCGACCTGTCGCCTAGCGGTTGAAGAAACTCCTTGCGACTTCGGCGTGCGGAGCTTTTTTGCCGCTATCAACTCCCGGCAGTTAGGGCGGCTGGTGCATGCGACACAACTCTGCCGCGAGTCAGTTTGCTGCGAGGGGATCTTGCTGCGAGTCGGTTGCCGGTCGCTCAAAATGATGGAGTTGACCTTCGTTCTGATCGGTCGGCTGAGCTGTCCCAACGTGTCGGCGACGATCGGCTGGCTGAAACCGCTGTTGCTGCCGATGGCGAGGTGTTTGCAAAGGGAGTGAGATAGACGTGGAGCCAACGGTTCGGCTCGACTTCGTCAACAGGAGGCAGATATATGGATACGTCGAAGACACTCAGAAAGAAACTTGCTGCCGATGCGTCAGCACATCGGATCCCCGCTGCGGCGGTGTTGCGCTCGTTGGCGGTGTTACAGTCTGGGGCACAGTGGTGGTTGAGCGCGTTGCTGTTACTGGTCTTCGTGCCTAGCGTTGCCACCGCCCAAGGGGATGCGGCGGCGGCGGCGAAACAGAACAGCTTGCCGTCGAATGCCCATGTGAAACCCTTTGATGGCAGCTGGGATTGTGATCATGGCTATCGCAAAGTAGATGAGGCCTGCGTTGTAATTTCAGTGCCCGCGAAAGCACATCTGAATTTTTCCGGTCGCAGCTGGGAGTGCGGTCGCGGCTACAAACAATACAACGAAACCTGCCTGGCGGTCGAAGTACCCACCGGCGGCTATTTGAATGGCCAGGGGCACGATTGGAGATGTTCCCGAGGCTTCAGCGAGGTGGACGATTCCTGCGTTGCGGTCGAGGTGCCTGCCAATGCCTACTTGGTCGATTCATTTGGGCGTGGCTGGGAGTGCAATCGTGGTTATCAACCGGTCGGTGAGTCCTGCGTCGCGATCGTATTGCCTCCTCATGCGTTCTTGGTCACTCGTGGGCGTGATTGGAAGTGCGAGCGTGGTTACAAGAAAGATGATGAGTCCTGCGTTGCTGTCCAGGTGCCTGCCCACGGTTATCTCGATGCCAGTGGAGAGTCCTGGAAATGCGATCGGGGATTCCAGGAAAGTGATGCGACTTGTGTCTCAGTGGCAGTGCCAGAGAAGGGCCATCTGGCGTCTTCTGGTCGTGACTGGGAGTGCGATTGGAGTTATCGCAAGGACCAAGATCGATGCGTCGCCCTAGAGATACCGGCCAACGCCCATCATGACTATTCTGGCAACGATTGGAAATGTAACGCGGGATACCAGCGGCAAGGAGAGACGTGTGTTCCGAGAGACAGCTGATCACCGTGGCCGCCTCTGGGCGACCTGTTTCACCAGGTCTTCCGACACATCCGAGCCGCATCCGACAGGGGCTGGAAAACCGTGGGCGACTTGATCCTGTGATTGCTCTAGCTATCGGAATCTTGGTGATAGCGGCAGTTGTCGTGAAGCATCACCTGCGCTCCCGTGCCATTGTCGAGGAAGAGGATATTCGCGAACATCAACGCCGGGACGTGCTGCGGGCGATCAAATCGATGCGCAAGGATGAGTCCGAGGAGGGCCCCTCGAGCTAGGCCGTGGCGCGATTTGGCGAAGAATCTCGCGCTCGAATCAGAGCACTTGCACCACAAGCTGCTCAGTTGGCTTCTGATCCTGGGTCAACTAGATCAATGAGTAGGACCTCGGTCCTTTCCTGTGCCGTGAGCGACACTGCAAGCTCACCTGTAATCCCGGCGCCGTCACCGGTTGTCAACACAGTCTCGGTCAGCGACGCTTCGCCCTGAACCAGGTGGAGCCACGCTTTGCGCCCTGGCAATAGCTCGTGGACGACATGTTTTCCGGGTTCGAGCAGGGCTGAGAAAATGAACACGTTCTGATGGATCCGCAGAGAGCCTTTGCGACCATCGGGCGACACGACGAGACACAAGTTGCCCCGTCGCTCCGCGATGCCAAAGCGCCTCTGTTCATGACTGGGCTCGAGTCCCTCCAGGGAGGGGCGCAGGCGGATCTGGAAGACGTGTACCCAATGCGTCTGCGAGGCGTTGGTCGCGCGGTGCTTGAGGCCGCGTCCGGCGGTCAGGCATCGAAACTCGCCTGCATTGATGACGCTTGCACCACCCAGCGAATCGTCACAGACTAGCGCGCCCTCGCGGACGTAGGTCACGATCTCGGCATCGCGATCCAACTGGCTTGGTTTACCGCCGCCAGGAGGGAACCGAGTTTCGTCGAAGATTTCCAGGGCGCCGAAGCCGTCGGCCAACCCATCGGTTCGGTCGTGCGGGAAGAACGTGAGCCAGGCTTTTTGCTCGCGGCGCGGGTCATGGTGCCGCTGCTGGGCCCTACGAAGGATCATCATAGGCGAACTCCTCTTCTCCCCGTTGAAGACGGTTCCACGATGAAGTCGGTTCTACGATGAAGACGGCTTACACAGTGAAGACGGTGCAGCGGCCTGGCGCCAGCCGACCTCGCATGAGGTGGCTTGGATTGGCGCCGGCCATGATGCTGCCGAGTTTCCTGTGTTGTGATCTGGTTTGCGCGGGTGGTGCGTCTAGTACATGCCCCCGCCACCACCACCCATGCCACCACCGTTGGCCGCGCTAGCGCCGCTGGACTCCTTGGGGATCTCGGAGACCATCGCCTCGGTAGTGAGCATCAAACCTGCAATAGAGGCGGCGTTGGCCAATGCAGTTTGGGTCACGATTGCCGGATCGATCACGCCCGCAACCAGCAGATCTTCGAACGTTCCAGTGGCTGCATTGAAACCCTGGCTGCCGGTCATCGCCATCACGTCACGCACGATGACGCTGCCTTCCTCGCCAGCGTTGATGGCGATCTGACGGGCCGGCTCCTCGAGCGCACGCCGCACGATATTGACCCCCAACCGTACGTCACCAGTGGCCTCGGTCGCGTCAACGGCGGGGATCGCGCGCAGCAGGGCAACACCGCCACCAGGAACGATGCCGCCTTCGACAGCTGCCTTGGTTGCATGCATGGCGTCCTCGACGCGCGCCTTCTTCTCCTTCATCTCGGTCTCGGTAGCAGCACCAACCTGGATAATGGCGACGCCGCCAACAAGTTTGGCGAGGCGCTCCTGGAGTTTCTCGCGATCATAGTCTGAGGAGGTTTCCTCGATTTGATTGCGGATTTGCTTGACTCGGCCGGCGATCGCCTCGTGACGAGGGGTGCCCTCAGAATCGGTCACAATGGTGGTCTCGTCCTTGGTGATGACAATCTTCTTAGCCTCACCGAGGTCTTCCCATGTCACGGAGTCGAGCTTGATTCCGAGATCTGGGGTGATCAAGCGCCCGCCGGTGAGGATCGCGATGTCCTCCATCATGGCTTTACGGCGGTCGCCGAAGCCGGGAGCTTTGATTGCGGCGACTTTCAGGTTGCCTCGCAATCGGTTGACGACGAGGGTGGCGAGGGCCTCACCTTCGACATCTTCCGCGATGATGAGCAGCGGGCTAGCTTGCTTGGCCGTCGCCTCGAGTACGGGAAGTAGATCTTTCATGGAGCTGATCTTGTTCTCGTGAATGAGGATCTTACAGTCTTCGAGCACCGTTTCCATGCGTTCGGCATCTGTCACGAAATAGGGTGAAAGATAGCCACGGTCGAACTGCATACCCTCGACAATCTCGAGTTTGGTGTCGAGGCCTTGGGCCTCTTCGACGGTGATCACGCCATCCTTGCCGACCCGGTCCATCGCGTCGGCGATGATAGTGCCGATTTCGGGATCGTTGTTGGCGCTAATCGATCCCACCTGGGCGATGTCTTTGCCTTCGACCGGTTTCGAGAGCGCGTCGATGGCAGCGTTTGCTGACGTGACGGCAAGCTCGATGCCTCGCTTGATTGCCATGGGATTGGCGCCAGCGGTGACATTCTTGCTGCCTTCGCGGAAGATCGCCATGGCGAGAACAGTGGCGGTGGTGGTGCCATCGCCGGCCACATCGGAGGTTTTGGTGGCAACCTCACGCACCATCTGGGCGCCCATGTTCTCGATCGGATCTTCGAGCTCGATTTCCCGGGCGACGGTCACGCCGTCTTTGGTGATCGTTGGCGATCCGTAGCTCTTTTCGATGATGACGTTGCGCCCCTTCGGGCCGAGGGTCACCTTGACCGCATCGGAGAGCTTGTTGACTCCACGGAGAATCGCCTTACGGGCGTCCTCGTGATAAGTGATTTGTTTGGCCATGTAGTGTCCTTGTGTCGTCTTGAAATATGAAATCGCAGAATCGATCTAGCGCTCGACAATGGCGAGGATTTCGTCCTCGCGAAGAATCTGGAACTCTTCATCATCGATCTTGATCTCACTGCCAGAGTATTTTCCGACAAGGATTCGATCACCGACTTTGACGTCCATTGGAGCGCGCGAACCGTCGTCTTGTACCTTGCCCGGGCCGATAGCGGTGACGTCGGCCTCCTGAGGTTTTTCTTTGGCACTGTCAGGGATGATGATCCCACCGTGGACTTGCTCTCCGGTCTCGATGCGTTTGACGAGCACCCGATCATGTAGCGGACGAACCTTCATCCCGTATCCTCCTTGGCGGACGGTTTTCTTTTCGAGAACTTTTTCTTGGTCGGTTTATTAGAACCCCTTCATCGCGGTTCACTAACTCCTTCAGCAATTTCCGGGCCACCGTCGATCTCGCTTGATTTCAAGGGTTTGCGTCGATCTAATGCATTGTCGCCCGGAGGACTCGATCAAAATGAAGTATGATGACTTCAACTTGAAAGAGGCATTCGATGCGCGTCGAGGATTTGCATCATGAAGAGCTCCTAGAGCTGGATCCCGAAGGCGGTGTCATCCGCTTCGCGGGTCAACGGGCGCTCTTGCTCGACGCTGTGGCCATGGGGCTACTGCGGCAGTATCTTGTCGAGAACTTCGGCTTGACCGCAGCTCGTGCGGTACTCACCCAGTTTGGCTTCGCTCACGGTTGGCGCATGGCAGAAGCCATGCAGAAGCAGTTCGAGTGGGCGGACAATGGAGAATGGCGCCGCGCTGGGCCTCGCATTTACACCTTGGAGGGGCTGTTCCGTACCCGACCGGGAAGTGACGACCCGCTCAGCAAAAAAGGGGCGATGCTGCTGGCCTCTTACGAGGCAGAGCAACATCTGCTGCATTTCGGGCGCTCCGATTCGGCCGTCTGTTGGACAATTTGTGGTCTCATGAGCGGCTACGTCAGCCACACGGCCAACGAGGAGACCTACGTCCTCGAGGATCGCTGTTTGGGACAAGGGCACGCCGCGTGTCACCTGATGGGCCGTACCCGCGAAGCGTGGGGCGAGGACCGCGGTGACGAACTGGCGTTTTTCGACACGACACGCCTCAAAGATTCCCTCGACGTTTCACTCAGCAGAGTCACGGAGACCCTGAAGGCGGCCGAAGAGAAGCTTCAAGCCCACCGCCGGGCATTGGTCCATGTCGTTCGCGATGTCGAGGCACCACTGGGCACCGTTGCCAAGAGCGCCAAGATGCAACATTTGGTGGACCTGGCGCAGCGGGTAGCGAAAGTCGAAGCCACCGTGCTGATTACCGGTGAAAGCGGCGTCGGCAAGGAGCGGATTGCGCGGCTCGTGCACGAAGAATCAGCACGGGCGGTGGGTCCGTTTATCGCCGTCAACTGCGGCGCAATCACGGAGACACTCCTCGAAAGCGAACTTTTTGGGCATGCGCGCGGCGCGTTCACCGGTGCGGTGTCGGACCGGCCTGGCCTGTTCGAAGCCGCCAACCGAGGCACCTTGCTGCTGGACGAGATCGGCGATGTGTCGTCAGCCATCCAGGTCAAACTCCTGCGGGTGCTGCAAGAACGAGAGGTTCGCCGGGTGGGTGAGAACAAGAGTCGGCCAGTGAATGTGCGAATCCTGGCCGCAACCAACCGCAGTCTGAGCGACGGAGTTGCGGAAGGTACTTTTCGGCAAGATCTTTACTACCGGCTCAACGTCGTCGAGTTGCAGGTCCCTTCGCTGCGCGAGCGCAGAGACGACATCTTGCCGCTTGCCAGGCTGTTGCTCGCGGATGCGGCGGTGCGGATGCAGCGCGAAATTTCTGGCCTCACTCCGCAAGCTGCGGATCAACTGCTCCGTTATGATTGGCCGGGCAACGTACGCGAACTCGAGAACGCCATGGAACGTGCGGTCGCTCTAGGGCGCGAGAGCCGGGTAGATCTTGATGACCTGCCGGAGGAAGTTCGCCAGGCCTGCCCCAGGCCAGTCCTTCGTGAGCATGCGGTACAACCACTCAGCGAAATCGAGAAGGAGTACATCCTCGGCGTTTTGGAGCTCAACGGTGGCAATCAGACCCGGACTGCCGACCAACTCCGGATCGGCTCAGCGACGCTCTACCGGAAGCTGAAAAGCTACGGCTTGATCCGCGGCAGGGGCGGGGCTCAGAAGTCGTCAACCAGCTGATTGGGCCTTCAACTCTCCGGCTCAGCTTCGACCTGAGCCTGTCCTGTGTCGTCGAATCCGAGACGGATGACATTGGGCTGGCAACAGACCTGGCAATCCTCGATGTAGCTCTGGCGTGAGCCCGCCGAGATGTCGATGTCGATCTCATTGGGCTCGCCACAGAAGGCACAGCTGTAGGTTGCGCTGTCGTCGTATGAGACGGTGCTCACTGGGTGACGTTCGACCAATCCGTCAAGTCACCAGATTCGAAGCTATCGGCGAATAGGGGGGCTGTTGGCAGGGTGAGCTCGATCTGATCCAGCCCGAGTCGGCCATTGGCCGAGCCGAAGCTGGGGCCGAAGTCGAAGCGCACCGCGACGACATCGGAGAGGTCGAGTCCGCTGCCGTCGTTTAGGAAGTCGCCGAGCCGGAGGCGAATAGTTTCGAACTCATTGTTCCAGCCAGCACCGGTGCCGCAATTGACGCGCTGATAAGGCTCTTCCAAACCGCCGCCGTATACTCCGAAATTGATTGAGCTGGTGGTGCCGGTGCCGTCGCGTAACGTGACCGTAAACGTCGAATCTCCCAATTCGCCGGTGGTCAGCGGGTGGCGAGTCTGTTGACAGCCGCGGAATGAGACGTACTCGTAACCCGTAAAGTTGCGGTTGGCGCCATTCAGCGCAAACTCGAGGAAACGGTTGGCGTCGTAAGAGAAGACAATACCGCTGCTCGAGTCATCAAAGTCGGCAACCGTCATCCCGTTCATGGGATCGGTGGCGCCGACATCGGTGAAGTTGGTGTTGCTGTCGTTGAGTAATGCCTCAGTGAAGTCGGTGACATTGAAGCTGACACTGCCGCCGGAGCTCGACACATTGGTCGCCGACTGACTCTCGAAATCGTCGATGATGAACGTTGTGTTGTCATCGAGGCGATAGTAGAGATCAGCCACCACACAGGACGAAGTCGGGGCACCGATCGGTCGAAAACTCTCCCACTGGCGCCACAGAAAGTCCTCGGCTGGGATGTTGTCCTCGATGTAATGCTTGATCAGGGGTAGCAGATAGCCGCGCATGATGGTGTGGGTATCCGTCCTGCCGACCAGGCATGGCCCGGACGCCACTGAGGATCCGCCACCATCGTGAAAGTCGCCGTGGCCGACGCCGTGTAACGAAAGCGATTGCCGGGCGCCGAGGGCGCGGTCGAGGAGCGTGAACGATTGGCCGACACCGGAGCTGGCGCAGCCGGAGACGTCGTTGTCCGCTCCGCCTACCCACAGGTGATAGGGCACGCCGTGGGGATTCGAGTTGTTGAAGCCCAGAAAGTCCGTCGGCGCGATGCTTGACAACAACGCCAGTTGATCGAGGTTGAATTGGGTGGGAACGAAGTTGCCATCGCGGACGCGATCGTAGGCCCGGGTGATGCCTTCGCCGCCGCGGCTGTGACCAATCCAAGTGATGCGACGGGTGTCGATATGGCCGTTGATTACACCGCCTTCGATACTGCCGAGGTTGCCCAGAAAGTATTCGGTGTTGGTCAAGGTAGTTTGAGACGAGGTTTCGATGCCTGGCATGGTGTTGTTTTCGTGACTCATCACGACATAACCGTAAGACGCCATGTGATTGCCGATGTGGTCGTACCACTGATAGTTGTGGCCGTTGCCATGGCTGACGATGATCAGTGGCAGTTCGCCCATGCTGGCAATGTCGGTTGGGTAGAAGGCATTTTGTCCGAGGAAGGCGCCGCCCCCGTCGTAGGTGATCTCGGTCACCGCCAATGGGCCGGGCTGAGTCAGGTCGTGTACAACGTAGAAGCCGGCTTCGTCACCGTAACCGTCGATCACATCGCCGGGGCTCAGCATTCCATCGTCATCGACGTCGATCACAACATCGTAGCCAACTCCGAGGCCAATGCCGGCATCGCCGCTCAGCGTCCCGGTATCAGCGGTCACGGTATTGCCGGTGATCGACCCAGCGACGAATCCAGGGCTCTCGACCGCGCCGGTGACATCGGTGAGAGCGGGATCGGCGGTCCATTGGAGTTGCGTTTTGGCCTCGACCACGTAAAGGTCGGCGGTGACGCCGACCAGCGCTGGAAACCGTCCGGTGTCGATCGCAACTTCGACCGTCGTGCCGACATTGATGGCACTGACATACTCGAAGAAGGGATAGGCGCCGAGGGAGCCGCCAGCGAGATCAGTGGTGATCAGACCGCTGATCCCCCGCGTCTGGTCAGCGCTTGCCGACTGTGGCGACGGAGTGGCCAAAGCTGGGATCACTTGCGGTGTAACGGGGAGCCGGCGAGCTGTGTTCGCTGAGACCTGGGGTGCCTGGAGACCGCTGACTAGATCTCGTTCCAGCGGCGAGAACCTGGCGATGAGATCTGCGGTGCTGCGCCTTAGAGCCTGGAAATTGGCGACCACCCGCACCTCGCCGCCGGCAGCCAGCGCGTCGGCTAGTTCCTCGGCAGAGGGCTGTTCGAGCCCAGCAGCGCGAGCAGCACGCAAGGTCGCACGGGCAGCTTCAGGACTCAAGGCTTCCGGCAGGATGTCGTTTTGGGCGTAGAAGATCGGTTCGCGTCCGAGGTCGGACAGAGCCACCGGCACCAGTGCAACCACGTAGCCGGACGACCCAATGTTGATCGCCTCGGCCGGCCATTCGCCGACGAAGAGATAGGAGTGGTGGGTCTGGCGAGGCTGAATCAGAGCTGGATCTGCTTCGATCACGATCAATGAGCCGCTTGCGGTCAGCACACGGTCGGCGCGCCAAAGGTGGTGATAGGGCTCTTGGAGCTGGAACGCCTGAGCGGACACCAGACGGGCTGGCTGGAGTGAAGTGACTACCACTTCGTCAGCTTCGACAACAGCTGCATACAAAGAGAGAACAACAGCAAGACCAAGCAAACCGGGCTTAGACATAAAGCGGGATCTCCAGAACGATGGGTGGCAACGAGTTCGAGGTTGGGGCCAGGGTTGTAGAAAGTACAGTGAGGTTATGCTGGTAAGGGGTGGATGATCACGGTTGCGTCATCGAGGGTCAAAAAGACGTCGTCCCCTGCCTGCCAATGTCGGCGCGCAAGATCGTAGACTTCGAGCTCGACTCCCTCAGGCAGCGTGACCGTGATTCGGAGGGTGGCACCTTCTATACTGACGCTCGAGATCCGGGCCGGCACCGAGTCGGTGGCCGGCTGCTTGGATAGCGCGATGGCTTCTGGTCGCAGCAAAACCTCGACCGCCGAGCCATGAGTGAGGTGTGGAGCGGCAAGGGGCCCACAGCAGGACGCGACGGTGCCGTCCTGGACCTCCCCGGTCAGTCGATTGATCGGTCCGAATACCTCGGCGATCGCGCGACTGGCGGAGCGTTGGTAAACCTCGGCAGGTGGCCCGGTCTGGACGATGCGCCCGGCCTGAATCACACTCACCACGTCGCCGGTTGCCAAGGCTTCCTGAGGATCGTGGGTCACCATCAAGGTGGCAACGTCAGTGGCATGCAGAATGTCGAGGGTGGTCTGACGCACGTCCCGTCGCAGCCTGGCGTCGAGGCCGGAGAAGGGTTCGTCGAGCAGCATGACGGCCGGTTCGCTGGCCAGCGCTCGTGCCAGGGCGATACGCTGTTGCTGGCCACCACTCAAGGTGTGGGGCATCGCCGACTCGTAGTCGGTCATGCCGACTCGGTCGAGGAGATCACGCACTCGCTGACGTTGTTGGTCGGCCGAACCTCGGGACATCCCGAACGCAATGTTTCGCCGGACATCGAGATGAGGGAAAAGCGCATAATCCTGGAATACGAAGCCAACTGAGCGTTGCTCGGGGCTGAGATGGACGGTGGGGCTTGCCACCTCGGTTCCGTCGATCTCGATGTGCCCCTGTTGCAGTGTCTCGAGGCCGGCGATCAACCGCAATAAGGTCGACTTGCCACTGCCCGATGGGCCGAGCAGGCAGTGGACTTCGCCCGGTCGAGCGACCAGGTCGATCTGCCGTGCTGCGACGAATTTGCCGTAAGCGTGCGATACCTGCGTGACCGTCAGCCCAGCTCGTGTGCTCATGAAGTGGCACCCGGTGCGGCGAGGGGTGCGTCGGAGTCGCTGCTCGAGGTGGTGGCTCCAGGGCGCGAACGATCGAGCATCGTCGACAGGATAACCACCGGAATCAAGCCGATGAAGATGATCGCCAGGGCGCCGGTCGAGGCTTCAGCAAGGCGCTCGTCTGATGCCAGCTGGTAGACCCGGACGGCCAGCGTGTCGAAGTTGAATGGACGCAGAATCAGGGTCGCCGGAAGCTCCTTGATGACGTCGACGAAAACCAATAGTCCGGCGGCGAGGAGTGAACCACGCAGCATCGGCAAATGGATCTGGCGCACCATACGGGCCGGGGAAGCGCCTAGGGTGCGAGCGGCTCCGTCGAGCGAAGGCTGGATGCGGGTCAATCCGGCTTGCACCAGATTGAGAGAGACCGCCAGGAAGCGGGTTTGATAACCGTAGATGATGGCGACTGCCGTACCTCCCAGCACCAGCCCTGGGCTAACTCCGAAGAGTGTTTGGCCGAGGGTGTTGAGGCGATGATCGAGCCAGGTGACCGGCACCAGGATGCCGATGGCGATGACACCACCCGGAATGGCGTAACCGATGCCCGACAAGCGCGTCATGAAGCGGGTCAACGCGGTTGAGTGGAGGCGTTGGCCCAATGCCATCATCACCGCCAGAAAAACCGCCAGCAGACTGGCGATTGATGCCAAGGTGAAACTGTTACGGCCGAATTCCAGGAAGGTCTCGCGAGCTCGGGCGTCGCCGTGTTGCCAACTGCGCAACGCAAACAGGCCGAGGGGGATACCGAAGCCCCACAGCACGGGTAATGCACAGCCGAAACTCGCCAGCCAAGCCTTGGCACCCCGCAGTTGCCACGAGGGTAGTTCGCGATAGCGAGTCGAAGTATTGTGGAAGCGAGCGCTACGGCGAGCGAGCGCTTCGACGGCAATCAGCATGCCGACCAACAGCAGCAGGCAGGCCGACAGCTGCGCCGCGGCGGTCAGAGCATGTGGATCTGGACGCTTGAAGGTGCGGTAGATGCCGGTCGCGAAGGTGTCGACCGCACAATATTGCACCGCGCCAAACTCCGCCAAGGTTTCCATCAACACCAACGATAACCCGGCGATGATCGAGGGCCGGGCGAGGGGTAGCGCGATCCGAGCAAAATTGCTCCATGGCCCGAGACCCAACGTGCGTCCAACCTCCAGCACACACACCGACTGTTCGAGGAATGCCGTCCGTGCTGCCAGGTAGACATAGGGGTAGAGGCCCAGCGCCAGGATGAGAATCGCGCCCGACAGCGAACGCACCTCCGGAAACCAGTAGTCGCGGGCGCCCCAGCCGAAGGTTTCCCGCAACCCGCTCTGCACCGGGCCGCTGAACTGTAATAGATCAGTGTAGGCGTAGGCGTTGAGGTAGGTTGGGATCGCCAGCGGCAACAGCAGTGCCCAGCGCAAGATACGTTGGCCGGGAAAACGACACAGGGTCACCAGCCAAGCCGTCGCGACGCCGAGGACGCTGGTCAACAGCGTGACGCCGAGGGCCAGCAACACAGTGTTACGAACATAATCCGGCAGTACGGTTGCGGCGAGGTGCGACCAGAGTCCGCCGGAGTCCCGACCCAGGCTCATCGCGATCACCCCGACCGGCGCCGCGACGAACAGAGTGATCAGTACCAGGGGGGCCTGTCCGGCCCATGATCGAACGCGCTTGTTACCTCCAACCACAACGATCCATGATCATCAGAGCCTGCTGATTGCTGCTGCCAAAAACCGAGGCGTTGAGCGAGTCTTCCTTGAACTCGCCGAAGGCTTCGAGCTCCGGCACCGAGCCGTAGCCAGCGACACTCGGATACTCCTTGTTGCCGCCAGCAAACAGCTGCTGAGCAGCCTCGCCGGTGAGGTGTTCGAGGAAGCGGATGGCATTGTCCCGATTGGGAGCCCCTTTGATGACTCCGGCTCCCGAGATGTTGACGTGGGTTCCGCGGTCCTGCTGGTTGGGGAAGACCACGCCCACTTTGGAGGCGGCTGCTTGATCCTCCGGGGAGCCTGACGACATGTGGGCCAGGTAGTAGGAGTTGGCGACCGCGACGTCGCCTTCACCGGCAGCTACCGCACGGACTTGATCACGATCACCACCCTGCGGTTTGCGCGCCATGTTGGCAACCAAATCACGACACCAGGCTTCGGCTGCCTCTTCGCCATGGGCGGCGAGAATCGAGCCCATCAAGCTCTGGTTGTAGATGTTGGACGAGCTGCGAATCAACACTCGGCCTTTCCATTTGGCCTCGGCCAGGTCCTCGTAACTATCGATTTCCCCCGGTTGCACGCGATCTTTGGCGTAAACGATCAGCCGGGCGCGTTTGGTGAGTCCGAACCACAAACCGTCAGGGTGCCTCAAGTTGGCGGGAATGCGTTGGCTCAGGATTTCTGACTCGACCGGTTGGAAGATGCCTTCTTGCTCGGCCTGATAAAGCCGGCCCGCATCCACCGTAATAAAGATGTCGGCTGGACTCTGCTCACCTTCACGCCGCAGCCGTTCGAGCAAAGCCGCCGAATCCCCTTCGATCAAGTTGACCTTGATGCCGGTTTCGCGGGTGAAGCTGGCGTAGACCTCGTCATCGACATCGTAGTGCCGCGCTGAATACACATTGACCGTTTGATTTTGGGCACCTGACTCAGCGACCGCCGATTCTGTTTCTGCCGGTTCGGTGGGGTCGGATGTTTCGGGAGCTGGTGAGCCACACCCGATCATCGAGGTGGCAAGGAAGAGCGACAACAAGATGTGACGGGTCATGAGCAACCTTTCCGAGCCGCGATGGCTGGTCGGAGAGCCAGCCTCCAGATCGCGGCGAGTAAGCGAGGATATGAAGAAGGGGAGGAAGTCGAGTTCATGGGGGTTGAGTATTGAGAATGATTCTCAATAGCTCAAGCTAAATACTGGCTCGATTGGGTCCCTCTTGTCAACGATGGCGAGACCTGGACGTCAGGCACTTCACGCCCGGTTCAAACGTCGTACACCGTGCACGAACATCAGCCAACCGAGCCCGGCCGGAAACACTCCGATGATCAGGGTGCCGAGCACCAGATCGGACAAGCCTTGGACATCGCCATGGTCCATCACCACCGCCAACAGCACGCCGAAAATCACCAGGCTACCAACGCTCGCCAGCATTCCGCCGCTCAAGGTAAAGAGCCAACCCGCCCAATTCCTTCGGCTGGCGGTCGGTGGAGACGAGGTCTCTATAGAAGGCACGGTCTCAACCGAAGCCGACGCCTCGATAGGAGACGCTGGCAGCGGTTTGGCTGCAGAAAATTCGGTAGCAGTCACCGTCGGGATCGGCGGCAAGTCGTGGTGGAGCTGGGCTCGCCGTGCATGGTGAACCAGTCTGAGGGCCCAGATCCCCTCGAACGCGAGGATCAACGGCACCAGCACCAGCAGGGCAAGCATCGGCGCCGCGGCCCACGAATCGGGTTGCTCGAGTTTGGAGGCTGCCATCAGCGGGAAGTTGTAACCACCGTGGAGCAGCGTGGGGAATGCCCAGGCCTTCAGCAGTAGCGACCGGCGAGCGGTCTTGGGCGCGAAACGCGCCCGGCCGACGTAATAGCCCATGATGGCGCCCAACATGGCATGGCCGGGGACCGCAGTCACCGCCCGCATGAGCGCCTGAGCGCCGCCACCGTCCGACACATACAAGATGTTTTCGAGGGTGGCAAACCCGAGGGAAGCCGTGGCGCCGTAGACGAGACCGTCCATCGGCTCGTCAAACGCTGGGTGGCGCATCGAGTAACGCCACAGGACCAGCAGCTTGAACGTCTCTTCTGGAATGGCTGCGCCCAAGAAGGCAGCAACCAGGCCGTGCAGCAGTGGCTGCTCGATGGCTTGGGCCATCATGTACGATGGCCAGGCGAAGACCAACACCGGAGCGACGATCAGTACACCCAGGCCGAAGGTGGTCCACAACACCTTGGGCGGCTCCGGGAACGCATCCCGGGCATAAAAGAACCACACCAACAGAAGGGAAGGGGCAATCGCGGACGTTGCCAGCAGGGCGTAGGTCATCGTGTCCGCCGCCTCAGCTGGGATCGTCGTTTAGCCGCTCGACCAAGGATGCAGCCAGGCCGCTGCGCAGTTTGTCGACGTCGTCTTGGTACTTCAACAGGAAGCCGAGGGTGGCGTCGATTGCTGCCAGATCCAGGGTGCGTGTCTGCAGATGACCGAGAGCTTCGGCCCAGTCCAGAGTCTCTGAGACACCGGGGAGCTTGTAGAGGTCCTGTTCCCGGATCATCTGCACAAAGTGGACGATCTGCTCGGCGAGGCGCTCGGCAACCCCTGGCACTTTCCGTTGCAGGATCTCGAGCTCGGTGTCCCGGGCAGGGTAGTCGATCCATTGGTAGACGCATCGACGCTTGAGCGCGTCGTGGATCTCACGGGTGCGGTTGGACGTGATCAAGGTGATCGGACGATGGCGGGCGGTGATTGTGCCGAGTTCGGGAATGGTGATCTGGAAGTCCGACAGCAGCTCGAGCAAAAAGCTCTCGAACTCCTCGTCGGCGCGATCGATCTCGTCGATCAGCAGCACTGGGGCTCGTTCGAGGCTCGGATCGATCGCCTGCAGCAGCGGACGTCGCAGCAGGAATTCTTCGCTAAAGAGGTCGTGGGCGGCCTGGCTTGCGTCGTTACGGCTTTCGTTTGCGCTGGCACCGCGGGCCTGGATCTCGAGCAACTGCCGAGAGTAGTTCCACTCGTAAGCTGCCTGGTGAATATCCAGACCTTCGTAACATTGCAGGCGGATCAGCGGCGTGTCCAGAGCACGACTCAAAACTTTGGCGATCTCGGTTTTGCCGACCCCAGGTTCGCCTTCTACGAACAGCGGCTTTTCCATCTTGAGGGCGAGGAAAAGGCTGGTGGCAAGGCCAGCGTCCGCAATATACGAATGCCGCGCCAGCGCGGTGGAAGTCTCGTCGATGGAGGCGAACATTCGGTATCTCTGGCCTAGGCTTGAAAGCTCTGGCAAAGTAGCAGCCACATCCTCGACTGTCAAACGAACCCCTCGGATTCGTAGCTCAATCTCGCGTCTCCGTAGTATCTTCTCCACAGGACGTCAATAAACGCCTTATAGCAAAAATTTGATGTGTCGCAAGTTCAGGTCTTGAGCTGCTTCTCGAGCCGCTCCTCGAGTTGACTACAGCGTATCGGGGGCGATGCCGTTGGAGGATCGAGCGTGTCAGGTATTACTGCAATTGACCGAGCTGAATTGACCGAGCAAATAGCTCAACTAGGTGCTAGTCTAAGGTAGTGAGGTGCTGTACCTCGACTGAAAGGTAGGCAGTTCAAGAGAACGGCTAACCGTGTCGACGGAACGGCACATTAATTCGGCAGAAAGGCACGTCGGCCAGGCCCACGGTGAAAACTCCGGTCTCGCGAAGAGTTAGGATACAAACAAGCTCAGCGAGCCCTTCGAGGTCGGCAGCTTCGAGACGGCAGTGTTCAAGAACGGCAGCTTCAAGACGGCAACGTCGAGACGGCAGCTCATGATTCGTAGGTTCGAGCCAGCTCAGTGGAGCGACGGCTCGATTCAGTTAGCTGAGATTTAGTCTTCGCGATTCGGCGGAGCGTCAAAGGAGGTCTACATGCAGGCTCATCCAGGTCATTCATCCCGTCCGACGTTCGCCTCGTGGGCGGAGTCGACATCCCAGTCGAAGCTTGCGCTGTCGACCCTCGCAGCGTTTCTGCTGATCCTGACGACACCGTTGTCAGCGTCAACTTCCACCGCATACCAAGAGCCGCCGCAGGCGCTGGTTGATCTCGTCAACCGGCCGCTCACACCGCAGGTGCGGCTCAGCCCCGACGACGCGTGGATGTTGCTGCTCGAGCAGCCGAGTCTGCCGTCGATCAACGAACTTGCCGAGCCTGAGTTGCGCCTCGGGGGATTGCGCTTCAAGCCGCAGAATAGCGGACCGAGCCGCCGTCGACCGGCTGCAGGTCTGGAGCTTCTGGCGCTCGGCGATCAATCGGTGCGTGCGATTACCGGCTTACCGGACGCACCACGGCTGGGCGATGTCACCTGGGCGCCAGACAGCTCGCATGTCGCGTTCACCCACACTCGCAGCGACCGGATCGAACTGTGGGTGGTCGAGGTTGCGACCGCAAAAGCTCGTCGGCTGACCGACTTGGCCCTCAACATGACGGCTCGGGTCGATCCGATCTGGCTCTCCGATAGCCAGTCCTTGGTTTGCGCTCTGGTGCCCACCGACCGCGGGAGCGTGCCGCAAAAGGCAGCCATTCCGAGCGGTCCTACGACCCAAGAGAATTTGGGCGGAACCGCCCCGGCACGAACCTTCCAGGACCTGCTGCGTAATGCCCACGACGAAGCTGTTTTTGAGCACTACCTCACCAGTCAACTCGCACGGGTCGACTTGCTAGGCGAAGTCACACCGTTGGGCAAGCCGGCGTTGATCTGGGATTACGAGCCATCTCCCGACGGGAGATATCTCCGCATCGAGACGCTCCATCAACCGTTTTCTTACCAACGCCCGGCCCGTTGGTTTCCGACCCGGGTTGATGTTTGGGATGTGGACGGTAAGTTGGTGCAGACGGTTGCCGACCTGCCATTGCGTGAGAACATCCCGGTGGGTTACGGCAGCGTTGCCACCGGACCGCGCGACTTCGCGTGGCGTCATGACGCGCCCGCAACGTTGGTCTGGGTCGAGGCGCTCGATGGCGGTGATGCCGGCAAAGAAGCGGAGTTGCGGGATCGACTTTTCATGCTGCCAGCTCCCTTCGACGGCGGGCCGGTCGGCTGGATCTCCCTGACACAGCGTTTCGGCGGGATCGATTGGGCTGATGACAACCTGGCATTGGTGTCGAGTTGGTGGTGGAAGACCCGCAATCTACGGGTGGTGCGTGCGGCGCCAGGGCAACCCGACAAACCCGGCGAGGTTATGGTTGATCGATCTTGGGAAGATCGCTACAACGACCCTGGTGCGCCGGTCGAGACCCGCAATGCGATGGGCCAGTCCGTGTTGCTGCGCGGCGACAAGGGCAAGACGCTCTATTTGTTCGGTGACGGCGCCTCGGAAGAAGGGGATCGACCGTTTGTGGACGCCTATGATCTAGAGTCCGGTGAGAGTCGTCGTCTGTTTCGATCCGAGGCTCCCTTCTTCGAACGCCCTATACGGCTTTTGGACGCCGCCGCGGGTAGCCTGTTGACGCTCCGCGAGTCGGTCGACAGTCCACCAAACTTTTTCACGCGCCAACTCGGCCGCACCGATGGGCTGCAGCAGCTCACACAATTCCCGCATCCAACTCCCGAGTTGGTCGGCCTGCAAAAGGAGTTGATTCGGTATCCGCGGGCCGACGGGGTAGAACTGACTGCGACGCTTTATCTGCCGCCGGGTTACAAAGCGGAAGACGGCCCGTTGCCACTGTTGATGTGGGCCTACCCAGAAGAATTCAAGAGTGCCGACGCCGCCAGCCAGGTCACCGCGTCGCCGTATCGTTTTGACCGTGTTGGCTGGTACTCCTCCCTGCTGTGGTTGACCCAGGGTTATGCGGTGCTCGACGATCCCTCGATGCCAATCGTCGGTGAGAACGACGAGGAGCCCAACGACACCTTCCGCAAGCAACTGGTGATGAACGCCCAAGCAGCGGTTGACGAGAGCCTGCGGCGCAAGGTGACGACGAAGGATCAAATCGCCATCGGTGGACACTCCTACGGTGCTTTCATGACGGCCAACCTACTGGCGCATTCCGATCTTTTTGCCGCTGGTATCGCTCGCAGCGGGGCCTACAACCGGACGTTGACACCTTTCGGTTTCCAATCCGAGGAGCGTACCTTGTGGGAAGCGCCGGACGTTTATCTCGGCATGTCACCGTTCATGCATGCCGAGAAGATCAACGAGCCGATCCTGCTGATTCATGGTGAAGCTGACAACAACTCGGGCACCTTCCCGATGCAGAGCGAGCGCTTCTACAACGCCTTGCGTGGCCATGGCGGCACCGCGAGACTGGTGATGTTGCCTTATGAGAGTCATGGCTATCGGGCTCGCGAGTCGGTGTTGCACATGTTGTGGGAAACCCACCAATGGCTCGAGCGTTACGTCCGCAAGCCGACGGCAGAGTCTGAAACCGCGCCGAACGTCGAACGCGGGGGCACGGTTCAAGGCCGGGGGACACCTCAACCTTGACCTTGACGACTTAGACTCAGTGTCTTGACAGCATCTGAAGCCTCCGGTCATCCTTGACGCTGTAAGGTATAGCTTCTTAGACACAAGGATAGCCCCACGGCGTCGCGAGAGGCGAGCTCCGGTGCACGGTCCAGCCGCTGACAAACAGCATCTGCTTTCGGTCGTCCTGGAAGATTATTTCCAGGTTGCGCCGTTGCGCGGAGTTGTCAAGACCGAACAGTGGCATCTGTTCGAGAATCGGGTCGAGGTCAATACCCACAAAGCCCTCGACCTGCTTGACGAGTTTGGCATCAAGGCAACGTTTTTTGTCCTTGGCTGGATCGCTGACGAAATGCCGGAAGTGGTCCGCGAAGTGGCTGACCGCGGGCATGAGATCGCGTCCAAGGGG
Organism: Acidobacteriota bacterium; assembly: GCA_029263395.1. Classification (GTDB taxonomy): domain Bacteria; phylum Acidobacteriota; class Thermoanaerobaculia; order Multivoradales; family J023; genus JAAELT01. The sequence goes on along the minus strand of JAJCXO010000189.1, from coordinate 132,158 downwards.
TATTACCATCACAGTCTCAGTCAGCTCAACCCAGCGGAGTTCAGGCACGATCTCCTGCGTTCCCGTGAAGCCCTAGAGAGGGCTTCCAGAAGGCGGGTCAACGGTTATCGCATCGGCCACGGTTGGTTCGGCCCACAGGATCTCTGGGCGCTGGATGTTTTAGCCGAAGAGGGGTTCGCCTACGATTCGAGCTTACGGCCGATCTTCCGCGCTTTTGCCGACGATCAATCTCGACGGCTACCGTTTCAACATCATCATGGCGATGCCAGCCTGTGGGAGTTCCCACTGTCCAGTTGGAGCCTCGGCGGTTGGTCGTTTCCTATTGCGGGCGGCAACTATCTGCGTCAGTTTCCCCATGCCTTGATGCAGCGAGCGGTCGCCCGTTGGCACCGCACGTGTCCAGCTCCCTTCGGATTGTATTTTCACGTTTGGGAGCTCGATCCGGGGCAGCCGAGGATTCACGCCGCACCGCTGCTGGAGCGCATCCGGCAATATCGCAACCTCGACAAAATGCCGGCAATCATCCGGCATTACCTCAGGACCTACAGCTTCGTCGGGATCGGTGATTACCTCGGCCTGGAGAACGAGGCCGCCAAGCCTCGTCCGCCGCTCACCGAGACCGCAAAAATGAGAGCGGTGAGGACGGCTGATTGCCCACCGAACACCGAACGCCAGCCGGTGACGGTGGTGGTGCCGTGTTTCAACGAAAGTGAAAGTCTGCACTTTCTGGCCAACACCCTACGGGGCGTCGAAGCCAGTTTAGAAGGCCGTTACGATCTGCGGTTCGTGTTTGTCGACGATGGTTCGGCTGACGGTACGCCGGGCCTGTTGGCCAAACTCTTCGGCGATCGCACCAATTGTGCCATCGTGTCCCACCCGACCAACCGTGGGGTGGCGGCCGCAATTCTGACCGGCATCCAGCATGCCGATACCGAAATCGTCTGTTCGATGGATTGCGACTGCACTTACGACCCCCATCAATTACAAAGCTTGATCCCGATGCTGAAAGAGGACGTCGACATGGTGACCGCGTCGCCCTATCACCCGGAGGGGCAGGTCCGTAACGTCCAATCCTGGCGGTTGCTGTTGTCCCGCGGCCTGTCCTTGCTCTACCGCGGTGTCCTGCATCATCGGTTTTACACTTACACCAGCTGCTTTCGCGCCTATCGCCGCAGCGCGGTGGTCGACTTGCCAGTACGCGAAGGACATTTCCTGGGTGTGGTCGAGATGTTGGCATTACTCGATCTATCCGGAGGACGGCTTGCCGAGTGCCCCGCGGTGTTGGAAGTTCGACTCTTGGGCCGGGCCCACATGAAAGTCTTCAGGACGATCGCCGGACATTTGCGGTTGTTGGCACGTATGGGCTGGATGCGGCTGAAGTTGCCTCGACCGACGGTGCAACCGGAAGAACGCAAGGCGTGATGGTTTTCGTCATGCAGGCTTTTTGTTTCTTTATGTCGGTCTTAATCTTGACCTTCTAGAAACACTCGACACTCGCCTCCAATCTGCCAATCCCGGAGAGTTTCATGACCACCTCGACCCTCACGCGCCTCGAGCTGCCGTCGGACCAGGACGCCAGCGGCCGAACGTTTGGCCCCGAAGAGCTCCAGCAGCTGGCCGATGTACTCGCCAGCGGCACCCTCACCAGCACCAAGGGCTCACGGGTCAAGCAACTCGAAGAACGTTTCGCCAAGCTCGTGGGGGCCCGCTGGGCTTATGCCTGCTCGTCGGGCACTTCGGCGATCCATGCGGCTATCGCCGCTATCGATCCCGAGCCGGGTGACGAGATTGTGACCACCCCGATTACCGACATGGGGGCACTGACCCCCATTCTGTACCAGACTGCAATTCCGGTGTTCGCCGACGTCGATCCGCGAACCCTCAACGTCACTGCTGCGACCCTCGAGCCCAAGCTCAGCGAGCGAACCAAAGCGATTGTCGTCACCCATCTGTTCGGTAATCCGTGTGAGATGGCCGACATCCGAGCTCTGGCTGTGGAGCGCGGGATCCCGGTGGTCGAAGACTGTGCGCAATCCTTTCTCGCCACCTGTGACGGTGCCCAAGTTGGGACGCTCGGAGCGATCGGCTGCTTCAGTCTGCAACAAGGCAAACACATCAGCACCGGCGAAGGTGGGTTGGTCGTCACCGACGACGAAGCGCTCGCTCGCCGTCTTTTCCTCTTCATCAACAAAGCCTGGGGTTACGGCGACCCTTCACCGGATCACTATTTCCTGGCCCTCAACTCGCGCATGACCGAGTTGCAAGGGGCGGTGGCGGTGGCCCAGCTCGACCGTCTCGAAGGAGTGGTGGCGGCCCGCCAACGGACAGCCGTGAGACTGAGTGAACAGCTAGCGGGAGTGGATGGCATCGCGGTGCCGTGGATCGCCACCGGTAACCAGCATAGCTATTGGAAATACTGCCTGCGAATCGACTCGGAGCGGTTACCTGGCGGGGCCGACGCATTGGCGGTCGAACTGCGCGAGCGCGGGATTTTTTCATCACCACGCTACATTCGTAAGCCGGCTTTTCAATGTCAGGTTTTTACCGAGCAGCGGACGTTTGGCAACAGCCGATTTCCCTTCAATCACGCGAGGCCCGAGGCGGTCGACTACCGCCCCGAGCTTTATCCTGGAACGTTCAGCGGGTTGGAGCAGGTGCTGGTCCTGCCGTGGAACGAACGCTACACCGACGATCATGTCGACGGCATCGCAGCCGCCGTCATCGAGGCGGTTTCTGCGGTGCGAGGTTTGGCGTGAGCGAACCCTTACGTTTTGGCCTGGTTGGTGCCGGCGCCATTGCCCAGACTTATGCCCAGGCTTTTGCCGACTCGGCGGAAGCGAAGGCGGTGGCGGTGGCGGATGTCCGTCCCGAGGCCGCTGAAGCGCTCGCCGAGCGCCTCGGCTGTGCGGTGTTCTCGGACCATGAGGCGCTGCTCGAGGACGGCTCAGTGGATGCCGTGGTCGTGGCAACCCCTCCGACCACACATCCCGAGATCTGCATCGAGGCCGCTGGCCGCGGGATTCCGGTGCTTTGTGAGAAGCCGTTGGCGGTTGATGTGGCCAGTGCCCGGCGGATGGTCAAAGCCGCCGCTGACGCGGGGGTTTTGCTCACCATGGCGTCGAAATTCCGTTATGTCGACGACGTGATCCGCGCCAAGTCGATCGTCGCTTCCGGCATCCTCGGTGAGATCATTCTGTTCGAGAATACCTTCACTTCGCGGGTCGATATGGCCAGTCGTTGGAATGCTGATCCCAAGCGCAGCGGCGGCGGCGTGCTGATCGACAATGGCACCCATTCGGTCGACTTGATCCGCTACTTCCTGGGGCCGATTGCCGAGGTGCAGGCAGTCGAGGGCAAAAATGTCCAGGGTCTGCCGGTGGAAGACACCGTGCGGTTGTTCGTGCGTAGTCATGACGGCGTGATGGGCTCAGTGGACCTGTCGTGGAGTCTTAACAAGGAGCTCGAGACCTACCTCAACATCTACGGCTCCCATGGCACCATCCAAGTGGGTTGGAAGCAGTCCCGTTATCGCCAGAGTGGTAGCTCGGATTGGGTCATTTTTGGGCAAGGTTACGACAAGGTACAGGCGTTCCGTCGCAAGCTCGAAAACTTCTGTCGAGCAGTGCGCGGCGAGCAGAGCCTGCTGATCAACGCTGACGACGCCATCGCATCGGTTGAGGTGATCGAAAAGGCCTACGCCTCGCTCAAGGACAACCGTTGGATTGCGGTCTGACGTCACAGCTTGGGTGAGGGCACTGTCGATGATAGACCGCTGATGATGGCACCACGCATCCACGCAACGGCCTTGGTCGAAGACGGTGTCGAGCTCGGAGACGGGACCGCGGTTTGGGACAGTGTCCACATCCGCGGCCCGGCCCGCATCGGCCAGCAATGTATCGTTGGCGAGAAGACCTACATTGCTTACGGCGTCGAGATCGGTGATCGAGTCAAGATCAACGCCTTCGTTTATGTCTGTACCGGGGTCACCATCGAAGACGGTGTGATGATCTCGGCTGGCACCATTTTTACCAACGACCGGTTCCCGCGGGCCACCACCCCGGATCTCACCGCGCTGCGTGGCTCGGAGCCCGACGAGGCGACGTTGCCGACCCTAGTGCGCGAAGGAGCAACGATTGGTGCCCGTTCGGTGATCGGTTGCGATCTCACGATCGGGCGTTTTGCGATGGTAGGGATGGGGTCGGTGGTGACGCGTTCGGTTGGCGACTTCCAGCTAGTGCTCGGTAACCCCACACGTTCGGTGGGTGCGGTTTGCCGGTGTAGCCAGCCGATCGCGCGCTGGTCACCAAACGACATCCCCATGTCACTCGAGGCTGCCTGCGCGCACTGCGGCCGCGCCTACCAGCTGCGAGACGGTGCGGTGTTCGAACAAAATCCGTCATAGAATCCTCGGTATGTCTATTGATCTGTCACGGTTGCCGCCGAAGCTGCTGGCTGCCGCTCGAACCAATCGACTCGTACCTTTTATCGGTGCCGGAATTTCTGCGCAGTCCGGGTTCGACTTCCCTAACTGGCGCCAGTTGCTCGAGCGACTCAATCAATTAGCGCTGGCAGTGAGCGCAATTCCCCGGCAGAAGAGGGCGAGATTGTTGGGCTCCTGGAGCGCGAACAATTCCTCATGGCTGCTGAAGAACTGCGCTATCGGCTACCTGTGGATGAGTACGAAAGTTTTTTGGTAGACCAATTCGATCCGCCGGATGCCTTTCCGGCAGAGATCCACCGTCAGGCATTTCGACTCAATCCGCCGCTGATTATTACGACCAACTATGATCGGCTACTCGAAGATGCCTTTGCCAGTCGCTACGAGCGGGCCGCGACTGTATTTACTTACCGCGAAGCCGCTTCTGTCCAGAGGTTGCTTCAGAGTGGCAACCGTTCAGGCCGGCCAGTCATCTTCAAACTTCACGGCAGCATCGACGAGGTAGAGGGTATCGTGCTGTCGGAGCGGGACTACCGTAAGCTTTTGTATGAGAATCCCGGCTATCGCCTGGTCTTGTCGGCAATCTTTTTGACGCACGTCGTCGTCTTTCTGGGGTTCTCTTTCGGAGATCCCGAACTGAGATTGCTGCTCGAGCAGCATCGCGAGTCACTGAAACATCGCTCCCATCCAGACTACATCTTGCTACCTGCCAGCTCGACATCTTCGATTGAACGTCGCCGACTGCGGGAAGACTTTGGGCTGCAGGTCATTGGCTACGATGCGGCAGAAGGGCACTCAGCAGTCCACGCGTTCGTCAGCCATCTCGGTGATTTGGCTTCCGAGTAGCAGAGTGACTAGTGCCCAGTTTGTTTTGTTTTGGGTCTGAGCTTTTTGTCGGTCTCTCGACTTCCAAACCTTGGTTCCGTGACGTTGACGTTGAGCCGTCGGCCGCCGATCTCTTTGAGGTTGAGTGCCTCGGTGGCCTGGGCAGCAGCCGCAGCCTCCATCTCGACGAAACCGAAGCCCCTTGGCCTTCCAGTCTCACGATCCGTGATCAAATTGACCGAATCGACAGTTCCAAATTTGTCGAACAAGTCACGGATGTAGTCCTCGGATACGGTGAACGGTAAGTTCCCCATGTAGATACGCTTAGGCATGGTCTATCTTCCTAGAGTCGTTACACGATCAGCAATTGCTTGATGACTTTGCCGTCTTTATTCGCTACTGCCAGGACTCGATCATTCTTATCCTCTTCGTAGGCAAGCTTGGCTAAGCCCAGGCTCGTCCGCACGACCTCGGTCATCGAGCGACCGGACTCGGCTGCAAGAAGCCGAAGGTCTTCAAAGGTGTCTGCGGGCAGATTGATGTTGAGTCGCTTTGTCGACATGAACTCTCCCTTGAATATGAGAGCAATATACTCACTGGATGAGTATATTGTATGTACGTTATCTGTGCCAGATTGTTTGTGGTGGTTTTGCTTAGCAAGATCCGTCATAGAATCCTCGCCCGCAGCCATCGCCCCCAGGACGTTGCCGATGCCACCGGATCGGAAGCGATGGCTTACACAAACCCGAAGGACATCAAGACCATGACGGAAACGTCTAAGGATCCACAACACGAGGACGACTTTGTCCCAGAAGATGATGCCGTCATCGGTGTTGCCTTTCGGCGATCGTTGTTCGTGCTTTTAGCCCTAGCAGGCATTTTTGCGATCGGATTGTTGATCGGTAGCCGGATCGAAGACGATGCGCCGGAAACTGAGATCGAAACGGCTGCACCTGAGACCGTAGAGCAACCGGCGGAGGCGCCTAAGGTGCGCTTCACCGAGATTACTACCGAAGCCGGGATCGACTTCGTCCACGCCAACGGTGCAACCGGAGACAAGCTGCTGCCCGAATCGATGGGCGGTGGCGTCGCTTTTCTCGACTTCGACGGCGACGGTGATCAAGATCTGTTGTTCGTCAACTCCAGCAGCTGGCCGGAAGATCCACCGCTGAAGCCACGGCCGACGATGGTGCTGTATGCCAACGACGGCACCGGCAGTTTCACCAACGTCACCGTCAAGGTGGGCCTCGACGCCAGTTTTTATGGCATGGGTGTGACCGCCGCCGACGTGGACGCCGATGGTGATCTCGATCTTTTCCTCACCGCGGTGGGGAAGAATCACTTGTTCCGCAATGATGACGGGGTGTTTACGGACGTCACCACATCGGCTGGAGTTGCAGGCGCCAACGATGCCTGGTCAACCAGTGCCGGTTTCTTCGACATCGACAACGATGGCGACCTCGATCTCTTCGTTTGCAACTACGTACGCTGGTCGCGGCAGATCGACTTCGAGCAAGACTTTCGTCTCACCGGTGTTGGCCGCGCTTACGGTCCGCCTCAAAACTACGAAGGCACCGTGCCCTATCTCTACCGTAACGACAGCTCGGGCAGCAAGATCGTTTTCACCGACATCTCCGCCACGGCTGGTGTCGAGGTCGCCAACTCGGCAACCGGCAAGCCGATGGCCAAGTCCTTGGCGTTAGCGCCTGTCGACGTCGACAGCGACGGCTGGATCGACGTCTTGATCGCCAACGATACGGTGCGCAACTTCTTCTTCCGCAACCGTGGCAGCGAAGGCTTGGCAGCGGGTGAGCCGATCTTCGAGGAAGTTGGGGAGTTGGTGGGTATTGCCTACGACCGCGCCGGCAACGCCACCGGTGCGATGGGGGTTGACGCCGCCCACTACCGTAACGACCACAACCTCGGTTTCCTGATCGGCAACTTCGCCAACGAAATGACCTCGTTTTATGTCAGCCAGGACGATCCCGGTATCTTCGCTGACGAGGCGATTGTCGAAGGCATCGGCGCCCCCAGTCGTCGGATGTTGTCCTTTGGCGTGTTCCTGTTCGACGTGGACCTCGACGGTCGTCTCGACGCCTTGCAGACCAACGGCCATCTCGAAGGCGAAATCGCCACCGTCGACCCCAGCCAGAGTTATCGCCAGCCGGCACAGTTGTTCTGGAATGCCGGTCTGGAAGAAGGTTTTGTACCGGTCGAAGCCTCAACCACCGGCGATCTCGCCAACCCCATCGTCGGCCGCGGCTCCGCCTTCGCCGATATCGACGCTGATGGCGACCTTGACGTTGTTCTCGCTCAGCTAGCCGGTCCGCCGCTGCTGTTGCGCAACGATCAAGATCTTGGCCATCATTGGCTACGTTTAGACCTACGGGGCAAGGCTCCCAACCGCGACGCGATCGGTGCCTGGATCGAGCTAGTGGCGGGGGGTGTTACCCAGCGTCGACAAGTGATGCCGGTGCGGAGCTACCAGAGTCAGGTCGAACGGATCGTCACCTTCGGACTGGGGACGGCTGACCGGGTCGACTCGGTGACCATTACCTGGCCTGATGGCACGAAGCAGACGCTGGCCGACGTCGAGATCGATCAGGTGCGAGTCGTCGAGCAGGCTGGGTAACGCAACACTAGGGAGACCGGGTAGATTAGAAAATCGATGTCCTGAGTCGCTCTGACATAGCCATAATAATTGACTGCATGCCCACCAACGAGAAGATATTGAACCTCATGCGTATTGAAGATACTGACCAGGTCCTTCATGTCCTGGGAGAAAATCACGGATCGCTCACCACGAGACCTTTTCCCAAGTCGCCTTCTTGACGATCGGCGCGGTGTGTGGCTGCGAAGCCCTGGCGAAGCCGGCAAGCCGAGGTGCGTCTATAATTGCTCCTATGACACGCGAGACAACTCACGACGACGGCTCGGCGGATTCGCGGCGGCGGGTCGAAGCGGCGCGGCACCAGGCGGCAGTCGCCGGCAAGCGGGTGGCCGTGGTTTTTGGCGCCGACTGGTGTCCCGACCATCAGGCCTTCGAACGGTCCCTACAGAGCCAGTACGTTGCGCCCTTCGTAGACGACTTCTTCGAGGTTGTGGTGTTAGACGTCGGTCAGCGGGACCGCAACCTGGAGCTGATGGGCGAATACGGGATGGTGGTGGAGCGCGGTATTCCAGCCGTGGCTGTCCTCGAGCCCGACGGGACGGTTGTTGTGGCCCAGAAGAACGGCGAGTTCTCGACCGCGCGCGCTCTACCGGTGGTCGAGATCGCCGATTTCTTCCACCGGCACGGCAAAGCCCGTCCTGGGCCTTAGATGCTCACGGGCGCCTGGATCGTCGGGTCAAAAGACCGGGCTCAGGTTTCGATGCACACAGATCCTGCTGGACGCGGGGATGGCCCGGAGAAGCCAAGCAGAGGTTGCCGCTTGACCTTGACGAAGCATGGAGAAGTCAAGCAGAGGATGTCGCTTGACGTTGACGTGCCTCGAAAGAGTCGAGCAGACGATGTCGCTGACCCTGAGGTGGTGTAGAGAAATCAAGCAGATATTGCTGCTTGACGTTGACATGGCTCGGAGAAGTCAAGCGGGCGATGTCACTTGACGCTGACCAGGCTCGGAGAAGTCAAGCAGACGGTGTCGCTTGACGTTCACCCACCTCGGAAAGGTCTAGCGGTAGATGCCGCTTGACACTGACGGGCCCGGAGTAGTCCAGCCTGGGCCCTCAACGGAACAACCAGTCTTTGCGTCCGCGGCGGCTTTCCTTGCCCTTGCGGTGGTAGTAGCGCAAAGACTTCATCCGGTTGCCGCAGGTTTTCGCTTCACACCATCGTCGTGGGCCTCTCGGTGCATCATCGACGAACATCAGGTCGCAGCCCGGGGCGGCGCAGCGCCCTACTCTTGTCTCAGAGGTCAGCAACTCCGTAGCAGATTGGAGGATAGGCCAGAGCATGGGATCTAAACTGTCTTCTTGAATCACCCAGTGGCGTACCAGGTTTGGCCCGTTGGCGATCAACCGCATGGGCGGCGTGAGTTCGTCCAGAGCTTGATGGACAACCGCGAGGTCGCTGGCATCAGCGATCTCGGCTTGCTCGCGAGCGACGAAGAGCCGAGTGAAGGCGTTACGTAGGTTACGCGCCTGGTCGAACACCGCCTCGGTCTCCTTCGGCACGATTGCTGCTCGCCTGCGCAAGCGCTCTGCTGCCTCCATCGAGAGTAGCTCAGCCTCCTGCGACCAGGTGACGAGTGTGGCGTAGGAGTCGACCGTGACCTGTCGGTTCTTGTCCCTGGCGCTGGCGGTATTGACGAAGGCGACACTGATCGCCCCGGCGATCTTCAGTTGAGGCCCTCTCGGTGTCTTCTTTTTGCTCGGCACGAGCCGATTATATCCGTGGGGTTGAAGGTCGATTCCGTTGATGGCTCGATGGCCTACTTCGGAAGCCTCGCCAGTTGTGGGGAATCTGGAATACGAAGCTGATCCAAGGCAACGCTTATGGCATTGCCTGCAAGCCTAGCGCCCTGGCGCAACGTCGAACGCGGCCGTCATGGGTCAAGACAGCAACATCTGGATCGGAAGTCCTGACATGCAAGACAGTAGCTAAATGGAGCGCATCGAGGGAGCGGATCGGCTCCTCTGGAAACGAATCACGGGCACGTTCGACGACTTCGTCACTTAGTCGCAGGACGATCCAGCCTGAAGCCAGGCGACGAATCTCACTGCGCAGCTCGACGAACTTGTCAGGCGAGAGCTCGCCGAGGCTGTGGGCGCGATGAAAGGCCCGATCACATTCAATGAGGGTGAGATCGGAGGTCACAACGAAGTCCGCTGCTGTTAGCGTTTGCCGGACCTCTGCGCCTGCCGGCTCTCCGAATAGCCACGAGAGGACGGCGCTGGACTCGGCATAAACGATCATCGATCGTCGCGGTCCCAATCCAGAAGCTCGCGGGCCGTGGTATTGGCCAGAGCGCGGTCGTAGGTTCGATAGCGAGTCGGGTCATTGCGGACGATCCCGCGGGCTGTGCCACGCCGCGCGAGCTCTCGCAAACCTGAGGGAGTGTCGTCCTCAGGATCAGGCGCAGGTGCGCGCAATTCTGCGACAACTTCGCCGTGAGAGGTCACTTGGATTCTTTCTCCGGCTCCGGCCCGACGGACATACTCGCTGAGATGATCCTTGAGTTTTCGAATGCCTATCGTACTCATCCAGCAATTGTAGCCTCATGTGGCCTCATAGACCAAAGCAACGGGCGACTGGGGCAAGCGCAGTTGAGACTTGACCTGCTCAACGAGGCCTGGATCCAGCGTTGTTTCCTGCCGAAGTGGGCGGCTGATGAAACGTCTGATGGGGCATCTTAGCCAACCCTGCGAGGTGTCGAAGTCTGATCGCCGGCTGGGAAAGTTGGGCTCCGATGGGTGGTTTGCTGGCCGTCTCGCGCTGTGGGGGGTTGAAGGGACGAGGCTATTACGAACCACCCAAGGAGGCGTGTGATGCAAGCAACAAAACGTTTTCACGAATTCAAAGATCTGCCCGATGGCGTGATACTAAAGGCGCAGATTTCGGCTGTGGATGGCAATGTTCACGGGAAGGGAATTTTCCTCAGCGGTCCGCCCCAAGTGGATGACCGCGAATGGACGTTCAGCGAGCTCGAGGCAGGAGTTGAGACGGCCCTCGCGGGTCCTGGCCTAAGTTGGTTGAGGATCCATCATGTCCTCGCTGCGGGAGCGGAAGCGCGGATTGATATCCGTGTGTTCAAGGAAGGTCAGGAAATCCGACATCGCTTCTGGGTGCTCGAAGCGGTGGATTCGAAGTTGGTGGACCGCTGTGGCGTGGTGGTCACGGTCAACGCTCCCGCTGACGGGGGTGGCCAATGAAACATCTCACAGTGCTGGGCGCAGGTTTCCTGTTGACGAGTTGGTTCGGCATGTCTGTCGCAGCTGAGGAACCGATTTGTAATGATCAAGAGACCTGGGCATCGTGTTTCACACGACTTCTCAACGATGAAGACTTCGATCAGACGGTGGTTGAAACTCGACGCGATCGGGCAATGAATATTGCCACCGCCGCGGACGGTCAAACGGCTGCATCGACGATTGCAACCAACCAAGAGTTTGACAACGGCGTCGTTGGAATGTTGTTGTCGACAGCGTCGATGGAAGACGGCAGCCTGACGGACTTGTTGTCGCGGTTTGTTGGTGACCTGGGGATCGATGGTCTAGAAGAGACCGACAACGGCTTGCGGTTGGCTTGGACCTTCAACCCGATCACTTATGGCGTCTTCGGGGTTTCGGTAGAGACCAAAGAAGCCAAACTCTTCGAAGACCTGAGCATGAAGCTCGGCGAAGCAGGGCAAACGGAATTTCAGCAGACGCTGACCAAAGAACTGGGTGACTTTGACGACGTCGAAGCTAAGCTCACGTTTTCCATTCAGCGTGATCATGAGAAGGCCAACATTTGGTGGGGGCGTTCAATTTCAGGGCCTGATGGAGTCACGACGGGTTATGAGAAGTTGACAGGAGTCTTCATTAATGACGCCAATGCGAAGCTGGCCGCGCAGGCTGAAGCGGTGAGTGGCGCGTTTGACCGTGTCTTCGGCGGCACGAGTACACTTTCTAGTCAGCGGGTTGCAGACACGGATTCGAAGGTTCGCAATCGAATGTTGGCTGACATGAAGACGCTGATCGAGGCCGAGCAGCTCGAGTTCGAGACGCTGCAAGATGCTTGTGCGGCATTCAATTTCGACGCCTACGGCAAGTTGGTCGCCAATCAACCACAATTTTTGCTGGAGGCTTCCGGCAAATTCCGTGACGAGGCAGCGGGCCGGGATGACGTAGCAGCTTCGATCAAGTACGAAGTAGGCCAGGCCAACATCAACGGGCTGCGTCGGGAGTGTAAGGGTGACATGACCCTGGATTGTTTTGATCGTTTTGTTGCAAGCCAAGCAGGGGCGTTGCAGAAGAACTGGCGATTTTCGATCGAAGGTAAGTACAGCTGGACCGATGCCTACGATTTCTCCCATCCAGACAACGATTTCACTCTGCAACTGGCTGAAGCCGAGTCTTGGATGGCAGCCCTCAACGCTGGCCGCTCCCTGCGTCTCGATGAGCAGGGTATCGAAGACCTGAGGGTCGATATCGAAGCGCGCTACGACGACGTGACTGGCGATTCAGAGAAACAAGCTCGTTTCACCGCGACCGCCACGTTCACCCAACGCGTCAGTGAGAAGCTTTCCCTCGCTGCGGCACTGGTCTACGCCAACCGCCCAGAGTTTCGCGGCGAGGTGGATCAAGAGTTCTCTGCCCGGGCTGGATTGAGAGTGTCTCTGAAACGGAAGAAGCACCAGCAAGGAAGTAGCACGTAAGCCGTCAGGAGAGGCGAGTGATCGTTCGCCAAGCTTTTGAGCTGGGAGCGTTCGTTGGCGGGTTGAGGGAATCGAAGCCTCTTTACCGCCTTGGAAGGCTGGGTGCATGAGCGCCCTTTGGTTTCATCCTTCCCACGATGCAACGGAGGCTTCCCATGATGGCTTGGTCGAGACGGCAACTTCAGTTGGGTCTTTTCGGTGTGATGGCCGTTTGTCTGGGATCGTCGGGCCTGCTGGCACAGGCGCCGATCGATCCGTCCCGCGGTGTCGACGCGCGGGTCGACTACGCCTCGCTCGTTGCGTTTGGTCCTTGGGATGATCGCAACTACGCGTTAACCCAAGAAGCTCTCGATCTTTTGTCGCCGGAGGAGGCGAGTCTCGACCTGCCGATTCCGGCGTTCTTTCGTGTTGTTCTGCGTCGGGAGCTGGATCTGCCGCAATATGGAGCTTGGCAGTATCCCTTGTCGGCGCCAGAGATCTTCCAACGACGATTTGGTGGGTTTCAGGTTCGAGGTCGCCACTACCGCCAACTACATCGCATCAACGGTCGCTTGCGCCTCGATCTCTCAGCGCCGACGGTGAAGGACACAACCTCTACCGTGGCGTTGGACGGGACAAGCCGCGTCTCCAGTCCGTCCGGCTCGGCGGAATCTGCGGTGGCGGTGCGGCCGGGGGATCCTCAGCGCCTGATTGCCGCTTCCAACGGCCCCGACTTCAGCGCGGTCTGGACCCATCTATCGACGGATGGTGGTGCGAGTTGGCAACGCACTACCGTCCCCCTGGACGAAACCTCCGCCGATCCGACCGTCGCCTGGTCTGCTGACGGCACGAAGGCCTACTTCGGAAGCCTCGCCAGCTGTGGTCAGGCCGGGGGCTGCGATCTGCACCTCTATCGCAGTGATGACGGTGGCCAGAGTTGGGGTGGTCTCGAGCAGGAGACCCCTGGTGATCCACGACGGGAATTCGGCCAACCAGCCGACAAAGAGTATCTACACGTCGACACCCACTCCGAATCACCGTTCCTCGATCGGGTCTACTTGGTGTGGTGGGGCTTCGGTCAGGGGATGAAGGTGGCCCACTCGGCAGATTTTGGCAACACCTGGTCCACCACCGTGGTTGCTGGAGCGCAGGGGATAGGGGCCGATCTGGTGTCCGATCGGAGTGGTCGGCTGTTCCTGCTTTGGCACGACCCGACCCAACAAGCGGTTTTGGTGGCGCGATCGACGGATGGCGGGGCCACGTTCGAGGTTCCAACCCAGGTGGCGACCAACAACGCATCGTTTCGATTCACTCCACCTGCTCAGGGAGCCCGGGGAGTTGCCATGATCATCACAGCGGATGCTGACCTCACCGGTGGGCTTCATGACGGCAGCCTCTACGCTGCGTGGTCCGATCGGGTCACTGCTGGAGTGCGGGCCGCAGGCAGCGACGTGCACAGCCGGATCGTCGTGGCCAGGTCTCGCGACGGTGGCGTTACCTGGCAAGAGTCGAGTCCTCATCCCACCGCGGACAGCTTGACCGTTGACCGATTCAATCCCTGGCTTGCCGTCGATGCCTCGGGGCATCTCCATATGACCTTCTACAGCACCCTGCGCGACCCCAGTCGTACGTCTGTTGACCTGATGCGCAGCGTCTCGATGGACGGTGGGGTGACCTGGTCCGAACCTCGCCGACTCACCGCGGTTGCGTCCCAAAGCCCCAACGATGAGTTCCAGTTCGGTGACTACAACGGTCTCGCAGTCCTGGCCGGGCAGGCCGTCGCCACCTTCACCGACAACCGCGACGAGGCCGGCGGTAGTGTCGACTCGGTGGACATTTATGCCGCTGGCTTCGCCACTGGCGAATCGATCTTCGCGGATGGCTTCGAGTCTGGGGATACGGGGGCTTGGTCGTCGAGTCGTCCACCAAGGACAGTCGTGAAGACGCCGAACGATCTGGAATGGATCAACTAGGGATTTTCCACCGAAGGCCCGGAAACTTGCTGAAGTCGCGATCCGTCGTGATCCATTCGCAACCGGACTCGATCGCTATCGCCGCGAGGTAGGCATCAGGAATCAAATTGCCGCGGGCGTTGGATTCTCTGCATAGCCGAGTGAAGATCTGCCAGTGACGTGGACCCGGTTGGATCGGCACGTAATTAGGCTGAGAGAGCAGCACTTCGGTGAACTCCAGCGCGTGGCCGAGAGGGCTCGGTGGGTCGAAAATCTTCGGATGAGTCACCACCCGGAGAAACCCGCTGAGGACCAGATTCGAGATGCCGAAACTGCTGTCGGAAGCGATGACGTTCTCGAGCCAGCTACGAAAGAAACGGTGGTCGGGAGCGTCTTCGCGGTAAGCGTAGATCAGGATGTTGACGTCAAACAACAGCATCGACGCGTTCCATCAAGGACAGAAGCGCTGCCGAATTGTTGAGATCAACCCCTGCCTGGAGCCCCCGGCCTTGAAATGTAGGCAGTCGAACGGTTTCGCGTTGGTTCAGCTCGAGTCTCACCGCTAACATCTCGCGGAGAGCTTGTTCGAACACAGCCGTAAGCGTTATTTGTCTTTCCGCCGCGTATTGTTTGACCAGCCTCAAGAGATCATCGTCTAGCCGTACAGTAGTGCGCATGCATCAACGCTACTGGCAGTGGCATCAATATGTCAAGCATCGCCAGGTTGCGTCCCCCTCTCCGCGAGAGGGACGCATGCTTTATCTGAGGTGTCGCTTTCCTACAGTGACGTCGAATTCGGCGTCGGACTGGACTGGATCTGCCAGCTACCGGCAAGGTCGGTCCGTTCGATCGACGAACCGCCCGCTGCGTCCCCAACTTCGGGGGCGTTGGCGGACCCGGTTTCGTCGATTAGGCCACTGTTGTTGTTGGAGCCGTAGACGACGGCGTCGATCGGCACGGTGCTGGAGGTGATGGCGACGGCTGGGACATTGAACAGGGCAACACCGTCACCGGTTGCGCCCGAGTTCTGGAAGTCCGGGCTGAAGTCGATCGCTTGATCGAAGGTTGGGCTGGCGTTGCTCGCGTCGGAGGTCAGACCACCCACCACGAAGGTGGCTCCGGCGGCGATGGTGCCGGAGAGTTGCACGGTGCTCGAGGTGTAGTTGGTACCGCCGTTGCCGAGGCTGAACGGCGCCAGGTCGATCGATTGGGCGCTCGAGTTGTAGATCTCGACCCACTCATAACCATTGTCGGTACCACTGCGGTCGTAGAACACCTCGGACAGAAGGAGTCCACCCGGGGGCGGCGCCGGGAAGGCGACGTTGGGGTTGGGCAGCGGTTGGACCTGCCAGTTGCCCGCGATGTCGATGCGTTCCACCGACTGGCCAGAGGTGGCGTCGCCGGTATCGGGAACATTGGCGACGCCGGTTTCGTCGATCAGGCCGCTGGTGTTGTTGACGCCGTAGACCACGGCGTCGATCGGCACCGTCGAGCCGGAGACCTGGGAGCACCGAACATTGAATAGCGCCACGCCGTCGGCGTCGGTCCCGGAGTTCTGGAAGTCCGGGCTGAAGTCGATGGCTTGATCGAACGTCGGACTGCCGTTGTTGGCATCGGAGATCGGGCCGCCGACGACAAACGTCGCGCCAGCTGCGACGGTCCCAGACAAGCTGACCATGCTGGTGGTGTAGCTCGAACCGCCGCTGCCGATGCACAGGTCTCCGAGATCGATCGAATTTGCCGTGTTGTTGTACAGCTCGACCCATTCGTGATCATCGTCGCTGCTGCTGGCGTCGTAGAGTACTTCGGTCAACAACAACGCACCGGTCGGCACGGTGAACGCTTGGCCGCTGATACGGGCACCAGGCGAGTAGGCGCTGCCGCCGGATCCAACCGCCACGGTGTGTTTGACGAACGGTGCGTTGGTGAAGTCCGGATCGCGCACCAGGGATTGGTTGTCGCCGCCAGCACCGTTGTAGGTCACGGTCTGGACGACAACGCCCAGGTCGTCTTTCAAGGTCACGGTGTCGCCACTGTTGTTGAGCGACAAGGTGCCGGTCGAAGCGGTGAATACCAGGCTGTTGGCAGCGGCATTACCGAAGTTGCCGGTGGGGGAGCCGCCGCCGAAGACGACGGTCGCCTCACGGGCCGGCAAGGTGGTGCCGGCAGCAAATGTATGGCGTACGTTGAGGCCATCGGACAGCGTCCAACCACTGATGTCGACCGCTGAGAAGCTCGGATTGAGCAATTCGATGAATTCGTCTTGGGTCGCCGAGCGCGAGCCGTCGCCATTGGCGTCGCCGGCCAGGCCAGAGGCTGGATCGGCGTGAGTCTCGGAAATAATCACCGGCGGTAAGTTGACCTCGTCGGTCAGGAAGTCAGCCTTGTCGCGGGGAATGATCTGGTAACCGGAGGTGAACGGCACCCAGGAGTCGAACTGGCTGGCGATACCGATCAGATCGAAACTTTGGCTGGGGGTGTTGGAACCGGGGATATCGGTATCACCGTCGATGCGCAGGGTCACGGTCGAAATGCCGCCATCGTCGGTGACCGTCAAGTTGCCGCTGCCACTTTCCGGAATCGATCCCGAGACGATGCTGAGGCCGTTGATGCGGATCAAGGACCCTTCGACGCTTTCGCCGACTTGGGAGACGGTGACAACCTGCGCCGCTGGCACGCTGCCGGAACCGATCCGGGTGTGGCCGAAATTACCGAAGCCGCCCGCTGCGCTGAGCTCGGTGGCGCCACCGAATTGCTCCAGTTCGCCGACCCAGATCACGTCGTCACCGCGTTCGATTGTGTTGTCGATGCTGGAGTCGAAAATCTGGATGCCGCCGGTACCGTCTTGCACCCAGGCCTGGGTGACGAAGGTGTTGAAGACGTCCGGGGCAATCAGCATGTTGCCTTGCACTCGTGCACCGTAGGTTTTGGGCACCAACACACCGTCACCGTTATTCACCCGGAGGGTGGAGATCGAAGTGGTGCCGGAGTAATAACCCTGCGCCGGTGAGAGCTCGGTTTGGGTGGCGCTGTCGGTGGCTTCGACCCGGAAGCGCACCTGGGTGCCGTTGGTTTGGGCGGGGATGACAGCGGTGTAGGTCACACCGGACGACAGGGTCATGGCGATCGGAGTTTGGGCGATGCCGTTGAGGTCGTATTGCAGCTCGACGGTGACCGCGCCATCGAGATCCTCGACGTCGGCTTCGACGGTGACGCCTTCGGTGGCGAGGGGCACGAGTGGCGTGCGCAGAACACGCATCACCGCCGGCGGATAGTCGCCGATGGTGCCGAGCCCTTCGTCAGCGGAGAAGGCTGAGGGTGACACGCCGCAAGCGTGGACTCGGTAGCTGGTGCCATCGGAGTAGAGCGCAACGGTGCCGGGCAGACCAAAGGCGCCGTCGACATCGTCACAATCGCCGATACCGTCGGCTAGGGTGTCGTCGGAGCGAGTGTCGTTGGGGTCACCGGGATTCTGTTGGATGAAAATTGGCGTCTGACCGTTGGTGTCGAGAGTGTTGAGGAAGTCTTGCACCACCACCGCACGCGGGTGACCGAAGCCGTTCGAGGCCGACATCTGCGCCAGTCCGAGCTCGGCCTTGAGGGTGCTGAGGAAGGCTGGGACCGAGCTGGTTTCACTGCCGTGGTGGTTGAAGGTGTAGACGTCGACATCACCGGCCCAAGGGGCGGCTTCTTGTTCAACTTCGGCGACACCCTTGGCCGCGTTGCCGGTCAGATCACCACCGATCCAGACGTCGACGTCGCCATATTCGATCACCATCGCCACGGAGCGGGCGTTCTCTTGCTGGCTGGTGCCGGTGAGGTCCACCGAGGTGGCGTCGGGCAACTCAGCGTTGACGACATAACAGCGGATTGTCACGCCACCACCCAAGGTGATGGTGGTGTTGGGCGTGATAGTGGTGCGATTGAACATCTCGGCGCCGAATTTGTAGTCGGAGTAGGCGAAGGTACCCGGCGTGCCACCGTCCTCACCACGGTCATAGGCGATCGCCCCGGCGGACAGCGGCACCAACTGGAAGACATTTTCCATCCGTCCGATGTGGTCTTCGTCGTAGTGGGTGGCGATGGTGTAGGTGACACTGGTGACCACTCCGGCGTCGATCAGGTCATTGATGAAATTCTCGATCTCGTCTTCTTGCGTCTTGAGACCGGTGCCAGCATCGATCAGGACGGCTTCACCGGTGGGGGAGACAATCAGAGTAGAGCTACCTTGTTCGATGTCGGGGTAATAAACCCGCAGGAATTGGCCTTGGGCCGGCAGGGCGAGCAATAGGAGGACAGACAGGATACGAAAAGCTCGAGGCATCATCTGGAATTCCTTTCTGGTGCGGATCGAATGATCTGGTCGGGTGGGACGCGTGGCGCGGACAGACAGGGCGAGTTGACTGAGAGATGAGGAACTCGGCCACACGTCGGAGCAAACTGGTTGCCGTCAAACAAAGACACACGGACATGCCTGGACTAGCTCGCGGGAGCGAGCTCGGGCGCGACAATTCGATTTGTCAGAATTGTACGACACGGGCCGGGTGGTCTCTCTCGACGGACCCAAAGCTCTGGTTTCTGTTCGTAATCCATCGCTGGTCAGTAGTTCTGGGCAGGTGTCGCAACGTTAGGGTTGGACTTTGTGGCTCGAGCAGAGTGCATCTTCGATTTGAAGACTCGACGATGAGGACCGTGAAGAGCTAGTCAGATCCCTTCCCGTTTTGCCGTTTTCGGCTCAGTGAGGGAGGTCTTGTGGAGCGAGCAAGCAGCGAGCGTGTTTGAGCTTAGAACCCGTTGGCTTCTCGCATCCATTTGGCACCAAGAGGGCATAGGCAACCTGCAAGAGATCCGGCGAGTTTCCGGAGCTGCTGCGCAGCCCGCAAGACCGACCGAGCTCTCGATACGTTCCTGGGTGGGATCTAGTTGGCGTTGGACTGGCGCCGCCGCTGTTATACTGGCCGGGTCAGTTTGTAACTCGTTTTGCTGGCTAGGTCTTCAATACGGCGTCTTCGGAATATCGGCGCTAGCGGCTTCGACTCTTCATCTTCATGTTGCCTCGCATCCGCACCACCCCCGAAGACTTTGCCGTCGAGGAGCGGCTCCTCTATCCACCTCGCGGATCGGGATCCCATCTTTATCTCCAGATCGAGAAGCGCCTGTGCAACACCGACGATGTGGCGCGTTCTTTAGCCGAGGCACTGTCGTTGCCGCGGCAAGAGGTTGGCTACGCCGGCCGTAAAGACCGTATCGCGGTGACTCGCCAGTGGTTTTCGGTGCCCAATACTGCTGCGGCGGCACTCGACGCCTGGCAATGCCCCGGTACGCAGATCCTCTCGCGTCAACTCCACAACGAGCGACTGCGCATTGGCCAGTTGCAAGGCAATAGTTTTCGGTTGGTCGTGCGCGACGTTGCCGAGGACGTTGCGCAGGCGGCCACCGAGCGTCTGGCGGAGCTGGTGCGTTTTGGGATGCCGAATCGTTTCGGCAGCCAGCGCTTCGGACGGGACGGTAAAAACGCCGAGCGTGGTGCCGGGATCCTGCGCCAGGGACGGGCAAAAGGCAACCGTCGTGCCGCCTGGTTGATGGTTTCGGCCCTGCAATCGGCCGTGTTCAATCGGGTCCTCGAGCTGCGCCGGGCAGCGCTCGACGAGTTGCTACCGGGTGACGTTGCCCTGAACCATGCCACCGGCGACGTGTTCCTGGTTGGCGAGCTCCCGGACGTCGAGCGACTACAGCGTTTTGAGCTCAGTCCTACGGGGCCAATGTTCGGCACCAAGATGAAGTGGGCGCGAGGCGAAACCGCTGACATCGAACAGCGTGCGATGGCAGAGTTTGACCTGCCTGATCTCAGACGGCTCAACCTGCCACGGGGCCTGCGTCTGTTTGGAGATCGCCGATCCTTGCGGATCCAACCCAAGGCAGCCGAGATCACCTGGGACGACGGAGCGTTGCAGCTGAGTTTTGAGTTATCGGCAGGAAGTTATGCCACCGTGTTGTTAGAGGAGTTGTTACCTGGTGGATTCACCGAGGGCCCCGAGTCGTCGGTCACGGAGGCGCCTTGATCCTGGATTCTCTGATCGATCGATTCAGACGCCTTCTAGCACTGCAGGTTGCGCTGGTCTCCGGGGTCCGTTTGTTGGCCGGTTGGTGCCTCGTTTGGGGTTGTGTGGTCGTGATCTTGCGCGCTGGTGTGGGCCACGCCGGCAACGGCGGATTTTTGGGGCTGGTCGGGGTTTTGATGGTGTTGGTTCTGGCATTGCGGACGGGTTGGCAGGGGCGACCGCCGCGCACCGCAGTGCGAGCCCTGATCGATCAGCATAACCACCAAGGGGGCCTGGTGATGGCTTCTGGTGAAGCCGAGCTCGGCAAGTGGCAAGACCAGGTTGGTGAGCTTTCTCTGCCGCGGTTGCGGGTGCAGCCTTCGTGGGGACTGCTGGCCGCTGGTGTCGGTTTTGTAATGGCAGCGATGTGGATGCCGGCGGTGGTGGCCGACCTGGAAACGACGCGATCGCTGGAGATCGGTGACGAGGTGGCTCAGTTGGCGCAGCGTCTCGAGACCTTGGCGGACGAAGGGTTGCTCGAAGAGGATCAGGCGACGCGTTTTGAGAACGCATTGCAGCAGCTGGTAGACGAGGCGTCCGGTGACGATCCAGCCAGTGCCTGGGCGACACTGGATCACCTACAAGACTTGGTGGACCGAACGGCCGAAGCAGTGGCGGAGAACGCTCTCGCCGAAGGTGAGCAGTTGGCGATAGCCGAGGCCCTAGCTGAAGCGCTGTCGGCTGCCGAAGCGGCAGACGGTTTGGCGACAGGCAGTTCAGCGACAGAAAGTTCACCAGCTGACGGTAAGCAACTCGCTGAAGCGGTGGCCGAGTTGGCGAGTTTGACCGCCCGCTCTGCGGCGGAGAGCCGCTTGCTCGAACGCTCAGCGGCTGACGCGATGGCCTCTGCTGCCGGCGCTGGTGCCAGTGAGATGTTGGCCGCCCTAGGCCGAGGCAAGGGCAGCCTGAACGCTAAACTCGATCGACTTCAGGCCGGTGGCGCGATGGATCTCGCCGAGTTGCTAAGTGCCCGTGACGCGTTGGGTCGCGGCTCTGAGTCGCTCGCCAGATTTCTCGCCGAGAACGGGCTGGAAGCCTCCCAAGCCTTTGTGCCCGGCGGATCGATGCGGCCAGGGAGGGGTGGAGTCGATCGTGGTCGGGGAGATGCGCCGATGCGTTGGCAGGAAGGGTCCTCTTCGGATGGGGCTCGATTTCGCGAGCAGATTCTCGAGGCTGGCTCGATGGCGCAACTGGGCCCCAATCGGCTGATTGGGTTGTCTGCGGCTGACCCGATGCGGCCGCTCAGTCGGCTTCCGGCGTCAGCCGAAGGAGCCGGTTCCGGCACCGCTGAGGCTGTTCCCGGCGCCACCGAAGGCACCGCGGTTACCCAGACGCTGTTGCCGCGTCACCGGGGTGCGGTGCGGCGTTACTTCGACCGTCCCGCAGGTCCTAAACCTTCGACGGAGGCCCCATGAGTGACACCGCATCGCCCGCTGAGGCGCCCCACTCAGCGCCCCTGCCTCGCACTGCGATCCTATTGTCACCGCAGGAGCTCGAACCCAGAGTGAAGCTGGCACAGGGTGCTTTGCAAGCCCTCGATCGGGTGCTGCTTGGCCGCCAGGAGTTTCATCGCCTGGTGATGGTAGGCATCTTGAGTCGTGGCCATATCTTGCTCGAAGGGGTGCCGGGAGTAGGCAAGACCGTTTTGATCAAGACGTTGGGGGAGGTGCTCGGGCTCGCCACCAGTCGCGTGCAGTTCACCCCGGATCTGATGCCCGGAGATATCCTGGGTAGTCACATTCTGCAGGAGAACACCGACGGTCGGCGCGAGATGACGTTTCAGCCGGGGCCGGTGTTTACCCAAATCTTGTTGGCGGACGAAATCAATCGCGCCTCGCCCAAGACCCAGTCGGCGTTGCTCGAAGCGATGCAGGAGGGGGCAGTCACCCTCCTCGGCTCAACTCGGCCTTTGCCTGAACCGTTTTTTGTGTTGGCGTCGCAGAATCCGATCGAGCTCGAGGGCACCTATCCTTTGCCGGAGGCTCAACTCGATCGTTTTCTATTCAAGTTGCAGGTGGAAGATCCCGCGGTTGGTGTCCTGGAGGAGATCATCGCTACTCGTCGGCGCGGCGAGGCCGCAGCTTCCGAGGCGGTGCTCGACAGTGCCAGCCTGCGCCTGCTGTTCGAGACCATGGATCACATCTTCCTGCCACGGGCGGTCGCTAGCTATATCGCACGTTTGGTTGCGGCGACTCGCCCGGGAGCGGACGGCAGTCCGAAGGAGGTGTCGGAGTACGTCGGATATGGCGCATCACCTCGGGCAGCCATCGCGATGGCGGAGGCGAGCCGTGCCCATGCGCTGTTGGCGGGTCGCCCGACGGTTGGCTTCGACGATGTACGGGCGGTCGTTTTACCGATCCTCCGCCATCGACTCATCCTCAACTACCAAGCGCGCTTCGACCGCATCGATACCGCGAGGGTCGTCGACCGGCTGTTGGCGACCGTTGATGAGACGGGGCTCGATCTGCCGGCCGGCGTCGAGCTCGACTGAGGCGTCTTGGCTGACGGCGCCTCAACTGACGGTGTCGTGGCTGACGGTGTCTTGCCGGTGATTGCTGGCAGGATGCAGATCGTAGCGATTCTCGTCACCTGCATCGTGGCATCAGGGTTCGGCGTAGCTCCGGCCGAGGCGCGTGAGGTCCGCTACGGCGATTTGGTCATCCGGCCGCTGCCGGACTTGCCGCAGACGACCACCCATGGTTACCACGAATTTTCGTTCTTGGTGATCAATGAGTCGCCGGTGGCGTCCCGCCGGGTGACGCTGTCCGGTCCCCAGTCGTCACAGGTTGATGTCGGACTCCAAGGCCTGAGCCAGATCGAGCGCAGCGTCACCGTCGGACCGGGTTCAACGGCTCGCCTTGATCTTGTCCAGCCACCGTTGCCGGTTTTCGGCAACAGCCTCGAGGTGCGGCTCGACGGTCAGTTGCAGCGCGAGCTCGTGCCTTGGGTCTCCGCCCATCCCGAGTATTGGGTCGGCAATCCGCGGCACATCCCGAGCCTCGGGCCTGATTCTCGGCGTCTGCTGATCAGCCAACGATTGGACGAGGACAGCTTCCCACCCCATTCCGACGACGACTACCGTGTCTCACGCGCCACGATAGGGTTGTCGGCATGGAGCGAGAACTGGCTGGCGTACTCTGGGTACGATGGCATCGTGACGACGGTTGGGGAGTTGGAACAGGCCCCGCGAGCGGTGTTGGAAGCTTTGTGGCATTACGTCGAGACGGGCGGCGTTTTGGTCAGCTTGGGAAGCGCACCGGCAGACAGCCCGTGGCTCAGCCAGCGTCGAAGGCGGGCCCAGGCGTCGGCGTTCGAGCAGGGCGTCGACGTCGACTACGTTGGCTTTGGTGTGGTGCTCAGCGCCGAGGCAGCAACCGTGGCGGCCGCAAGCCCGGGCCAAGTGGATCGCCTTGAGGCGGCCTGGCACCGCAGCCGTGAGCCTTGGGCCCGGGCGCGAGATCCGGTCTCGATGCATCGACAATTTCCGGTTGCAGCCAAAATCGAAGTTCCGGTGCGCAGTTTGTTTGTGGTTGTGTTGTTGTTCACGATCTTGATCGGGCCGGTCAATCTGATCTGGCTGTCACGACGCAACCGGCGAATGTGGCTGTTGTGGACGGTGCCGGGGCTTTCGCTCCTTGCCTGTCTGGCCGTGATGGGTTGGGTTTTGGCAAAAGAAGGAGTGGTCCGTTTCCAACGGTCTGAAGTGGTGACCGTGCTCGACGAACGGTTGCACCGGGCGACCAGTTACGGCTGGGCTGGCTACTATGCGACCTTGACGCCTGGGGATGGCCTGAGATTCGGCCTCGAGACCGAGGTCTCGCCGGTTTTGGCATGGACCGGTGATAAACCCCAGGACATCTCGCGCTCGATAGCCTGGGGCGAAACCCAGCATCTCGACAAGGGATGGCTGCGGGCGCGTCTGCCGTCGTACTTTATCGTCCGCAAGAGTGAACAGCGCCGCGAACGTTTGAGTCTGCGATGGTCTGCGGACGGCGGGCTGGAGGTGGTAAACGGGCTCGGAGTCAGCCTCAAGGCGTTGTGGGTTGCCGGTCCGTCCGGTCGTCTGTATCGGGCCGATCAGCCGTTGGCGGCGGGGGCGTCGGTTGCGCTCGAACTGGCTGAGGACACTGCAAAGGGCGGTGCCGATGCGCTACGTCGGATCTACCAAGGTGACCTCCCGGGCCGCTCATTGCAACTCGAGCAAGAGCCGGCAGAATTCTTGCGTCCCGGAACCTACTTGGCAATCACCGACGACACGCCTTTCTTGGAGGATGGGCTAGACCGGGTCGACCGAAACAGACGATCGACGGTCATTTATGGCATCTCGCCGGATCCAACGTCAGCGGAGCTTGGGCCATGAGACGGTTTGTGTCATGAGACGGTTTATGTCATGAGACGGGTTGCATTTTGAGACTGCGCGTTGAACACCTGAAACGCTCGTTTGGCGACATCAAGGCGGTCGATGACGTGTCGTTTTCGGTCGCGGCGGGGGAAATTTACGGGTTCGTCGGCCCAAACGGTGCCGGCAAGACAACCACGATGCGTATTCTCGCCACCCTCGATGAACCCACCGCCGGAGATGCCCTGCTCGATGGCGTGTCGCTGGTCCAACAGCCCGAGTGGGCGCGTCGGACCCTCGGTTTTATGCCCGACCAACTGCCGACTCACCGCGATATGTCGGTGGACGACTACCTGGACTTCTTTGCCCGAGCGTATGGACTGCGGGCCGGGCATAGACGCCGCGTGGTGGCAGACATTGAGGATTTCACCAACCTGGCCGGCATCCGTCACAAACTGATCCACACCTTGTCCAAGGGCATGAAACAGCGCGTCAGCTTGGCGCGGGCGTTGATCCACGACCCCGGTGTCTTGATCCTCGACGAGCCGGCAGCCGGGCTCGATCCGCGGGCACGGGTTGAGCTACGAGAGCTACTGTTGGTTCTTGCTGAGCAAGGTAAGGCGGTGTTGATCAGCTCCCACATTCTGACCGAGTTGTCAGAGATCTGCCACGGTGCAGTGATCTTGGAACACGGTCGGATGCTGCGCGCTGGTGCTATTCGCGACTTGTTGCAGGACAGGACGCAACATCTCGTCGTACGGTTGCGAGCGTTGGGTGAGGTTGCCGAGTTGCACCGTGAGGTGTTGACGATCCCGGGTGTCGAGACAGCGCGTCTAGTTGGGGACGGTTTGGAGATCGAGATTGAAGGTGGGGAAGAGGCCGCCGCGGAGGTGTTGGCGCATCTGATTCAGGCCGGCCATCGCGTCATCGAGTTCCAGCCGCGCCAAGGAGGTCTAGAAGAGGTTTTCATGAACGTCACCGACGGTGAGGTCCAATGAGCGGTCGGCGGTGGATGGAGTGGCTCGATGACGCGGTCAATCCGATTGTTGTCAAGGAGGTACGACAGGCGGTTCACGGACGATTCTTGCCGTCGATTCTGTTGGCATTTCTGTGCTTCCAGTTAGGGACGCTGGGTATCTATTTGATGTCCAAGGGAACCTCTGACATCAACTTGCTCGAGGGAGCGAGTTATGGTGAGGAAGTCTTCGGCATTTTGATTTCTCTGCTGTTCTTCGCCGCGGTGTTCTGCATTCCGATTTATGCCGCGGTGCGGATGCAGGCGGAACGCTCCGGGCACGGATTAGCGCTCTTCTACATTTCGACTCTGTCTCCGAGCCGTGTCATCACCGGCAAGTTGGGCTCGAACTTGATTGTCACACTGCTGTTGTTCAGCGCCTGCCTGCCGTACTTGAGCTTCACCTACTTCTTGCGTGGCATCGATTTACCGACTGTGTTTGCAGCACTGGCAGTAGGTTTTGTCGCCTCCGCAGCGGGCATTCTGTCGGCGGTGTTCCTGGCGTCCTTGCAGGTGTCAAAGCTTCTCAAGCTGCTGATCTCACTGGCCGGACTCGGCTGGTTGATCACCTTGCTCTCGGTCTCGCTCGGCCTGGCTTTCGCCTTGCGGCAGCTCGGGGTTGCGAGCTACTTCACGCGTTCCAACATTTGGGGACCGACCCTGTTCAGTGTGGTGATCTGCAGCGTTTTGTTTGGCCTGGTGTTCGTGTTGACAGTTGCGTTGGTGACTCCGGCCACTGCGAATCGGGCGTTGCCAGTGCGGCGTTTTGTGACGGTGGCTTGGTTGGTGTTGACGGCTGGCGCGGCTGTCGACTGCTTCGTAGACGGTCGGCAGGATCTGGTCACCGTATGGGGACTGGTCATCTACTGGTTTTTTGCGGTTGTGATGCTGTCGGCGATCTGCGCCCGCGATCAGATGACTCAAAGAGTCGCATCCGAGGTGCCGCGATCGCAGCTGTTTCGTGGTCCAGCTTTTCTGTGGTTCAGCGGCTCGGCCAATGGCCTGGTTTGGGCGGTGGTGATGGTGGCGTTGACCGCGGCAATCCACCTGCTCTTCAACCATCGGCTCAATGTCGAGTTCGAAGAGCTGGCTGGGCCTCAGTTAGGTTTCTGTGCGTATATCTTGAGTTATGCGTTGCTGGCGTTGCTGCTGCAGCGGGGGTGGTTGTCACCTTGGGTTCGGCGATCGCAGACTTGGGTGCTGGCCCTGATCCTGATCACCTTGTTCAGCGCGCTGCTGCCGATGATCGGCTTTCTGCTGTCGCCGGAGTCAGTCGCCGGTTCAATGACGTTCGGACTGTGGTTGATCCTGAGTCCCTTCTCGGTTTACAGCGATGCGTTTGACACCTTCGCGATGCGATTCGCTCTGGGTTGGGCGGTGGTGATGTTGGTGTTGGCTCGATCCTGGTTCCTGGCACAATTCCGGCAATTTGTGCCGATGCCCAGCGATGGATAGGTCGCCGATGCTGGAGCCACGTTTCATAGCAGAAGGGGAACGCGCCGCGGCTCGTTATGTGTTGACGATGCCACGGCGAGCAGCAGCTGGCAGCTCACGGCTGGGTCGTCGTAGCGGTAGCTCGATGGAGTTCCAGGATCATCGTCAGTACCAGCCCGGCGATGATCTGCGCCATCTCGACTGGTCAGCATATGCTCGCAGTGATCGCTTGGTGGTCAAACTCTACCGGGAAGAAGTGCAGCCTCACGTCGACCTACTGATCGACGGCTCGCGTTCGATGGCTTTAGCCGGTACCGACAAGGCGGGGGCTGCGATCGGTCTGATGGCCTTCTTCGCCCGTGCTGCAACCCATGCCGGTCTCAGCCAGGCTGCCTGGCAAGCTGGGGAGGGCTGTCGACGGTTAGCGGAACCCGGCCAGTCGGCTCAGCATTGGGACGGAGTAGATTTTGACTATCGAGGTAGTTTACCGGCGTCGGTCGAACGGCTGCCACCACGCTGGCGTCCAGGAGGGATTCGTATCCTGATCTCGGATCTGCTGTGGCGTGACGAGCCACAACGGCTGCTTGGCCGAATCTCGCGAGGAGCTGCGGCGTTGTGGGTCGTGCAAGTACTAGCGGCAAAGGAGATAGAACCATCTGTGACAGGCTTCAGCCGTCTGGAGGACGCCGAAACCGGCGAGTTGCGTGACGTGTTCATAGATCAACCGGCGGTTGAGGATTATCGTAGAACCCTCGGCACCCTCCGCGAGAGTTGGCGCCAGGCTTGTCGGCAAGTTGGGGCGCGCTTCGTGACGTTGACCGCGGAAGCGTTAGTCGATGGTTGGCCGTCCGAAGTCCTGGTCGAGCTGGAGCGGCAGGGAATGGTCGAGTTGGGGACGCGGGAAGCCCTCTAAGTCGAGGCCGTGAGGCGAGCGAGTAGAGGTCGAGGCCGGGAAGTTCTCGAGAAGCAGCCACGGCTTGATAAGATCCTGCGTTGGCTTTGGCTGAATGCTGATTGTCGGCTCATCCTGAGTTTTCTTGCAAACCAACTTCCCGCTCGAGCCACAGGGGTGGCGATCAGGCGGTTTACGTTTCCATAGAGAGAGGTCGAATTGGGCACCCAGAAGATCACCGACTCCGCACGGATCAAAGAGCTCGTCGCGGGGCATGCGAATTGGTATCACCAGGTTGAGTTGGCCCCCGGAGTTACGACTCCAGGGAGCCACAATTCGAGCCTGGGGCTCGTCTACCTCGATGCGTTAGGGCTGCCAGCGGACTGCTCGGGCAAGCGGGTCCTCGACATCGGCTGTATGGACGGCTTCTTTTCGTTCGAGATGGAACGCCGTGGTGCAGAGGTTGTCGGCCTCGACTACGCGGATCCGGAGATCACAGGCTTTTCGATCGCCAGCAGTGTGCTCGGCAGCCAAGTCGAGCACCATACCGCCAATGTCTACGAGCTCAGCCGCGAGCGTTTCGGGGCGTTCGATATTGTGTTGTTTCTCGGTGTGTTGTACCACTTGCGCAACCCGATGCTGGCATTTGATCGCGTCCGCAGTGTGGTTGCTGATGGCGGTCTGATGTTCGTCGAGACCCAGTTGTCGACGGACCCCACCGTCCACAACAGCGATGTGCCGCTGTGGCACTATTTCCCGCGCAGCACGCTGCATCAGGACGGCACCAACAAATGGGCCCCTAACCCTGCGGGTCTGAAGGCGGTGATCGAGGAATGTGAGTTCGAGGTTTTGCAGACCGCCGATCACGGGGATCGTGGTTATGCGCGGGCTCGCGCCATTGCCGACCATGAACTCGAATTTTTCCGCAAGCTCGATTCCGGCTCGGGCATGTGGGGTCGCTAGCGCTTCACTCGTTCGAGATGGCGTGATGAGGCGTCGACTCATCGGCGGCGGTTTCGTCCGGTGGGGTGTTGTCGTGGTAGCAGCGACCATGTCCGTGGTCGCTGCAGTGTTTGTGGTCGCAACGCTGACCGCTCCATCGTCGTCTCTGCCACCAGATTTAGTGCCACCTGAGGGCACTTACGATGTCCGGATCTTGCGCGATACCTGGGGGGTGCCACACCACTTCGGCCGCAGCGATGCCGATGTTGCTTATGGTCTCGCTTGGGCTCATGCCGAGGATGACTTCGAGACTATTCAAGGTGCGTTGGTGGCGTCGCGTGGTCGTTTGGCGGCAATGATCGGTCAGGACGGCGCTGCCAACGACTACATGGTCCAACTACTGCGGGTACAGGAGGTGGTGACCGCGGGTTATCCCACTCTAGCCGCGGATGTGCGAGCGCTGTGTGAGGCCTATGCCGATGGCATCAATCATTTTGCCGCCACTCACCCGGATCAGGCTATTGCTTGGGCCTACCCCTTGCGGGGTGAAGATGTCGTGGCTGGTTTTGTCCACAAGTTACCGTTGTTTTTCGGTGTTGACCAGGCATTGAAAGAACTGTTCGAAGACGAACGACAGCGCCCCTTGACGGAGCGCAAGACTGCACGACGAGGTTTTGAGCTGGGGCCGGTGACAGGCTCCAACACCTTCGCGGTGGGTCCGACTCGGACTGCCGACGGTAGTACGTTTCTCGTCATCAATTCTCACCAGCCCTGGGAAGGACCGGTCGCCTGGTATGAAGCCCATCTGCACAGCGAGCAGGGATGGGACATGGTTGGCGGAGTGTTCCCAGGCGCACCGCTAGTCCTCCACGGCCACAATCGTGACCTCGGCTGGGCCCATACCGTCAACAAGCCCGACTTGGTTGACGTTTATGTTCTGGATGTTGACCCCGAGGATCCAGATCGGTATCGGTTTGACGGCGAGTGGCGGACGCTCGAAGAGCGTACGGCAGCCATCGAAGTGAAGTTATGGGGGCCGTTGCGCTGGACCGTCGAGCGCGAGGTTTTGTGGTCGGTCCATGGACCGGTGGTCCGTCGTCCGCACGGTACCTATGCGGTGCGGTTTGCGTCGTTTGGTGAAGTGGGAC
This sequence comes from Acidobacteriota bacterium, assembly GCA_029263395.1. Lineage (GTDB taxonomy): Bacteria > Acidobacteriota > Thermoanaerobaculia > Multivoradales > J023 > JAAELT01. The sequence continues at coordinate 101,735 of JAJCXO010000189.1, read as the reverse complement.
ACGTTGAGCAGTGGTACCGGATGAACCAGGCGCGCACCTTCGACGAGTGGCAAGCCGCGGTGCGTCGCCAAGCCTTGCCGATGTTCAATACCGCTTATGCGGACCGCGAAGGCAACATCTTCTATCTCTACAACGCTCTTTTGCCGAAGCGGTCTTCGGGGTATGACTGGTCGCAATATCTACCCGGGGACACTTCCGAGACGTTGTGGACGGAAACCATGGCGCTCGACGAGCTTCCGCAAGTCTTGAACCCGTCGTCTGGTTTTGTCCAGAACTGCAACAATCATCCATTCGCGACCACACACGGACCAGAAAATCCATCCCCGGCTGACTATCCCATTGGCATTGAACGGCGGGTCACTAACCGTGGGCAACGGGCGTTGGAGCTGTTGGGCGCAGATTCATCCATCACCCTCGAAGAGCTCGACGCGATCAAATACGACACGGCCTATTCCACGCAGTCGACCATGGCACAGCTGGTCGAACGGGTGTTGGCCTTGCCGCGACCCATCGGAGCGTCGAGCGAAGCCTGGGATGTTTTGGCTGATTGGAACTTCGAGACTGATGTCGACAATCCACGGGCTGCATTGGCGATCTTGTCGTTGGCCCAGTTTCTGCCGATCCTAGGGGAGGTCGAGCCACCGAGCGACGAGGCGCTGGTGGCGGCCGTATCGCAAGCGGCGCAACAGTTGTTGCAGCACCATGGTCGCTTGGATGTACGGTGGGGGGAAGTCAACCGGCTGCGCCACGGTCCTGCGGACTTGGCGGTTGGAGGTGCGCCCGACGTCCTGCGGGCGATTTATGGTGAGTTGGCGGATGATGGCCGCCTGGTCGGCTTGGCAGGCGATTCCTATATTCTGCGGGTTGCCTGGAGCTCCGAAGGGAACCTGCGCTCCGACAGCGTTCATCAGTTCGGAAGTGCCACGCAAGATGAGGACTCGCCGCACTATGCGGATCAAGCGGTCCTCTTTGCCCAACGCCAAACAAAACCGGTGTGGATGTATGAGGCTGAGGTACGCAGCCATTTAGCTCGCGAATACCGACCCGGAGGTCCCGATATAGGTAGGCCCGATTGACGTTCGCTGGGCCGTGGGCTTTTGTCGGTTTCTTGGCGCTGCCAGCCCTGGTTGCGATCTATTGGCTGCGCCAGCGCGCACAACGCCACACCGTATCGAGTTTGATGCTGTGGCGCCCGCAGCCGTTCAGTCGTTCGAGTGGACGAAGGCTGGATCGATTCAAGGCCTCGAAGCTGTTCTGGCTCGAGGCTCTGATCCTGTCCCTGCTGGTGCTAGCCGCCGCCGGACCTCAGGTGATGGCGCCGGCTGCTCGGGCTCCGCTCGTGCTGGTGCTAGACGACTCGCTCTCAATGGCAGCTGGGGGCACTGAGTCGCCTCAGGCGGCTGCAATGGTCGCGCTGCAACGTGAGTTGAGAGACACCTCGCACAAGTCGGTGACTCTGATCCTTGCGGGGCAGCAGCCGCAAGTGATCGGCGCAGGAGCGGTCACCTCCGAAGAGGCGGTTGCAGAGTTGGCGTCTTGGCATCCGCGAGCTGCGGTGGCACGGATCGACGAGGCTGTGGGTCTGGCTGCAGAGATCGGTGGGCCGCGGGCTCGGATTCTGGTGGTGAGCGATCGTCCACCTCCCATCGAAGACCTAGCTCCGCCTGAGCTCGGCGAGCGTGTGAAGTGGTGGGCTTTCGGACAGGCGGCTGCCAACGTGGCGATTGTCAACGCGCTGCGTAGTCGGGATGAAAGTCGAGAGAGCCTCGACAGCTGTCTGGTGGAGATTGCAAATTTTTCGGCGCAGTCCGTTGTTGTCCGACCTCTCTTGGTCCTGGGAGAGGAAAATATGCCACCCGAACGTCTCGAACTGGCTGCCGGTGGGCTGGCACGTTGGCGTTTCACAGCGCCTAAGGCAGCGACGGCCAAGTTGCGGTTGGCGATCGAAGGTTCTGCTGCAGATGCCTCGAGCCTCGACGATCAAGTCCTTCTGCTACCGCAACCCGACCGTAGAGTCCGGGTGAGCCTCGAGCTCTCTAATCCTGAGATCAAACAGCAGGTGGCGTCCGCTGTCGGTGCAACGCAGTTTGCGGATCTTGTAAAGGAACGGCCTGAGTTGTGGATCTCCGACGGTTCTGAAATGGCGTCTGAAGCTGTCTCGGAGGAGACCTGGCAATTGCGCGTTCGTGCGGTGGAACCCGCGGTGCCTTATCTGGGGCCGTTTATTTTCGACCGCAGCCATCCACTCACCGAGGGTCTAAGCCTCGAAGGTGTCATCTGGGGGGCTGGCAAAGGGGCGCGCCACCCGTTGGACACCACGATTATTGCTGCTGGTGAAATCCCATTGTTGTCCGGTCGCGGGACAGCCCAGGGGCGTCAGCTGTTGAACTTGTTTTGGAATCCCGATCTGTCCAATGTGCAGCAAACGACCAATTGGCCGATCCTATGGTGGAATCTGTTGTCATGGCGGTCTCGTTCGGTGCCTGGGCTGCAGGTGTCAAATTATCGGCTCGGGTCGCGTGCGGTTGTCGGTTTGCGCAGCGAGACCGCGACGTTGCTACTACCTGATGGCACGCGGCGAACTTTGACCTCGAGTATTGGGCAGCTCGAAGTTGACGCCGACCAGCTGGGGCTTTTCCAGGTGACCCACGGTGGTGTTGTGGATCGTTGGTCGGTTAATGCGCTCGCAGCAGAAGAGTCGGATCTGCGATCAGCAAGCAGTGGTCGATGGGGTGATTGGGGAGCAGCAGCTGAAGGTTGGGAACGACAGGGTATCGGTTGGATCTTTTTGCTGTTGGCTATGGTCGGGCTGGCAGTACATCTTGCCTGGACTACCCGGCGCGAGTTTCGCGAATGATCCTACTGCGTCCACTGTGGCTGATTCTGGTAGTGCCGTGGGCTCTCGCCTGGAGACGCTGGCCGCCACCACCTGGCTGGCGCCGCTGGCTGCGCGGGACGTCGAGCCTGTTGCTGATAGTGGCCCTCTGTGAGCCCGTGCTGAGACTGCCACGGCGCAGTGGAACCTTGGTGGTGATCGCGGATCGCAGCGCGTCGATGCCGGTCGACGCAACTGCCACCGAACTGGAAATTCTCGGGCGGTTGGAGTCCAGTCGCAGCGGCGGCGATCGTTTGGCGGTGGTGTCGTTCGGTGGGCGTTCGGCCGTCGAGCAGCTTCCCGGTGAGGAACCTCTGAAAGCATTTTCAGCTGCGGTAGGCGACGATCGATCAGACCTGGCATCGGCGCTCAAAACCGCGTTGGCTTTGGCTCCAGCGGGCGAGGCTTCCCGCGTGTTGGTGCTCTCGGACGGCCGCTTCACCGGAGACGATCCGCGAGCGATAGGTGGGCGTGCAGCGTTGCGAGGGGTCGCCATCGACTACCGTTTGTTGGAGCGAAGTCAGGCCGGTGATGTGGCGATCGAAGAGGTTGATGCACCGGGTGAGGTTACGCCGGGGGAAGGTTTCTTGATCACTGCCTGGGTGCATTCGCCAGTCAACCAGGAGGTTTCGGTCGAATTGTTGCGCGGTGACGAGACCTTGGTGAGCGGCCGACGGCAAGTTCAAGCGGGAAGCAACCGTTTTACGTTCCGTGACCTTGTGGTCGAACCAGGTGTCGCTTCTTTCCGACTCACGGTGCAGGCTTCTTCCGAAGATCCGGTACCCGAAAATAACGAGGCTCGTTTTCTCGTTGGGGTGGAGGGGCCGCGTCCATTGCTGGTGGTTACCAACCAGCCGGCCGTTGGTTTGAGCACGCTGCTGCGAGCTGGCGGTCTCGATATGCGCAGCGTCCAACCCGATCTCTTCTCAGCAGGGCTCGAAACCCTTGCTGGCGTTTCGGCAGTGATCTTGGAAGGCGTTTCAGCGGGTGACCTGGGGGCAGAGCTTGGGCCCGAGTTAGCGCAACATCATCTTGCCTCCTGGGTCAGGAGCGGTGGCGGCGGCCTGATGCTGACCGGTGGGCCGCGTTCGTTTGGTCCGGGGGGGTACTTCCGTTCACCTCTCGATCCCATCCTGCCGGTTTCGATGGAGCTTCGCCAAGAACATCGGAAGCTAGCATTGGCGATGGTGGTGGCCCTCGATCGATCAGGCTCGATGGCGGCTCCGGTGGCCGGCGGACGCACCAAGATGGATCTCGCCAACCTGGCAACGGCTGAAGTTCTCGAGTTGCTCTCACCTCTCGACGAGTTCGGGGTCGTAGCGGTGGACTCGACCCCTCACCTCGTGGCGCCGCTGGCGCCGGTTGACAAGGTGCCGGCGACACGACAAATGATCCTGCGCATCGGTTCGATGGGAGGAGGTATCTTTGTATACGAGGCGCTGCATGCGGCAGCGGAGCAATTGCTGAGAGCCGAGGCTGGAACCCGTCACATTCTGCTGTTCGCCGACGCGGCCGACGCCGAGAATCCAGGAGCATACCGAGAATTGATTGCCACTTCTCGGGCTGCTGGCATCACGATTAGCGTCGTAGGTCTTGGACGCTCGACCGATCCGGATGCTGACCTGTTACGCGATATTGCGACACGGGGTGGCGGACGGGTCTTCTTCACCGAAAGTGCCGATGAGCTGCCTCGTCTATTCGCACAGGATACCTTCATTGTAGCTCGGTCAGCATTCGTCGAAGAGCCGACCCCATGGCGTCGGACGGTCGGACTCTCTCGGCTGACCGGCCAGGTCAGCAACCCGAGGGAATCTCCAGCGCCGCCAGTGGGTGGCTACAACCTGACGTATCTGCGGCCCGAAGCAAATCTGGCTGCTGTGACGACAGACGAAACACAGGCCCCGATCGTCGCATCTTGGCAGGTAGGGCTAGGGCGCACTCTGGTCTACACGGCGGAGGTGGCGGGTGAATACGCCAATCCGCTTGCCGACTGGCCAAATTTCAACCAGTTACTCACGAGTCTGGCGCGTTGGACCGCCGGCGAACAAGATGGTCTGGGCGACTTGTTGGTGACGGGGGATCTCATTGGCGGGCAGTTGAGGGTACGTCTTCACCTCGACCCGGAACGGTCCAACGATCCGTTTGTCGGCCTACCTGAAGTTTCAGTCCTGCGCGGACTTCCCAGGCAACCTCCAGCAGCCGAGCGCAGCACCATGCGATGGGTCGATCCTGCTACGCTCGAGGCCAGTATTCCGGTCGCTGGTGACGAAGTTGTATTGACGGCGGTAGTGATTCCTGGTCGAGGTTCAAAAACTCTGCCCCCAGTAAGGCTGCCCTATTCACCGGAATTTGCACCGATGGATTCAGACCGAGCCCGGCTGACTCTGGAGTCACTCGCGACCGTAACCGGCGGACGCCAGCACCTCGATGTCAGTGATGTTTGGCGCGCTTTCCCGCGGCGACCACAGCGAGTTGCACTGACACGATGGTTGGTGCTCTGTGGCATTGGTCTGCTACTTCTCGAGATCTTCGAGCGCCGGACGGCCTTGTTGTCTCAGCTCTCCACACGACATGGGGGCCGGCAGAGGATCGGGACGTCAGCTGGACCGTCGGATTCGGACAACCCGGTGGCAGAATCTGCACCAGAACCAGCACTGGGTCGACCGCCATCGGTTCCTGCTCTGGAAACCGAGAGCGAGGCGCCGAGTGTGATGGACGCCTTGAGCAAGGCTCGGCGTCGAGCACGTCGGCGAACCCAACGCTGACCGTTGCTCGAGTTTGGCGAGCAGCTTTAGCCGTTCCATGCTGCCAGGTGGCAGACGTGGTCCCAATGATGCTTCTCGACCGGTTGTACTGACAGCCGCTGCCCCTTCATGGTGACTTTCATGCCGTCGAGGGCGTCATCCTCTTTGAGTTCGGCGAGCGTGATCGGCTGGTCGAATTTGGTGACAAATTCGATATCAACCATGAACCAGCGAGGGGCCTCTTCAGTGGCTTTGGGATCGTAGTACCTGGACGAGTCGTCAAATTGTGTGAAGTCGGGATAAGCCTCGCGACAAATGCGAGCTACTCCAAAAATGCCCATCGGCTTGATCCGAGAATGATAATAGAGCACCAAGTCGCCGTTCTTCATCTCGTCACGTATCAGGTTACGAGCCTGATAGTTGCGGACACCATCCCAGTGGGTGGTGCCGTCTTTTGCCAGGTCATCAATGCTGTAAACGTCGGGCTCACTCTTGAAAAGCCAATAATTCTGTGCCATCGAATCGGGGCTCCCGGTCTTTACTCGATCACGGTTTTGTGTGGCACCGGCCTTGGGGGTACTGGTTTGGCGGCTCTGGCCCTAGCGGTACTGGTCTCAGCAGGCTAACCGACCGTCGGCACTTTGTCAGTAGATTCCGCCGCCGGTATCGGCAATGGACCGAAGTTGTCGGCATAACGCTGTTCGAACTCTTGCTCAGTGTAGTGGTGGCTCTGGGTGCCGTTGCACTCCACCGCATAGGCAGAGGTCACGCTGCCCATTCGGCCGCACACGTCAAGGTTTTGGCCCCGCATCAAGCCGGCAACAAAGCCGGAGCGGAAAGCGTCGCCAGCACCCGTGGGATCGATGAGCTCCGCCTTGGCCGGTGGGATGTTGATGTCTTCACGGCCTTTACGGCGAATCTTGCTGCCTTCACCGCCGAGGGTGACGATCGCCATGTCGACCAGCTCGAACAGGGTGTCATCGTCCTTGCCGGTTTTCTGCAGAAAGACCGCGTACTCGTAGTCATTGACGGCCAGCATCGCAGCTCCCTGGGCGGCCTTGGCCAGCGACTCGCCGTCCATAGCTGTGACTTGAAACGATGGATCGAAAAGAAAGGGGAGCCCTGCTTCGCGTGCTTCTTGGCAGTGTCGCATCATGGCGCCAGGGTCATCGGGAGCGACGATGCAAAGTGCCGGCCGGTCCCCCATGCGCTGCTTGAGGCTGAGCTCGCCTGCCCGTGCCATCGCGCCGACGAAGAAGCCGGTGATCTGATTGTCGTCCTGATCGGTGGTGATATGACACGAAGCGGTGGTTTCGTCGGTGAACGTTTCGACGCCGTCTAGGTCGACGCCATGTTCGAGTAGCCACTCTGCGTAGCTTTCGAAATCGTTACCGGCAGCGGCGACGATTCGGGAGTCATGGCCAAGTAATGCGAGGGTGTAGGCGATGTTGCCAGCACAGCCGCCGCGCTGCTTCCGCATCTCGCTGACCAGGAATGAGATGTTGATGATGTGGAGCTTGTCAGGCAGGATGTGATCCTTGAAGCTGCCAGGGAAGACCATGATTTGATCGAAAGCCAGCGACCCGGTCACAATGACCTGGCCATCCGGGCGGACCGGGAGAGTAGAACTGGACACGCTGAAGAGCTCCTGGGGTTGAGGCAATTCGGAGGGGAGGGATGATGCTGGTGTGGCCGGCAGCCGCACATGATCTCAGATGCGCAGCTCGATGGCAAAAGTTTTTCGCCCACAGGGATCGCCGCAACCGGATGCGGCTAGCTGACTGCTAGGTCCTTAGTCAGCGCTCGGCAGCAGAAGGGCTGGAGCCCGATCGAGCACAACCAGGGTCAGATCGTCATCGATCGAGGCCTCGCCAACGTGGCGATCGACCGCTCGCAGGATGCGATCATGGACACGCTGGGGAGTTTCGGGGCTTGCTAGCAGCCTAACCATCTGACCAAAGCCAAAACTGTCCGTGTGTTCGCCCCCGATGGCCTCGGGAATACCATCGCTGTATAGCACTAAAAGATCACCGTGCTCGATCGTCACTAGACCGCTGGGGAAGCACTCCTGCCTGTTGAGGCCGAGGGGTAGGGCGCCCTCGCCGAGCTCTTCGATCGTTCCGTCCGCCCGTCGAAGGAACGGGAAAGGATGTCCGGCCACCGCATATTCGAACATCCCTGTGTGGGGATCGAGCACGCCGTAGAACAGAGTCATGAAGGCACGATTGCTGCCAGTGCGAGCCAACACTCTGTTGAGCTGGCGGAGAACCGCGTCGGGATTGGGATCGACATCGATAGCAGTCTTGAGGGTGGCGTTAGCGATCGCCATCACCAAGCCGGCGCTGATGCCATGGCCGCTGGCATCTCCGACCGTCAGCACCACCCGCCCATCGGGTAGCGGCAGGAAATCATAGAAGTCGCCGCCGATCTCATTAGCAGTGCGATAAGAATGGGCAATTCTGAACCCAGGGATAATGGGCGCCTGTTGTGGTAGCAGATCCCGTTGCAGTTGGCGGGCGACTTCGAGCTCGTCGCGAACCCGCAAGCGATCGACTAATTCCAAGGCGAGGAGCAGGGTCAATCCGGCGATGCTGGTCAGAAACCACAATGGTGAAAAGTCGATCGTCAGGCGATAAGCACCGATCGTGGCATCGAGATCGAGGAAACCCAAGAGCGGACAGAACATGCAGCATGCGAAGAGCAACCGACGCCCGGGTGAGAGTTTGAGCGCAAAGCCGACGAAAAACCCCTTCACCTGGAGCACGAAGCGCTTTAAGTCGTCATTCTCGCCGGAGGCTTGATCGTCGGTCGCCAGTGCTTTGTAGGCACCTCGAGCATCCTGGTCGAAGAGACGTGCAACCTCGCGGCGGTTGATGCCGGCAGTGAACTCTTTGCCGAAGCGGCTGGAGCGCTCGGCGAGATCCTGGAGATTGTGAGTCAGCTTGGACATCAGGTGGCCGATTTATCAAACATCGTATCAGTATGCGTCGTGACGGAGAATATCCGGTTGCTGTCCTACCTGGATCATAGGACACCGATTGTGAAGTCAGGAGAGTCGGGGTACCCTCTAGCCATGCAAGGTCGAGTCTCCTACCTTCTGTACGGTGTACTTGTGGTCGCGGTTACGGTTTGGCTGTTCGGCCAACTGGGGGGCGAACGCAGGCAGATCGAGAAACGTCTCGACACATTACAGGCCCTGCTCGGTAAAGAGGGTTCGGAGAGCCCGCTCACTGCTGCCAACAAGGCGCACACGGTGGGTTCGTTGTTTGCGCGAGAATTCGAAGTCAACCTCGGCGGCTACGGCTCGGCTGCTGCGTCCGGGCGCCAACAGATTGCCCAGGCCTTGTTGCGATATCGGACCCCACCAAGTCGGGTCGAAGTTACGTTCAGGGATATCGACATTCAACTGGACGCGGATGATCGTGGTGCCGATATGACCACTACTGGTATTGCTGCCGCAACAATCGACGGCAATCTATCCCGGCGTCGATTCCGGTTCGCCTTCCGTTGGGTCAAGGAAGGTCGCGAATGGGTGATCCAACGAGTCGAACTGATCGAAGAGCTGGATCCCGGGCTATTCTGAACGCCCAGCAGCGAAGGGCTAGAAGACAATCCCAGAAAGCAGCCAGCGTCGTGCCGCTGTCAGTGACTCAACGGCAGGGTGGCACCGAGGCGCTGGCATACCGCGGGTAACAACTCTTCTGCTTTGTCGGCCAAAACATGGATCCCTGGATAGGGAGGTGGCGTGCCACCGGGATCGATAGAGTAAATAGGTACCTGGCTGAGTAACCCCCGTTGTACGAGCATGTCAGTTACACCGACAGCAAAGGATGTGCCGATAAAGAGGACCAGCCGCATAAGGCCAGCGGCGGATTGCACCCGAGCCCACTGGTAGTCTTCATGACTGGTATAAAACTCGTCGAACCACAACACGTGTTGGCGCAGGATCATGTTGCAGTCTGGGCAGTGCGGCAGATGTTCAGCAATAGGATCGGCGAGGAAAGGCCCGAGGTCGAACTCGGATCGGGCCAGAGAGCCCCGGGGCGCACCGTAGCGGCAGCCATCAACCGGGCATCGTAGCCGGTCGGCGGCGCCATGCACTTCGACCAAATGCTCAGCACCCGCGGTGCGGTGCAGGGTGTCGACGTTTTGAGTCACCAGCAAAGTGCTGCCGCCGCGGGAGATCTGCCAGGCTTCGAGGGCGACCAGGGCATGGTGGGCAGCGTTCGGCTGAGCGCCGATCACCTTGTTGAATCGACTCAGGTACCAGCTCCAACTGCCGACAGGATCCTCTTGGAAATAGCGGTAGGTGCCGAGTTCGGTGACATCTCGTGTCCACACCGCGTCTGGGTCGCTACCGCGAAACGTCGGGATGCCGCTGGCGAGGCTGATACCAGCCCCGGTGACGACCAGAAACAAGCCGCTGCCGACCTGCCCGATCGCATCCGCGAGCTGGTCGACACTAGAGCTCATTTGCGACGCCAGACTCAGACCACCACATTGACCAGTCGATTCGGTACCACGATCACTTTACGTGGAGTTTTGCCCTCGAGGAAGCGCTGCGTTTGAGGAGACGCCAGCGCCAACTCTTCGAGACGCTCCCGGTTGGTGCCCTGCGCAACCTCGATTCGGTCGCGTAGTTTGCCGTTGACTTGGACAATGAGGGTGATCATGTCTTCGGCGCACAGCGCCTCATCGTGTGCCGGCCAATCACTCTGAACGATGAGTCCTTCGGCGCCCAACAGCTTCCAGGCCTCTTCTGCCACGTGTGGTGCATAGGGCGAGAGAGCCAGCAGGAAGGTCTTGAGGGTTTCGCGCGGTAGTGTCGAAGCACTGGTAGCTTCGTTGACAAAAATCATCATTTGGGCAATCGCAGTGTTGAAGCGCAGGCCAGCGGTATCGTCGTGTACTTTCTTGAGAGTCTTGTGCAGGGACTTTTCGAGTGTTGCTTCGCTGCTCGGCGGGGCGTCAGTGAGCTTGGAGGCCAGCTCGCCGGTGCGTTCGTCGACAATCAGGCGCCAAACCCGGGAGAGGAAACGGTGAATACCTTCCAAGCCTTCCATCTGCCAAGGTTTGGTCTGCTCCAGAGGGCCCATGAACAACTCGTAGAGTCGAACTGCATCAGCGCCATACTCTTCGATGACACGCATCGGGTCCACGCCGTTGAGCTTTGACTTGCCCATGCGTTCAACCTGGACCGAGACCGGGTCGTCTTCGCCTTCAGGATAGAGTTTGCCATCGCGCTCGATCAGGGCTTCTCGTGGGTAATACTTGCCGCCCTGGCTACGGTAGCTGGTAGCCAGGATCATGCCTTGGTTGAACAGCTTTTGAAATGGCTCTGGGTGACTCACCAGTCCACAATCGAACAAGACCTTGTGCCAGAAACGGGCGTAGAGCAAGTGCAGCACTGCATGTTCGACACCGCCAACATAGAGATCAACCGGCAGCCAATACTTTTCCAGTTCGGGGTCCCACGCCGCTCGATCGTTATTGGCGTCGATATAGCGTAGGTAGTACCAACAAGAGCCTGCCCACTGTGGCATGGTGTTGGTCTCGCGTATGCCGCGGCGACCATCAGGTAGCTCGACCATCAGCCAATCGTCACCGGCGCGGGCTAGCGGTGGCCGACCGTCCTCGGTGGGGCGGTATTCGTCGATGTGCGGGATCTCGACCGGTAGGTCACTCTCCGGTAGCGGCAGGATCGTACCGTCCTCGAGATGCAGAATTGGGAAAGGCTCACCCCAATAACGTTGGCGAGAAAACAGCCAGTCGCGCAGCTTGTACTGGACTTTGGCGGTACCCTTGTCGTTGGCTTCCAGCCACCCGATCATCTTGGCTTTGGCGTCCGCAATTTGGAGCCCGTTCAGGAAATCGCTAGCGATTGCCGGCCCGTCGCCGGTGTAGGCTTTACCTTCGAAGTCTGCGGCCGGCTGGACAGTGCGCACAATTGGCAGATCGTAGACTTCGGCGAAATCCCAGTCACGCTGATCTTGCCCTGGTACCGCCATGATGGCGCCGGTGCCATAAGTCATCAGCACATAGTCGGCAATCCAGATCGGTATCAGTGTGCCAGTAACCGGGTGAATGGCATGGCCACCGGTAAACACGCCGGTCTTCTCTTTGGCCAGATCGGTGCGCAGCAGATCGGTCTTTTGTTTGGCTGCAGCGACGTAAGTCTCGACTTCGGTGCGCTGGGCGTCGGTGGTGATGTGGTCGACCAACGGCGATTCTGGGGCCAACACACAATAAGTTGCTCCGAACAAGGTGTCGGGGCGCGTCGTGAAGACCGAGAACGAGAGATCGGAATCGGCGACTTGAAAACGAATATCTGCGCCAATGGATTTACCGATCCAGTTGCGTTGCATGTCTTTGACGCTTTCGGGCCAGTCGACATCGTCGAGATCTTGCAGCAGCCGCTCGGCATAAGCAGTGATACGCAGCATCCACTGGCGCATATCGCGACGTTCGACCAAATCCCCTGTTTCGACGTAGCGGCCGTCCTTGACCTCCTCGTTGGCCAGGACAGTGCCGAGAGCTGGACACCAGTTGACCGGAACCTCGGCGAGGTAGGCGAGGCCTTGCTCGTGCAGCTTGAGGAAAATCCACTGCGTCCAGCGGTAATAGTCCTTCTGCGAGGTGTTGACTTCCCGGTTCCAGTCGTAACTGAACCCAAGTCGTTTGATCTGGCGAGTGAAGGTATCGGTGTTGCGCTTGGTGATGACCGCTGGATGGATGTTCTCTCGTACCGCTGCGCGTTCCGCAGGCAATCCGAAAGCATCCCAACCCATGGGGTGCAGTACGTGATGCCCCGTCATGCGTTTGAAGCGAGCGACGACATCGGTAGCGGTATAGCCCTCGGCATGACCGACGTGCAGCCCACTACCAGAAGGGTAGGGGAACATATCGAGCACATAATATTTGGGTTTCTGGCGCAGCACCTGGAGGTCCGTAGGCGTACGATAGGCCTCTCGGTCCTGCCAGACTTGCTGCCATTTCGGCTCGATCTCGGCGGGGTTGTAGCGCATGGTATGGTGACTCGTAGTCAGCGGAATCTGGAGCGTAAAGAGCGGCTAGGCTCAGGCGGCGAAGCGGGCAGGATAGCAAGCTGCTGGTCTTAGAGACAAGAGTCGCTGGTGTGCCCCATGGCGTCGCCGTCCTCGCGGGAGGTCGGGGGCGACCCCTCGCGACTCGCTTGATGGTTGCCTCCCGGCCCTCGATGCGGCGTAACTAGCAGCTGGCTAGCCGATGGAGCCAGACTGCAGCTTGGTATATGTTTTGCTCTGAGTTTTGACGGCAGGGTGTATCGAGAGAGTCCTGTCCCGATAGAGACCTGTCCCGATAGCAACGAACTTCAAAAAATTGCGACTTCCAGCGACGAGTGTTTGTTCCTGACACCGTGTTTTGTTCCCGACACGTGTTTTGTTCCCGACACCGTTGGCCATTGGATGAACGGCATCCTTGAATAGATCAGTGTTCGACCCATTCCACAGACGGCGTCTCAACCCTTGGGTGCTGGCGTTGATGTCTTGGGGATCCACCGCGATAGCTGATGAGCCCGTCCGGCTGCCTGGCTTCAGCGAAGTTGTAGACGTCAAGGTGATCAACCTCGAGGCCACGGTCACCCGCCATGGTGACCGGGTCACTGGCCTGAGAGCCGGAGACTTTCGTTTGTTGGTGGATGGTGAAGAGCTGCCGATTGAGTTCTTCAGCGAGATCTCGGGCGGTCGAGTTGCTACGCCTGTAGCTGTTGAGTTGACGGGAAATACCGCACTCGACGAGGTCGCTCCAGCTGTGCCTACTGGCGGTGAGGTTGGTACCCGTTACCTGGTGTTTATTGACGACGACTTCTCGGTGCCATCAACCCGCAACCAAGTCCTCAGTGAACTGGCAGATCAGCTCGACTTGTTGCAGCCATACGACCAGATGGCAGTGGTGGCGTTTGATGGTCGCCAAGTGGAGCTGCTGAGCAGTTGGACGCGTTCCCTCTCCCGCCTCGAGACGGTCTTGGAAGAGGCGCAGGATAGGCGGGCCTATGGACTACAACATCGCAGCGAGCGTTGGCGGGTGTCCTCGAACCTCCAGCGATCCAGTACACGTTCCCCGCGCGGTAGCAGCTTTTCCAGCACCGGGTTCTTGGGGTTGGGGCGGGCCTTGGCCAGCTCACCAACACCGGAGTTACGCTACGAAGATTCCGGTAACCAAGTTTCTCGGGTCGTGCGAGCTGCGGCTTCCGCCCTGCGAGGATTCGCCCGACCCCCGGGACGTAAGGTCATGCTGCTGCTGGCTGGCGACTGGCCGACCCCAACACCCTGGCGCGGTATCGATGGCCTGCGGCGTCTGGAGTACCGTCGGCAGCTTTTTGCTCCGCTGGTCGATACCGCCAACCGCCTTGGCTACACTCTGTATCCGATCGATGTCCAAGGCGATCTGGGATTCAGCGCGGGAAACGCGGAGAACAGTACTCTCGGAAGCGGCCGGCTCCGTGCCCGCAGCGCGCAGCAAGTGCAAGCGCTGGGGCACGACACCTTGCATCACCTGGCAGATCAAACCGGTGGCAAGGCCTTCCTTGCAGGCGCCCGTTTGACCGCCCTGAAGCGAGTTGTCGCGGACACCCGGTCTTACTATTGGCTAGGGTTTACGCCAAGTTGGCAGCAGGACGATGCTGCCCATCGGGTGGAGGTCAAGTTACGTAGCAAGGGGCTAAAAGTACGATCGCGCCGCGGGTTTCAAGACTTGTCCCGCCAAAGCGAAGTTTCTATGTGGATCGAGAGTGCTCATCTATTCGACGCTCCGTTGGGCGATAGTTTGCCACTGGCAGTCGAACTCGGCCAGCCCGGCCAGGGTGGATTCGGTAAGGTGTTGTTGCCGCTCCGCCTCGACGTTCCTCTGGATCAAGTGACCCTACTACCGCAGAACGAGGGCTACATAACACGTTTGGAATTGCGTGTTGCGGCAACTGACGAGGACGGTGATAGCGCCGATCTGCCAGTGCTCCCGATCTCTATCGAGTTACCCGGGCTTCCCGAGGCAGGGGCGACGAGTCGCTACGAGACGCTATTGAAACTCCGGCGGAAATCTCACCGATTGTTGATTTCGCTGCACGACCCGGTCAGCGGGCTATTCCTTGCCCGTCGTCTGGTGTTCGAACCTCAATAAAGCGCGACACCCGAGGGGGAGATGGGGTAGCCTGGACAGGGGATAGACCATCGTGACGGTGTGAGTGCCCGAGTCAAGCCTAAGAAAGGGAGATCCGCAGAATGAGAATCAAGAGCGTCGCAGTTGGGATTCTGCTGTTGGTCGCTGGGGCGGTCGGCCCACCCATAATGGCGCAGGATGGGACGTTCGGCGAAGTCATCGATGTCCGAGTGGTCAATCTAGAAGTTGTCGTGATCGACAAAGGTCAGCGAGTGACGGGGTTGGGGCCCGAAGACTTCGTGTTGACCGTCGATGGCAAGGAAGCTTCAATCGAATACTTTACTGAAGTGCTTGGTGGTACGGCAGTGTTGAGAGACGACGAGACCTCCGGCTCGACGGTTCCTGCCTTGGCTCCGGGCATCGAGGTGGGTACCAGCTACTTGGTGTTTATTGATGAGTACTTTGCGCTGCCTTCGGATCGCAACCGGTTGGTCCGTCGATTGATCGACCAACTAGCCTACTTGTCACCCAAGGATCGAATGGCGATCGTTGCGTTTGATGGTCGGAAAGTCGAAATGCTCAGTACCTGGAGTCAGTCGGTCTCGGCCCTCGAACGGGTCCTCAAGAAAGCTGTTGATCGTCCGGCCTTTGGCCTGGCTAGGCGGGCCGAGCAACGTCTGTTCGAATCGACCCGTACTGCCGGTATCGATCCACTAACCGGCCGCGCGAATAACGTTGTGCCCAACGACCTCGAGATCGATGAGAGGGTTCGAGCCGAGGAACTTGTCAGTCAAGTTAAACGTGCTGTGCTAGCAGCGTCTTCCGCTCTGCGCAGCTTTGCCAACCCGCCAGGACGCAAGGTGATGCTGCTTTTCTCCGGTGGCTGGCCCTACAATCCGGCTCAGTGGGTAGTGCGCAATCCCAATCGAGTTCTCTACAGCACTACATTCGTGAGCGGCGATGAGATTTATAGCCCGCTGGCTGAGACCGCGAATCGGTTGAGTTATACCCTCTATCCGGTGGATATGCCGGGGCTTGATTCCGCGAGCGCAATCTCGGCGGAGCTGTCGAGCGTCGACATCGATCGCAACCGCGTCGAGTTCGGAGAGCGTGAGCGGGAGGAAGAAGCAACTCTGCATGCGTTGGCACGCGAGACCGGTGGGCGTGCCCTGATCGATGGTGCCAGTGGTACAGCGTTTCAACGGGCCTTCGAGGATACTCGGTCCTACTACTGGCTCGGCTTCACCCCGACGTGGCAGGGTGACGATGCTGCGCACAAGATCAAGATCAAGGCGAGACGAAAGGAGCTCGAGGTGCGGTCCCGCAAAGGTTTCTCGGATTTGTCCCGGCAGACCGAAGTCTCAATGATGGTCGAGAGCGCGTTGTTGTTCGGCAATCCGCCGGGCGCTTCACCACTCGGTGCCGAGATTAGCCCGGGCCAGCGGGCCGGGCGTGGCAAGGTATTGGTGCCGTTGAAAGTACTGATCCCCACCGACGAATTGACGTTTCTCCCCGCGGACGGCGGCTTCGTTGCTGATACAGAGCTGCGGATCGCGGTCCTCGACGAAGATGGAAATCGTTCGGAAATCCCGGTGATCCCGCTTGGCATCAAAGCGAATACCATCCCGAAGCCTGGGCAGGGCACGGTCTACGAAACCCAGATGAAAGTGCGCAAGAAAAAGCATGATCTCGTGGTTTCACTTTACGACAAACCCTCGGGCAAGATCCTTTCGACCAAGATCGAAATCGATCCCAAGATTCGCTAGCCTAGAGTCCGTCCAGAAACGCCATTCTCGCCCTCAAGAGAGGCCCAGGGGAGCGAGTACGCAGCGAGTATGTATGAGCATGACACCAATTATTAACTCTCCAAGCTCTTGTAAATCAGGCTGTTTGGAGAGTTGAGAACGCCGAGGCGAGTCACGCAGCTGCACACGCAGCCCACTGGGCCGAATGAACTCGAGGCTCTTCTTGGATGGGATCTAGTCTAGATCCAACCCCTCGGAGCTGCGACGCAGCCCACAAGGCCAGCCGAGCTCTCAGGCAAAGTTAAAGAAAGTAGAGCTCGTCGTCGACCCGGGGGCGGCGGCGCGTCGAGACGACCTTCTTGAGCTTGAAGAAATCGTCGAAGTCATCTTCGCCCGGTTCACCTCCCATCTCCTGCTCGAGGCTATCGGGATCCTCCCCGGTCTCCAGCCGGGCGACCATTTCCTCCATGCGATCTCCCATCTCGAGGCCGGAGAGCTCGCTGAAACGTCTCATCATTTGACCCATTGTGCGGGGATCGTCTTCATTCTCGAGATGTCCCATTTCTTGCATCAACGTACCCATCGCGCCTTCGAGCTTCGACTCATCGAGGTTGTCAAATGGGGTAACGTCTTCGGCATCGTTGGATGTGTGTTTGAGCATGGCAAAACGGGACGGTTTGCGGGCGAGCTCTGGCTTGTCGCAGCGCGGACAGGTGGGCTGGGCTGTGGTGTCGATACGTGCGGAGAAAAAGTTGAAGAGAATGTGGCAATCGGGGCAGTAGAACTCGTAAATCGGCATCATGCAGCTCCGGTTGCGTTGTGGCGTGCGATTCCAGATGAAGATTGTCCGTTGATCCAGACGATTCGTCACGCCAGACGTAAGGTTGTCGCTCTAGAGTTCCTCAAAGCCGTTGAGAATTCGGCTTCACGGTCGCAATGTGGCAAGTATAATTCGGCGCCGCATGATTGCAGCGCGGATGTTGAGCGTTTCCCGAGTTTAAGACTGTCCCAAACCAAGCGAGTGATCTGTCGGCGGACTGAGCCTTGTAGGTTCTGAAAGGTGAGCTGAAGATGACGCATTGGACCCTGACATCCTGGCAGCAGAAGCAAGTCAAACAACAGCCTATCTATCTCGATAGCCAGGCCCTCAACTCGGCGGTCGAGAGACTCTCGAAATTGCCGCCGCTCGTCACCTCATGGGAAATTGAGGGCCTGAAGAAGCAGCTCGCGGAAGCCGCCGAAGGTCGCCGTTTCTTGCTCCAAGGCGGTGATTGCGCGGAGGTTTTCTCCGAATGCGAGTCGCCGATCATCGCCAATAAGTTGAAGATCTTGCTGCAGATGAGCTTGGTCTTGGTACATGGCGGTAAGCGGCGAGTGATCCGTGTCGGGCGGTTTGCGGGACAGTACGCCAAGCCGCGGTCGGACGATTTCGAAACCCGCGAAGGTGAGACTCACCCGAGCTACCGCGGTGACCTGGTCAACAAGATTGGTTTTAATGCTGAAGATCGCTTCAATGATCCGGAGCGTTTGTTACGTGGCTACGAGCGGGCAGCGTTGACGCTCAATTTCATCCGCTCACTGGTCGATGGTGGGTTTGCTGACTTGCATCACCCGGAGTATTGGGATCTCGACTTTGTCAAGCATTCGCCGCGAGCGGCGGAGTATCAGAAACTGGTCGAGAACATCGGCGACTCACTACGGTTCATGGAGACGTTGGCTGGTCGCCAGGTGGGTGAGATCAATCGGGTCGATTTCTTCTCCAGTCACGAGGGCCTGCATTTGCTTTATGAGCAGGCTCAAACGCGACGGGTACCGCATCGCCCGGGTTGGTTCAACTTGGCGGCTCACATGCCCTGGATCGGCATGCGTACCGCAGACCCAGACGGCGCCCACGTCGAGTACTTTCGCGGCATTGCCAATCCCATCGGAGTCAAGATCGGATCGGGTGTCGAGCCCGACATGCTGCTCGATTTGATCGAACGTCTCAACCCGCTGAACGAGCCCGGACGTTTGACGTTGATTTGTCGTTTCGGCGCCGACAAGATCGCCTCCGGGCTACCACCGCTCGTCGAAGCCGTGCGGCGCAAGGGGCATCGAGTGTTGTGGTGTTGTGACCCAATGCATGGCAATACTATCCGGACCGCCGAGGGCATCAAGACGCGCCGGTTCGATCACATCGTCTCTGAACTCGAGCAAGCCTTCGATATTCATGCGGACATCGGCACCTATCTCGGTGGCGTCCACATCGAGCTGACCGGTGACAACGTGACTGAATGTACGGGCGGAGCTCGCGGCTTGTCAGATCAAGGCCTCAAGGAGTCCTACAAGACATTTGTCGATCCGCGGTTGAATTACGAGCAAGCTCTCGAGTTGGCACTGCTGGTAGCGCAACGTATGAGCCGGATGATCGACGCCGCAGCACTTGATGGGCCCGTCGTCTTTTAGCGGTCGACGTTCGCGGTACCTCTAGGGAAGAGTGTCTTCCAAAAAGGTACTGACTTATAGTGCCAGCGCCTCTCGACTGGAGATGCGTTCGGCCACGATCTTCCACTCGTTGTCTTCGAGCACTAACTCGAGGGTCTTGCGCGTGTTATCGCGGAAGTTGTCCGACCGATAGCTCTGGTCAAAGGTCACCAGGCCACGATCAGGGGCCAACAATTGGCTTTCGAGGTTGCTGATGCCGACTTGAATGAATTTTGGGCTCCTGATGCGTCGAGCGCGCAACGTCTCCCAGGCTTTACGACCCATTGCATGAGGTGGCTCAAAGTGCTGAGAGTAGAAACCGACATAGTCAGCTGGGCGCTGCTCTGCCCAGGCGGTCGCCCAGTGTTCGGTCATGTCGTACATTTGGCGCTGGGGGGCGTCATCAACAGGTGCTGCTGTTTGTCGAGCTGAAGTGTTCTGTGACACGGCTTCCGGCGAAGGGCTCAATCCTGCCTGTTGCTGGGAAGGCGTCGAAGACTCGCGACTCGTTAGAGGCCAAGAGAGTGCTAGGAGTAGAACGCCGAGAACAACCGCACCGCCGACAATCACAGGCCAGGGTTGTCGCCATCCAGAGACCCACCATTTGGAACCTTTGACCATAGCGTAGCCCGCATAGGGGGGCAGCTTGCGAATATCGGAGCTGGTAGCAGGGGACGGGGACTTAGGGGTCTCGAGTGGGGTAACATTCTCAGTTCGCTGACTCCGATTTGCCTCTTGCATCGGTCGATCTTCGAGGTCGAAGGGTTCAGTACCTTCTGCGATCTGTTTTTCAACTGCCCAGCGAATCAAGCGCCTGCTCTTTGCATCGAGGCGAAGGAATCGAACTCCCATGCCGGGAGGCTGGCCGGTCCCCCTGTTTTGCCTGCGAGCCCAGACGACTTCACCTCGACCTCGAATTAGTTCGAGACCATCGACCAGAGCGAACTCAAACTCGACCAGGGTGCCAGGAGCTTGGGCATTAGTGGTTTGGATGAACATGCCGGTGATCGAGATGTTCGAGGACGTCTCGGTCAGAAATCCCCGGAAGTGTGGGAATTTCAGGCTTATCTTGCGCTCCAGGGCAACCCGCGTGGCCGGGATAGGAGTTTGCAAGTTACGCCGCAACTGCTGAGTCTGGTGGGTCAGCGAGTGCTGCGTTTCAGCATTTGGAGAGAGTTTGGCGACACCCATGAGCTTTTGAGCAAAAACCTGGTCGAATCGATCTGTGATGAGAAGTTGACAACAATCCTTGTTATATTCTGAACGGTCTATATTACGACAGAGATTACGATTCTGCTATTGCTCAGCACCTTTTAGGGTGGTGTTGGAACTCGCGCCTCGAAAGTGCCACGTTCTGGCTCGATAACGACCATAATGTCGGCCGAAGATAGTTTGCTATGAGTTCCCCCGACGACACACCCAGCGGTGCACGTTTTGCTGCCCTCGGCATTTTGTTGAGCAAATTGGGCGGCTTGGCGCGCGAGATGGTCTTCGCACGGTTTTTTGGCGTGGGGCCTCACGCCGACGTCTGTCGTAGTGCCCTGCGCGCTCCCAACGTCCTACAGAACCTATTGGGTGAGCAGACTTTGTCAGCTGCTTTCATACCTTTTTACTCGCGAATGCTGGCGGAGGGCCGCCGCGAAGATGCGGGGCGCTTTGCTGGAGCTGTCTTCGGACTGTTGGTGGTTTTGGTCGCCGGCTTGGCGATTCTTGGCATGTTGTTGGCTCCGGCCATTGTCTCGGTGTTGGCGGCTGGATTCCGGGCGGACGCAGCGCTGGTTGCCGCCGGGGAAATCACGGTAGACAGGTTCCCACTCACAGTGCGAGCTGTTCGCATCATCTTCCCAATGACCGCTTTCCTAGTGTTGTCGGCTTGGGCTTTGGGTGTTCTCAACAGTCATCGACGATTTCTATTGCCGTACCTTTCACCGCTCGTGTGGAATGCGTCGATCATCAGCGCTTTGTTGTGGGCTGCTGGCGGCCTCGGGGGCATAAGTTCGGCTGGCGCTTCGCTGGTTGACCTCGAGCGCTGGCTGTTCGCAGTCTGTTTCGGTGCTTTAGCGGGTGGTCTGTTGCAATTCGGGGTGCAGATGCCCTTGGTACTGCGGTTGATGAAGGGCTTCCGATTTTCAGTCTCGCCTCGGGTGGAAGGGGTGCGTGCCGCGTTGCGAGCCCTCGGACCGGCACTCGCCGGCCGTGGAGTTGTCCAGTTGTCGATCTATGTCGACATGTTCCTCGGTAGCTGGCTGGCAGGCGGGGCATTAAGCGCTATCGGATATGCGGTGATTCTGATCAATCTGCCGCTTGGGGTTTTTGGCATGTCGGTAGCGGCGGCTGAGCTCCCAGAGCTGGCGAGCGCCGACCCCGAGCACGTGGGGAATCGAATGACCAAGCGCATCCGGCGTGCTCTTTGCCAGTCGGCGTTTGTCGTTGCGCCCTCGATCGTCGGCTTCCTGGTGTTCGGCTACCTCGTGGCGGGGTTCGTCTTCCGCGGTGGTAGTTTCACTTCTGAGGATAATTTGCTGGTCTATCTAGTGCTTTGTGCCTACACCTTGGGTTTATTAGCCTCGACGATATCCCGGTTGTTGCAGAATGCCTTCTTCGCTTTGCGCGATACGCGCACACCAGCCCGTATCGCCTCTGTTCGCCTGGCGACGTCAGCTGTTTTTGGAGCGGCTTTGATGTTGATCCTCGATCGTTTCTCGGTCCGTTCGACGTTCGATCTGCCGGCTACCGGAGACGATCTGTTCCTTGGCGCGGTTGGTTTGGGCTTGGCAGCGAGTATTGGTGCCTGGTGCGAACTGGCGCTGCTACAACGGGCATTGGGGCGTCAGGTGCCCGAGCTGCGTATCCCTGTGAAACAAATACTCACCAGCTTTGGTTGGGCAGTCTTGTTGGCTATCCCTGGGTTGATGTTGTGGAGGTTGCTGCCAGCCTGGGGTGTTGCCGCTCAGGCCGCGATCGTTTTGCCTTGTTATGTTCTGTCCTATCTTGGCGCCGCCTGGTGGCGCGATGCACCTGAGATCGAGCTCTGGCTAGGACGAGGTCGTCGGCGCCTAAGGTAACGGACACAGAGCGTGTTAGACCGCCCGCGGACGCTGCAGCACTGGGCGGGGCGAGTGGAAGCTATCCCGTGGCGAGCAGCCTCAACTTCGATCGCTCGAGCGCGTAATATCGTGAGAGGTTCTCGGGTTGGCGAAGATGCGAATCTCCGACCAGCTTGAGCCGCCTAGGGTCTCTCTTCGACCATGCAGCCGGCACCGAAAGTGTGCGGGACGAAGAACGGGGGTAGGCGGTTTGCTCCGGGCAGCTGGAGTATAGTTGGACGGTATTGGAGGTGCTCGAATGAACAGACTTGCGCAGCACAGCAGGTCGCGATCGATCCCGGTCCAGGCTCAGACAGCTATCGAGGTTGGACTCCTTGCCGCGTTGATCCTAGTGGCTGGTGGCTGTGTGGCGACCAGTGCGATCAGCAACGAAGAAGTCGTGAGGCAAGGTTTGCGACATCGCGGGTTGGATCCCGAGCTGGTCATCATTCCATACGAGTTGACCGACGAAATGCGTCGGTGGGCCCACGAAGTGGTGCCGAAGTTACTCAGTCCAGAAGTCAAGTTGCAGTACCTGCGGGACGCTTTGCTCGATGGCGAACATATGAAGCTCGAATACTCTTGGGGCTTTACGGGTACAGCCCGTGAAGTTTTCCAGCAGCAAAAAGCGAATTGCCTGGCATTCACCAACCTATTCGTCGGCATGGCCAGAGAGGTTGGTGTGCCGGTCTACTATCTGGCGGTTGAGCGCGTCGAGACCTTCCGTAAGGAAGGCGACTTGGTGGTGGTTTCAGACCATGTGGCGGTGGGTTACGGAGATCCTGGCGTCGAGCTTTTGATACTGGACTTTTCCCAGAATCGTGACGCTGGCTATCGCAATGTAGAGCCGGTGTCGGATCTGACCGCCCTGGCCATGTTTCACTCCAATCGTGGCGCTGAGTTGCTGCAAGATGGGGACGGTGAGGCGGCGGTTCGTTGGTTGCGGACTGCGGTAGCGATCGATCCCGAGCTGGTACCGGCTTGGGTCAACTTAGGCGTGGTGTTACGACGTTCCGGAGATTTCAGGGGCGCGGAGGATGCTTACAAACACGCTCTCGAGATTGATCCACGGATGGTTTCGGCCTATCAGAATCTAGCCGCATTGTTGCAGATGCAGGGGCGTGCGGAAGAAGCTCGGAACTTCCTGGCGATGCTGCAGAAGACCCCGAACCGGAATCCGTATTCCTACATCTCCCTTGGAGACATTAGTCTGCGGAACGGCCGGTTGGAAGAGGCGAAGCGTTTCTATCGGCGGGCCGCGAGTCTCAATCGTGACGACGCTGATATTTATGCCGCCCTCGGCCAAGTTGCAGTCGCCAGTGGTGACCTGAGAACCGCCCGCAAGATGCTGCGCCGGGCGCGCAAGATCGACGACGACAACGCTCGCACCGTTCGCCTAGCGCAGTTGATCGGAGCCGGCCAGATTTAGTCCTGTCGAGTCATCGCTACACCTGCAATCATGGATCAGAGCGCGAAAGGAGGTGAAACTATGAAGGTCGATACCCCTATTCGAGCCGGGATCGTTGGTGGCAGCGAAGCGACACCAAACGAGTATCCTTGGCAAGGTTGAGCGGGAGCGTGCTAGGGTCCGGTGCACGAGGCTTTTTCGTCGCATTGCCCCAGCGTTAACTTCGCTGCCCGAAAGCCGTATCAGGTAACGGCTGTTATGGAATCGAGATCGTTCAACTATACGCCGTTGCTGCTGGCTTTCGGGCTGGTCGCCTTTGGCCTTGCAGGCTTGTCGATTGCCGACATGTTTGTGCCCCGTCCCTACGACGGGGTCGTCCCAGCCGATGTGGTCGGGCGGCTCGTCGTGCGCGAGGTGATCCCGGACTCGGGGGCCGATCGTGCCGGAATTCAGCCAGGGGATGAGATTAAAGGCATCGCTCGAGAGGCGGTGTCGAGTGCTGGACGAGCGGCACGTGTACTGAACCGCTACCGCAGCGGTGATGAGGTCGTCTATCTGGTCAAGAGGCCCAGTGGCGAAATTGTCGTGCCCGAGGTTCGGCTGGGAGTACGACGAATCGGAGACGGCGCCTATCTCTATTCGTCGACGTTGGGATTCGCCTTTTTCCTGGTCGGGTTGTTCGTCTTGGTACGACAACCGACGTTGCAAGTCAGCCAAATCTTTTTTCTGCTTTGCGGTCTGTTCTTGCTGCTGTTGGTCTGCCGCATGCGACCGGCGGCTTATTCCAGTATCGACTCGTTGGTGCTCGGTATCGGTACCATCGCCTTCTTGTTGCTGCCTGCCGCGCTGCTGCATTTCTACCTGCTGTTTCCGCGGCCTGCTTGGCTCAATGCAGCCGCCGAAAGCACTCTCTGGCGACCGGTCGCTCGATTGTGGCGACGTGGTTGGCCGCTGATTTATGTGCTCCCACCCTTCGTATTCTGGGTCAGTCGTCAGGTTGGCGAGTCGCTCGGAGTTCGCCAACAGCTCACTCACGGTGCCCCAGCTGCCAATTGGTGGCTGTTGGCTTTGTTCATGCTGCTCGGCTTGGCCGCTTTATTGGCCAACTCTCGACGACTGAAGAGCTCACGCGAGCGGCGTGGGATGGCACTGGTGATGATCGGTTCGTTCTTCGGGCTGGCACCGTTTGTGATCGCGAGCCTGTTGTTCACCTCGGGGCAGCATTCCGATCGATTTTTTTTCCTCGGAGTGATGCCTCTGGTCCTGGTGCCTGTGACCTTCGCCTACGCTATCGTGCGTTTCCAGTTACTCGATATCCGGGTCATTCTGCGTCGCAGCCTGCTGTACACGGTCACCACCGCTCTGGTCACAGGTCTCTATGCTGGCGGTATCGCCACCTTCAACGCCCTCTTTCGCAACTCGACGTTGGTCAAGTCGGGCTACTTCCCGATCTTTTTGGCGCTGGCGATTGTCCTGCTGTTTGATCCTTTGCGTCGCCGGGTTCAGGAGGTCATCGATCGCTACTTCTTCGCCGGCCGTTCGCGTCTGGAGCGTGCGATGGTCGACCTCGGCGAGGCAATGAATGCCCAGATGGATCTACAAACAGTGGTCGAAGAGTTGGTGGAGAAGCTGCCGCAGCTCATGGATTTGCGGTTCGCTGCCTTGTATTTGCTCAGAGGCTACCGGCTGGAGCGGGTCGCTGGCCCTGAGCAGCTACCGGAGACGCTACCAGTGCTGCCCGAGCTCGAGCGCCATTTACAGCGTCGTGGCAAGCTGACCCGGCTCGATCAGCTCGGTGCGTTGCCGCTGCGCTCGCGAGAAGTGGCGACCCTGGTGGAACAACTAGCAGCAGAACGGGTCGAGTTCTTTGGCAACCTGGCCTCCCGTCGACGCCATATAGGTATGGTAGTCCTGGCCGGCAAGAAAGGGCAGATCGCGTTCGAGCGGGAGGAGCTCGAGCTCCTGGAACGGCTGCTACATCAGGCTGCGCTGGCTCTCGAAACCAGCATGTTGCTCGACGAGCGCACTCAGAAGGCAGAGCTCGAACGTGAAATGGAGATTGCCGCGACGATCCAGTCGCAGCTCTTGCCGGCAGAGCTGAAGTTTGCCGAAGGTTGGGAAGTAGCGGCGGAGTGTCGACCTGCACGGATTGTGGGTGGTGATTTCTTCGCTCAGCTACCGACTGGGGACGACCACCAGTCAGCTGTGATTTTTGGTGATGTCTCCGGTAAGTCCGTCGCCGGCGCGCTGATGATGATGGCGGCCCACGAAGCGCTGTACGCGTTGGCGATGACGCGGCCGCAACCCTCCGAGCTGTTTCGCCTCACCAACCGACGGCTCTACGAGCTCGGCAAACGCAGCTTCGTGGCACTTGGCTATTTTGCTGCCAGTGCTGACGGGTGCAACTTGCGTTATTTGGTGGCTGGGCAACCGCCACCCCTGCTGCGTCGACGCGACGGCGAGGTCAGCGAGTTGCCGCTGCCGGATCATCGGATTCCGATCGGCGCCATGCCAGTTGGCAACTACAGCGAGCTCGAGCAGCCCATCGAACCAGGGGACCTGGTGCTTGGGTACTCGGACGGGGTGATCGACTCTCGCTCACCCGATGGCGAGTTCTTTGGCTACGATCGTCTACGCGAGGTGATGATCGCGTCGCCGGCAGAAGCCCATGCGGTGGTGCGCAACGTGCTGGAAGCAGTAGGAGAGTTCACTAGCGGCGGGTTGCAGTATGATGATGTCACCTTGGTGGCGGTGGGGCGCCGGGACGTCGCAGTATGAGGCGCTTGCGATGAAACGAGTTTTCCTCATCACTGCACTGGTGTTGGTCTCCGCCGTGGCGATTTGTGTTGGCCTCGCGATCCTGTGGCTTCGCCAACCGGAACCCGATTGGACCAGTGCCTCGCCCAAAGCGATTCGGGAGTTCGAGACTGGGCTGGCTGATCTGGCCAAGATGTACACGATGGATGCCGTGCGCCATTTCGAGGACGCGCTAGCGCTCGATCCTACGTTTGTCATGGCCAAGCTGCATTTGGCGCTGCTTTATCCCTCGCGCTCGGAGCGGATGCGGGTGATCGAAGCGTTACGCGAGGCTGAGTCGACAGAACTGACCTCGCGGGAGCGTTTTCTGCTGCACTACTACTTGGCCCGGGCAGAGGGACGAGAAGGTGATGCGACTCAGGCCCTGCTGACCTTCCGTGAGGAGTCTCCGGAAGATCCCTACGGTATCCGGGTCCAATGCCGAGTCGATTGGGAGTCTCAGCGGTGGGAGGCTGCGGAGGCGTGTTACCACCATCTGTTGGACCTGCATCCAAATTGGGTCGAGGCTCACAACAACCTGGGCTACATTGCGATGGGCCGAGGGCAGTTCGCTGGAGCCGAGGAACGATTCCAGACCTATCGTTATCTGGCGCCGGACCAAGCCAATCCTCGACACTCGTTGGCGATGCTGTTGACCGTGATCGGTCGTTATGAGGAAGCCGAGGCGGAGATCGACGAAACGATCCGTATCAAGGCTGACTTTTGCGATGCTTACACGCAGCAAGTGGAGCTCGGCATGATGTCTGGTCGACTGGATCTTGCCGAGAAGGGCCTCCAGCAGTTGGAGTCGATCGAGGCTTGTTCACGGCTGAGAGATCGCGGGACAGTTTGCAGTCTGAATGCCTGGGTGAGTTACCTCGGCGGGGACACCAGCCGCGCACGAGAGTACCTCGGAGAAGGTTGTCTGGAGCGTCTCGACGGGTTTGATCTGCTGGCCCATCGCATCGCGGTGATGAATGGACAAGCCGAGCTTGGGGCCAAGATGGAGGAGAAGCTCTGTCGATACGCCGACAAGGTGTCAGCCGCAGGTCGGCCGATTCACGTTCAGTTTCTGACATCGCTCCTGGCCCACATGCAGGGTATTCAAGCGCTAGCCGCAGGGGACTTGAACCTCGCTGCCGAGTTGTTGGCCGAGGCCGACGAAGGGCTGGGCTATTGGGGAGGCGAGCGTGCCAACATCAAGCTGTTCAACCAGCTCAACTTGTTACGCACGTTGGAGTTGACTGGTCAAACACCGCAGGCCGCCGCCCTCCGCAAAGAGATTGACTCGGTCAACCCGCGGGTTGTCGACGCGTTTCCACTGCCGGACGTTGATGCCTTGCGTCGTGTCGGCAGTTCCGGCCTATCGGCGTCATTTCCGTTGCGTGAAGATCGAATCCATTGAGCTCACCCAGTCGATCAATGCAGCGCTTTCTGAAACTATCCTCCGAGGTGCGTGATGGTTTGAGGGCTGGTCAACCCGTGGTTGCCCTCGAGTCGACGATCATCGCCCACGGTATGCCTTTTCCGGAGAACCTGGCGACCGCTGAGCGAGTGGAGAGTATCGTCCGCCAAGAGGGCGCGATTCCCGCGACCATCGCCGTGATCGGTGGCGTGCTTCGGGTTGGCCTTTCGGACGACGAGCTGGCGTCCTTCGCTGCCAGGGACGATGTTGCCAAAGTCAGCCGTCGGGATCTTGCGCTCATCGTTGCCCGAGGGCTAGATGGTGCGACGACCGTCGCCGCCACAATGATTATTGCCGCAATGGCTGGTATCGAGACCTTCGTGACCGGAGGGATTGGCGGGGTTCACCGGGGCGCTCCCGAGACCTTCGACGTCTCTGCTGACCTGTTGGAGTTGGCCAGAACCCCGGTCGCCGTCGTTTGTGCCGGGGCCAAGTCGATCCTCGACCTCGGGTTGACCCTCGAAGTTTTGGAGTCCCACGGAGTGCCGGTGCTGGGCTTCGGGACGGACCGTTTCCCGGCCTTTTTTCTTCGTGATAGCGGTTATGGAGTGGATGCTCGGGTCGACTCAGAAGCCGAGTTGGCCGCGATCGTGCGCGTCAAATGGGATCTTGGGCTAGGCGGTGGTGTGGTGGTAGCCAACCCGATACCCGAGCCAGCAGAGATGGCGCCAGCTGACGTCGACGAGGCGATTCGCCAAGCAGTCGAGGAAGCTGAGGCGGCAGGGATCACTGGCAAAGCGGTCACGCCGTTTTTGTTGTCCCGGATCGAGTCCCTGACCGGTGGTGATAGCTTGGTGGCGAATCGGGCGTTGATCGAGAATAACGCCCGGGTTGGCGCTCGGTTGGCCAAGGCTTTGATCGCGACACGCGCGTCGTAGATCTCAGCGTTTCAAATCCACTAGGATTCGGGCGACCCTCTCACTGCCATCTGGCGATGTTGGGGGTTTCCTCGGTTGGCTGAGGAGGGGTTCGATCTCGTCGAGCCAACCCCAGGTTACAAACGCCTCGGCAGCAATTCGACGATGGGGCAAGTGGTGTTGGACCCAGGTCTCGAGCGGCGGTGATTCTGGAAAGGTTGGTCTCGGGACATAGCCGAACGGCACGCCGGCGCGGTGAACCTCGGCGATCGTGCTATAGCCGAGCTTGCCGAGGACCGCGTCAGCAGCCAGTATCAGATCTGGGTGGTAAAACTCGGAGCGATGTGGCAACAGCACGGTTCGTCCGACGCGTCGCGGTTGGTCGGTGCTACCAGGGACCACCAGCCAGGTTTCCTGTTCGAAATCCTCGAGCCTTTTCAGCTGGGCATCGATACCTGCGTAGTCCCATTCCACCCCACCCATAGTCAACATCACTAGCCGAGCCTCGAGCGGAATCCGCAATCGGCGACGGACCTCGGTGCAGGTTTGGCGTGGCATGCGGCTGATCGGCGGGCAGATGATCGCCGGATCAGCTCGTTGGCAGAAGGGTTCGGCCTGGATCCGGACGTCGGCGGTAGCGAAGACTTCCTCCAGATAGTTGGCGATGTCAGCAAATGCCGGCTCAGCCTCGGTGTATCCGCGATAGATCCAGTCCCAGGTGAAGTTTTCGACCAACATGGCCGGCAGGCCGCAGCGTTGTGCCACCGCCAGTCCGAGGGGTGAGATGTCGCAGAGCACACGATCACAGCCGAGGTCAGTGACAGCGCTAGCCAGCCCCGCGATCCGGTGCTCTCGAAACGGGATCCAGCACCGCAGCTGACGGACGGTTTCCGCGAGGTCCTCGACCAACGAGCTGCGTTGCACCAGCCCAAGATCAGTTGGTGTGTGATGGTAGCCGACTGGATCGCTCAACGACTGCTCGAAGAACCAGTCGGGGACGGTCGTGAAGACTTCGAATCGTGCTTCGGGCGACAGGCGTCGCGTGGCCTCGATGACACCGCAGGTTCTTGCCGCATGGCCGAAGCCGTGGGCGGACACGAACGTTGCGATCCTCATAGGGCGCTGCGGAATGCCGGGTGGCTAGGTTGGAGCGGCAGCGCTTACCGTGGCGCCGTGCTCTGTTTCCGTCGTCGGTTCTGACCGATCTGCCAAGGGTTCGTTGTCCAAGGCTGCCAGACTCATGGCGCAGGTCAACACCAGACTGATCCAAAGGAAGTCGGCGAGCAGCAGATGCAAGAGCTGCATCCAAAGGGGAGCGAGCAGAATGACGTTGACCGCACCCGCTGCCAGTTGAACAAAAATCAACAGGTTGAGGGCATTGGCAGGTCGCAGAGCGGCCCGTCGCCGGGAATCTCGGCGAGCGTCTTTGCGTACGGTTCCAATGTAATAGAGCAGCAGCAGGCTGGTGATGACTGCGATCAGCGGGTGATAAATCCGCAGCTGAATCAGCAGGTGTGAGGTCGAAGAAAAGTCTTGGCGTAAGGCTTCGGCGAGTGAGGACGACGGGAAGAGCGTGTCTCCGAGTGCAGCCACCGCACCACTGACGCCAATCATCATCGTACCCAGAAGGGCGAGTAGCGCCAGCCTCAGTCGTGAGCCTTGGCCGCGCAGATTGATCTTGGCTCCGCCGCCGGCCCAATAAGCGGTGAGGGTCAAGGCGGCGACCAGCAGGAAGGTATTGCCGAGATGGACCGCCATGAACAAGGCCCGCGCCATTGAGGCGTTGTCCGTCACCATCTCGAAAAGGACGATACCAGCACCGATGGCAGCTTCAACCAGCATCAAAATCATCGAGAGCATCGCTCCGAGGCGGACTGGATGCCCCGGCTCGAAGAGGCGCCAAGCCCACACCAGTAGCCCTACCACCATCAGCAGCGCGATGCCGCTGGTTACCCGGTGAGAGAGCTCGATGATCGTCTCCAGTGAAGGAGAGCGGGGGATGATCTCGCCGTTGCAGGTTGGCCAACTGTTGCCGCAACCGGCGCCGGAGCCAGTACCGCGGACGAAGGCGCCCCACAGAATGACCACCAGATTGGCGACAATGACGCCCCAGGCGTAGCGGGTGAATCGATCCCTGTTCATCACGGTGAGCACTCTACGTGATGGTCGCCAGGTGGGCAAGGTGGCGATAGGTCGCGGGTCAACTGTTTTTCCGCTAGGCTCCTGGTCGCGTTTGACCGTACCGGAGGGTAGATGGATTGCCGCGAGCCTCTCTTCTTGGGCTATTATCTCTTCTGATCCGCGAACTATCGAGCTGATGGAGATTCCGATTGCGAGTTGAGCGATGAGCATCAATGGGGTGCTCGAGGACTTGGCGCTCGCTGATGTCCTCCAATTCGTGCACTTGAGCCGACGTACCGGTACGTTGTACCTATGGCGTCAGGACGAGCGTCGGGCCGAGATCGGCTTTCATGACGGTCGAATCGTCAGCGCTTGGTCGCCAGGGCATCGCCGTCTCGGTGATCTGTTGATTGCTGCTGGGATCATCAATCAGCAAGCTCTCGACGCGGCTCTGAAGTTGCAGCAACAAGAAGATGGCGAGCGTATCCTCGGCCAGATCTTGCTCACTGAAGGGGTGATCACTCGCCAAGACGTCCATCGGGTGATGAAGGAGCAGGTGCAGGCGTCGATCTTTGATCTGCTGACGTGGCGTTTCGGCAGTTTCCACTTCGAGATGGACGAGCGGCGGCCGATCGATGACATCGGCCTGGTGCCTGGTGATGTGCTCGACGATCTCGACTTGAATACCCAAATGGTGTTGCTCGAGGCTGCCCGTAGTTTCGACGAGCATCCGCGCAAGACCGAGGAGGCAGGGCCGGACGAAGAAGCTCCTGACGCCAGCGACGACGACGATGGTGGCAGTGAGCTCGACCGTCGTTTGCGGTTGGCTGGGCTGGCTCGGTCGTCGGCCAAAACCGGTAGTGGCTCACGACCGGCGCCTTATCAATCGACGGTCGCAAAACCGTCGAGCGAGCCGATCCGCTGCCAGGTGGTCAGTCAAGACCGCGGGCTGCTGACCCGACTGCAACAGAACTTGGCCAGTGATTCGGCCCGGGTGGTTGCAGTGCGCCCCCGCGAGGCTGGTACTCGAGTTCCAGGCGAGGCGACGTCTCCGATCGTGATCTTCGACTTGCGGCAAGAAGACGTCGGTATGGAAGAGATCTCATCGCTGGCGCGAACCCGACCTGCTGCATCGGTGGTGGTGGTGGCCGACACCGCCGAGGAAATAGACGCTGCCTACGACGCCGGGGCCTCGGCGGTGTTCTTGACTGCCGACGATCAGGCCATCACCGCTTGCTGTCGTAACCTGGTGCGGGTCGCACGGCACTCCAAGATCCACACCGGCCTCGGGTTCGGCGGCGAAGGCGGCTTCACCCGTTTTCGACGCGTGGTCTACGATGTCCGCTCTGGATTGTTGTCCGCCACCATGGCGCTGAACCTGATGCATGTCATCTCCGAGTCGGTGGAACGAGCGATCTTGTTCTTGGTCCAGGGTGATGAGTTGACTGCGGTTGGGGCTTTTGGTTTTTCAGCTGCTGGCGAAGGACTTGCCGGGCTCGCCAGCGGTCTCAAACTGCGACCGGACTCGCGCTCTGTGCTGCGCCGTGTGCTCGATGTTGCCGAGCCGCAGTCGCTCGATTTTGACGACGCACACCTCGGCGACGAGCTCGAGGGGCTGCTCGGGCGCCCAGCCTCCGGCCAGGTGGTGATATTCCCGGTGCTCGGTGCAGAGCGCACGATTTCGATCATCTACACCGATAACGGCCAGTCAGACGAGGAGATCCAGGACATCAAGATCCTCGATCTCGCCACTTCGCAAGTCGGAGTCGCCTTCGAAGATGAGCTGTTGCGACAGAAAATGGCTCGCGAAGGCTCCACCAGCTTGCTGGGTTGAGCAAGCGATCGGCTTAGACGGGATCTAAGTCGCCCAGGGCAGGCGGTCGAGGTCGACGTTGCCGCCGGACAGAATGATACCGATCCGTTTGCCGGCGACGTCGAGCTTGCTGGCGGTGAGCGCGGCGAAGGGGACCGCCCCCGACGGTTCGACCACCAGTTTCATGCGTTCCCACAATGTGCGCATGGCGGTGATGATGTCGGCGTCATCCACCGTTACGATCGACCGCAGGCGTTCTCTGAGGATCGGGAAGTTGCGCTCACCGAGCGAGGACATCAGGCCGTCGGCAAGGGTCTTGGGGGATACCGACGGCAAGATATGCCCCGCTTGGAAGGAACGGTAGGCGTCATCGGCGCCACTCGGTTCGACGGCGATGACCTCGGTTGCGGGCGACAAATAATGCGCCGCCAGTGCGGTGCCGGCAGCCAGGCCGCCGCCACCAACCGGCATCAGAATCATGTCCAACTCCGGTACGTCTTCGATCAGCTCCTTGGCCGCGGTCGCCTGGCCGGCGATGATCCGGTGGTTGTCGTAGGGATGGATCAGGACCGCGCCGGTGTCCTCCATCACCTTGGCGGTGGTGTCCTCGCGAGCCGCCAAGTTCGGCTCGCAGAGAATCACCTCGGCGCCATAACCGCGCACCGCCGCCAGCTTGACCGCCGGTGCGTTCTTGGGCATGACAATCCGAGCCTGAGTACCGGCGATTCGAGCCGCCAGACTCAACGCCTGGGCGTGATTACCCGAAGAATGGGTGGTGACGCCACGCTCCAGCTCTTCTGGGGACAGCTGGAACACGGCGTTGATCGCGCCACGGAATTTGAAGGCACCAACCCGTTGAAGGTTTTCACACTTGAAGAAGAGCTCAGCCTCAAAACGGCGATCGAAGGTGGTCGACCGCATCACCGGCGTCCAATGGGCGTGAGCCCGGACGCGGTCATGGGCGTCGTCGAGGACCTGCTGAGTGATGGTCTGGTGCTCGATCGCTTGCGTGGCGCGATCGTCCTCGATCGCCGTTTGGGCTGGGCTCATTTCGAAGTGTTTCCTTGCCAGTGTTGCTCGTCGAGTTACCCTCCGAAGATTTCGCTCACCGGCACGACGCGGACACCGTCGGCAGCGATACTCAAGGGGAAGCTCTCGATTTCCTTGTCTTCGGCCAACACTTCCGCCGACTTCTCTGAAGCGTAAGTCATCGGGCTCGGGGTATCGGCGAGCAGAGCCGCTTTCAGAGTGTCGGCTTCTCCGGTCACCATGGCGATCTGGAGATTGTCCAACTGCCAATGTTTCTTGATCGCAGCGTTGACTTCTTCGTGGGTCAACGAAGAGATCATCTCGGCAAACTGCGCCAGATGACCGTCCCCTTCGATACCATAGAAATGGTCGTCGACGCGGTAGCCGAGGCGACGGCCGGTGGACTCCGCATAATGCAGGTAATACTTGCTGAGGAAAGAGCGCGTCAGCTCGAACGCCTCCTGACTCATACCATCGTTGATCAGCTTGTCGACCTCCCGCAACGCGGCGCGCAGAGCGAACAGCGCTTGATTGTTGGGCAGGGTCCGAATCCAGACCTCGAAGATTTGATGTTTCCTACCGATGCCAGTTGGTGGCATCTGCCGGCGGCCACCCTCGGGAAAAGATTCGATATACGAGTAGTCACCGTAGTTCATGCCGCGGGTCTCGCGGATGACGTTGTAGAGGTGGCTCGACGAGTTGCGATGTTCACCCAGCCAAGAGTTGGCGAGCCACAGAGCATAAAACTCGCGGCTTCCACGGTGTAGATCAATCGGGAAACCAAAGTTGATCGAAGCGTCAGCACCAGGTTTCGAAACCAAGGTCACCTGGCGGCCGGAGATGGCTTGCGGTTTGACTGTCGCAACCGCTGGCGGTGCGGTTGCTACCGGTAGGGTTGCGATGCTGTCGGCAAACCGAGTGACCAGGCCGTCGTCATAGCCGCCGCCGAGGGCGATGACCGCATTGTCGCGGGTGTAGTGGCCGGCGTAGAACTGGCGAACATCGTCGACGGTCAACGCGTTGATGCCAGCAACCGTGCCGGCAATCGGATGGCTGTAGGGAGTACCGGCGAAGATGCTGTCGGTGAGAGTGGCCTTGCCGAGCTCTTCATCCGAGGCGAAACGCAGGGTCTTTTCGATGAAGTTCAACTGGTCGCTACGCAGGCGGTCGAAGTCTTCTTCGCTGAACGCAGGTCTCAGGTAAGCATCCTGGAGCAGGCCGAAGAAAGTGTCGAGGTTGTCCCGATGCGTCCGAC
The DNA here is from genome assembly GCA_029263395.1 of Acidobacteriota bacterium. GTDB lineage: Bacteria > Acidobacteriota > Thermoanaerobaculia > Multivoradales > J023 > JAAELT01. Next base: position 66,943 of record JAJCXO010000189.1, on the reverse strand, counting down.
CCGAAAGGGTGGTCATCTCTTTGTCGACTCTGACCGAGTAGGACGAAGCCAACGGGTAAAGTTTGTCGAGAATATCTTCATAGGTATTGGCGGTGGTCGAACCACTCGAGAGCATCGCGCCAGTCAGTCGGGCGAGGCCCTCTTTGCCATTGGGATCGTCTTGCGAGCCGACCTTGAACCAGATCATGAAGCTGATCGTCGGATCGTCCGCCACCGGCAACAAGACGTGCCCGGAGTGGTCAGGTGCATCCGGAGTGGAGCCGCCACAGCCGAGGCTGAACAGCATCAAGGCCGCAACAAAAGAGTGGGTGAAGCGGGGGCAGCACATCAGTTCTCTCCTCTCAAAACACCGATCGTGCGGCGGTCGCTGACAAAGTACTTTTGGGCGGCAGTCTGGACGTCTTGGGGGGTGACGGCGTCGTAGGTCCGGTAAAGCGTGTCGACCGAGCCCATGTCGGCGGTGACCGCCAAGAAGCGTACCAACCCGCGGGCGATATTGGCCGGGGTGTCGAGATTCATCAAGAAGTTGTACTTGAGCCGGCTCTGTAAATCCTTCAGGCGTTTGGCGTCTGGTGGCGAAGCCTGGACCTCTGCGATCACGCGATCGATCTCGGCGATCACGTAGTCGACTCTTTCCGGATCCTTGACCCGAGCGAAGACGTCGATCAGGCCGGGATCACGGTTGAAATTGAGATCGGCACCAATCGATTCGACCACCTGCTCGTCCAGCACCAACTTTTTGTAGATGTTGCTGGTGCTGCCGAAGGCGAGATCGCAGAGCAACGCACCGGCCATCTGGGTGGTGTCGGACGGATCGAACGCGGTGCCTTTGTAGGACATCATGACGATCGGTAAGGTGCGCCCTTCGTAGGCCACATCGATCCGGCGTTCGCCGGTTTGGGGCGGCTCAGGGATGACCTTGGGTGCCACATAGCCGGCCTCCCACTCACCGTAGTACTTTTGGACCAGCTCGCGGGTCGGCTCGACCTCGATCGATCCGACGATCAGCAGGACCGCGTTGTCCGGCCGGTAATACCGATCGAAGAACGACTTCGAGTAGTCGAAGAGGGTCGGCATGAGCTTGATGTCTTCTTCGTAACCCATCGCGGTGTGGCCGTAGGTGTGGTGGTCGAAGGCCTCGTTGTAGGTCGCCTCAAAGAGCGTGAAGAAGGGATTGGTGCGGTTCTTACGGTATTCGCCATACACCGCGCCCGCTTCGGTCCTGAACATATCTTCGGGATAAGCCAGATTGCGAAAACGGTCACTCTCGAAATCCATCACGGTCTCGACATCATCCTTGGTGATATTGAGGTAATAGGCCGTCATGTCATCCGAGGTGAAGGCGTTGGTGTCGGCACCCAGGCGGGTGATCAGATCGTTGTAGACGTCGGCGGGGTATTTTTCGGTGCCCCGGAACATCATGTGCTCGAAAAAGTGGGCAAAGCCGGTACGACCCGGTTCATACTCGTCGCGGGCGCCGGTACGGACGATTGTCCAGTAGGCCACCAGGCCACCGGCGCTCATCGGGATCAAAACGACTTTGAGGCCGTTGTCGAGGGTCTCGACGTGGGTCTCGTATGGAAAGATCTTGGGCTCGGCGTCCTGAGCGGCCACCGGCAGCGCCAGCAGCAAGCTGACGAGCAGCAAGGTTCCGAAAGTTTTCTTCAATGGGGTCTCCTTGGCTAGGTCTTGGGCGGGGGGAAAGCGAATCAAGATTATCGTAAGCGCTAGTAAGCTATGAACCGATCCGTCCCGCAATCGGTGCGTCTCATGGCTAGGTTGGCATGATCGCGTGGTCGGTCTGACGACGTAGAGGCCTGACTGGGTTACACGTCGAGGTTACACGCTGACATCACACGCTGACATCACCCAGCGAGTAGACGCTCGACACCGTGCCCTCGGACTTGATCGATATCGTCTTGATACTTTAGTAGCACGCCGAGGGTTGCATTGACGTTGTCAGCGGTCAACGCCGTGGCCTCGAGGGCAGATAGGGCGTTGGCCCAGTCGAGGGTCTCAGCGACGCCGGGACGTTTGTAGAGATCTTCGCGCCGTAAGGCCTGCACGAAGTCGACCACTTGCCGTGACATCTCAGCAGCGGCATCCGGTGCCTTCGAGCGGACGATGCGATATTCCTTGTCGGCATCCGGGTAGTCGATCCAATGGTAGAGGCAGCGTCGCCGCAATGCATCGTGGATCTCCCGCGTGCGGTTGGAGGTCAGGATGACCACCGGTGGCTGTTCGGCGCGGATCGTGCCGAGTTCCGGAATAGTGATCTGGAAATCCGACAGCAGCTCCAATAGGAAAGCTTCGAATTCTTCGTCGGCGCGATCGAGCTCGTCGATCAGCAGCACCGGCGGTGGGCCGCCCGCGCTGGGCTCGATCGCTTCGAGCAATGGCCGTTTGAGCAATAGGTCCGGGGCGAACAAGCTGCGCCGTGCGTGCTCGAGATCGTCCACGCCGGTGGCCTCGAGCAGCCGAATTTGCAACATCTGGCGGCTATAGTCCCACTCATATACCGCGGTTGGGATGTCGAGCCCTTCGTAACACTGCAGCCGGATCAAGCGCGTGTCGAGCAGGCTGGCGAGGGCTTTGGCAACCTCGGTTTTACCAACCCCCGCTTCACCCTCCAGAAACAGCGGCTTGCCGAGCTTCAGGGCAAGGAAAATCGACGTCGCCAGACTGCGTTCGGCGAAGTAGAGACCCGCCTCTAGGCGGGTCTCGAGGTCTTCGATGGAATGCGGTTCGATGGAATGCGGTTCGATAGACCGCGGCCGCTCGTCAGTTGTCTGGGTACTCAATCCTAAGAGCCGCCGATGATAGACGTATCGGCTTCCTTCTGGTGGTTCCCTCTCTCCCGGGTTGCCCTTCCCCGGAACAGGGTGTGAAGGGGGGAGAGGGGGCTAGGGGGTGAAGGGGAGCTGCCTACGAACGCGCTCGATCCCGGGCCTGTTGGAGTGCCCGGCGACCATATACCTTGGCCAGTTCGACCCGGTACTCGCCCGACGCCTGGATGTCGCCCAACGGTTCTTCGATCCGTAGGTTGGCTTCGATCGCGGCGGCGATGGCTTCGTCACTGATATCCGAACCGGCGAGGGCATCGCCAACAGCCACTGCATGGTGCGGTATCGCAGTCACGCCATTAAATGCCAGGCTTGCGCTACGGCACGACCCACCGTCCATATCGACCACCGCGGCGGCACCACAGATCGCATACCCCGACGCCGGGTGTTCGAACTTGAGGTAGCTGGCACCGGCTGACTCGGCGATGGCTGGCACGTCGACCGCGGTGAGGACTTCGTCCTCCCGCAACTCGGTCTCCAACAGATCGGTGAAGAAGTCACTGGCCGCCACCGTACGATCACCGGCTGGCCCCGCCATCTGGATACGGGCACCGAGGGCAAGCAGCACCGCCGGTAGATCCGACGCCGGATCCGCATGGGCAATGTTGCCGCCGATGGTGCCCTTGTTGCGCACCTGCGGATCACCGATATGCGCAGCAGCGTCGCTCAACAGCGAACACTCGCGCTGTAACACCTCGGACCGTGCGATGGTGGCGTGGGTGGTCAAGGCGCCAATGCGGATCCCGTTGCGGTGATGGCTGATGCCCTTCAGGATGTGGATGTGACCGATGTCGATCAGTGCTGCCGGTTCGGCCAATCGCAGCTTCATGATCGGGAGCAGGCTGTGACCGCCGGCTAAAACTTTGGCGTCCTTGTGACGATGGAGCAGGGCCACCGCTTCCTCGACACTGGCGGCGCGGAAGTATTCGAAATTTGCGGGAAACATCGATCAGCCTCCGTTGCGGTGGATTGCGCGCCAGATCTTTTCCGGCGTCAGCGGCATGTCCATGTGTTTGACACCGTAGGGTGACAAGGCGTCGACGACGGCGTTGGTGACGGTGGCGGGGGAAGCGATCGAGCCGGCTTCACCGACGCCTTTGACTCCCAATGGATTGTGCGGACATGGGGTGACCGTACGATCGGTCTCGAAGAAGGGCAGGTTATGTGCCCGGGGTACGGCGTAGTCGAGCAGGGTGCCCGACAGCAGCTGCCCATCGTCGCTGTACACCGCGTGTTCCCACAACGCCTGGCCAATGCCCTGGGCCAACCCACCGTGAACCTGCCCATCGACGATCATCGGGTTGATCACATTGCCGACGTCGTCGACGGCGACGTAACGTTGCAACTCGACGGCACCGGTTTCGGAGTCGATTTCGACTACACAGATGTGGGTACCGAAGGGGTAGGTGAAGTTTTCCGGGTTGTAGAAGCTGGTCTCCTCCAAACCGGGCTCGAGACCCTCCGGTAGGTTGTGCGCCAAGTAGGCTGCCAGCACCACGTCGCCCCAGCCCTGAGACTTGGACGGTACGCCGCGGACGTGGAAGGCGTTGTCCTCGAACACCACGTCGTCTTCGGAGGCCTCCAGCATGTGGGCCGCAATCTTGCGCGACTTGGCGATCACCTTGTCGAGGGCGGTCGAGATTGCACTGCCGCCAACGGCGGCGGAACGACTGCCGTAGGTGCCCATGCCAAACGGCACCTCGCCGGTGTCACCGTGCACCACCTCCACCTGATCGACGTCGATCGACAGTCTGTCGGCGACCACCTGCGCGAAGGTTGTTTCGTGCCCCTGACCATGGGCCGAAGAGCCGGTGTAGACCGTGACCGAACCGGTGGGATGGACCCGGACCTTGCCCGACTCATACAGTCCAGCCTGGGCACCGAGGGCGCCGACCACCTGCGACGGCGCCAGACCACAAGCCTCGATGAAGCTCGAGATACCGATACCCATCAGCTTGGTGTCGCCAGCTTCCCGACGCCTTTTTTGTTCGGCCCGCAGCGCTTCGTAACCCGAAAGCTCAAGTGCTCGATCCATAGCGCCATCGTAGTTGCCGCTGTCGTAGGCCAGAGCCACCGCGGTTTGATACGGGAAGTCGTCCTTCGACACAAAGTTGCGCCGGCGAATTTCGACCACGCTGAGGCCGGTGGCATCCGCCGCCATATCGATCAAGCGCTCGACGACAAACGTCGCCTCCGGCCGGCCGGCACCGCGATAAGCATCCACCGGTGAGGTGTTGGTGAACACACCGAGGGTCTGGACGTGAATCGCCGGAATGTCGTACTGACCCGACAGCAAGGTGCCGTAGAGATAGGTTGGCACCGCCGGTGCAAAGGTTGAAAGATACGCTCCCATGGCGGCGTGGGTCTTGACCCGCAAGCCGAGGATTTTGCCTTGGGCGTCGAGGGCAATCTCGGCGTGACTGGCATGATCGCGACCGTGGGCGTCGGTGAGGTTGGTCTCCGAGCGGGTGGCGATCCACTTCACCGGTCGACCGATCTGCATCGAACAGAAGCTGGCGATCGCCTCGTCCGGATAATGATGGATCTTGGAGCCGAAGCCGCCGCCAACCTCCGGTGCGATGATCCGCATCTTGTGCTCGGGCAGGTTGAGCGACGCCAGACTCATCAGCAGACGGTGGAGGTGAGGATTCTGGGTGGTGACGTAGAGGGTGAGTTCGCCAGAGGTGTCGTCGAAGCTCGCCAGGCAACCCCGCGGCTCGACCGCGTGAGGAATCAATCGGTTGTTGCGCAGGTCAACTTCGACGGTGTGCGCGGCACGATCAAAAGCGGCCGCGGTGGCCTCGGCGTCGCCGAGATCCCAGTCGAACGAGATGTTGCCCGGAGCTTCCTCGAACAGCTGCGGGGCGCCATCAGCAACCGCTGCCAGCACGTCGGTGACGGCGTCGAGGGGTTCATAGTCGACCTCCACCAGCTCGGCGGCGTCGCGGGCGATGTAGCGGTCTTCTGCCACCACCACGGCAACTCCGTCACCAGCGTAACGCACCGTATCGGTGGCCAAAATCGGGTGTTCGGGGGTTTTGATGCCGGGTAACAGCCAGCCGGTCGGCACCACGCCGCCGATGTCGCTGTTGACAACGTCCCGACCGGTAAACACCGCTATCACGCCGGGATGTTCGGCCGCTTCGGTGGTCAAGACGCTATTGATGCGGGCATGGCCGTAAGGGCTGCGGACGATCACCGCATGGGTCATGTTGGGTAAGGTGAAGTCGTCGCAATATTTGCCCTTACCGATGAGCAGCGCAGCGTCTTCCCGGCGTTTGACGGAGGTGCCGATGACGCCGCTCATGACGCGCCTCCTTCAGCGGCACGTTGTACCGCTTTGATGATGTTGTGGTAGCCGGTACAGCGGCAAATGTTGCCCTTCAAGCCTTGGCGGATCTCGTCGGCGCTTGGCGTCGGATTGTCGTTGAGCAGATCCACCGCGGTGAGGATCATGCCCGGAGTGCAGAAGCCACATTGCAGGCCATGTTCTTCATGGAAGGCGGTTTGCAACGGGTGTAACTCACCGTCTTGGGCCAAGCCTTCGATGGTGGTGACCGACGTGCCGTCGGCTTGCACTGCCAGCTGGGTGCACGATTTGACAGCCTCGCCGTCGATGAGCACGGTGCAGGCACCGCACAAGCTGGTTTCGCACCCGACGTTGGTGCCAGTTAATGCCAGGTCTTCGCGCAGGAAGTGCACCAGCAAAGTTCTGGGATCGACCTCCCGCTCATGGGTGGTCCCGTTGACCTCGATCCGAACTTGTTGACCCATCCACAACTCCTTTCGATTCGAGCGCTTAAAGCGATGTCTCTCAGCTACCGTATCGGATCTCTCAGCGGGCCCGGCCTGTTGCGGAACAGACGGTCAGCTGCAAGATTTATAAATCAGAATACCGACGGCAAGCCCGATTGCGGCCAGCCATGGACGGCTTTTCTTGGGCACTAGCTCGTCAACCATTCCCTTGGTGAACTCAGCCGCAAACTCGGTCTGGGAGGGAGCTTCAATCGGGGGTGGCGGTTCCTCGCCATTCCCTGCGCCTGCCGCCGCGGCCTTTGCCGTCACCTGTTGATCGAGCCCCTCTAACGCCTGGCGAGTGATGACCTTGCTTGAGCTGTCGAGCAGGCGCTGACCCACCGAGGCGATGCGACCGCCGACTTTGGCGTCGACCTCATAATGCAGCACCGTCGAGCCACCGTCGTCTTCCAACCGCAACTGGCCTTTGCCGTCGACGAACCCCGGGGCCCCTTTGCCCTGGATGCGCATGTTGTAGCTCGACGGCTCGACGAGATCCGTCAGGGCCACCGTGCCCTTGAATTTGCCCTGCACCGGCCCAACTTTGATCTTCAAGGTGCCGGTGAACTCGTTCTCACCAACCTCCTTGAAATCCTCGCAACCAGGCAACACTGCAGCCAGGACATCAGGATCGAGGACCGTCTGCCAGACCAGTTCTCGGGGTGCTTCGAACGTATGTTGGCCTTCGATCTTCATAGAAGCTTCCTAGCGCGTGCGTTGTCGGTAGTCAGTAGAAGTTGATGGCTTCAATTTACACCATCGAAGGCGTGATTACCACGGCGTCAGACCCCGCTTGCTGCTGGGTGATCAACGGACCCGTGACCCGTTTAGGCAGTCTTCGAGGCCTCGAACTGGCGTGCCGAGCCAGCAATATCACCTGTTGGTCAACCCAACACGTGGTAGATCCCAGCCAAGGCAGGCTATGTGTTGTGCAGCAGGTGTCTTGGCCAGCTAAAGCAGGGATTGGTGTTGCGCAACAGGTGTCTTGGCTAGGTAAGTAGGGGATCGGTGACGCTCAACAGGTGTCTTGGCCGGCCAAAAGCCGATCCTGGTTGCTCAACAGGTGTCCCGGCGAGGGCAATTCTTGCACCCAAACTTTTCAGCCGCTGCTACCGCTGCCTGAGGTGCGAGGCCTTTCTAGAGATCTAGACTCTTGAAAAGCACAACAAGCGTGGAAAGCAGAAAGTCTAGGCTTTCCTATGCTGATGCTGACGCACTTTCCCCTAGAAACAATTGAGGCCTTGCCTCCGAGGTCGACCGCTGGATCGGAAATTGTTCGCGGCCGGGAAGCGTCAGCATCAGCATGGCGTGCAGATGGTTCAGGTGAATAGCTCGAAATCGGGCGCTGGGGTTGAATTAAGGACCAGGTCGCTACTAGGGCGCTTCAGGCGCTGCGGCTGCTAGCGATTGGGTAGGCTCAGAACGTGATGATGTCGAGGAACTTATCGACCAGGCTGCGCTTGTTGAAGAGAGGGTTGAGCCAACCCACGTGATGCTTGCCGGTGCTCGACGCGAACGCTTTGCGCAGCATCAGCTGGACGGTTCGCCGGTGTTGCTTGCGCGACTGGAGGTCTTGGGAGACGCTGGCGAGAAGCTTTTCGGGTGTGTCCAATAGCGAGCGGCTTTGTTGCGCCTGCCACAAGACCCAGAAGTAGACGTCGAATAGTGCCTTCGCGTTTGCGGATTGCTTGGAGGGAAGCTCCCTCTTGGCAAGTTGCCACAAGAGTTCTCGCACCCGAGCCTTGTCTTCGGTGCTCGAAGCTTGGGTCACCTGCTCTTGGGCGGCGAGTCGGGGCAAGAACTTAGGGTCTCGGAGTGCTTCGAAACCAGCGGGAGCCAAGTTGACTCTCGGCACCGAGCCCTTTGGCACCCTGGACGTCGGTTTCTTGGACCTCCTCGTCGTAACGACTGGCTCCGGCGGGAGGGTGATCGAAGTTTCCTCTGGAGGATCGACCATCGGCATTTCCGGCACTATCATTGCGGGCAAGCTCGAGGCTTCGAAAGAGCCTGCCGGATAGTTTGTGGGCTCGAACAGCGGTTCGGAGTTCTCGGTCGGCTGTGATGGTAGATTGCCAAGGAAGCTACCGGGTGTCGGGTTCCCGCTACCCTGAGCCTGTTGGATGATCGTCCGGATACGAGCGGAGGCGATGTTGTCCATCTTGACCAAGAAGCCCTGCCCATCACTCAGCTGTCGAATATGCTCTTGGCAGTCCTGAGTGAGCAATCGCTCGGCAAGCTCGTGTTCCTTGCCGAGCCTCAGGCAGTTTTCGACGCCGAAGAAAAAGGTGTCGACGTTGGTCGATAACAGGCCCTTCGAGCTCATTCTGAAAACCACTTCGCGATGGTGCGCTTCGAGCCTGCTGACGTCGAGTTGCTTCAAGCGGGCCAGGCGCCCTGGCTTATCGTCCCAGTAGAGCTCGAGGATTGCCAGATAGGAGCCCTGCAGTCGCTCGAGCGATGGGTAGGGTATTGTCGTGTTTACCCACTGGCTCGCCAGATCGATCCACCACTTCGAGTCACGGCCAAAGAAGCCGTGCCGGCGACTTTCGCCGTGCGCCTGCTCCGTGAAACTCCCAGGCGTACTCGTTTGCCTGGGCCAGATCGCCTGCTGCAAATCAACCAGGGCATTGACCCGCCGATTCCTGATTCCCCCCAACAGGTTCTGTCCGGAGGGCTTCCAATCGAAGAACTTGAAGGCAGTCTCGAGCGATTGTTCCGAGGTGTTGTCAGGGGACGCGTTCATGAACACCCACGAGGCCGTGTCGGCACAGCGACGCAAGCGCCTGCTGGGCTCGCCCTGTGCAAAATCGTACAGATCTCTGGCGAGCGTCAGGGCGGGCCAGCTGAGCCCTTCGTCTTCGAGGCACCGGACGTAGAACTGGGTCCAATCGTGTTTGGGTTCGACGCGATCAGCTGGTAGACGGGTCAGGTCGACCTGATCGCCTCCCGCGATCTCTGCAGCAGGTTGGCCCGCGATGCGACCATGCAACCAGATGTCTTTTGGACTATCCGACTCGCAGGTCGAAAAGGTCAGGAAGCGCTGGACCAGGACGGCCGGAAGGCAGAACGACAGCAGGCGAATCGCGTTGACGATTTGCTCGCTATTCTGACCGATTATGCTGAGCGGTTTCCGCTTCTGGGTACCGAGCGAGTCTAGAAAGTGATCGATGAGCCCACCGATCCGCCGTGGGCTCAGCAGCGGGTCTTGGGCCTGCAGCAGACGGCAGTGCTCGGTGGTGAGTGCCGGCTCGATCCGAAGGGGATCAGCGACCGGCGACGAGGAATCGGCATGTCGAACCCAATCTGGTGAGCCCCATAGTTCGATCGGCAGGAAGTCTTGATTGCCGGGGCCGCTGCCGGACAGACAATGGGCAACGTAGGCGCCCGGACGCAGGTCCTCAATGGTGGTGGTGTGGAGTAATACCCAGTGTTCGGTGCCCATCAGGTGAGCGAGCAAATAGCGCAGCGTGACGGTGCCGACCGGCAAGGTTTCGGCGACCGCGGATCGCGACTTCAGAAGCTCTATGTCTTTGGTGCGGTTCTTGATGCCGTCCGTCGCGGTGAGCTCATCCCAGCCGCCGTGAGTTCGGCCGCAAACCAGCTGTTGTATCGCCATGATCCGCGCTCCCTCAGTCGGTGATTTCGACGACATCGAGTTTGGCCAACAGCCACAGCAGGGGATCGAGCAGGCGCACAGGCTCTGGCGAGCGCCGTAGCTTCAAAGTGGTGGGGTCCGGGGCATGGCCGAGAGCACTGACCCCAAAAAAACCGAAGGAATCATACAGCCCGCCGATGGTCCCGACGATGTCCTGGGCGCCGATGAGATGTAGCAAGCTCTCGACTTCATTGCTGACCGCCGCCGCCTCAGAGCGACTGAAGGTCGGCCCGTGACGGCTCGTTTTGAGCACTTCGAAGTCGTATTCGCGTTGCAGCACCGGCGGCTCGCCGATCAGCGACGCGTCGCTCAACACGTCGAGCTTGCCGAGCACCACCGCCAGATGGCCGTCGACCCGATGGCCGGATAGATTTTTCTCGTTGATGATCTGGCGGGTAACGGTTTGAATGATGTCGCTGGCGCGGCGAACCAAAGGCTTCGGTTTAGCGATCCGGGGGCGGATCTTGGGGGCTTGCTCCGCGTCGACAAACAGCACCGTCCCCTGCGAGTGGAGCACATAGCGGTTGAAACGACGCAAGGCGCGGCGATTGCTCAGCTCTTCGCCCGCGGCGTCGTGGAGGACGATCAGACGTTGAGATTGAGCGTCTTCACCGGTTTCGCGGAGCTCGAAGATCAGCGGATGCCGGATGTCGGAGTCGTAGGCTGGCGGGCGAGTACTCGGCAGCACCTCCAGGTTCCGCAACGGCTGAACATATACTTCCTCGTAGCGATCACGTACTTCTTCATTGTGCGGATGCAGCGAGTAGCGCGGCGCCATGACCGTATTGAAGTTCTCGCACAACATGCCGAGGTAGGTCGTCTTGCCGCAGTCCGGACCACCGAGGATCGAGAGGATGATCTCGCCGGAGCGATCTTCCGGATGGGGGAGGGCGTTGTGGCAGTGTGGGCAGCACAGCAAGTCGCTCGGCTCCTCGCACTGCGCACACGGGTACTGCCGATCGAGCCGTCCGCTGATCTTTTTGAGCAGCCCCTTGTCGCCGATTGGGCTCAGCTTGGGCTGCGCCAGGTCTTTCTGCTCGAGCCAGTATTTGTGGTGTGCGTTGTCGTCTTCGAAAGCGCACTCACCGCTGTCGCCGACCTGGCACCGCACCAGCATGTCTTTGCTGTTGAACGTCTTGAAACAGTAGAGACAGAGTTGATCGCTCAAGATATTGGCCCTCGAAAAGTCTCACTCATAGATGCCTTCGGGCATGAATTGTTCAGAACAGTGGCAGGTCAGAAGAGTGGAACTTCAGTACAGTGGAATGTTAAAAGACTGGCACGGCAGAAGAGTGGCACGTCAAAATAGTGGCGCTGTGTCGGCAGCGCCGGTCGCCTGATCTTCGTTCTCGATTTTCCATGTTTTGTACCACTCGGGATCCTTGAATACCAGATTGTAACGACGCGAGGTGCTGACGTGAGCGAGAGGGATCGGCTGGCGAATCGGAAAGCGGGGTTTGGCGTTGGCCTCGAGGACCAGCGTGGTCAGCAAGGGATTGTCGACCTCGTTGCGCAGCGGCTGGCGGCGGTCGGCGGACAGCAGGACCATCTCTGGGAGGGGGCGGACAGCGCCGTCGATCCTGATGATCAGATCGGCGCCCTCTGGCGCGCTGGTGCCACTGTAGCCCTGTCGGATGTCGACTTTGAAGCGTAGGACGGTGTGGCCGCCGCGGCGCCAGGTCAAACGTGCTGACGGGCCATAACGGGGCACGAAGAAAACGTGCCGCGTGTCCTGGCGGCTGTACGGCACACCTGCAACCATCAACACGAAGACTTCCTCGGCGTCTTTCGGCAACGGCAGTGTCACTTGACGCTGCTGCTTCATGAACTGGAAGGCGTTGATCTCGAGGCGTTCCGCATCTGTGTCTTCTTTGTTGGTGGGCGGCTGGTCGTGGCGCCAGAGGATCCTCACCCGATCGCCGCCGCCTGGCCAATCCCAGGTCATCTGCAACTGTTCGTCGGCGGCCCCTGGGTTCGCCTCGTTGTCTCGCACAACCGAGAGATTGCGAATGATCTCGCAGTCGAGGCCGAACGCATACTGGCCGACGATGCGGTGGAGTCCGAGCTCGGCGAAGGGTACGAAGTAGGTGACGCCGTAGCGCTTGCCCTCAAAGCGTACGCCCTGGCGTCCCGACAAGCCCGGATCCGCCGCCGGCAGTGGCCCTTCCAGGTTGGCGAGGTCCTCGAGGTCGACCGCCGTACCCGGCGTCCAGATCGGCTCCTGGCGGGCGACATAGACCTGGATGCGGCCGCTCTGGGGTGCGGGGTAGTGGACCCTTGCAACTCGTGGCAGGTCTGCTGCCGCCAGCTCCTCGTAGTCGAGCTGGACGTCTTCCGGCGCCGCTGGGGCGGGAATTGGGCGCACCTGCCGACGTGCCTCTTCACAGCAAACAAGCTCACCGTTGGCGTCCCGGTAGAACGCGCGCAACACTAAGGTGTAGCGCCGCCCGTTGACGAGATCGAAGGCGTTCAGTGGCGACGTGGCGTCCTCGTCGAGCTCGACGTCATCGTCGCTCGTTCGGCGCTCCACTTCGACCCGCTCTGCGCCGGCCGCACCGCGCCATTGCAGGCGGATGCTGCGGTCACCAGCGAGCACCTCGACGTCGGCCAGCGGCTCGCACAGAATGACCCGTTCGCCGACCAGCGCCTGGTGCGATATTTCGTGATTTTGGACCCGCCGCAATTCGTAACGTAGCACCGTCCCGAACGGCAGACTCGGCCGATCGTAGAATTGTGAGGTGTCCGAGGGAATCCCGAGGTCACTCACCGTCGCGAGATCACCCTGCAGCACCGATCGGGTGATCTTCACCGGCCCGTTGGCGCTTGACCAGCGGAGGTTGATGCGGTTCCCATTGGCCTCGGTGTGGAGCTCGCCGATCGGTGGCTCGTCAAACGGCTCGGGCTCGGCTTCGGGCTCGGCATCAGCATCGACATCGGGTTCGGCGCGGGCCTCGTTTGTGGTCGTTTCATCAGCTGCTTCGTAGAGAGGCCCACCACCCACGTCCTCGAGCGCGGGTGCTTCAAGTACGGCGGTTGTCTGGGCGGTGGCAGCTTGTGGTGGTCTCGGTATCTCGAAATTGGGTAGCGGAGGTAGCTCCAGCAGCGAGGAGGGCGGCGGTGGATCGATCGGGGGTGGCGCGTCAGGCGGCGTTTCGGCGGCAGCTGTTGGGCTCGATTCGGTTGCGGCTACGACCGCAGGCGGTGTAAATCCGGGCAAGACGAATGCCGACTGCGGCGCGTCCATAGCCGGCTCATCGGTTGTTGCGATCTGGTCGAGGGTGGGGGTATGAGGCTCGTCGAGGCGCCGGGGAGGCTCCGAGGGCGTTAGCTCAGGTAGCGGCTCCTCGGTCGGCGTTGCCTCGAAGCTCGGCGTCTGCGAGGACGGCTCGAACAGCGGCGAGGCCGGCAGCTGAATCGCGTCGGCCAGCGGCGTGTCTGTGGCTTTGCTGGCTGCGGCATCGGCTCTGAGCTGCACCCGCTGGACCGGATCGAGCAAACGCTCCTGGAAGTCTTGGTGCTCAGTAATGAAGGTCTCGAAGATCTCTCCCAGGCCCGAATCCCGCCGATCGGTCCAGAAACGAAGCATTTCGTCGAGGTGGGCCTGGATCGTCGTTTTGTCGTCGACGTCGACTGCCAGGCGGTAACGTTCGAAGGCCGGCGGCAAAGCCTGGCGTTCGAGATGCCAGGTGCGGCACATTTTGGAGTAGGCAAATGGGTCGAAGGACCACGCGGTAGCGTCGTGCTCGGTCATCGTCTCACTCTTCCTGGGGGGCGGAAAGCAAGTCGTCAGCACCCTGGCTGACGTCCACGTTGTAGCGTATCCTCAGGACAAGTCCTGCTTCCAGCGTCTGGTCGTCGGCGATTTCCGCCAAGGCGGGGTTCTCGCTGCGCAGGCGGCTGGCGGTACCAACCCGCAACGTCTTGGCGAGCTCAGGCAGCGTTTCGCCGCCCCGCGTGGTGTAATCGAGCCACGAGTGTTCTTCGAGAAACGACTTCAATCGGGGCGGAAGCATCTTCTCCGAAGTGGCGACCCGATCGCTCGGTTCGACCGGGATACGCGGCCCGAGTACGGCTCCTGCGGCCATCGCCAGGATCACCAGCACGAGCGTCAACGGCCCGCGCAGCAGCAGGGTGGCAGGGTCGTCCGATTTCGATCTACGGCTCATTGCAGGGCCTCCTCTCGGTAGGCGACCAGGGTGGGAAGCAGGTCGAAGAACAGCGCGTTGGCGGCATTTTGATCGGTGTTCTGAACGTATACGATGACCGCTAGACCGTCGATCAACCGACTCCCTGGGATGTCGCTTTCGGGCAGTCCGAGCACTGCCGCCAACACCGAGTCCGTAACGGTCTCACCACGCTCTTTGTCGACATGGGTGCCGGTCTTGCCCATCGCCTGCCAGCCGGAGGCCCCCAAGGCAGCGAAGGCGGCGTGTTCGGTCTTGGTTTTGGGATGCGCCGTACCGCTCGGAGATTCGAACACCAGGCTCAGACCCTGGGCGACCTGGGCGCGCGCCGTTTCGTCGAGCGGCAGGTCCGCGAATCGGCTGACGGGCTGGCTAGCCGAACCGTCAGCCTCGTCGCTTGCCGCTTGGCTATCGTCGGTGGGGTCGACGGGCGGATCGGCCGTCGCGGGCTCGCCGTTGGCCAGCAGCGGGGTGAACGGATTCATCAATCGCGCCGTCACCATCTTGCCGGTAGCGAGGCGGGCAAACGCCTCGGCGATCCGCACGTTGTGTAGCCGCCCCTCGGCGCCGCCCAAGGTGGTCGACAGGAAGTGGCGCCGCAGGTCGGACATGCGGTCGAAGGCGATTAGTGAGATGTCGGGTAGCGAAGCCTCGACGCTCATCCGCGCCTGTACGCTCTGGGGCTCGGTATCTCCGTTTTGCTCGCGGCGGGCGCGCTGCCGCTGCTCGCCGACTTCGAGCCAGTCGATCATCGGTTGCCACAGCTGAGATTCGAAGTAGGTGGTAGCTTCGGAAGAGTAGAAGATGTCGAAGAGTTCGTTGAAGCCGCGCGCCAGGCGGCTCTCGTCGAGTTTGTCGACCAAGGTCAGCTGGCCCTCCTGACGCAAGAGTTGGCCAAAATTTGGCCGGGTCGTCAGCTGCCGATCACCGATGAAGATCTGGTAGTCGTCGGTGAACGATTCGGCGGTCCCAAACAGGCCGCCTTCGCCCTCGGCCAGGGCTAGCAGCGAGAGGTAGAACTGGAAACTGTTGCTCGACCGCTCGAGATAGGTCGGCAGCGAATTGGCGCCACCGCCGCTGGCAATGTCGGCGTCGAAGGGGTAGCCGGCCAACTGCGAGGTCCGCTCGGGACCGCCCAGCACCCGCAGGTCGGCGAGATCGGGATTGGCGTAGAGCGCCGCGCCGGCGAATAGTGGCTTGATCGCGGAGCCCATGGGGTGGGTGCGGAGATTGTGATTCTCGTACAGGATCTGCTGGTAATCGGGCAACGATCCCTGAGACCGATTTGGGTTTACCGATGGTGCACTCGCCAGAGCCAGCAAATCGCCGGAACGCAGGTCCATCACCGTAACCGCCACCCGCCGCCGTTTGTCGGCGGGCAAGCCACGGCGCGAGACCGGCTCGATGCGGTCGAACAGCTGGCGGTTGAGTCGCGTGTCGAGGGTCAGGCGGAGGGTGCCATCGCCCTCGTCGAGGCCAACCTGGCGCGACAGGTCGGAGAGGCTGGTGGTGAGGTTGCGCGCGTAGTAGAAGCTTTCGCCTTCGGGATAGGCTCGCTCCAGCCGGCCGTTGACTGTCTTCACCTTGGACAGCTTGCTTTCTTCGGTGTAGGTCATCAGATAGATACCGTCGGGAGCCGACATGAAGTCGTCTTCCCGCAGCACCAGGAATTTTGGTGGCGGTAGGTTGGGGTGCCAGGCGGCGAAGTCGAAGCCGTTGACCTTGTATCCCAGGGTCATGTTGCGGGTGTCGTCGACCCGCTCGAGCACCACCTGGCGTCCGAATTCCAGTAGCCTCAGCTCGCGACCGCGGCCCATCTGGGTCTCGCCGTTGATCGCGACCGAGGGTTGGTCACCGAGCGACTCGAGAGTCAGGTAGTCGTCCTGATCCCGCGCTAAGATTTCGCCGCGCCAAGTCTGACCGCGAAACGGCGACACGATCCTCATGTAGCTCGAGTCGGTGCGCAACTCGTAGTCGTGTTGCGGGTTGCCGGTCTCGCTGACCCGCCGCAGCCGGAAGATGCTCCGGCCGCTGCCATCGCGCTCGGTGCGGTTGAACTCGCGAGCATGCCGCAGCAGCCAGGTATCCTGATAGTCTGGGAAGAAGTCTTCGACCACCTCGGCGATGATCTCGATCTGCACCCTGCCGTCCGCGTTGCGGTAGAGCCTCAGCGGCGGTTGCTCCTCTGGCCGAGTGTGGCCGGTACGATCGCGTCGGCCGAAATCGTTGGTCTCGTCCGCCAGGGTGCGCAGCATCTCGTTGTAAGCGGAGAAGCGGATCACTTCGGCGGGCTTGTTGAACCACTGGCCGAGGGTCCAGGCTGAGGTCGCGAGCGAGAAGCCGAACAACACCACGCCGAGGAGACGCAACGGCCGTTGACGCGAACCGTCGGTGAAGGTCATCTGCACCGGAGCCACGGTGGCCGTAGCCGGTGTCACCAAACCGCGCAACAGCATCGAGATCATCAGCGCAAAAACCAGAAGGTGCTGGATCAGGTCGCTTTTGGAGTTGAGCCCGAGGAACGGTAGGTTCTTGCCGGTCAGTGGCGCCATGCCGGTGTTGGCGGCGATCATGTAGCTGGCGATGAAGACCACACTCAGACAAAGCCCGAACAACATTGCCGCTTGCGCCAGGCTCGGACGTCCGGTATGCAGGGTGTGCTTCTCCTTTTTCGAACGCAGCACGCGGTGCAGGACGACGCCGAGCAGCAGGGCATAAATCAAACCGAGGGCGGCGCCGACCGCGGTTCCCATCTCGCTGACCACGAAGACGCTGAACACGTTATCGTTGAGCGAAGTCTGTCGCAGCCCGCGTCCAACCTCGCCAGCGCCGTAGCCGAGGCCGCTGAGCCAGTTGTCGCCGGCGGTGGCGTAGAAACGCATTTGCATGACCTGCTCGAGGGTGTTCTGAGCGGTACGCGAGGTCTCCGCTTCGAGACCGCTCGGTCCGCGCAGCACCGAGGTCACGCGGTACTTGAGGTAGTCGCCGCCGAGTCCGTAGGCCAGCGGTACGCCAGCGATCACGATCAGGAAGAACACGGGGAGCGCTTTCAGGGCGCGCCCGCGCAGCACGGCAAATGCCAGCACGGCCAGCAGCGGGACGAACATCGCGATCGCACTGCCGTAGTCGTGGGCGATGGCGCTGTAGAGCATCAGCGGCACGAGGGTGATACCGATCACCAGTAGGCTGGTGGTGTCCCGTTCGCGGCCCGATTTTTTGCCGATGAAGACCATGTTGGCGGTCGCCATGGCGAGGAATAGGAAGCCGTAGATCAGCATCAGCGGTAGGCGCGGCTGCGTGATCAGCGTCTCGCGTCGACCGAACAGGACCATCAGGATGACGAGGGCGGTGGTCAGGGCACTGAGTCGGCCAGCCGGGGCCAGCCACCAATCCAACAGGCCACGGCCAACCGTGCCGGGTTGCCGCAGGCGATCGCGCCAGGCGTTCCGCCAGCGACCGACGGCACCGCGGTCGAGCCAGCTCATATAGCCCGAAGCGCGCGCCCAGAGTGCCCCACCGAACACACCCATGAGGCTTCCCAGGATCGCCATTCCGAGCAACGTTTTTTCGGGCAGCAGGTTCGGCCGGATCTTCCATAACGCCAGCGTTATGACCATGAGAAGGCCACCGCAGGCCAGGGTCGAGAGCCAGAAACGGATCTCACGCTCGAGGTCTTCGGGGCCGTCGCGCAGTTGCGCGTCGCGGGTGACGGTGTCGACTTCTACCAATTGCGCGAGCAACGTTGGCGAGGCGCTGAGGGCGCGCACATGATGATGGAAGAAGGGTAGCCGCAAGACGGTGCGCCGCAGGACGATACTGATCAGCAGAAAGGCGAGCGGCAGGAAGGCCAGGCCGATCAGCGTCGTATCGCGTTGACTGCCGTCCTCGCCGCTGGGCAGAAACGCCATCAACGCCGCGGTCAGCACGGTCATGGCGAGGATTTCGCCGAGGCCTTTGGCCCCGGCCAGGTGCTTCAACATCTGATGGCGCCCGCCGGCATGGCCGAGGCGGCCGGGAACACCGGCGATGCCGGCAGCAACCGGTCCGATCTGGGTGATCGCGACCGTGTAAAGCGGCAATAACACTAGGCCGGCCAGGGACAGCGAGAAGGCCTCGTAGTGGTAGGGATAGAGGCTGGCAGCCCGCACGCCGATGACGAAGCGGAACGACAACAAGGCCAGCGCCACCAGATAGACGACAATCGCGGCCGGGCTACGGCGGGCTGCAAAGAGGCTCATCAGCAGCAGTAGGCTGGGCACGAAGATCAACACCAGAGCGAGACGAATCCACTTGGCGTCGAGAATCGTCTGGTCGGTGAGTTGCAGCAAGACCCAGCGCTGGTTGCCATAGGCTTTGACCTGCGCAGTGCTGCCGATCTCGAGCAGCAGCCGCTCGCGCGGGGTGATCAGCAGTACCGCGTCGTCGCGCCCTTCGGCTTTTTCGAGCTTGGCGATTACCGGACCGGCGGGTTGCGGAACCGGCAGCCGCAACTCGTCGTGGGCCGAGCTCGACTGCCGATTGGTGAGCAGCAGCACGCCGGTTTCGCGTGGTACCAGAGCCTCGGGGTCGGGCGACGGAAAGAAGATCGGTTCGGTGTAGGGGCGCTCGTAGCGCAGGCTGATCGTCACGCCACGCCGCTGCTCGCTGCGCAGGAAGCCGGTCAGCCGTGCGACGCGATAACGTAAGGTGCCGGCGGCGTTGGCGACCGAGACGGTTACGGTTTCGCGCCCGGCGTCGGTCTCGGGGTCGCGGGCGGCGAAGAGCTCCCGGGGATCGGTTACCGGTTCGCCGTCGACCGCAATCTCCAGGTCGTCGGTTTGGGGTACCAGCTGCACGCTGCCGTTTTGGTTTTCGAGACTGAAAATCTCGCCGCGGTCGCCGGCCAAGCCACTCAGGAAGTGACCCTTGGCGAGATCACCGCCAACCACCATGCGTTCGCCGACCGGCAGCACAGTTTCGATGCCGAGGTAACGCAGCGAGAGGTCGTGAAATCCTTTTGGTGGCAGGAGCGTCAGCGCCAGGCAGGCGAGGCCGGCTACCGCCAACGGCAGTGCCCAGGGCAGGCTGCCAGCGACCCGACCCGGATCGCGACCATAGGCTTCGGGATCGCGGGTGGCCAGCCAATAGAACAGCAAGGTGGCGGCGAGGAAAAGAAGCATGGGTAAGAGGATCGTCATCTCGCGAGCCTTTCTGGCCAGGACAAGGGAAGAGTGTTCAGTGGCTGGGGGGCCAGGCTATGGCCCCAAGGCTTTGCGAGGAGCCGCACCAGGGCGAGTCCGTCATCGAGCCGTGTCGCTTCCTCTACGCGTGAGCACGTCCAGCGATTCGCGCGCGGCAGCGCTCGCTCACCGCTGACTGCACCGGGGGCGCAGCGGTTGGGACAGGGAAACCCCAAACCCCTGGCGCTCTTCGAATAAAGAACCCTCACCGACGCCAATTCCTAGGCTGTTTCGAGGGCGTAGCGCTCGATCAAGTCGATTTTGGTGATGCAGAGATAGGTCGGGCTGTCTTGTTGCCTGAGAGCCGAGAAGCCTTCAGGGTCGACCTCAAATCCGAGCTGACGCACTTCGATGACCACTTCGTTCGCAGCAATCTTCTGCTTGCGATGCAGTCGTCCCAACTCCGCTCTGAATTCCGGTTCTTCGATGACAATTTTACTTTCAGCAGGCTTGTTGGGAATTCGGAGATCCCTGGGATCGCCGAACAGCTCGAAGGTGTGCGGCTTGATGCCCAGCCGTTTCAACAAGTTGCGCAGGTCGTGATCCGCCTTTGAGAAACCATCTTGTGCATCAGGCCGCATCGCTTCCCAGATTCCGGTGTAAGCCCGCAGTGTCTGAATCCAGGCGAGAATGCGCAGGATGGACAAGAGCTGCCCGGGGTGGTCTCTTGTGCCGCTGAGTAGGTTGGCCGCGTCGATTGGCTTCAACTGGTCGCTGCCGAGCAGTTCGAGGGCGTAGAGATTGAGCTTGTCGAGCCCGGTCGCCAGGTAGTCGAGCATAAGGCGGTTACCGCGGGTGCTGCGCCAGGACGAGATGCCTTGGTTGAGATGGACGTTACCTTTCATCGCCAGATTCAGAATGACGCTGAAGAATTTTGACTGCCGATTCTTTTCGGCGTCGCTCACGAGTTCGGTCAACTCACGGTGCAGATGATCCGCGAGCTCCAGCGTGCTGGTTGAATCGGGGGGTGGGCTGATTTCCCGCTCGGTAATGTTCGCGACATGGTAACGGGTCAACGCTTGGCTGGCCTTGTTGAGCGAAGCGCTGACCTCGGCCTCGTTGACGCGTTTCTGGGCCGCCGTCTCTAGATCGACCACAGCGTGGGCGGCGGCTTCCTGGAGGAGCTGGATCGAGCCCGCTGACTCTTCGAGCTGTGCGATGGCGAATTGGCGCGTCTCGATATCTTCACCAGCACCAAAAAATTCCTTGACGGACCGCATCGAAGACTCGAAGGCGTCGAGGTAGGTTTCGACGCGTGTGCTGAGCTCCGCATCGGCAGGCGCGCCGCGCTGGTCGAGCAAAGTGTTTACCTGTTTGGCGTCGACGCGCAAGGGGTCGACTACAGACCGGAAGAACTGGTCGAATCGATCCTCCAATGGGGACTGACTCGGTTCCGCTTGCGCGGCGGCATCGGCGGGCGTGCCCGATCGCGAATCGAGCAGGTTGCTGAGATCCATCTCGGTTTGCTCGTAGGCTTCGAGGTCGGCGGCCAACAACCTGCGATAGGTATCCAGGCGTACCTGTAGCGTGGCGGACTCTCCGACATCGGCACGGCCTTCGATCATTTGTTTGACGCTGGCGACGATCTGGAAGGGAATTCCGACGAGTTGGTGAAAGACGCTTTGATCTTTGGTGGGTGGCTCGTCGGTTGACAGCTGATGCTTTCGGTTGAGCGTGTGGAGCTTGCCAACTGCCTCGCTCCACGCCCGGTCCTCGCCGGCTCGCGAAAGATCCTTGAGTCGATGTAAGAGCTCATTGATCTTTGAGTTGAGCTCCTTACCTTCGGGAGCAACTAGTTGCCCTTGTTGCACCAGTTTCTCTTCGTCGCCCTCGCCCGCTGCCTCGTCGAGGGCTTTGGCCATCTCCACCAGCGTCTTGCTTTGTTCTCTCAGGATTCTCTCGACGTCTTCGCGAGTTTTGGCCTGCTCATCGTGAAAGGGGTTGATCTGGTTGATGAAGCCTGCGAGACGAGTGCCCCGAGCGTGTTGGGACAGCGTCCACAGCTCGATCAGGCGGCGAGAGGCAAAGGCAACCGCCAAGCCGAACAACAGCCCAATCGTCAGGACCAGCCACTGTTCGGTTCGTTCGGACAGGATCGCCGGTTGCGCTGGGTCCGTTGTCGTCGAGCTTACCGGCTCAGTTGTCGTAGTCGTCGTGGTTGTCGCCGTCGCCGGTGTGTTGACGACAAAGCTGGCGATGTGGAGACCCTCAATGCCCCTCTTTTTCAGGTTGGCAAGGACCGTTGCGGCAATGAACTCTTTCTCGCTTGTCCCTCGAGCCGATTTGACGTCGTCGTTCTTGACCCGCACTACCTTCAGGGTACGCTCGTTACGCGGAATGCGCAGCAGGCGTGGCGGCAGGCTGTTCCACTCGGGATCCCCGACCTTGTTGTAGTTCGTGAGAATGGCTTGCCAGCTTTGATTGAGATTCAACCTGGAAAGAAACGTGCTGAGCGGGGCGCTGTCCTTCGTGAAGCGCACCGTATCGACGATTTGCAACATATTGTCTTCGCCCAGAAAGCGAAAGTGCTGCGCGAAACTGTTGGCCCAGTCAGCGTTTGCCTGGACATCTGGGCCGAGATAGTCCTTCTTACAGTCCTCGTGTGATCTTGCTAGCGTCTTCATCAACTCGAGGTTGGTCGAAGGCCTGGGATTGAGCTCTTCATCGACGCGAGCTTCCAAGAAGTGCTCGCCGTTATTGTCCAGCAGATAGACGAACGAGCGACCCGCCGGGGAATCCGGCAAGACCAGGAGTTCGCATTGGTCTTGAGCGCTGAGGCCGGCAGCGCTGAACAGTGACGACAGAGTGAGAAGGAAGATGATCTTTCGCCAGCGCGCTCGGGGCATCGAAGGCCTCCATCGGGTGTGAAGGGAATTGCTCATCCGTCGAATTTCGGGAAGGACATAGCCGGTCCAGGTTTCTTGGGGTGCGTGGTGGGGGGTGTTGAACCCTTTCCGCTGTCTTCGGCGGTCAGGCTACGACCGAGTTCCACCTCGTTGGACTCTACTCCGCTGGACTCTACTTCGCTGGACTCTACTTCGCTGGACTCTACTTCGCTGGACTCTACCTCGACAGGCTCGATCCCGCCTGGCTCCACCCTTGGGGGCTCGACGGCAGGATCAGGCTCAGTCTTGGGAACCACCGGAACCGGCGGGGCAACGGCCTGGGTTGTCGGGTTGGTGCCGGGCTGGGGGCCGACCGGCGGCGTGCCCGCATCGCTTGCCGGCGAATACTGTGGTGAAGAGACCTTCGATCGCTCGGAGTCAGGTGAAGGAGGCTCGGCGGGAGTCTGTGGCGTCTCGTTAGGAACCTCGTTGACCGGCGACGCACTAGCCGCAGCGGAGGTCGAAACGGCCCCGAAGCCGGAGCCCGCACGCGGCAGCGACGACGTGAAGTAGTCAGCAGCCTTGCCGGGGCTGCATGGACGCCCCGGCCACATGTTTTCGAGCACCCCCGGACCCTGCTCGAAAAGCTCGCTGTCATATCGATTCTCGCTGCCGCGAATGTCGCGGCCATTGACCCGTAGCTTGTAGTCTCGGTTGCTGTCGACCTCGAAGTAGATATCGACCTCGTGATTCAGGTTGCCTTGGCGGAATTGGCATAGCGGCCGGATCGGCACCGCTGGATCGTTCGGCTTCGGCGGCGGCTTGCGGCTCGAGGTGGAAAGCACCATGACGGAGCCATCGTCGTCGAGAAACGGCACGCGGGTGCGAGTGAAGCGGCTGACGAGCGGTCCGCCAGCGCCGAAGCTTGGGGTTGTCTTGATCTCGTGCTGGTCACGGTCGAGGATGGGGTGGGGTGTTCTGAAGCTCTGGCCGGGACCGGTGTAGAGATAGTAGTCCTCGTAGAGACCGCGGTCCCGCAAGCGGTCACGGTTGCTGGCGCCGGAGTCTGGGCCAAATTTTTCGATGTAGTCGTTGCCGCCTTGGATGACCGCAAGCTTGAGGTCGTCCGGCGTGCCGCGGCGGCTGAACTCCGGCTGCCAGATCGGTTGCGTGGTGTCCAGGCGGTATCGCTCGAGCGTCTCCTCGAGGGCTTTCCGCAAACCGGGGGTGAGTGCTCCGCGGCCGGTGAGAATCAAGGTGTCCACCGGAAAACGGCCGTCCCGAGTCCACCCTTCTGGAGCGCCTTCCCAGCTCGCTGGGCAGCCGGCGAAGAAGTGCTCGAGCACTTCGGCGCTCATCTCGCCATGGACTAGTTGGCTGTAGGCCGGAGCGTTGAGAAGCTCGTGGCGCTCGAACCGGATTTCGTTCTCGAGTCCGCCCTCCCCGGTTTCGATCCCCAACCAAGGCGCGATTGTGCTGCCAGTTTTCTGTTCTCGCAACAACAGGTCGGCGTCGACGCTGAGCGCCAGGGGCTCACCGCGAAACGACGCCAGGTTGGCCTTGAGGCGACGCAACCCCTGGACGATCGGATAGAGCCGCGCTTCTTCGAGAACCTCGCCCGAGGTTGGTCCGTCAGCAAAGATCTGTTGATCGGAGCGGTAGAGGAAGCGGCTTTCGCTGGCTTGGCTGAGGCTGGCCAGCTTGTGATGCAAGATGCGGCCGAAACAGGTATCGACGTTGTTGCCGGCGATGCGAAATCCGTCCCGATGCAAGATGGTGGCGCTCTCCATCTCGTCCGATCCTCGACGTTCGATGGCGACGTAGGTGAGGTCGGTGGTGCCGGCGCCAATGTCGACCACCAGCACGTATTCGAGGCCGCCCCGCAAGTGCTCCGGGAGTCGTTCCTCGTTCTTCTCGACCCGGGTTTGGTAGTGCCAGCAGATGGCGTCGCTTTCGCTCAAGAACGCGACGCGTCGGGCGCCGAGCTCGTTCTTGAAAACCTCGCGAATTACGTCGGCATGGGCCGGAGTGAAGGTGTTGGGGATCGTCAGCAGCACTTGCGGTGGCAGCTCGCGCTGGGCCTCGTCTTTGGCTCGGCTGAGAGCGGGAGCGATCTTTTCATCGACCAGGGTCCTGATCGCTTCGCGCAACACATCGTCGATCTTGGGTCGCTGGTCGAGTCCGAGACGGTCGAGGTCGTCCTCGGTCAGTGGCAGATGTTTGCTGCCGACCAATAGTTTGAAGGGTGGCAGCAACCGCCCAGCGTCGGCGACTGCCTCTTGGGTGGTGGCGTCTTTCTCGGCCGGGTCTTTGAATTCCAGGAAGTAGTCTCCGCTCTCGGTATGACGCCGCATGAAGAGGGTTGATGCCAGGAAGTGGCATTCGTGGCCGTCGGAGGAGACGGCGCTAGCCTTTTCTGTGTCGACGAGCTCGAGCAGTTGACGGGTGTTGCGATTGACGTCCATCACCGAAGCGACAATGGTACTGGTGCCCATGTCCATCAGAAACCAGCGATCGCCGTAGTTGGCCACCATGGGCAGCGAGAACTTCTTGCTCAATATCGCTGCCGGACGACCGTCGAGCCAGCCCTCGAAGTGCAGGGTGAAGTCGATCCGGGCGGTTTCGGTCTGCAATTGATCGAAGCCGCTGTGATCGAGCTCGAGCTGATACGTCACCACAGCGTTGGGAGCGGGCTGCAAAGTGCCAAAGGGTTGGTTGTCGAGATAATTGGTGAGGGCGGCCGAGTCATCCTCGCGCTGTGCTCGGTCGACTAGCCGCAGACAGGCGCGGAATACGTCTTCACTGAGGCCGAGGGCCTCGAGGTCCGGCGTGATGTCGGCAACCCCGACCTTGAAGCTGACCTCACCACGGCCGTCCGGCGAACGCTCGGCACGGTTGCCGAACTCGAGGGTGGCCAGGCGGTGCCAGGGGTCGACGACCGCGGCGTTGGCCGGAATCCGTGGATAGGCGGCCTGCAGCTCGAAGGTCTCCGGCGCCGGCTCGGCCTCGTCCGGATAGTCGACGATCCGCACAAGTTGTTTGTCTTTGAACGTCTCCATGCGCAAGATCGGATGCGCGCCGCGGCTTGCCAGGCCAACCTTGAAGCTCACCGCCTCCACCGCCGACGCCGGTCGCGGATCGCCGCTGTCTAGGCTGTAGAGCTGAAGGGCGATCTCGGTATCGCGGATGATCGGTGAGGCGAGGTCGCGGGCAGTGTAGAGGACCGGGATTTCAACCGCGCGGCGGCAGCCGAAGCGCTGGATCCTGGCGCTGGCGCCGTCGACTTCGATCTCCTCTTCGCGCCGGGCGTCGATGGGTACCCGCAGCTCGAGTCCGCGGACGGAGCGTCCGTCCGGGTCGAGCACCGCCAGCTGGACCGGCTGCGGCCAGAGCGTCTGGCGGTCGGAGTCGTGGATGATGCTCACCCGCCGAACCTCCGCTGGCTGGTGTTGCAGCTCGGTGTAGAGGTGGACCTTGTCGGCGAGCTCAGGATCGTTCGCCCACTGTAACCGCGGCTCGACTTTTGGCGCGAGGTAGACGGTCGCCAGTGTCAGAACACAGCTCGGGTCGGTGATCTTCTTGTCGCTGCGGATCTCGATCGTGACCTCGAGCTGACCGCGATAACTGCCGTCTGGGCGAGGTAAACCCGGTGAGCCCAGGTCCTCGATCTGGTTGGCGCGCAAGAACAGCGGAATGCTCTCGCCAGCCTTGCCGATGATTTCGTCGGAGGAAGGTTTGACCGCGCCGTCGGAATCGAAAGTGAAGAGATCGATTGGTGGCTGGCCGTCGGCAACCACCAGCGTGTAGTCAGACTGCACGTCGGTGACTGCGAGGGTGGCGGTCCACTCTTTGTGCACTCCGCCTCGCGAGCGCTGATTCCCGATTTCGATCGAGCCCACCGGCACCGCGGCCAAGATCTCTTCGGGCGCCCGCCAGTTGATGAGCGGCCGGCCCGGATCGGAAGTTTTGATAGCGAGCAGCGGGGGTCGTACGAAGCGGGCACGATAGTAGATGGCTCCGACAACAAATGCGGTGAGCAGAGCCAGGACGATCCCGGTGAGCTTTTCCCAGGTGCCGAGGAGGCCATCGATACGTTCCTTGGCCGCTTTGGGAGTTTCGTCCGGCCGCATCTTATCGGCGGTCAGCAAGCTGCCGTCGTCGAGCTCGAGCAGGCCCTCGACTTCGACCGGCCTTGGGCTCTCGTAGCGCAGCTCGGAACGGAATTGCGAGAGCTCTTCGACCTCTGGAAATAGCAGGCGACCGGCAGCCTGGAGCTGAAGCTCGCGCGGCGCGGTGCTCGTGGTGCCGAGCTCTGCCGGCAATTGATTCCAAACGGTCTGACGCTCTTCGTCCGACATCACCAGCGCCGGCCCATGGATCTGGCCGCCGTCGGCAGGATGCAACTCGATGCTCAGGCCGTCGATCAGCGCCGGAGCCAACGGGCTGAGGTCGAGCTCGAGGGACACTTGGCCATGGAACTGGCCGTCGGCCCGGAGGCTGAATTTCTCGACGTCATAGTCGAAAACCCGATTGAGATTGATACCGGCGGCCACCGGCGCGATGCGATAGGCATGCAGCTGGGCCTTGTCGTCCTCGCCGACACCGTTGATCGGATCGATGGCGACGTCCAGCGGCTCGAGTTCGAGCTCGCGCGAGTAGAGGTCGAAGAAGCGTTTGAAACGTCTGGCGTCCCTCTTGCCGTAGGGCGGATATTGACTGAAGGTTCGCTCACAGATGGTGCGTTCGCTACGGCCCTTCGAATTTGGCACGTCGTCGGTGATCACGACCAGCACGATCGACTCGTAGGTCAAGCCGAGGTTGCGGGCTCTGCGGTTGATGTGATCGACCGCCATGGACCACACCACCGAGGGGAAACCCCATTGCGCGCCACGCGACCCGTCGCTCCGTTGGTGCATGCCCGGAATGACCCGGAAGGCGTTGGCGAAGGCCTGGGCCGTCGGCCGTGGTTGGTCGATGTCGATCTGGATCTGCAAGAAGTCGCGCAGCGGCTCGATTCCTGAGCGGTCGGTGACCAGACCGAAGCGGGCCACCAGCAGCCGATCGCGCTCGGGATCGAAGCCGAGCTGACTGGGCTGATCGAAGAGCAGCGGTTTCAGACGGTCCCGGACGCCCTCGCGCAGTCGCTGGGCTCGACTCGAGTCACGGATGTGGTGGCCGGTCCAGTCGGTGAGCACGGCGAATACCCGCGGCTCGGTGGGAGACTCGACGACCTCTTGAGCGGTCGCGTTCGCCGCCATCACCAACGCCAGTATCGCCCACTGCCGGCAGGCCGCAGCGGGGCCTCTAATTGTCGTCCGCTGTCTCCTCCACATGCCAGTCGATCTCCTTGTCAAAAAGCTTCGCGTCCCGGGTTTGAACCCGGACCCTCAAGCGCAATGGGCCTTGTCGCAGCAGGCGGAAGCTCAGCTGGAAGCCGTCGCCGTTGGTGGGGACCGGCAAGGAGCGTCCGCCGAGGTAGCGCGGACAGCCTCGAGGGTCCCGCAGGTCTGTGGTGGATGCCAGAAAACATTGTAGCTCGATCTCTGCCGCACCGTCGCGGTGGAGGGCCTCGGGAATCGGCTGACAGTTGATCTGACGCGGGTGGGCTTGGCCGTCGACGACGTCGAAGAGGGGTTGAAGCTCGCCGGCCAGGCGCAGGCTCAGACGCGCGATCCGTTTGGTGTCAAGCATCTCGGGCGGTTCGTCGACGGCTGGGCTAGCTATTCCAGGTGTCTCCAGGACCGGTGTCTCCAGGACCGGTGTCTGCAGGGCCGGTGTCTCCAGGACCGGTTTCTCCAGGATCGGTGTCTCCAGGACCGGTGTTTCTAGCTCCGGCGGCTCGAGGGAGGTGGGCGCTCGACTCGCCAGCAGCTCCCGGGCGGCATCCGCGGCCAGGCGTTGTAGGCCGAAGGCCCGGACAAAGCCTGGATCGTCGCCGGGCGGCGCCAGCTGCTCGAGCTCTTTGGGCAACTTGTCCGAAAGGTGTTTCCTCAGCAGCGGCAGCCGGCAGCTGGCGCCGGTGAAGAGCAGGCTTCCGCCCGCTTGCGCCATCCGCTGACGCAGGGGTTCGTCGACGAGACCCTGGGGATAGTTCCGCCAGGCCGTTGCCAGCAAATCCCTACGGACGGTTCGGCCACGCACAGACGCGCCAGCGATCGAGACGACCTTCTGGGTAGAAAGCTCGAGCTTGAGGCGTACCGCCTCGGAGTAGTCCGGGCCCTCGACGTCGCGGTAGGCGGCTGCGACATCGTCGACTTGGTTGTACTCTTTGAGAGTGTTGAGAAATCCTTGGTCGATCAGTTGGCCGTGATATTCGGCAACCTTCTCGAAGCTCTCGACCCGGGGACCCCCGTTCGTCTGTGTCACGGTCGCCAACCGGACCTCTCGCCAGCCGACGTCGAGGTTCCAAAGCGTCCCCTTAGGCGGTCGCTCCAACGCATACCAGGCGACGGCTCGCGGATCGAGGTCGGCTTCGGCGAGCTCGATGTGCGGAAAGGTCTGCCGCAAGAGACCACGGAAGCTTTTGGCAGCAGCGGGGTCGAGAGCAGTAGCTAGACCCAGGACGGGTATTCGGGAGAGGGCTGGCACTTGCTGACGGATCTGGGCGACAGCCGCCGTCAGCACGTCTTCGACGCTACGCCCACGCGACGCAACGACTAGCTGATGACGTTGGCCGTCGGCCGTGAGCAGCAGTTTGGTTTCGTATTCGCCAGGGTCGAAGCCGAGGCTGGCAGAGCCTTCGACGTCATCTCCTTTGGCAGCGGGAGCTGTCACAGATTGTCGTCCCAACGGCATCGAAGTTGCTCGTGAAGTCATTTCAGATACGGGATTGTATCCTACTTTGTTTCGACCCTTTTGAATCGGGCGCGCCAGCTACTTGTCGCTTGCAGGG
The DNA here is from genome assembly GCA_029263395.1 of Acidobacteriota bacterium. Lineage (GTDB taxonomy): Bacteria > Acidobacteriota > Thermoanaerobaculia > Multivoradales > J023 > JAAELT01. Next base: position 37,530 of record JAJCXO010000189.1, on the reverse strand, counting down.
TTGGGTATTTGAAGCCGGGTAGCCCAACGTTAGAGGGTGTCAGCACGCCGCGCTAGTCCGAGGCCTTGTTCCAGCTGATGTATACCGTCCTGGCCGCTGTCCTGGTCCAGCAGGTCCTTGGCGCGATGCATCGCTTGTCCCCGTAGGTCTTTGAACGCCTCGTTTCCGAAGGCTGGGCTGACCAATCAGATCGATATCAGAACAGTCTCAAGAAAGTTCATAGGTCTCTCCTTTGTGGCAACCCGCTTGGTCAAGCATGACAGATAACGTTGTTCAGGTCTCAGTAGAGCTCGAGCCTGGCTCCGGGCTCCCTGGCTCCGGAATTGACGTCGTTCGCGTCCCACAAGTCCGCGACCAGCCGGCTTTTATGGTTGGGGTACTCAAGCCAAGAACAACGATCCCAGCGGTTAGCCAAACCATTGTCTTGATGTTCATCTCTTCCAGCACCTTTCAGGTTGAAGCCTTCGGCGGGTCATGGGCGGCGATTGAGAACCAAGCGCGAGGTGGCACCTGGTTTGACCGTGGCCCAATCTGATCCCTGTCCCTGCCCGAAAGCCAAGTTACAACTATGGATCACATGCTCCGCCAAGCTGCCTGTTGACCATGCGGCAGCCCAGCGGCCCGGGGAAACGTTGGGAAACCTATAGCCCGCCCCTGCTTCGTCTTCAAAAGACGAGTCGACGCCGTGCCGCCGTGCCCATGCCCACACTTCATTGAGTGGCGCTGCGCCACCCAACTCGTTGACGAACAGCGGACCGCCGCTGAAGTGTTCAGGCTTCGATTTGTCATCTTGGTTCTCGCGGTCGATCCGCAGTTCGAGATGACCCCCGGCCGCCGCCAGCTGAATTGAAGCCGGCTGTCGGGAGTCGATGCAGGCTGACCAAAAGGGGTAGCCCTGCGCAGCGATCAACAAAACGACCTCTTGCGACTCGGGAGCTACCTCGGCACGGAAGTGACCCTCGAGGTCTGTTCCGACGGTATCGGCCACCAGATCCTGGTCGACCGAAAAGGTAATGACTCGGGCCCCCGCCACCGGCTCGCCGCTCGGTCCCGTCACCGACCCTTCGAGCCAGCGATTGGGGTAGATGACCAACTCGGCTTCGATCGCTGGTGTGCTCTCGCTGAGAGTCAAAAACTGTTCCCGGGAGTCCCCCAGACCCTTGCGACTGGCCTTGAGCCGAAGCTCGCCAGCTTGAGGCGGCCGCATGGAGAAGGCGCCGTCGCTGTTGCTGTAGACCTTGGCGACGATTCGGGTCCGCTCCCGGGCGATGACCAGAGCATCACGGATGGGTGTTCCACGACGATCGGTCACGGTCCCCGAGATCTCGAGATCGAGCAACTCGACATCGAGTTCGATCTTGCCGTCGTCAACGACGATGTTTTCGACGATCACTTCTGCCGGGCTGGCGAAGGATTTGCTGTTGACGGTGAGAAAAAGCACGTTGAGCTTAGGTTCTCGAAGCCAGGTCGAGAAGTGGCCTTCGTGATCGAGGGGTGTTGTCCACAAATCACTGTTGCCGGTGCCGATCTTCAAGGTTCCGATCACCGGCTCGTCGGTTAACGTCACCCGTCCCAAGACCTCGACAATCGGAATCTCAACCGTCAGTTCTTGGTCTGACCTCAGCTCGAGGGTGGTTTCGAAAACCCCGAAGGCGTCTTCGGCGCCTACGCGGACACGCAGAGCGGTGGGGGCCAGATGCTCGAACACCGCTCGTCCATTGGCATTGGCCTCGGTCGTGTCGGTCTGCCGTGAGGTCGCGAGGCTCTCCAGCGCGACTTGCCAGGGATGTCCGCTCGGCGAGATGGGCGGATCGATCGTCACACTCAGCTGGAGCGGGTCGCTGAGCACGATGTCGCTGCCTAGAATGGTTTCGGCGTTGCGGACGACCCGAATCTCCGCTGGCTCCACAGGCAGGTAATCCGGGTGCTCGGCGCGTAGTCGATAGGCGCCGGGGGCGAGGGCGGTCAGCTGAAAGCTGCCGCGTGTGTTGCTGCGGGTAGCAGGCGTTCGGGTGTTCCGGTTCGCTTCTTGATCGTCGATCGGTGCGTTTTCGATTCCGGCCGGGATCGCGGTGATCGTCACATCTGGCACTGGCAGCTCGGTGTCGTGGGCGATGACGTAGCCCAACAGCGAGCCGCCAGGCACCAGTTCGAGACGTCCGAGATCGATGGTTCCGTCGACGGGGTGCACGTTCCAGCGATAGGCCGGAGAGAGCGTTTCGGCGGCAAGTCGCAGATCAACAGTGCCCGCCGGAATCTTGAACGCGATGGCACCCTCGGCGCTCAGCGTCGAGGTGGTGGCGAAGGCGAGTTCTGGTTCACCAGGAACTAGTGGTTGTCCGGGGCGTACGCGCCCAGAGATGCTCACCGTCTCGGGCAGGTCTACGGTGCGGGGCACCACAACAACACCTTGGACGTCGACTGCGGGATAAACACTGATCGCCAGGGGAGCCTGGTTGACCGCTGGGGATCCGGTCTCGGACGATTCGGTGTCGGAAAGGGTAGCGGAGCAGTAGGCATCCCCAGCACAGCTCACCGTCCAGGCTGGGCAGCCCCGTGTCGACTGTGCAACGGCCTCCGACGTCACCATGCCTGGCACCGTGCCTGCCACCTTTACAGTCTGCTGGCGGGATGCCGTCAGTGGACACAGCGAGGCGTCGGGCACAAGCTCCAGGGTCACCGGACCACGGGCCCCAAAACCGACGAGATTCCAGGCCCTGGTAGAACCTGCCGCAGGGGTGGTTGTCGTGGTGCTCAGAGGAGTCGAAGCCATGGCGCCCAACGCCAGGCTCCACAGCCCTACCAAGATGCGCAGGATCATCCACTCGTTCAGTCCGCTAACCACCGACATAATGTAGCTCGCACTGATCGTGTTTCTCTCACTGATCTGGCAGAGAATTAGTATCTAACAAAGGTAGCGAAACGATATAACTGTGTCAACCAGGACGAACAGCATCGCCCGGCCGTCAGTCTTGGATCTTGCCGGCCCTCCCGCACTACTCGATGCTCGCTGTCTGAGGCTCTTGGAAGCCTTTGCTCGGGTGAGGGAAGCGTCCGCAGTCCGTGACCTGCTCAAGCACCTATTCTCTGGAATGCTAACGGTTGGTCGAGTAGGTGGAGATCGATCCTTGGCTCGTCAAAGCGCAAAGTCGATTACTCAAGATTGCGCAGCATGGTATGTCGAGACACCATGCTGGAAGTCTGTGATGCGTGGTAAGTTAAATAGGGCTCAGGCAACTGCGCATTGGGCATCTATGCTGAGTAGCGTCTTTATTCCACCTGAGTCCGAAGGATCTATCACGTCTCGATAGGTGGTCGTGTCCTAAGAGTGTAGGACACGACCCGATAGGTCTGGCGGTGGTCAGGGTAGGCTACAATAAGCGCATTACGCCTGTTTTTTTTCGCGGGAGTGGAGATGGCAGATCGGGAGGATTGGAAGCGTTTTGTTGTTGAAATTCGGCAACGGGCTGATCTCTTAGCTCTCGCCGAAGAGGGCGGACTCAAGCCTCGAAAGAAGGGAGAAAGAGGAGTTGCTCTGTGCCCTTTCCACCAAGATCGTAGGCCTTCGCTGCATTTATATCTCGAGCAGGACCCTCACTACCACTGCTTCGTCTGCGATGCCCACGGCGACGCGATCTCTCTCTATCAGGCTCTGAACAGGCTCGACTTCCGCGAAGCACGTGACCACTTGGCGTCCCGTTATGGAATAGCGAGACCCCGGGGAGGGAACCAAAGTCGCACGGGCGCCGATCCTCTGGAAACAGCCTTCTCCTTCTACAAGTCCGAGGCCGACGCAGAGAGTCTGAAGAGATGGCGCACGAGCCGGGGCCTGAATGCAGCAGTGGTCAGGTCGCAGGCAACGGTTTCTGGCAAAGACGTGCTGGCCCGCGAGGCTTCACGGGATCCGAATGTCAAGGAGCTTTTTCGAAATGCGGGCCTGATCGTCGAAAGAAGGGCTGAGTGGAAAGACTCTTTTCAGCTGCCTCTACCGATCGATCGTAGCTACCGAGACTTCTTCGCCAAGCCCCGAATTCTCTTTGCGATTCGTGATCTTGAATCGCAATGGGTGGGGCTCGCCGGTCGCGCTCTCGCGCCTTCTGACCAACCCAAATATCTCTTCACACCTAGGTTGCGCACGTCCCGTATCCTTTACGCGGCCGACCGCGTTCGGCGAGCAATCAAAGAGTGGCAAGCAAGCGGGAAGGACAGACTCTTTCGAATCTTTGTGGTCGAAGGTCTGATCGACGTGCTGCGCTTGGAGCAGCTTGGACTGCCAGCCGTGGCCCTTTTGGGGACTGGACTCTCGACACGAAAAATCGAGCTGCTTGGCGACCTCGCCCGAGAGGTAGAAAGGCGTGACGGCCTATTGGCAGTGCACGTCTTTCTCGACGCCGATCGAGCGGGTATCAGCGCAACGGCACGGTGGTTGCCGAGGCTGCTGAGAGAAGCCAGCACGGTGCCCTACCTGGTCGACGTCGTTAGGCCGCCCGCCACCTCGGACTCGTCTGAGCTTCCTGGCGGTGATCCGGACTCACTCTTGCGCGGCGTCAAGCGTAAAGAGGAGGCCTGGAATCTTGTTGATTCCTGGAGTTACTCGGCGGTCGATGGACTGCTGGCCTATTTCCTGGGTTGTCATCCGAAGGAACTACAGGATGCCTGGGAAGTAGCAGACCGAACCGAGAAGATCCAGGTTCTTCGGGAGATCGAGCGCTCGGTGAGCGCGGCGCCCGTCGGTGAGACACCGGGAAGCTGGCGTTGGATCTTCGATCGTATCGATCCCTTCGTCTCGGCGCTTGGCGTTGAGGCGCCAAATGACGCAAGCAGCCAGCTGCGTAGCTTCTTAGGGCTTGGCGAAACCGAGGGTGAAGATCTTCGCCTCGAAGCTGAGGCCGCTGAATCTCCGGGACTTGCTCCGGCTGATAGTGCCAACCTGTCCAGAGCTATTCAAGTCGCCCGTGCGAGTACGCAGCGACGCGAGTTCCCCACGGACCATGGCGCCTGGCAACGTATGTTGGCAGCGGAGAGCGCATTTCTCCATCCGCTCGCCGGTATGTTGGCAAATCGGCAACCTTCTGGCGGATGGCGTCCTCTCATGGCTATCTACCTACCGAAGACGGATGGTCGCCCACGACTCAAGGCAACGCCGAGCCCTGAAGTCCTGGTGATTCAGCAGTACATGCTGACTGAGCTGCTCCGGGACGGTCTGGAAGGCAGTGACTTTTCCGCTGCGCTGCCAGCTGTCAGGCACCTCGGCGGTTCGGGTAGAGACGATACCTGGACCACAGGTATCGATCTTCCCAAGGGCGAGAAGGTTGTTAGTTTCGCCTATCAGGTACGCATGGACGTGGTGAACGGGCACGCAGATCCCGGTCGTGAAGGCATCTTCCGGCCTTACTTCGAGTGTTGGCGCGACTTTGTCGCCTATATCGACGAGCGAGTACGCCGGATGCCATCGCCGCGAATCCACGCTGTGCGGCTCGACATCCGCGGTTTCTACGACAACGTATCGCGCTCCGCAGTCTTGGATGTGCTCAAGGCAGGTGTCGATAGGGCTTTGGATTGCTCGTCGACGAAGGAGCTGATCGAGCGCGCCCCCCTCTTCACCCCTAAGAGAATGCTTGACAGGAGGCAACGCCTGTCGGCGATTGTCGACTGGCTTATTAAGCAGAGCTTCGACTATTCCTATTTGGATCCCGGTTCGGGTGAAGAGATATCTGCTGGGCCGCAAGGCGTACCCCAAGGCCCGGACTTGTCTTCATACCTTGCAAATATTTCGCTCTTCAGGCTGGATGAACGACTTAGTCACTTGGTTCGAGCCCTAGATCAAGACTCTGAAGGTGCCGGTCCAGGATGGTCAGCGACGTACGCTCGTTATGTCGACGACATTGTGCTTGTAGCATCGACGGCCTCGGATCTGAGACGCTTGCGGGAGGCGGTCGAGATCGAGTTAGGCAAGATCGGTCTTGAACTGAACGATAAGTCTGAGCCGTTGCCTGCCATGAGTGTGACAAAGTTCAGGCGCTGGCTAACTAGTCAGCGAGGTGGGCTAGGTGTGTCGGATCCGTTTGGCGAGCCGAATGAAGAGGCTTCCTTATTCCGGCTCGGCGCCCTAGCCGATGCCGGAGAGGTAGATCGCAGTCAGTCGCTGGCGATCTTCTATAGCCCGGATCTCGACCACGAGAGGGTTCCTTGGGCGGAGATCAAGGAACAGCTCCGGATCGCGCTGGCGGCCAAGGACCTACGCTTCGGTGAGTACGCGGCTGCTGCAAGAGGACTCTGGCGCGGCGTAGCGGAAAGTCTCGAGGCGGATCGTGGCACCGAGGTCGATGTAGCTCAGGCTGCTGCGACCTTCGCCGCACTATGGCGGGAGATGAACATCCTCATGCCTCCTCAGTTGGGTGAGGATTCAAGCACCTTGCAGGCGACGCTTGTGGCAAACTTTCCGGTGATAGCCGCACTTCAGGGCCTAGAGAGATTCCTCTCTAGGCGAAACGATCAAAGCTTTCACTTCGACAGGGAAAATAGGGAGACCCTGCGAGGGTGGCGTCAAGGCCTAGCGAAGTTAGTCGTTGATGGGCTGGTAGCGGAGTTGCTCAAGGTCCTTGGTAGCGCCGGAGCGGAAAGGCATCTGGGCCATATGCTCGAATTGCGCTCACAGGCCCTGCTGTGGATCGCGATCCAGGTGCTGGGCGATCTACCAGGCCTTCGCGACTCCAGAGCTCTGGATTCTGTGTCTGGGAGTCGATTCCAGACTTGGGCTAGGCGTAGCTTTTTGATCAGCAACTCTGTGGGGCGAGAAAATATTGCCAAACTCGATCTTGCGGAGCTGCGAGATGACCCATGGTCTCTATTACATGCCGCCATCGGGCGACTTCAAGGCTTCGATGCGAATACCTCCCCTGAGTCGGGCGGGCTCGAGGATCCGCTACAGCCGTTCCGAGAGACTGTCTTGTCGTGGAAGGCTGGGAGCGAAAGCTCCAACGATGGGCGGGAGCTGGTCAGTCCTATTTTAGGTTACTGGATTCCCGATCCTGTAGATCTCGTTTTCGAGGAGGCAGACGGTGAGCTTGCTAGCGATGCGCTGGCATCTCTTATGAATCTTGCTCCGCGGGAATGCGGGACGTTGCTCAATAGGCGTCCACAGCTGATTCGAGACCTCTTGAAAGATCTCGGGCCGGTCCACGAGAACTTGAAATTCTTGCCGGCGCTTCCAGGAATTGGCTCTCCGGGGGTTATCGGTTTCTCAGAGGGCGGCAACGACGTGGAAGGGATCGAGTTGATTCTCATCAGAAGGCAGGGCGAGGAGGATTCGCGACGGTTCTTGCCCGAGCTCGAGTGGAGGGAGTTGAAGAAATCTGAGCTGTTTTGTATCGAGCGTGCCCGCCTCAAGCCTGGGACAAAGATCCTTCTGCCAAAGAATGAGCGGCCCGCCGCAGATTCTAAGGTGCTTCGAGATGTTGCTGAGTATTTCGAGCAGCTCGTTGCGTTCTCTCGTCGGAATGAGCAGGAAGACGGCGATCATTCCTGGCTCGTCGCGCCCGCGGCGCAAAATATCTTTAGGACCGACGGCGACAGCAGGAGTTTCGGCTTTTTGGGCTTTATGGCCCGGCGTGAGTATCTCGATGGCAGTGCCTTCGTTCGGTTGGGTGGCAGCAGCTATCAACGACATCCAGTTCCTTCCTCTTATGCTGATCTCTGGCGAGTTGGTGTTGCGTTGTCGGATTTCTTCGGACGTGCGGATCTGATCAAGGGCAGTGAGTCAGTTCGCCTGAGTCCAAACTACCTGGCTATCGACGAGAACCGCGAGGATTGGATCGCAGAAGCGATGCTTCGTATCTCGCTGCGCAGACTAAGTGGGTACTTCCAGCCCTCGGTGGGGCGAGTTGAGGGATCAAAAGCCGAAGGCGATGAGTTTCCGAGATCGATCCAGTGGCTGCTCCAGCGTCTGGTGAGCTTTCCGCAGATCACAGATGCCAAGGAACGACGCCTTGCAGAACTGCTCAAGACCCATGTCTGGGGACCTGCCTGGCGGGTCCGCGAGAGCTTTGGGCAGAGTATTGACACGTCGTTGCCCGGCGGCAGTACGGCATTGTTGGCATTCGTCGCACCGAAGTACTTTCTTGATGATTCGCGGCTCGCAGAGGACCTTCCCAGCGTGCCGCGACAGGAACCGGCGTGGCATCCTCGCCGGAGACCCGCTTTTGCCTGGTTCCGGGTTGCCCAGCGGCTTGAGAGGTTGTGCGAATCGGGTACGGCCGAGGGCGATCACGATCCGTCTTTCATTGGTCTTGTCTCCGGGATCTATCTGTGGTCCCTGAATCTGGAGCTTCGAGGTGCGGTAGCGGAGCAGGTAGCGGCTCAGCCTTCTGGCGTTCTCTCGGATGTTGAGGACCCGTCTCCAGGTCTTGAAGTGCTCGGCCTCGACCACAGTGCACTCTTACATGCTGGCCAGCAGCCCGGCAACGCTGTTGACGGTCTGCGCTTGATTCTCGGCCTAGGAGGCGGTGACAGGAGGGTGCCAGAGCTGCGAGGTGCGACTCCCCTCGGAGCGCTGGTGGCGCTCGGGGTCCTTACTGGCGTAATCCCGTCTAGTCTCAAAGGGAGGGGGCTTCGAGGATTCGAGATGGCGTCGGATGGCGACGTCGAGCAGAAGAAAGAACGCGCTGAGCTTGTTGACAAATTTTGGCAGGTGGCGCGCGATCTCGCCCAATTGGGGAACGAAGAGTCGCTCGACGGGCCCTTCGACGACTTGCGTGAGGTCAGCCGTGCGTGGAAACGCGCTGGAGCCCTCAGACAGCCTATGGAGCTTATCCAACAAGTCGATCGGCTAGCGGGGATTGAATGTCTTCAGGCGTCTGGCGAGCACTCGCTCGGTCGACGGGATGGACGGCTCGAGTTCTTGTCGTCCCGCGGCACCCGTCAACTGGAGTCCTTTCAGATCGTACGTTCCAATTTGCGGGACGATGGGGATTGGGAGGCTATTGAATCTGGGCAGTCTGTCCATCGAGTCTGGAGTGAATCTTGGATCGACGACTTCCTGGTTGGTGTTGGTCTGATTTACAAGGGGCTCGGTCGGCTCGCCCAGACTTCCCTGATTGGTGGGCTAAAGCAGCAGCCCGTTGAGTCAGGGCCCTTTGTCGCTCCCGATAGCTTGCGCAATTCGGAGGATACTTCCGACGCTAGTGAAGAACTAGTGGTTGAGCCGGGATTGGACGGAGACCTTGCGGAGACTGAACTCTCGACCGACGCTATAGGTGAGGAACCGAGTCCAGATTCCGATAAACCACCGGTTGTCCGACCCGGAGGTGATGATCCTGACAAGATCCAGTCCTGGCAGGACGTGAGTTGGGAGAGCCGGGGAAAGCTCCGGTCGCGGCGTCATGTTCGAGTGGCGTTACTGCAATGGTTTGGTGGCAATTCCTATGAACATCCGTGGTTCGAGGCCCTCCAGAGTTCACTGGAAGGCAAGTCGCCGCCAAGTCAGTGGTCTGCCGAGTCCCTCGCGAGCCCCATCGAGTATCGCCGTCGGAAGATCCTCGAACGAGTGCTCGATACCTGCAACAAGCTTGAGGTTCAGGCCTTGGTGATTCCCGAATACACCATGCGGCCGGAGACCATACAATGGCTCTACGAGACGATGCACAAGGCAACTGCGCCTTCTACCTCGATTTGGTGTGGTACGTATAGGGTACCTTTCGGCGGCAAGGCTTTTCTCGGTGACCAGGTCGTCGATCAGGCCCGTCTGGCAGATCGGCAGCACCAGGCGCTACTCACCGTCCTCAAGGCACCTGAACGACTGGGGGAGGCGCGGCGCATCGAGCTTCGGGCCAAGAAATACGCCGCAGTCAGCCTGGGTGAAGAGCTGAAGCCGCATAGGACGGAGTTGTCGGCGCTTCTAGCTGACTGCAATGCGGCCGATCTTCCGGAAAGCGTTCTTTTCGAGCTCATTTGCGCGGAAGCTTTCCTAGCCGTGTCACCGACGAACCTGCTGGCCCTAGCTCGAGAGTCTCAACGATCCTGGCTCCGCTATGGCATCCCTACAGATCTTGGCGAGCCGCTGGAGAACGCCGTCAAGATGTGCAAGGCGGACATGGCAGCTCTCTCGAAGATGACTAGCCTCACGGAATGTGAGACGCCTCCAAGAAGGTCGATCCTTCTCGTGCCCGCTATGACCACGAGAATTCAGGATTATGCCTTGGCCGGACAATCAGGTTTCTTGGCAAATGGTATCAGCATGGCGTTGGCTAATGCAGTGTGGAAGAACGGAGGTCGGAGTTGCTTCGTCGGTCAGAACAGTTGGGATGTGGAGTCGCTCGACCCTCAACCAACCGATCCTTATCACGGCATTCAGCCTGGTATCTATCGGCAGGGCTCCTCTGAAAAAGGCTGGCTCGGACGGCGAGAAGAGGCGCTGATCGTCGCCGACATCGATCCTGATAACTCTCTGGGTGGGCGCCCGAGCCCTGAAGTATTGCCGCCTGGGCTCCGACTGGTTGCTCACGTACCAATTCTGACATCGTGGTCTTGCAGGATGGTGAAGAAGATACCTATGGTCACTCCGATCAAGGATTGGAGTAGCGAGTACACAAGATTTCGGCGAACCCTAGCAGCGGCCCTGGCCGTAAACCACCGCACGACGATGAACGATCCTTCCCCGTTGACTCTTGCGACCGCACTTGGTGACCTGAAGAAGTTGCAAGAGTTCAGTCTTGCTGAGACGAGCCGACCTGATTGGCTTGGGCAGCGTCAGCAAGCGTACCTCGAAGGGCACGGTTTGCATCCCCAACAGTGGCCACCGCCGGTAGCCCTGGACTTCCTATGTGTCGATCTCGGAGGTGTAGCCGAGGAGAAGTTCCCCCGGATCGAGGTCCCGGCTTCAAGGGCTGGCAACATTGAGGACGAAGAGAGCGGCGGGAAATGACGCCTTGGGTACTCGTCGCGGCGAGTTCACCGTGATCGACAGAGCCAGCCGGAACATCCTCGTCTCACTGACTACAGGTAGCGCACCGACAACATCGGATGCTACTCAGGGAGAGGACCTGTTTGGGGTGTGGAGTAGCGCGAAGGAACCGGTGATGCAAAGCAGGAGACCGACCGTAAGGACAAGGACGGTGGGACTCGCCTGGGACGTGTGGATCAGGCCTCCCGGGCCGTTGCGTAGCAGTGGCGAGACGAGATTGAGGGTCGATTCACCGCTCAGCCAGCGATAGGTTTGCGCCCCCAGGCCGATCAGGATGCCGACCAGGTGTGCCGCTGGCACCGTGCCTGGAACGGTTCGTTCTTCATGGCGCCGTTACTGCGCTTACCCTGGGCTGTTGGATGCAACCCCTTCGGGGTTGGAAGGCATTTGTCTCAGCAAGTTGTTTAATTTCCGAGACGTCAGTCGTTGGAACGTTCGCCAACTCGTTTAGTTTATCCATCGCTAGAGAGCTGTGCTCCCGAGTCAGGCGGCGGTACGTCGCTGGGCACTTCAAAGGGTGGAATGTTCTTTGGGACCGGTACCTCGATCCGTTCCGGCAGTACGGGCAGGCTGGCCAGCTCATCGTCTCGATCTTGGGTGAGCAAAAGGTCTCTCAGGTTGCTGAGAGCCTTGACGCCGGCTGACTCCCACAGATGATCTTCAGCTTTTACAGGGCAGTACCACAATAGGTATCGGTAGGTTTCTTCCGCCTTCACCGGATCGCCGTACCTACGATAGACGTAACCTGCAAAGTTGTCCGCACGACCCACCTCGCAAGTCTCGTCGCCATAGGCTTCGACCAAAATATCGCGGGCTCGAGAGGCAGCGTTCAGCTTTGCGGTCATCGCTTGCACTTTGTCAGGATCCTCAGGTAAGGCGTCTGCTATGCGAAGCATGGTTTCTACAATCGCTGGGTGACGAGGTCCAAGCTCTCGTTCTTTGAGTTCATAGGCTTCCTCCAGCATCGCCAAGCGCTTGACCTTACCCTCGTGGGTGGCCATGGCTTCGAGGGATTCCGCAAGCAGCAAGGGGGCGTCAGCGCGCCGCGCTAGTTCGAGGGCTTGTTTCAGCTGATGCATGCCGTCCTTGCCGCTGCCCTGGCCCAGTAGGTCCTTGGCGCGCTGCATCGTTTGTCCCCATTGCGGATATTGCTGCTCGAGGTCGGCCCGCAGGTCTGTGAGCGCCTCGTTTCCGAAGGCTGGGTTGACTAAACAGATCGATATCAGAAGAGTCTGAAGAAATTTCATAGGTCTCTCCTTTACTGCAACCCGCATGTTGAGATGATCCTAGCGCTAATCTGTTCTGCCGTGGCTTTCCCGCCTGGATTGGGAATCTCTTGCAAACCGGCATTATGTAATGCCTCGTGGATGACCGTGACAGCGCGACGGTTGGGTGTGAGGGTATTGAATTTGGGGCACAGGTAGACGTATTTGTAGCCCTTGCTCGGGCTTGTCCATGCGATGACGCTATTGTTGTCACAATATGTAACCCCATTGGACCATGTGTAGCCGTCACCATCTCGATAGACAGTCCTACGAATCACGTCCAAGCCATTGCTGAATCCGCCTTCATAAGGAGTGAAGAGCTCCATACACGCGGTTGGGTAGTAGTCGATGTGCTGTGGCAAGTTGTAGGGTCTGAGTCGACCGCGGAGTCCGGCAATGTCCTTCGCATTGTTGAGATTCTCGAAAGTGATCTGGTCCAGATCACCACCGGGTAACTCACCCGGCGGAGTAGGCGGCTGACCCCCGCCAGCGGTACGCTCGGGCGGTGGACTACGAGGCACTGCTAGCTCTTGCCAATCGGTCACCGCCGGACATCCAAGCTCCTGTCCCGCGTTCCAATCGACGCAGGTACAGTCGATCGCCCCTCTCGGCCCGCCACTAGAGCAAGGGAAGGCCGATGGACCCCATGTGGCAGAGCCGGTTAACAAACAGCTAGCCACTGTTGCCCACACACGACGCATCGTGCTTCTCCGTTGAAGTCTCATCCCTCGCTCGATCTTTTTCTCTATGGCATAAAAGCTACAGGTCAATATGCGAATTAGCAAAGCGCTATCTCTGTGTCGACACAGGTGAAGCCGAGCGGCGTGGCTCAGCCGTCGGGACCGACCAACCGGGCCAAGAAGCCACAGTGTGCCGTTGGAGTCGACCATAGGCACTAAAACCTCCCTAACCATCGTTCAGCATATTGTGCTGAATCATCGGATGCTACTTAGGGCGAGGACGGCGACCTGCTTGGGGTGCGGAGTAGCGCGAAGAGACCGGTGATGCAGAGCAGGAGACCCACCGTAAGGACAAGGACGGCGGGACTCCCCTGGGACGTGTGGATCAGGCCTCCCAGGCCGTTGCGTAGCAGTGGCGAGACGAGATTGAGGGTCGATTCACCGATCAGCCAGCGATAGGTTTGAGCCCCCAGGACGATCAGGATGCCGACCAGATGTGCCGCCCAGGCGTACCGATCTTTGGCAGGTTTGGCGGCGGTCTGCCGCGCTTCGGCACTGGCAGCCATCGTCCGTTGTGCCGTATGTTGGGCTGTGCGCGTCAGAATAGCGGCGGCCATCGTCGTCGGTGCGGTGGGCTCTGGCAGCTGACGGAGTTCGAGCGTGAGCGTTTGCTCGGCGGTCAAGGCTGCCCGGCAGCCAGCGCAGTCACGGGCGTGGTGTTCGACGGTCTCGAGCTGTTGAGGCCGGAGCTCGGCGAGGGGTAGGGCATGGATGAGGGTGAAGACGTCATGACACGTCAGGTCTTCCGATGTCATCGTGAAGTCTCCTGCGATCGACTGTGATCGACCGGGCTTGCGGTGTGCCGCGTGCGTAACTTCCGTCGGGCTCGAAACAACAGTGTCTTCACCGTGCCACTGGTGACTCCGAGGGCGTGGGCGATGTCATTCACTTTCATCTCCTGACGGTAGTAGAGGAAGGCGGCGGTGCGTTCTCCAGACGGCAGCGCCGCCACTGCTCGCCACAGCTGACGGTCACTTTCGTCGAGGATAAGCTCGTTGAGAGGATCCGTAGCAGCGGTCGGTTCGCGTTCAGGGGCCAGGGGAGTACCCTCGCGTTGCGTCACCCGGGCTCGACGCAACAGCCAGGTTTGTGCCAGCCGCACCGCGATGGTGGCCACCCACGGATAGAACGGTCGGCGGGCATCGTAGTGGTCGAGGTGGGTGAAGGCTCGCACGAAGGCGTCTTGGGTCACCTCCTCGGCCCCTGGTCGGTCACGGACCATCATCAGGGTGAGACCAAAGAGCCGTTGTTGGTAACGTTCCACCAACTGGCCAAACGCCTCGCCGTCGCCGCTACGCACGGCGTGGACCGTCCGCCGATCGCTTTCCGTCTCAGGTGTAGCCTCGGGTGGTGCACGCTGCGTTGCTTCGCGATCATCGGGTAAGGACAAGCTCACGCGCTCGGTGGCTCAGCGTCCTCGAATAGTCCGAAGCCCATCGACACAAAGGCGAGTTTGCGTGCGCCGTAATACAGCGGCACCGGGCCAACGAGCAGCAGCGGCGGGAAGAGCAGCCCGACGAGACAAAGCACCAACCCCCTGAGAGCGAGATCGACCGCGTCCCGTTTCTCCTGGTCGGTGCGGGGTGTCGCCCGCAGATAGTCGCCAACAGAGGCATAACCCGACTCTCGAGCCTTGCTTCGGGCAGCTCTCAGGATCATGACGCCGGTGCCTATAGTCGCCGCAAGGGCGAGGAATACTACGAGGAGTATCATCAGTGCAAACATGAAATGTCCCTTTCTATGGTTGGCTCTAGTGCCGGTCTCATTGCCTTGTCCGGCAGTCTGTACTAGATGTACAAGGCGAGTTGCGATTGGGTTGACACTGTTGGTCAAGTTTTTTGGAGAAGGCTGCGAAGGGTTCTGGATCGTAGCCGAGCCGCGAAGTCCCGGCGGTTTTACAGGCGTCGCGGAAGACGGCCAGAGTCCTCCCGCTGGCTCTGCACCCGTTGCGGGACCCGTGTGAGCTTGCATCATCGTGTCTGCACCGGTGGCAGAAGGGGTATCGATTCGCCCCGGTGAATTTTCACCGGTGGCAGAAGGGGTATCGATTCACCCCGTTGAATTCTCACCGGTGGCAGAAGGGGTGTCGATTCATCCAATTGAATTTTCACCCGGTGCGCGGGTGAGTTTGTAAGACCTAATCGGTTCTGCACCCGGTGTGGAGGTCATTTTCAATCCCCAATCGGATTTGAAACGGCCCAGATAAATCGAGAAGGTAGCCTATTCCTGGAAACCTTATGGGTTACACGAAACCCCTCGGTTCGTCGCTGCCTGTCGCAGCGCTTCTTGACAGACCTCAATTTCGCCTGCCGAGATCGGCAACGCCAGGTTGGTTCCGCCGCAGGGTAATACAACCTGACACTGCGAGGCGGAAGCATCGACACGCACGGCGACACACTCGGCGCTGAGCTGAGTTGCGGTTGCGGTGTCGGTACAGGAAGAGGGGCCGATGGTGCCATCGAGAAAGTAGGACCACAGGACGCCGTTGGCGTTGCTCCAGTTGGCCGGATCAGAGCATGGGCAGATTTCGGACGGTGGCAACTCCACCAGCTGGATGTCACCCACATCGGTGATTCCGCCTGGATTAGGCTCGGTGGGTGGGGAGTCACCAGAGGCCGGTGCCCCGTTGATCTGAGCAGACGCGGTGACCACCAAGTCACCTTCAATGGTCGGTACATCGGGGATGGAGAAGAAGCCTTCGGCGTCGCTGAGGTCTTGCCGCAGACCGATTGTGGCAACATCCGCCCCCGCCACTGGTTGATCGGCAGCATCGATCACCCGACCGAAAACAACGGTTGCTGGATCGGTTACCACCTGCACTTGGATCGTCTCCGAGAAGCTGCTCCGTTCTAACGTGTCGATGGCTTCAGCGGTCAAGGTCAGGCTAGAAACACCTACCGGAACGTTGATCTCGAACGTATAGGGTGGCTGTAGATTTTCACCGGTCTGCTGGTCATCCACCCAGAGCCGGACCCGTTCGACTCCGACGTCGTCGGTGGCGCCCACAACAACCCGCAAGAGGCCGCCAGCAACTACCTCAGCGCCCTCGAGTGGGCTGATCAGTGAGGCCTGCGGTGGCTGATCTGCATTGATCTCGACCACAACTGGACCCGCCGAGGCCGCTTGGCCCACCTCGTCGGTAGCGATCGCCAACAGGCTGAGCTCGGTAGCGCCCAAGGGGATCGGGACGGTAAATTGGTAGGGTTGGGCCGTCACCGAACCATAAGGGGCGCCGTCGACCTGAAGTTCCACCTCCGCAATGGCGGTATCGTCCGTCGCCTGGACAGCCACGGTCAGCACCGTTCCTTCGGTGAACTGGGCACCAGCCGATGGGCTCAGTAGGGTGGCTGTCGGCAGCGCATCCGGCAGAATCTCGAGGCGGATCTCCTCGGCAATCCCTTCGTTGTCGGCCAGATCCAACGCTCGCGCTCCCAGAGCAAGCGTCGAAACGCCCTGCGGTGTTATGAACATATGCTCGAAGGGCGCTCGGAAGTCGCGGTGCACCACCTCGCCGTCGATGAGGAACTCGACCACCGCTACCTGGATATCGTCAGTCGCGTCAGCAGTCATCGTCATCCGTCGACGTTCGAGCACCGAGGAACCGTCTTCTGGGGAGGTCAAAGACACGGTGGGCGGGATGCTCTCGAAGCTCTCCGGATCCAGGTAACGTCCGATGAAGAGCCCGCTGTCTCCCAGCACACCGTTGTCGCTGATTCCACCCGGGCCAGCAGCGGCGGTCAGGAAGACTACGCCGTCGCGCACTACGATGCCGGTACCCTGGTCGTCACGAAAGTTTGGTACCCCGGAAAAATCGAGTAGTGCATTGAAGAGGGGAGACGGGGTTGCGACGTTGAAGATCGGCACGGCGTTGGCAAACAAGAAGTCGGAGGTGAGCGCAAAGTTGCGCTCCAGGGCCACCCCGGTCAAGCCGAAGGCGTCGCCGGTCGAGCCAGCCACGAAGGGCGTCGTGGGCTCACTGAAGTTGATCACCCGCAGGCCACCGGGGGTTGCCCGAGCGCCGTCCGCCACATAGGCCAGACGCTCACGGACAGCAAGGTCGGCAGCCCGAGAGGACGATCCCCGAGTATGGGTTGAGCCAAGGAGGACGGGGTTGGTGGGGTTATTGGCATCGATGATCAAAACTCCAGCCTGATCACTTGCCACCACTACGAGATCACCAGAAACGTCGACCCCTCGGGCATTGCCCGGTGTGTCGAGACTGCCGAGCAAGTTGGGATCTTGCGGATCACTGATATCGAAGACCTTCAGGCCGTCTGTTCCCGTGGCCAGGAAAGCCAGGCCATCGGCCAGTGCCAGGTCTGTCCCCTGACCCCCAGCCGCCGAGGCAACGCCTACCAGCTGCGGGGCTGCCGCGTTACCGACATCGACGATCAACAGGCCGGAAAATCCTCGGCTCGAAGCCAAGTAGGCATAGTCGCCCGCGACGCGAACGTCGTTGATGTTGCCGGACGTATCCCACGATCCAGCGATGAACGGTGCTTCGAGGTCACTGATGTCAACCACATAAAGCCCGCGGTCACCCGCGGCCACGTAGGCGTAGTCGCCTTGCACTGCGACACCGTTGGCGAAGCCCGGAATCCGCAGGAAGGAGAGAGCAGTGGGTGAGAACGTGCGCACCGCGACGTCAACATCGCTGGCATGGGTGCCGTTAGAGACTGCAACCCTTGCGGTGCCGTCCTGGCCCGCAAATACCCGTCCCACTTCGGCGCCAAAACTGGCGATCGTCAGGTCACTCGAAGTGTACGTTGTGCCGTAGGGAGGTGCCGTGATGTCGAGTACCGTGCCATCGATCAGCGTGCCGGTAACCACCAGCTGACGAGACGCTTCGCCGACAACGGTGTTGAAGGTCAAGGTGAAGCTTGTTGGGCTGACGCTCAGGGCATCGAGGATGGGGGAGAGGTTGACGTCGTTGGCGTCCAACGGATTGCTGCTGGCGAAGCGTTCGAGGCCATCGGACACCTGGTCACCGTCCGTGTCTGGGAGCAGCGGGTTGGTGCCGAGGTTGACCTCTTCGCCGTCGAGCAGGGTGTCACCGTCGGTGTCGGGGTTGAAGGGGGCGGTGCCAGCCTGAAATTCGTCGAGGTTGGTCAGACCATCGGCATCGGGATCGCCGAAGGCATCCGCGGCGTTGTTGGGGTCGAGGCCATTGGCGATCTCGAAGTCGTCGGGCAGGCCATCGTTGTCTGTGTCGCCGGAAGCGATCACTTCGATGCGCATCAGACCGAGCGTTCCCTCGTGGGCGGCGCTGACAATCACCGCGCCGCTCTGCTGAGCAATCACCAGGCTATCGGCGGTCAGCGTGGCAACCTCGGAGTTGCTGATGGTGTAGCTGGTGCCGGTTTCGGCGGTGGTGAGATCGGCGGTTGAGCCGTCGGGGAAGTGGCCGCTGACCGCCAGCTGGACACTCTCGCCGATCGCCGTCAGCTGGCTGGTTGCGGCCATGATCTCGAGCCGCGAGGGAATTGGCTGAGGCGCATCGAAACGAATCTCCGGCACCCGCACTACATCGTTCAGCGGTACTTGAATGAAGTCCGACTGCCCGGCAGTGGTGACGCCGTTTTCGACACAGGTCGCTCGCACTCGCACTTGCCCCAGGTTGGTCGGGACGTTGGGAAGCACCCAGGTGCCGTCGGCGGCCACCGGGGCTGTGCGGTTCAGAGCACTGACGACGCAGCTGTCGTCGAGTTGGGCAAAGGCGGCCGAGCCGATGACCAGGACCCAAACGGTGGAGAGGCCCAAAATGGGCCCAAACCGGAGCGCCAACCTTCTGCAAGGACTCTGTTGCTGCTCTCGTCTCATGGTAACCACCGCTTAAGAGTCCGATCGATTGGATACTGCGCTCAACTTAGTTTTGCTCGACGTTCCGGAGTTGCCTGCGTAAGTCGCCAGATTTCGTCAGTTGGAGGTCGTCAAGTGCCACGATTTATACCCGCGAAAAAGCACATCATTCCACTTTGGTGAGGACGGCCGAGTCGTCGAAGATTTCTGGATGGGCCGCGAAATAGGCGGCGAGTTCGTCGCCGGCTGCCTCGATTTTCAAGAGGTCTTCGTCGGCATCCCAGTAATCGATCTGACCAGCGACCACTCCGTCCGCAATGTGTTGTTTCAAGGGCGCTATGGCTAGAGCCCCTACCGTCAGCGTCTGCCCCGTGTCGTCTAGCTCGAGCTGGGCGACATCCCAAACATCCTGCATCCTGTCATTCTTGAGGAAGGCCAAGATAAGCCCATCAACCTGGGCGAGATGAAAGTTCTTGGAACTCGTCTTAGAGTGCTGTGTAAACTCGACGACAAGGTTCTGTTCACCGCCAAGCGACACTCGGAATTCGATCGGCTCAGGGGGGATTTGGCCACCGGCTTCGGTGAGCAGCCAGGTTCCAACAAATGGAGTACGCAGCCTGAGTTCGGAGTCCGCAGGCGGAAGTGGGAACTTCAAGCTAGTCGAACACCCGCTAGCTAGCAGCGAAGCAAGCAGAAGAACGATCCAGAGACGGAATTTCATGGCCATATAAAGATGCCGCCTGTCTCTTGGACCGACCTAGTACCCTGACTCAATCCGTGCTTGATGTGAGATAACGGCATCGTCAGTAGCCATAGTTCATGGTCGAGTAAAAGGACATCATTCCACTTTGGTCAGGACGGCCGCATCGACGAAGACGGTAGGATGTTCAGCAAAGTAGGCGGCGAGTTCAGTGGCTGCCGCCTCGATTTTCAAGAGGTCCCGGTCAGCATCCCAGTAGTCGATGCGACCAGCGACCACTCCGTCCGCAATGTGCTGTTTCAAGGGTGCGACAGCAAGGGCCCCAACCGTCAGCTTTTGTCCGGAGTCTGACAGCTCAAGCTGGCCGACATTCCAAATGCCGGGCGATTGCTGATCTTCGATGAAGGCAAAAATGAGCGCTCCAACCTGAGCGAGATGGAATTTCTCAGAGCGCGACTCAGAGCCCTGTGAATAATCCACGAGCAGGTTTTCTGCCCCGTCGAGTGCTACTCGAAATTCAATCGGATTCGGAGGAACTTGGCCACCGGCTTGTTCAAGCGACCAGGTTCCAAGGAAGGGAGTATGCAGTTCGAGTTCTGGATCTGAAGCTGGAAGCGGGAACTTCAAACTAGTCGAACAGCTGCCAGTCATCAACGAAACGAGCAAAAGGGCCATCCAACGGAACCAGACTTTCATAGACATACTCCAGTCTTATCGGAAACCACGATCCTCTCGGATACATGGCGATGCAGGGGGTAAGTTCTTTTCGAAGCCGGGACACCGAGTCGGGTTGGGAGGCAACCAGCGCAGCTCATCGTTGAACAGCGCGCCGAGAATCTCGGCCGAGCATTGATCAGCCGTTGCTCCCAAACCAAGCTTCTGACCGACTCTTCGCCCAACCTCGTTGTTATGAAAGTCCATCCGTGCTTGGTGGGCGTTGTTACTGTGGGTGCTGTCTTCGTGCGCACTCCAAAATCCTTCGGCGTCGGCCGGACCACAAGTCACGGAAAACAGGCAGTTGACAAACGCATGTTGAAATGCGTTGCCCACTTCGCCATCCCTAGTTCCACACGTGAAGACTTCATTCGTCGCTTCTCTGGCGACTTCTGCTATGTTTTGGTGACGCCGAAGGCACAAAGGGTTCATAAAGCCCCACATGAATTCTGATGGATTGAGATCCCACGGCCCCTTTGGCAAACCCGGCGCGCTGAATACCTGTGCGCTGGTCGTAGCGACGCATGCACTTTCATCAAAATTTCCTCCTGCCGCCGCTTCTACTGTAACTGTTCCAGACGGCGCCGTGCTGGCGATGGCCAGTTCACCACTGGCGTCAATTGTCGCCTCGCCATCCAGGCTACCACCGCTCGGAAGACGCCACTTGATATTGAACCCGGCTGGCGACGTTTCAGCCAAAAACGTCGTTGGGCAGCCCGGGCTGAGGAAACCTACGTCTGGATCCATGCCGGTAATGTCGATGCCCGGACACTCGATCTTGACCACACCAAAATCACCATTGTCAGCGCATTCCCCACAGCTAGCCTCGACACGCCATGGAAAGACTCCAATGTCGCCGTAACACGCCGTAGGTGTCGGGTCGCTGCTCGTCACGCCTTCTTTGAACTCCCACGAATAGCTGTCAATCTCGCAGTGCTGGGTCTCGGCCACGGTTCGAAAATCGACGCACCCGCCGAGAAACATCTTGATGAACCTCTGGCCGTCGCCCGTAGCCCCGAAGCTGGTGATCCGTTGGTTCCAATGGCTGCAAACGCCGTTTATGCACAAGTCCACTGTACAACTGTCACCGTCATCTTCGCACTCGTCGCCGTTCTGCCCAGGATCCGACTGGCAGTTGTTTTCGACACATGCGTTGCAATCCGGGCAATCGTGAGTGGTTCCCGACCCTGAGGGATTACCGCCGCAATGCCAACCTGCCTTGACAATCCCAAAGCCCGGCAGCGAGACCAGTGTTGTGCTGTCTTCAGTGATCGCACCCGGGCCGATAGAGACGAAGCGGCCGAGATCATGATCGAAGGAATAAAGCTCGGTCACCTGACCCGGGGCGAGGCCATCAACATTTGGGAAACTGAGCCGGGCGGGTGGATCGAACACCGCACCGGCGGGTTGCACCGTGATCACAAATCGCGGCTGCTGGCTGAAATTTGGCACCATCGGAACCTTGTCGCTGTGGACCAGGGTGACGCTGACGACCCCACTGTGGCCACCATCTGCGAAGGTCACCGCACCCGGTTCGATCTCGAGGCCCAAGCCAGGGAACTCCGGCAGCGTCAAGGTGCCACCCGTCGTCGCGCTCACTGCCAGACCGCGCTCGACATCGATGGGCAAAGTGTAAATCGGTCGACCGAGGTCGTTGTCGCGCCCAGGGATTGTCGTGAGCACAAACTCGAGACTCGACCAGACGCCCGGGACTGTTGCTGTCGAACCATCGACATGCAGATGGACGGTACCCACCGGGGCGCTCGGGAGACGGAAGAAGCCGCTGGCGTCAGCCTGAGCTGTTTGGCCACTTTCCACCACTTGAACGGTGACCCCCGGAACGGGCCGGTCGGTGTTGTCGAGCACCAACCCAACAATGGCGGTTTCAGCCGGATCTCCGGCGACACGGCCCGAAGCGGCAAAACCCGCCAGCGGATCGTCAGGGCCTGGTCCTAGCATCGCCCAAACTACGTTATTGGCAACGCCCTCCGCAGGCCCCAACGTCAGCACGGCGCTGGCTGCACCCTGGCTGTCGCTGGTCACAATTTTCTCTTGGCTGCCGTCGTCGAAGACTCCGCCTCCCCGGATCACCCGAAACAGGACATCCACCCCAGCCAAGCGGTTGAAGCTGGCGTCGGTCACGACGGTTGAAAATGGCATCGGCAAGGGCTGGCCCGCGAGACCCACTTGAGAGTCTCCCGAGTCCACTAGCAGGTGAGCCGGTTCCGCCGCGGTCGCGCTGGCACTCAGCTCCACCGTCAGCCCCGAATCGCTGGCTCGCGCCAATACCCGATGGGTGCCACCTCCGGCGCGACTGCCGAGTCTGAAGTCGACCGAAGCTCTTCCGGCGGCATCGGTCGAAACGATGACCTGCCGTTTGTCACCGTCGAGGGAGCCGTTGCCGGCAATGACCGCGAAGTGGATTTGCTCCCCCGGCAAGGGTTGCCCAGCGAGATCAACCAGCTCAACGATCAGCGGCTGAGGCAGTGGCTTACCGACCACGGCTGACTGGTGATTACCCGAAACCGAAGCTAGCCTGGGCCCCGGACTGTCGTCGAAGTGGACAACCACTCTCGCCTGGGCCATGTTGCCGGCGTGGTCTGTGGCCACCGCCGTAATCGGGTTGTCGCCGGGTGTCAGGGGAAGATCCGGCAGCAGGAAACTGCGGTTCTCGACGGGCGTTGTTATCCCGTTGACAGTCACTGTGATCGGCTCGATCCCCTGGTATCCACTTGCGGTGTCGTTGACCACCCCAGCGACTGAAATCGTCGGCTGACGAATCACGGCGCCAGCGGTAGGCGAGCTCAACACCACAACCGGGGGCGTCGAGTCGCGGACGACCGAGACTGTGGCTGTCGACGATCGCCCCTGTCCGTCGATTGCCGTCGCCGTCAACAGGGTGAGCCCCTCCGCAATCGGTATCGAAGCAGCGAAGGTGGCGCCGGTTACTATCGCCGGCACGCCGTTGACCACAACCGCTACCCCTGGATCGTCGACAGAACCTTCTACCAGGACGCTAGAACTTAGTACCAAACTTCGGTTCAGTGGCGCGTCAATCGAAATCGAGGGGGTCACCATCCGGTCCACTTGCCGGGTCTGCCGAGAGACGTTGCCTGCTTGGTCGCGAACCTCGACCCTGATCGGGTTGGTTCCCTCAAGCAACTCGACGTCAGTGGTAAAGGCGCCGTCTAGCACAGAGACCGGGTCGCCATTCACTTTCACCGCGGCGATACCGTTGGCGTCTTCGGAACACCCAGGATCGAGGTGCCAGCCACTTCGGTCACTCGGGGGAACACCCAGGATCGAGGTGCCAGCCACTTCGGTCACTCGAGCCTTCGCGTCGATACACTCGTCTTTCTTTCGTTCGCCTGATCCTGCTCGAATCAACCTATGCAACCACGACGTATCCTCGACTTTGTCGTCACCCAGGACGAGGGCGAGCTGGTGTTGTACCAGCGTGGCGACCGGTTCCTCATTCAGATCGACTCGGAAGATCTGATGACCAGCCGTGCTCACGGATCGGAAGAGGAGATGGCGCGTCTGGCGTTGACGATGTTGGGTGTTCGCCCGGCACCGCGAGTGCTGATTGGCGGGCTCGGTATGGGGTTCACCTTGCGTGCCACCCTAGATCAGTTGGACCAGAGCCCAGACGCGGTGGTCATTGTGGCTGAATTTTTTCCGGCGGTCGTCGAGTGGAACCGTGGACCGTTGGCGCACTTGGCCGATGCTCCCCTCGAGGACGCACGGGTGCGGATTGACGAGCGCGACGTCGCTTTGGTGTTGTCCACGACCCCCGAGCTGTTCGACGTCATCCTGCTGGATGTCGACAATGGGCCCGACGCGTTGACCCTGCAGAGCAACCGACACCTCTACGGTCAACGCGGTTTGGAAGCGGCCTACGCGGCCCTCGCCCCGTTTGGAGTGCTCGCCGTGTGGTCGGCGGGCAACGATCCGAGTTTCAACCTGCGCATGCACAAGGCAGGCTTCGAAGCCACCACCCACCGGGTCCGCGAGCGACCCGGCAAGGGAGCACATCACGTGATTTTTGTTGGCCGCAAAACTTAGGCCCCTCGGGAAGCTCGGTACGCTGGCAATTAAGGGGGGAGCGAGTCGATTGGATGTCAAGAACAGGTCACGACTCGGGTGGATTGCTTGTGCTGGTCCGAGATCTGGGCTAGGGTAAAAAGATGAAGTCCCGGGTACTCTGCTACGGGCTAATCGCCCTGTTCCTCACCACGCCGCTTGCAGCGTCGCTGTGCGGGAATTGCGCCGTTGAGCATTGCGTGACGCGCGGAATGGACTCGGCCAGCCTGGCAGAGCCGGCAGGCCACGCTGCTAGCCACGGCGTTACAGCCGATAGCCAGCCTGCAGCCGACAAGCCTTCTGCAGCAGACAAGCCCTGTCATGAGGCCGACGAGACGGCCGCGGACGACGAGGCTGCAACCGAAGCAATCGCCGACACCGAAGCTTGCCAACCGCAAGCATCAATGGCGGCGACGATGGACTGTTGCTTGATCGCCGACGCGCCGACGCCGGACACTTCGGCTGTCCCCGCCATGACGATCACGGCCGACATAGTTATTGAGAGCGCGATCGCGTTTGCCGCGCCTCTAGCCGGTTCTCAGCGGATCGAAGATCCTCGGCAACGGCCGCCCCAGCTGGCACCACGGTCGCTGTATACGCTTCATAGTGCCTTCCTGATTTGATGCCCCTTTCGGTGTAGTGCGTGCCGCGCCCTCCGGCGTGCGGCGAACCTACTTCGAAAAGGAGCATCATGCATCTCAGGAAGATGGTGTCTTGGCTGCTGGTCAGCCAGGCGATTGGATGGAGCGCGACGGCTGTGGCCCAAGCGCCCGAAGTTTCAGAACCTCTGGTTCAGTCGAGCCAGTCGACTTTGTCGAGTCAGCCGGCTCAATCGAGCCCGGTCTCGGCCGCTCAGCCGGCTGGGGACGATCGCCGTCAGCGGATGGGCAGGTCGTCCGAGGCTCTGTTGCGGTCAATCGAGTCGATGACGTTGCACGAGGTGGCGGCGGAGGTCCTCGAACGTAATCCGGAGATCGCTCGGGCGAAACACCTGGCAGCGGCGGCGGCGGTGCGCGCACCGCAAGTGCGGGCGTTGCCCGATCCGGTGGCGGCATTGACGATTTTTGCCTTGCCGGCGGAGACTCGAGCGGGTCCGCAGCGCCTGAGCGCCTCGATCAGTCAGCGGTTGCCGTGGTTCGGCAAGTTGGCCTTGGCGGAACAGGTGGCTCTGTTCCACGCCGCGGCGGCAGAGGCTGAGGTCGAGGAGATACGTCTCGACAAGCTGACCGAAATTCGTCGCTTGGCTTATGAGATGGCGTTCCACGTCGACCATCAGGCGATTGTGGAAGAGGAGCGCAAATCCCTGGTGCGTTATGAGCGAGCGGCTCAGGCGCGCTACGCTTCAGGCACTGGACTGCAGCAGGAGATTGTGCGTATTCAGACGCAGATCACCCGCGTCGACACCCAACTGCTCGAGATTGCGGAGCATCACGTGATGCTGGGGGCCTCCCTCAACCGGCTCCGTGACCGGCCAGCCGATGCACCATTCGGGGTTTTTGAGCTGCCGGAATTTGCCCTGTCTGAGCCTGGTGTCTTGCGGTTCGATCGCACGGTGCTGCGTCGCGACGCGTTGACCTGGCGACCGGAGCTGGCCGCCGCGGCGGCCAGAGTCGCCGCCGGTGAGACGCTGATCCAGCTGGCCGAAAAGGGTTTTCGGCCCGATGTGACCCTAGGCCTGTCATACACCGCTGTCGGTCGACGGGACGACACGCTTGGCCGGCTACAGCCGCCGGAGGACAACGGTGACGACATCCTGGCCCTCACCGGCTCGCTGAATCTGCCGGTGTGGCGGCGCAAGCTAGAAGCCGGGGTCGAAGAGGCTCGGGCGTCGCGGTGGGCGGCCGAGAATGCCAAGCGGTATGTGCTGGCTCAGGTCGAAAGCTCAATCGGTGACCTCACCGCCCGCATGCCGCTGTTCTTCCAGCATTTGAATCTGCTCGAGACCGTCTTGCTCAAACAAGCTCGCGAGGCGCTGCGGTCGGCCGAGACGGCCTACAGCACTGGCAAACTCAACGCGGTGGATCTATTGGACGCTGAGGTGGTGTTGTTCGAAGTGCGGATCGCCGCTGCCAGAACCCGGACCGATCTTGCCGTCGCCTGGGCCCAGCTGGAGCGTGCGGTCGGTCGCCCAGTGCAGCCTTTAAAAGCGACTACGAACGAGGAAAACGAGTCGAACTCATGACTGAAACGCAGCCTGGAACCAACGCCTCCACGAAGGCAGTCATCAGGACGACGGTGCTGGTGATCCTGGCGGTGGTCGTCGGTATTGTGGTGGCGCAATTTTTACCGATGGACCTCCTCGGCTTGCGCCACGGCAAGGGCGAATCGACGCTGGAAGCCCACGACCAGCCAGCCGATGACCAACTCTGGACCTGCGGTATGCACCCCCACGTGATCGAAGACGAGCCCGGACTCTGCCCAATTTGCAATATGAATCTGACGCCGATCCAGGGGTTGGCGCAGACCGAAGAGGAGTTCGAACCGGCGAGCGCCGCGGCTTGGACCTGCCCCGATCACTCCAGCATTTCTGAAAGTGTGCCGGGCACCTGCCCGATTGACGGCCAGGATCTCGTTGCAGCCGGTGGCAGCAAGCTCGAAGGTAGTCGCGAGATCCTCTTTTACCGCAACCCGATGGATCCGATGATCACCTCGCCGGTGCCGGCCAAAGACTCGATGGGCATGGACTATGTGCCGATTTATGCCGACGAGGCCAAAGGTGGGAGTTCCGCGGGCGGCTCGGTGGTGCGGATCGACCCAGCGGTGGTCCAGAACATGAACGTGCGCACCGAGGTGGTGACTCGCCGTGACTTGACGCGGCCGATTCGCACCATCGGTCACCTGGAGTTCGACCAGCAGCGGATGGTGACGGTGACCACCAAATATTCGGGGTGGGTGGAGAAGGTTTACGTCAACTATGTTGGCGAGGAGGTAAAGCGCGGTCAGCCGCTGTTCGAGATCTACTCACCGGAGTTGGTTCAGACCCAGCAGGAGCTGCTGTCGGCGATCGATTTTGCTGGGGATATGAGCGCGGCGCCCGAGGATACGCAGCAGCGGGCGCTGTCGATGGTGGACTCGGCGCGGACTCGGCTCGGCTACTGGGATATTTCTCCACGGCAGATCGAACGGCTCGTAGAGACCCGCGAGGTGTTCCGCACCCTCGAAGTGGCGGCGCCCGCCGGTGGCTTGGTCATGAAGCGCATCGCGGGGCTCGAAGGCATGGCGGTAAAACCTGGGATGGAACTGTTTCATATTGCCGATTTGTCGAGCCTTTGGCTATCCGTCGAGCTGTTCGAGCACCAACTGGTCTGGGTCCGTGAGGGGACCACCGCGGCGATCGAGCTGTCTTACTTTCCCGGTGAGGTTTTTCATGGAAAGGTCCGGTTTCTCGAGCCTGAGTTGTCTGAGAAGACGCGCACCATGCGCGCCAAAATCGAGATACCGAATCGCAACCACCGGTTGCGCAGTGGCATGTACGCCACCGTCGAGTTACAGCCGGTGATGGTACGTGATGTGTTGGCTGTGCCCAGCCAGGCGGTTTTGAGGACCGGTCGTCGCAACGTTGTTGTTGTGGCCCTTGGGGAAGGCCGCTTCGCGCCGCGTGAGGTGACCCTCGGGCATGAGGCGGAAGGTTTTGCCGAGGTTCGTGGCGGTCTCGACGAAGGGGTCGAGGTTGTGACGTCGGCGCAGTTCCTGCTCGACTCTGAATCCACCCTAAGGGATGCGATCCAGAAGATGATTGCGGCACGGCAAAACCCAGGGGCGGGTGCGCGCTAATGCTGAATCGCCTCATCGAGTGGTCACTACGCAACCAGCTGCTGGTGGTTGTTGCCGTTGTGCTGACGGTCATCGGTGGCCTGTGGTCGATCAGCGAGACTCGGATCGACGCGATTCCGGATCTCTCGGATGTGCAGGTGATCCTCTACACCGAGTTTCCCGGCCAGGCGCCGGAGGTGATCGAGGATCAGGTGACGTATCCGATCACCTCCAAAATGTTGGCGGTGCCCTTCGCCAAGGTGGTGCGCGGTTATTCGTTTTTCGGCTTCTCGTTCGTTTACGTGATCTTCGAAGACGGTACCGATCTCTATTGGGCGCGCTCGCGGGTGCTCGAGTATTTGTCGGGGTTGACCGGCAAGCTGCCGCCAGGGGTGACACCCCAGCTCGGCCCCGATGCCACCGGGGTGGGGTGGGCCTTCATGTACGTGCTCAACTCGCCCAGTCACTCCTTGGCCGAGCTGCGCAGCCTGCAGGATTGGTATCTGCAATACGCCCTGTCGTCGGTTGACGGGGTTTCGGAGGTGGCGTCGATCGGTGGCTTCGTGCGCCAGTATCAAGTTGAGGTGGATCCGATTCGGATGCGGGCGTACGGCATCGGCCTGAAGGCGGTCAAACAAGCGATCCAGCAGTCGAATATCGATGTGGGTGGCCGGTTGGTCGAGATGGCCGAGCGGGAGTACATGGTCCGTGGCCGCGGCTATATCGAGAATGTCGAAGATCTCGAGCAGGTGGTGCTCACGACGGGCCCGGGAGGAGTGCCCGTCCTGCTGCGGGATGTTGCACGGGTGACGATTGGGCCAGAGATCCGACGCGGTTTGGCCGATTGGAACGGCGAAGGGGAGACCGTGGGCGGCATCGTCGTGGTGCGGGCTGGTGCCGACACCCGCGCCACCATCGAACGGGTCAAAGCGCGGTTGGCCGAGCTCGAAGCGGGTTTGCCCGACGGCGTCAAAATTGAGGTCGCCTACGACCGAACCGGTTTGATCGATCGCGCCATCGCCACTCTCACCGACACCTTGTTGGAAGAAATGCTGGTCGTGTCGTTGGTGTGCATCGTGTTCTTGCTGCACTTTCGCTCGGCGTTGGTTGCCATCGTGTCGATCCCGCTGTCGATTCTGCTGGCTTTCATCCTCATGCGGCTGCAGGGGCTGGGCGCCAACATCATGTCTTTGGGCGGTATCGCGATCTCGATTGGGGTGTTGGTGGACGCCGCCATCATCATGGTGGAGAACGCCCACAAACATTATGAGAAGTGGCAGGGCAAACGATCGCACTTCGAAATCATCTTGCGAAGCGCGCAAGAAGTTGGGCCGACGCTGTTTTTCACCCTGCTGATCATCACCGTTTCGTTCATGCCGGTGTTCACGTTGCAAGCCCAGGAAGGCCGGCTGTTCAAGCCCCTGGCCTTCACCAAAACTTATGCCATGGGCATGGCATCCATCCTGGCGGTGACGGTGGTGCCGGTGCTGATGTATTGGTTCGTGCGCGGCAAGATCCGCAGCGAAACCAAGAATCCAGTCTCCCGACTGTTGAGTTTTCTGTACACGCCGATCTTGAATCTGGCGCTGCGTTGGCGGTGGTTGGTGATCGTCGCGATGATCGGAGTGTTGGCGCTGACGGTTGTGCCGTTGAGTCGGATCGGCTCGGAGTTCATGCCGCCGCTGTGGGAAGGTGATTTGTTGTACATGCCGACCACCTTCCCTGGCCTGTCGATCACCAAGGCGCGGGAGATTTTGCAGCAGACTGACAAGATCATTCGGACCTTTCCGGAAGTCGAGTCGGTGTTCGGCAAGGTCGGTCGCGCCGAGACCGCCACCGACCCGGCGCCGTTGTCGATGATCGAAACCACCATCATCCTCAAGGACCCGAGTGAGTGGCGACCAGGGCTGACCCGCGATGCGTTGGTTGCGGAGATGGATCAAGCGATTCAGATCCCCGGCCTGACCAACGCCTGGACCATGCCGATCAAAACTCGTATCGACATGCTGTCCACCGGCATCAAGACGCCGGTCGGTATCAAAATTGGTGGCCCGGATCTGCGCACCCTGGAAGCGCTCGCTGAGCAGGTGGAAAGTGTGGTCAAGCCGTTGCCGGGAACCTTGTCGGCTTATGCCGAGCGAGTGATGGGGGGCAGCTACCTGGACTTTGATATCGACCGTGAAGCGGCAGCTCGTTTTGGGCTGCGCGTGGGTGATGTGCAAGACGTCATCCAGTCGGCGGTGGGCGGGATGAATGTGTCGTGGACGGTCGAGGGACTGGAGCGTTATCCGATCAATGTGCGTTACCCGCGGGAGCTGCGCGACAACCCAGAGGCGCTCGAAGACATTCTGGTGATGACTCCCAATGGCGGTCAGATTCCGCTACGCCAGGTCGCCAGCTTACAGATTCGAGAGGGGCCACCGGGCATCAAATCCGAGGGTGCCCGCCCCAACGCCTGGGTTTACGTCGACTTGCGGGGGGTTGACGTTGGTACCTGGGTGGAACGTGCCCAACGGGAGGTTGCCGCCAATGTCGAAATACCCCCGGGGTACACCATCTTCTGGTCTGGCCAGTACGAGTACATGCAACGAGCCAAAGCCCGGCTGGCGATCATCGTCCCGATCACTATGCTGCTGATCATTCTGATTCTGTATGTCCACACCAAATCGGTCGTCAAAACCGCCATGGTGCTGTCGGCGATCCCGTTTTCGCTGGTCGGATCGATCTGGTTGATGGATTTCCTGAACTACAACTGGTCGGTGGCGGTGGTGGTGGGTGTTATTGCCCTCGCCGGTCTGGCGACGGAGAACGGGGTGGTGATGTTGCTCTATCTGGACTTGGCCTACGAGTCTTGGCAGCAGCGGGGCCGCATGATCACCTATTCGCACTTGCGCGAGGCGGTGGATCACGGAGCGGTGCGCAGGATCCGTCCCAAAATGATGACTGTTGCCGCCACCTTCTTTTCGCTGGTGCCGATTCTGTGGTCAACCGGCGCTGGCTCCGACGTCATGCGCCGGATCGCCGCACCGATGGTCGGCGGCGTGTTCACGTCGTTTGTTGCCATCTTGATTGTTTTCCCTGCCATCTACTTCGTGTGGCGGGGGGGTGGTCTCGAGAAAACCTCCTTGTTCGTAGCCGATCCCGAGCCCGTTGAGGGCACCGACGGAGAAAAGAAAACCGCGGCCCCCGAGGAGTCGACGTGATCCCCAGGCACCTGATGCCTAATCGCGGACCCTTCGAGGGATTGAAATCCCTCGCTCAGTCATAACGTCCCGCTGGGACGAGAGACGTACGTTGAAACAGAAAGGAAACATCATGAGAAACCCTGTTCGGAAAACCCGCAAGTCGGTTGCCCTTCTCGCGGCATCGTGGCTTTGTGTTGCGACGTCCGCAAGCGCTGCTGAAGCTGCCGAAGGCACCGCCTTCGACGCGATCCTCCAGCACTACGAAGCGGTACGGATCTCTTTGGTCGCCAATACTACCCAGGACGTTGCTGCGCATGGCCAGGAGATCGGCGGCATCCTCGAGCGTCTCGAAGCCAACTGGTCGGCAGAGCGTGCTGGGGTTCACGCCGATCAAGCAACTGAGGCGCGATTGTTGTTGCCTAAACTGTCTGCGGCGGCGGCCGACTTGGCTCGAGCTGATACCCTCGAAGCCGTCCGTGACGCGTTCTACGAGTTGTCCAAGCCTTTGGTCCGCTTTCGCAAGGCGGCGATGGGTGATGACAAGCCGGTAGTAGCCTACTGTTCGATGGCCAAACGGTCTTGGCTGCAGCCGGAGGGTGAGCTCGGGAATCCATATTACGGTCCCTCGATGCCTCTTTGTGGTGAGGTTGTCGACGGTTGAGCGCCGCGGTGGCGAGACGAAGGAGCCGAATCATGATCCGTCGCAGGTTGCCGAGTTGGATTCTCGTGGCGGGTGTGGTCTGGAGCGCGTGCAGCGCGGAGCCGCCCCAGACCGCAGAGTCTGTGGCGGCTGTGGAGTCCGTGGCGTCTGAAGAGGCGGTTGGCAGTGAGCTGCAACGGGTCGACCCGCCCTCGGGGCCTGGGGCGATGGCGCCCAATCTCGCGGTCGGCCGTGACGGTGTTGCGCTGACCTGGCTCGAACCCCTGGTGGACGGTGTTGGTCTGGCAGACGGCACCGGACACAGCCTCTTCGTGTCAACCCTCGATGGCGAACGCTGGACGCCGGCGCAGTTGATCACCTCGGGCGATGGATTTTTCGCCAATTGGGCGGACCTGCCGGGAGTGGTCGAAGCGACTGATGGCACCCGTTACGCCCACTGGCTGAGCAAGCTTGGCGGTGATACCTATGCCTATGGTGCTGCGTTGGCGCGATCAACCGTCGGTGCGACCGGCGACGGCGAGGCCTGGGAAGAGATCGGTCTGTTACACGACGATGCTTCACCGACCGAACATGGTTTCGTCTCCTATGCATCCCTGGCGACCGGTGGAATCCAAGCCTTTTGGCTCGACGGCCGGGCTATGATGGACGGCGGCGCGATGCAACTGCGCACCACGCGCCTGGACGGTGGGGCACCCGCCACAAGTGAGGTCCTCGATCGGCAGGTCTGCGAGTGTTGTGCAACCGATGCCACCTCGGCGTCGAGCGGGCCAGTGGTGGTCTACCGCGACCGCAGCACCAGCGAGGTCCGTGACATCGCTGTGATGCGGGCGACCCCGGAAGGCTGGAGCGAGTCGATCTTGATTCATGACGACGGCTGGCAGATCAACGGCTGTCCGGTGAATGGGCCGGCAATTGCCGCTGACGGTGAGCAGGTTGTGGTCGCCTGGTTCAGCGCTGCCGAGAATCGTCCTCGGGTCCAAGTGGTGTTCTCGAGCGACGCGGCGGTTCACTTTGGCGAGGCGGTTGTGGTCGACGACGAGGCGCCGCTCGGCCGTGTTGACGTCGAGATCGACGCCCAAGGCAGCGCCTTGGTCAGTTGGTTGGGGTCGACCGAAAGCGGTGCCGAAGTGCGCTGGCGACGCATCTCTGTGACCGGAGAGCGCGGACCGCTGAACGTCATCGCATCGACGACGGCGGAGCGGTCGGCGGGTGTGCCTCGGATGGTGCGCAGCGGAGATCAGTTGGTGTTTGTCTGGGTCGAGGCGTCGGACCCTTCCGAGTTGCGGTCGGGCCTGGTTCCACTTGGCTGAGCCACGGCATCTAGTTCGATCCGGCTGTTTTCAAGCTCTGCCGGATCTCGAAGGTTTCACCCGCGGTGACGTCGAGTTCGAGCTCGAGAGATTCGTAGCCGGGACGGGCGGCCTCGAGCCGATGGGCCCCGGGAGCCACGAGCAAGGTTTGCGGCAAGTCCGAGGCGACGCCGAGGAAGTTGCCATCGAGGTAAACCGAGGCGTCACCAGGTTCGATGGCGACGAGTACGCTTGCGGGTTGTTGTCGAGCGTCGATTTCTGCTGATTCCGGCGCGTTGTCGACTTTTTTCACCGGCAGCGGTTCGTAGCCAAGGTAGGAGCCGATGGTGCCGTCGTAACCGGTGATCGGTGAGGTGGGAGCGGTCGGTGAGGTCGACTTGTAGGTGTAATACGGGCTTGCGTAATAGGACGAGAGATAGGGGGCGTCATAAAGCCAGCGGCTGGGATGTCCGATCGACCGAAGTTGGTTGCCATGGTTGCCGCGGTTGTTCTGCCCGGCGAAGTAGCCAAAGCCGCCTAAGTGCCCACGGCTCTGTCGTGTCACCAAGAAACCATGGCCGCCGAAGAGCGAGCCGTAGCCGTGCCCCCAGATCGACCCATATTGGGTGCGATGAGTATCCGAGCCCTGATAGCCATAACGGTGTGTACCGAATCCGTGACCGCCGAAGCCGTGACCACCGAAACCGTGACTGTTGTAGCCATGGCCACCGCTGACATGGCTGCGATGCGCACGCGTCGCGTGATCGTGCGAGCCACGGCCGCTTTGGGCAAACGCTGACGGGACCAGACTGAGCAGTAGGGCGCAAGTTGAGCCGACAGTTAACAATATTCGGGTTTTGTGAGAGCGGAATAGGTTTTGAGTCTCAGGCAGATGCATGGGCTGGTCTCCTTCGCGAGATGGGAGCTGAAAGACGACTCCAGACGTCAGATCACGTGGGCAAACGGGTTCCATGAATCGATACGGCTCAGGGGCAGCTTGTATTCGCTTCATTCTATGCGAGGTTGACGGGAATGGCTCCGAGAAGCTTGTCTAGACAGGGTGATCCAGCTAGGATCAAGCAGTTGTCTAGACAGGATGTGATTATGAGCAAAGTAACGCTGGTTCCCGGCTCTCTGACCCTTGATCAGTTGCGGGCCATCGCCCGGATGGATGGATCCCGGCAGCTCGAGCTCGGCTCGGATGCCCGGGCCGCGGTGGAACGGGCGGCGGCTTCGGTCGCCCGCATTGTCGAGCGCGGCGAGCCAGCTTATGGTATCAACACCGGCTTCGGTCGCCTCGCGCAAACGCACATTCCGCGGGATCAGCTCGAACAGTTGCAGCGTAATCTGGTGTTGTCGCACTCGGTCGGGGTCGGCGCCCCGATGCGCGACGAGGTGGTGCGGCTGATCCTGACGCTCAAGATTGCGAGCCTCGGCCGCGGCCACTCCGGAGTGCGGCTCGAAGTGGTCGAAGCTCTGCTCGCCCTACTGAACGCCGATCTGTTGCCAGTGATTCCCGAAAAGGGGTCGGTGGGTGCTTCGGGTGACCTGGCGCCGCTGGCGCATATGAGCGCGGTGTTGCTCGGCTTCGGAGAGGTGACCTCGGGCGGCGAGCGCCTGCCTGCTGGCGAGGCATTGTCCAGGATTGGACGAGAGCCGATGCGTTTGGCGGCAAAGGAAGGTTTGGCTTTACTCAACGGTACCCAGGCGTCGACGGCATTGGCGTTGGTGGCGCTGTTTGATGCCGAACGAGTGTTCGAGTCGGCGGTGGTTGCTGGCGCCTTGTCGATCGACGCCGCCGCCGGTACCGTCAAACCCTTCGACGCCCGCATTCACGCCTTGCGCGGGCATCGTGGGCAGTCAGTGGTTGCGGCGGCTTACCGGACGTTGCTCGAAGACTCGCAGATCAACCGTTCGCACCACAAATGCGGCAAGGTGCAAGATCCCTATTCGTTGCGCTGCCAGCCGCAGGTGATGGGGGCATGCCTGGGACAGATGGAACAGGCGGCGCGGGTGCTATGGATCGAAGCCAATGGCGTGTCAGACAATCCGTTGATCATCCCAGAGACCGACGAAGTGTTGTCCGGCGGTAATTTTCATGCCGAGCCGGTCGGCTTTGCCGCTGACAACCTGGCGCTGGCAATCGCCGAGATCGGCGCCCTCTCGGAACGTCGAATTGCACTGCTGATCGATTCTTCGTTTTCAGGTCTACCGCCGTTTTTGGTCGAGGAGGGTGGGCTCAACTCTGGCTTCATGATCGCGCAGGTCACCGCGGCAGCGCTGGCGTCCGAGAACAAGCTATTTGCCCATCCGGCATCAATCGACTCGTTGCCGACCTCGGCAAACCAAGAAGACCATGTTTCGATGGCCACCTTTGCGGCGCGCAAACTGCACACCTTGGTAGACAACTCGGCGACGATTGTGGCTATTGAACTGCTTGCCGCGGCACAAGGTATCGACCTGCGCGCTCCCCTCACTACCAGTCAGCGATTGCAACCTGTGATGCGGGCGATCCGCGAGCGAGTTGCGTTCTATGACCAGGATCGTTTTTTTGCGCCCGATATCGAAGCGATGCGCAGCGCCGTGCGGCAGGGAGTTTTTGCCGAGTATTCACCCCATCGTCCCGCCGACGGAGGGTGACGATGAGCACGCCGGCTTACCAGCAGATCAAACAGCACATTCTCGACAACATCCGCAGTGGTCTGTGGTCGCAGGGTGATCAGGTGCCGTCGGAGAACGAGCTCGCCCGCAGCTTCGGGGTGGCACGGATGACGGTCAACCGAGCGGTACGAGAGCTAGCCGACGATGAAGTGCTGGTGCGGGTAAAAGGTACTGGCACCTTCGTCGCCGAGCCCAAGATCACCTCGACGCTGGTCGAGATCCGCTCGATTGCCGACGAGATCCTGGCCCGTGGCAATGTGCATCACTCGCAGGTTCTGACGCTCGAGCCGGTGCTGGCCGTTGGCGAGTTGGCGTCCCGGTTCGAGGTCGAGGAAGGCGAGCGCTTGGCCCGTTCACGGCTGGTGCACTTCGAAGATGGGGCTCCGATCCAATTGGAAGCTCGTTGGGTGTCGCCGGAGCTTGCCGAAGCCTATTTGGCTCAGGATTTTGAACAGTTGACGCCGAATGAGTTTCTGGTGCGCGAAGCCCCCTTGGCGCGGGTGGAGTACACTATTGAGGCTCGCCAGCCCGATGCAGAGGTTGCACAAGTCCTGCGCATGGCACCCACCGAGGCCGCGTTGCTGCTCGTGCGACGCACCTGGTCAGGAGATCGGGTGGCGTCACTGGCTTGCCTCTGGCACCCTGGATCACGGTATCGATTTGCGGGTCATTTCTGACTTCAGACCTTTGGCCGCCGGACCCCATAGCCAAGCCACAGCCAGCGGACCCACAGAGTAAAGGAGAGCTGATGACCGATCCACGCCTCGACGAGAGTCGTGTTATCCGCGCCCCCCGGGGTAGCGAGCTTAGTTGCAAAAGTTGGTTGACCGAGGCTGCCTTCCGGATGATCCAGAACAATCTGGATCCGGAAGTTGCCGAGCACCCTCAAAGCCTGGTTGTTTACGGCGGGATCGGTAGAGCCGCCCGCAATTGGCAGTGTTTCGATCGCATCCTCGAGACCTTGCAGCGGCTCGAAGACGACGAAACGTTGCTCATCCAGAGCGGCAAGCCGGTGGGGGTGTTTCGCACCCATGCCGACGCGCCACGGGTGTTGATCGCCAACTCCAACCTGGTGCCCAAGTGGGCCAACTGGGAACACTTCCACGAGCTCGATCGCAAGGGGCTCATGATGTATGGGCAGATGACTGCTGGCTCGTGGATCTACATTGGCACCCAGGGGATTGTCCAAGGCACCTACGAGACGTTTGTGGCGGTGGGTGAGCAGCACTTCGGCGGCTCACCGGAGGGACGCTGGATCCTGACCGGTGGCCTCGGCGGCATGGGCGGCGCCCAGCCTCTAGCCGCGACGATGGCGGGCTTTTCTATGATCGCGGTGGAATGTGATCCGACTCGGATCGACTTTCGTCTCCGCACTCGTTATCTCGATCGCAAGGCTGCGACGCTCGATGAGGCATTGGCGATCGTCGAGGCATCGCGTACGTCGGGGAGCCCAACTTCGATTGGTTTACTCGGCAATGCCGCGGATGTGTTCTCCGAACTGGTGGCCCGTGGTGTCGTACCGGACGTGGTGACCGACCAGACCTCGGCTCACGATCCGATCAACGGCTACCTGCCGCAGGGCTGGACGCTGGAGGACTGGCGCCAGCGTCAGAGCAGCGACCCATCGTCCATCGTCGAGCCGGCCAAACAGTCGATGGCGGTGCAGGTGCGGGCGATGTTGACCCTCCAGGACCGTGGCGCGGCGGTGCTCGACTACGGC
>JAJCXO010000188.1 GCA_029263395.1 Acidobacteriota bacterium | reverse complement strand
CCTCCGCGAAGCGGGTGGGGATCTCACGGCCCGCGAGATTCTCGGGCGTGGCGCCCAACGTCTGCGAGACGACCTGTCCGATCAGCCGCTGGTTCGGGCTCAGCTGCTCGATACCATGGCAACCGTCAACGGCAATCTCGGACTGCACCGAGAATCAGGCGAGCTGGCGGACGAGGCCTTGGCACTGCGACGTGAGCACTTGCCCGCGGAACATCTGGATGTCGTGACAAGCCTCGAAACCTTGGCCACAGCTGAGATCGGCCAAGGACGGTATCCGGTGGCCGCAGATCTCCTGAATGAGGTCCTCGAGTTGCGTGAGCGGATTCAGGGACCAGAGCATGTCGACCTGGCGCGCCCGTTGGCCTTGCTCGGCCGTGCGTTTGTGACCCTAGACCGGGTCGACGAAGCTGTTGAGCTGTTGCGACGTGCGTTGTGGTTGCAAGAGGCTGCTCTTGGGCCGCAGCACCTCGACCTGGCTAAAACGCTGCGTGCTCTCGGTCGCGCTCTCGGGTTGGCTCATGAACTGAGCGAGGCAGAAGAAGTTGCCCAGCGGTCGCTGGCTATCCGGGAGGTGCACCTTGGCTCCGACCACGCTCTGGTCGCTGAGTCACTCGAATTGCTGGCGGATATCGCTATGGTGAATGATGATTTTGGCGACGCGATCATTCACCTCGAGCGTGCGCTCGCCATCCGCGAATCGGTTTATGGTGACGACAATCCAGAGATTGTCAGGACCCTCCACCGGATGGGTTCGTGCCTTTTGGAGTGGGGGCAACTCGACAACGCTGAACCGGTCTTGGAACGTGCCGCAACCATCGCCAAAGCGTCACCAGACATTGCACCTATCTGGCTTGCCCGAGCGGTTAGCAATCTCGGAAGAGTTGCTCATGGTCGAGGGGACTACTCGGGCTGTGTTGCGAAGTACATTGAAGCGGAGCCGATCTTCGAGACGGCTACCGGGCGTGATAGTACCGAGATGGCTTGGAATCACAACGCCATCGGGTCTTGTCAGCTGAAGCTTGGGCGGACAGCAGAAGCCGAGGCGTCTTTTCTCGCCTCGAAAACGATCTTCACGGCCTTGTTTGGCGCCGATCACCCTGAGACGATGGTGCCGCTGAAAAACCTTGGCTGGGTTTACCTCAACCAGGGTAAGTTGGCGCAAGCGGAAGCCACTTTCCGTGAAGTGTTGGAAATCCAGGAGACGGCGCTTGGGCCAGTCCACTCTGACGTGGGCTCTACCGCCGGTGGACTCGGCGACGTTTACCGCGAACGTCAGCAATGGGTCGAGGCGGAACATTGGTATCGGCGCGCCTGGACCATCCGGGAGCCTCTACTCGATCCGGACTCGCAAGAGTTACAGGTCAATCTGACCAGCCTGGCAGAGGTACTGCGGGCCATGGGCCGAAGCGCCGAAGCCGAGATCCTGGAAGCAAGGGTCCCGCCGGTTGGGGAAGAGGTAGGGTCTGAAGCGATCTGAAATCGAGCGGGATCAGCGGTATAAAAGCCATACGCCCGGGAATCTTTCGCGTCTCGCTTTGTGGGATTCCGACAGTAAGGGGACGAGTCGAGAGGTAGCGCGGTCCGACGATCCCAAGGCCGAAACGCTCTCTAAGCCAGAGTCGAGTCATCCGCCTGGAGAAACTCAGCAATCCGCTCCACGTTCGCTCGGTGGTACGACCCCTCCGGCTGCCCGGCGACTGCTCTGACTGCGATCTGGATTGTCGCCATTGCCTCGGCTGATTTTCCTAGAGCCTCGAGCACCATCGCAAGATTCGCCGCAGCTGGGGCAACTGAGGGATGGCCCTCTCCGAGGTTTTCCAGGGCCGAGGCCAGTGCCTGTTCGAGCAGCTTGCTGGCGGCATCAACATAGATGACGTCACCCGCCAGAGCATTGAGCGTCTCGGCTCCTGGTGCGCCGCCACCCTCGGTGAAGTAGATGGCCGCAGCAGCTGGAGACATCGCCGCCGCGTCCGTTGGTGATCGAGAGCAACGTTCCGACTCCGAGGGGATCGTCGAGATCAACTTCGAAGTATGGAAAGAGCACTGTTGCCGCGTACCCTCGGCCGACATAGCATTCTTCGCCCCTGAACGGCTTGGACAGCACCCATCATGATCACTTGCATGAGCACCTCCTCCCACCGGTTGGATCGGCGATCTCTGCTGCGTCTACCCGAGTTCACGACATCGAGACGAAAACCACTTCAAGAGAGCTGATCGAGGTGGGAGGATCTTGAGGGCGGATCGACATCACTGCGACCAAGCCAGGGTATCGCCGCTCTCGAAACTGTCGGCAAAAATCAGATCGCCCTCGAGTTGGATGATCGCAAAATCGCTGTCCCCGACACTGCTACGCTCCACATAACCGCCAACCAGTATCTTGCCGGTGTCGGGGCGCAGCGCGAGCGCGGTGGCGTTGTCGTGGTTGTCTTGGCCGAGGTCGAAAGAGACGACGGTGGCGCCAGCGTTGCCGAACCCCGGATCGATCGTGCCGTTGCTTCGCAACCGCACGATCGCGTAGTTGTTGTCGTTGGCTGGGCTCTGCATGGTGCCGGCGACCAGGATCGAACCATTGGGTTGAACCGCGACGTCGGTCGCCTGGTCTTCGCCCGGGCCAAGATCCAAAGTGGT